>DAOUJD010000060.1:0-14515 GCA_034423115.1 Dehalococcoidia bacterium | reverse complement strand
GCCTTGGTCAATGCTAGTTTGAATGTCTTGCGCCGAGCCCAGTGGCTTCCACAACGAATGTCCCTGCCTTTGCGCGCCAAGACCAGCTGTTTTCGCCCGCAACAGACTATAGCCCACCTGGCAGGACATCTACCCTGACTTTGCAATCGTCCTGTCGCTGCAACTGCCACCAGTAGCCTGGCCGTGGGGTAGAGAGTAAACTAGCTTATTGCTCACGGGGTGGTTGCGAGCACCGCGGGCGTCAATTCGGGACGCACTATCGAAAGGCCCGGGCTACGGATACAGGCCTGCATTTGCGCGCCTGGCAGAAGACACCATAAGAGTTAGGTCGGTGCGGTTGTAAAACGACGGGGTTGGAGCGAAGTTGCTCCGGCCTTATCGAGACCAGTTTTGTATCCCACAACGATTGTTCCGCCTGCCGGCCATAACCAACCGAATGGACCGCTTTGATATCCGAATTGGTTCCCGCGATCGGATTTACGTAAACGGCGTTATACGATCCACACGTGAACCGCGGGTGATCCAGCGATATAACCCTTATGAATGAAACCGTGAAGTGGACCGCGCTAAGCAAATCGTCGGCACCACAACCGCATAAGAGCCTATCCTAATAACCCAGCGGCTCTGAGAGCGATGAGGGCGCAGGCGAAGTGCAGAAAGGCGATGTAGTTCTCAGGGGACTTGTCCCAGCGCACCAGGATGCGTCGGAAACGGTTCAGCCAACTATGCGTGCGTTCCACTACCCAACGTCGGGCTTTGAAACCGGCCTCCCGTTTGATGGCCTGGGCCTCTTCGCCGCGACTGCGGATGTGGGCGGTGAAGCCGAACTCGTCCACGGTGCGGCGCACTTCGGGGTAGTCATGGCCCCCGTATCAAGTACGGGGCAGGCTCTTATCCAAGCACATACCCTGGGGATGCTCTGGGCTGGGCGCCGGTCGGGATACCGGCAGGCTGTCCACCGTAAGCCGCACCAACTTCATGTCGTGGCGGTTGGCCCCATCCACCGCCAGACCCACTGGGATGCCCTGGGCCTCGGTCAATCCGCCAGAGGCGGACGCTTGACGCCTCGCTTACCTTGGTCGGTGGGGTTGGCGCCGGTTTTTCCCCCACCCAGGGGCGATTTGGTCATGGCCCCGTCCATGCTCAACCAACTCCAGTCCAGCCCCTTCAGTTCGTCGTAGCGCTCCAATCCCACTCGCCACAGTTCCAGGAACACCCCGGCGGCCACCCATTCCTGAAAGCGCAGGTGCGCCGTGGAACCGGAACAGATGCCCGTGGCATCCAACGCTTTCCACGGGTCCGCCAGAGGCAGATGCGCAGCACGTAGAAGATGCCGTTGGCGCAGGTGCGGTCGGGAATCCGGGGCCGTCCGCCGCCAAGCCGATGGATGTTCACATGCTCGGGGATCAGGGGCTCCAGTATTTCCCAGAGTTCGTCAGAAATCTGGAAACCCCCGGTGGTGGGATTGGTCTTGGTGGCAGGGCCAGCACGCTTGGGGCGCGGGGGCTTGGGCTCTCTCACTTTGGTCATGGCCCCAGTCTAGTCGCAGCCCTGGCTTGACTTCCCGGAACGGGACCGCGAGTTTTCACCAGTTATTAGGATAGGCACTACGGCTCTACCATGGTCCACTTCTGTTCACCTACCTGCTCACTGAGTAGGTCCCCGCAGTGAACGGGTTGCCCACTTCGTCTCGCCAGGAGTTATTGTTGGTGGCCGAAGGATTGTACTCAAGGGTTACAGCCCCTTCCTGCAACGCGTCCGCTAACGACAAGTACACCTGTGCGTTGTCGCTATTGCTTTGCGGCAGGATACCCGAAACCCTGGAAGCCTCGACCCCATCCACCAACACGCTGAACGCTCCGTATCCCGCTGAACTATCCACCGCCTCTGAGAATGTCAGGCGAATACTACGACCGGACCCGGACAGGGTTGCCGACAACAGCGTAGGCGCGGTCAGGTCCAACTTGAAGTGGTAGGTGGCTTCCTTACTCTCGCCATCCCTGGTGACGGTTGCCGTTACGCTCGCGTTACCCTCAGCGATGCTCCCCTCAGGAACGGTAATGCTCCATGCGCCGGTGTCTGAGTCGGCGATAGTACCGCCTACGGCGTTGCCGCCTGCGCTGAGCGTAACTTCAATCCCTGCGGTCGCCGTTCCGGTAATGGTCACGCCGTCGGACTCCTCAACAATGTTGATAATGTCGTCATCTCCCTCCACGTCCCCGATGGTCACACTCAAAGGTCCACCGTAGAACTTGATGCCGGCGTCGCCGGGGTCGGCATCCTCGATGGCGCCATACCAGGCCTGGAATGCATCGCTGGATGCCGCGCACAGTTCGTCGCCGTCGAAGTAGAACTGTTTCAGCGCGGTCAGGCCAGTGAAACTGCTGGGCAACTGCCCGGTCAGGTCGGTGTTTTGTACGGCAAGCCTTACCAGGTTGGATAGGTCGCCCAACTCGGCGGGCAGCGGACCGCTCAGGTCAGTGTCGTGCAGCGATATGCGGGTCAGGTTCTCCAGGTCTCCCAACCAAGCGGGTAGCTCGCCGCTAAGGTTCGCGCTCCTGGCTATGCCGAGTATGCCCAGACTTTCCAGGTTTCTGAGATCGTCGGGAATCGACCCATCGAGGTTGTTCCTGTTGAGCGACAGCCGTGCGAGGGCATCCAAGCTCCCGAGTTCGCCGGGTATCGGAACACTCAGGCTGTTGCGATCCAACGCCAAGATTCCAGCTTACCCATCCTGCCCAGCAATGGCGGAATCTCCCCGAAGAGGTTGTTGTTGCGCAGTTCCAGGTGGGTGACGCGACCATGGCGTGTTGGTCCAGTTGACGCCGCCCGTGGACTGGTAGAAGTGTCGCAGGACCGCCCGGTTGGTGTCGTCGTAGGTTACGGCGACAGCTACCGGGTCGGCCGTTACTCCATCGTAGTTGCCGCCGCTGACGGCGTGGCTGATGGTGGCGCTGTCGACGTCCTAGTCCTCATCCTGGGCGTCGCGGACGGTTACGGCCTGGCGCGTTTGCCAGTCGGACGGTATGAAGGTGAGGCTGGCCGGCTGCGTGGTTATGTCGGCGTGGTTGCTGGTGATCGTGATGGTGACGTTGGCGGTGGGCTCGATGTCCAGCCACACTTCGTAGGACTGGCCGGCTGCACCGTTACGGCGTCGGGGTTGTCAATGCTCACCGCGATGACCACGGTCTGCGTAGGCTCAACGTCCAACAAGGACAGGACCGAGGATCACTCTGCGAGCGAAGCCCAATCTGCCTCACCGTCCTGTTCGCTTCGGTGTTGACGAATGACGAATTTGTCGGGGTACACCAGTCCGGTGACCGGCACCGTTGTACTGACGGGCAGTCGCGCCCTCCCGTCGCTGCGCTCCAGGCCCGGCTTACGGGTGCGGCCTGATGAGCAGGACCGGCGCGCTCGAGTGGCGTACGACGCGGTCGGCGACGCTACCCATTACCATCCGGCCCAACCCGCTGCGTCCGTGGCTCGCCATCGCCACCAGCGTCGGCTGTAGCGCCGCCTGGTCGATGATGGCCTGCGCGGGGCTATCGTGGAGAAGATGCAGGGTCTCCACACAGTTGACCTCGGGGCGTTCCGCGGCCAGCCCGCGCCGCACCCCCGCCAGGAAATCGCGCGCCTCTTCCTCGTCCCCTCTCATCAGCTCCTGAATCCATGTCCCCAGGGAATAATCGGCGGCGCTCGCCGGGCCGACCAGGCGGTTCCGGTAGTAGTCCCGGGTGTGGGAGACCCGCACCAGCGTAACGCCCGCATCCAGGGCCACGGCCAGATCCACCGCATGCTCCAGGGCCGCCTCGGCCAGATCCGAGCCGTCCAGTGGCGCCAGAACGGTACTCACCTCGGCCGGCGCAGCCTCACCTGCCGCCGCTCGGACGATGAGGACCGGATTGGGCGCGGTGTGCAGGACCCGGTCGGTCACGCTGCCCAGCGCCCAACGCGCGAACCCGCCCCTCCCGTGGGTCGACATGACGATCAGCGCATCCGGATCCCGCCTGGCGTGGTCGATGATGGCCTGCTCCGGCCAGCCGCGCAGCGACACCGCCGTCAACGGGCATCCGGCCGGCTGGAGGCGCTCCCTGACCTCCGCGAGGTAGCGCTCTGACCGACGGCGCTGTTCCGCCAGCATCTGCTCGAGGGCCATCCTGGAACTCCGGTTATGGACCGCCGGCGGCAGCACGTCGTAGGCCTCCACCAGTTCCATCGGGATGGACAATGCCGCCGCCACCAGCAGCCCGTGACGCAAGGCCCGTTCGCCAAGGTCGGAGCCGTCCAGCGGTACTGTAACCTTGGAAAACATGGTGGTCTCGATCCCTTCGCATTCATGATACCACCGGCAAACGTTGCCGCGTCTTGTTACCGAACCGTCTCCCCGTCGCGGTGGCAGCCGCCGGCCGCCCAGCGGGGCGACGGCTGCTACGGTCAGTCGGCGTCCCGCACGGTCACCATCACTTCGCCCACTTCGATCCCCACCAGCCTCACGTCCCAGCCGTGGGCATTGATGTCAGCGATCTTGTGGGTCAACGTCACCGTCTCGCCGGCGTCCGCAGCTTCAAAGGCCTTGACCGTGATGGTCTGCGGTTCATCCCAGTCGGGCCAGGTCCGGCCGTTGGCGACCTGGATACCGCTGAAGTACAGCACCGAGTCGGAAACGTCCACCTTGTCCGGGTCGCCGGACTCGATGGTGATGACTACGATCCCGTCGGGCTGGGAGTCCAGCACCACCTCGTATTCCGCGGTCGTCTGGCCGTTCTCGGACACCACCAGCGGTTCGCTCAGGATCAGCGTCACGCCGGCGTCGCGGTTGTCGTCCACCGTAAAGTCCAGGGACGGAATGGCCAACCCGTCGTACTCGTCGGCGCTGGCGGCCGCGTCCACCGTGTGGGTGATGGTCACCTTGTCGCTGTCCTTGTAGTCGCCGTTCATCGCTTCGACCCTCACCGTCCGGACCAGGTTGTCCTGGTCGAAGGTCAGTTTCGGTGGATCCAGCGTAACATCGCTGTTACTGCTGGTGAGGTCGACCACCACCGGGCCCGTGGGCTCGGTGGCCAACCGCACCGTGTAGAAGGACGGGTGCGCTTCCGAGATGCGATCACGTCTCAAGGTTCTTTCAGTATCCGGGTTGACAATTTCCTCTAGGCGTCCTTCTTCGTACACCACCGACGGCGACAGTTTGCCTATCGTTACGCCCGGCCGGTCCGGGTCGGTCACGTTGACCGCAACCGAGGCGACACTCTGCACACTGTTGTAATCGTCGTCAGTGCTGGACACCTCGTGGCTCAGCATGGCCGTATCGTTCGCCGCGTCGCTGTCCCGCTCCGCGCTGACGGTAACCTGCTGCACGCTGCTCCAGTTGTCGGGCGTGAAGGTGAGGCGGGGCGGATCGACGGTTACGTCGCCGTTGTCACTGCTCACGGTGATGGTCACGTCGGCGGTCGGTAGCGTGTTGAGGCTCACGTTGTAGCTCCCGCTGCCGCCCTCGGCGATGCTCAGCGCCTGCTTGCTCACCCCCACGCCGGGCGCGTCGTCGTCGATCACGGTCACCGCCACGGATGCCACGGACCAGCCGTCGTACTCGTCGGCCGTGGTGCAGTTGGGGTTGATGGTATGGGTGATGTCATCCATGTCGTTGTCGTCGTCCAGGTCGTTGACGGCCCTGACCGTCATCGTCCGGCCCTCCTGCCAGTTGCCGGAAGTCAGGGTGAACGACAACGACGCCGACCCCCGGTCGAGCCGCACGTCGGACCCGGCGGGCAGGGCCGCGTTGAAGCACACCTTCCCCGCCGGCTCGGTGCCCAGCCGCACCGTGTAGGTCTTGCCCGGCAGGAGGCCCTCCTCCACTGTGAGCTCATCCGGCGTCACCATCACCCCTCTGTCGTTCTTGTCGTCATCGGTCACGGCGACCTGGACGGTGGCGTCGGCCACGGAGCCGTACTCGTTGGCACTCTGGTTGCGCACGATGCTGTGCGTGATGGCGGCCATGTCGTCCGCGTCCTGGACCGCGATGACGTCCACCGTCCGCGGCCTGTCCCAGTTGTTCGCCGTGGAGGTCAGCTCCCTTGGCGACGGCGTAACGTCCCCGCTGCCGGTCAGCGAGACGACTACGTCGCCACCGGTGGGCGCGGCGTTCAACGCGACCGTGTAGGCGTCGTCGGCCGTCATGCCCTCGTCCACGGCCACCGACATCGGAATCAGCTTCAGCCCGGGCGCGTCGTCGTCCTGGATGGTCAGGGTTACGGCGGGGATGTTGGACTGCACGTAGGCGGCCACGGCGGAGACCCTGACCTGCTCGTTCAACCCGTCGTCGTCCGCGTTGGCGGTGATGGTCACGATGCCCTTGCTCTCTCGCATGCGGGCCGGGATCATGAGTTGCTTGTTGTCGCTGAGGGTGAAGGAGGGCTGCTCCGGCGTGTCGCTGCCCGACGCCAACTCCGCCGACACGGTGATGGGCACGTCCTGGCCCGAGGCCTTGTTCAGCCGGGCGGTCACGGTGGCCTGGTCGTCCGGCTCATTGATGGTTTTCTTGTCCAGGACCAGGCTGAGGCGGGGCAGGCTGCTGGCACTGCTCACCCCCGTCTCCGCCCACGGCCCGAACTGGCCGAGCACGTTCACCGCCCGCACCCGGTAGCGCGGCGACGAGCCCCGCTCCTCGTCGGTGTCGTCGTAGGGCGGCGTGACCACCGCAGCAATGGGCTGCCAGACGTCGCTGGTCAGGCCCAGCCGCTCCACCTCATAGTGGGACACATCCCAGCCGTACAGTTCTTCCAGCGGCTCCCAGCTCACCCGGTGGCTTCGGACGTCTGTGGTAACGGTATGGCCGTCGACGCTCTCGGTGGTCCGCCAGGACTGTGCTCTGACCTCTCCCGGTATGGGCGGGGTATCCGTTAGACCGCTGGTGTCATTGTTGGGATCGGGATCGTACACCTCAATGCTGAGCCAGCTTCCTTCTGGGTCGGCGTCGCATTCCACTTCGTTGGCGTCGATGTTGGCTTCGCTGATAGGGTCGTCATGTGAGTGCCAGTGAAGGTTGGCGCACACCTCATAGGGCGCCTTGTCCACAATGGAAACCATGGCTCGTCCTTCGTCAACCTGCGCGCCGGCAATGGTGCAGGTAGCAACCCGGGTGATGGGTGGCAGTGGTTCGATGGCGCAGCTTCCGCCGGTGTCCAGTTCCACACGCGCTCGCGGCGAGGGGTCGGGCCCGTTGTTGACCACCGCCACCGCCACCCCATGCGCCGTCTGCCACGCCGAAGCAACCGCGAGGTCGGCGATGGGGCCGACGTGGAAGGTGTAGGTCTCGGTGTCGCTGTGCTTCACGTCGTTAGTGTTGTCGGCATCCCGACAAACGGTGGCGCCGTAGCAGGCAGTGACCGTGTATTCATACTCGTAAGTGCCCAGGCTGTCGAAGGTAAAATAGAGACGAAAGACGTCAAGCCCGATCGTTCCGGTCGTGCCCAGGTTAATCACTCCGTTCGTAGCTGGCCAAAGGCTACGCAAGGAACCACGACTCGTCCTATACTCAGCCGCCAAAGCGCCGGGAGCCGGATTGTTTCCCGCCCCAGAATAGCCGCCGGTAATGACAGCTTTGGTTTTGCCGCTCGAAGAGGGGTCAACGCCCCACACCATATAATCAAGATGGTCGGTTTTCGCCAATAGTTCAACGCCTGGCCGGTCGTAAGCGTTACGGCTATGATTGTACCCGGTTGACCAGGATATGCTGCTGCCCGCGATGTGCCGCCCCTGAGGGTCCGGCACGTGCACTACAAAATCACGCGGTTGGAGTATTTCCTCCGGCAATATGGTTGTCCCGGCTGATTTAACACCGGGCACGACAACCAACTCAAAGCCGTCGTTGTTGGCGTTATTGGCGGCATCGCAGGGATAGTCTGTCTGCCCCACGCAGTCGTACCAGGTGAAAAGCGAAACCTCTCCGTCGGTGAGGACGGTCGGTACCGGCGTTTCGGGTTGCTGCGGATCTATGCAAACCCTGGCTATGTTGTCCTCGGTGACGGCGTCGTTTTCGTCGTTCGGGCTCTCCTGGGGCAGACCCGTGATTGTCGCGGTGAGGCACTGCTCGTTGTCGCTGGAATCAGCGTCCAGAGCGGCCTCCAGCGTCAGCTTGAGATAACTGTTGTTGCCGGCATCACTGTTAGGCAAAGGCCCAATCTCCCACTTGCCGGCGTTTTCCGTGCTGTTGGGAACAAATCTGCCGGCAGTTCCGTTCAAGATGGTTTCACCAGCCGTGCGAATTATGTTTGCTTCAGCCTCAGGCACGTACTCCAATCCTGGGGTGAGTTCAACTTTCACTACCGTGTCAGTCAATAAGGAAAAGCTATGAACATTCACATAAGGTATAATTTCAAATACGACAGTCTCCGACCTGGGAGTTCCACTGCGACTACGGACCGTCGCTTCGACACCATAATTACCTACAATTACGTAACCAGCGTTGGTGTCATTAGAATAAAACAATGTCTCGAAATAGTTATTATCCTGCTTGTCACCAGGCTCCGGAGGCGCAACACTCTCTATCCTGGTAATCATTCGAACCACACGGCGAACACCGGGGGCGAATTCCGGCTGGCCCACTAGCTTAAACGGTTCTGCAAAAGGCAAGGCGTACTCGCCCTTGCCCGGCAACGTCTCTACAACCCAAACCAACCTGCTGGGATCAGTGTCCGGGTCGTAAATTAATAGGTGATTGCCGGGAAGTTCGTCCAGGCCAATTTGCCAGTCGCCTAATGCCACCTCATATCCTCGATGCTCGATGACCACTCTAACGTCACGGGCCGCTACGCTCCCATGATTCGCTACGATAACGTGCGGGAAGTCGACATTTTCGCGGTCCTCGATCCAAACCGCCACGTCAATGTCAACTTGCTCCGCCTGGGCTTCGGCCATAGGCGCAGCTAAAGCGCCCCCGGCCACAAACAGGCTTAGCGCGGCAAACATGAACATCAGCGTACGGCCAACCATGGTGAATCACCTCCCGGAAGATGGGAGGGCAAGCCGGCGCTAGGCGGCTTGCCCTCCGAGCGGATCTAGTTACCGGAGTCAGCCTCTGACTAGGTAACGGTGACCGTGTCTGAAGTTATCTGTCCGGTCGCCGATCCGTCGTGGAAGTAATAGACGGTTACGTGGAATTCTCGTGCCCCCGGGGTTTCACGGCGGGTTGTCTAGTTGGGAGCGTTGTGCTCTTCTGAGCCCGCATTCGAACCGTCCGGGTCGTGCCACCCCCACCGGTAACGCAACAGGTCTGCTTCCACCGGCGCACTTTGGACCGTGGCGGTGAAGGTTACGGAATTGTTCCCGGTGGGATTCTCGTTGTTCACCCTCAGCGAAACGGCGTACGGCTCAGTCGTGTCATCCTCCACGCTGATCCACACGGGGATGCTGTCATCGACATCAGAGTTGTCGTTGTTGAAAACGTCCTTGCCGTCATTGACCGTCAGCACTAGGTCGTACGACGACTGCCTTTCGTAGTCAATGCTCTCTCCTTTGGCTACCCGTATCTGGGCCCCTGGGACGCCTTCCTTGACTGCCACGTTGATGACGGCAAAGTCCTCGGCGCCTTGCCCAGTCAACACGAACCTCGGGTTGGCGGTGTCCGGATCTTTCACTGGGATTGGGTTTCCAACGTTGGATTCGGGCGCGGTGTTTTCCGGCACCGACCGGACTGCGATGAACGTTGGGTCCACGTTGGATTCGGCCGTCACGATCACGGTCCACATCGCCATATTGTCATCGGTGTTCGGGTCCAGTTCGGTGACCAGTGACGTGCCGATCCTTTCCCTCGCACTGATTGTGGCCTTGGTCTTCAGCTCTTGACCATGGCTGTTGGCGCCAACGGTGGCAGTGATGGTCAGCGTGGCCAAGGCACCGCTGGCCAGATCGCCGATAACCCATCCGCCCGTGTCGGGGTGGTACTCACCGGCGGACTCGTTATGTCGCAAATAGGTCAACCCATCAGGCAAGTCGACTTCGACGAGAGTGTTAGGCGCGTCGTCGGGGCCATTGTTGCGGGCGGTGACGGTCAGGGTCACGTTCTCGCCGGCATTGGCCACTTCGGCCGACGTCACCTCGACGTTCAGGTCGGCCATCCGACCCACGTGGAATTTATAACGCACCACCTCGCTGGTCACAGCTTCGACCTTAGATCCTGCCGGCAGCAGTGCTCCGCCATCCGTGTGCGATTTGGGGTACCCCTTGGCGTGGGCCCAGAAAACGTAGGTTCCCGGCTTGGTGAAGGCCCAGTAGAGGTGCTGGTACTCGCCGACCGCCACCTTCATCTCGTTGGTGTCGGGGTTATGGGTGTCCCATTTGATGTCGTTCCTGGTGAACGTCGCGCCGGAGGAAGCGAAAACGGCGCCCCGGTCACCCGGCCTGACCTCCGGCTCCCGCTCGGCCTCAAACTAGTACTGAATCATCGCGACGTCGTCAGGGTTACCCGTACCTGCTACCCAATTCTCCGGGTGCAGCAGGCCGGCGGAGAAGCCGAAGTGGAAATCCGGATCGCCTGTCGTACGGTTGGGCACGTCATCCGGCCACTCCGCCACAATCCAGGCTATCTTGTCGCCGCTTTGTCCCTGGTACGCGTCCAGCAGGGGACTTCGCCCATGGACGACAAAGTACTCGGACGGGTCCCCCCTTCGGGAATTTTGCTCACAATCTTGAACTGGTCCCGGTGGGGGATATGGACGACGGTGCCGTTTAGGACGTTGAAATCGGTAGGGGTTCGGACCGTTGGGGTCACGTCATGGTCCGCGAAGGGCGGGCAGGGGTTGTTGACCAGTTTCAGGTCATCTGGGTCCCAATAGAGGTCGAAAAGCGCCAGATGGCCTTCGGAGAACACCTCGTCCGGGTCCTCGGCGCAGGCTTCGGGGGTCGCCGGGGGTACGGGTTCATCTTCGTCCTGCGGTTGCACGGCGTTGTTGCCGCCGTTGCTGGATTCGTAGGGTAGTGCATTGGTGGTGACGTTTTCCGCCTGTGCGCCGCCGGCTGCAAAGAGCGCGACGGCGACCACGGCGACGATGGCCAGGGCGGCCATCGCCATTACGGAAAGTTGCGTTGTTTTGTGCAACATGGTAATTTTCACTCCGTATTCGGATTCTTGCGAAGGTTTTCGATTACAGGGGGGCGGCCCGGCGTCAGCCAAGGTTGCTCCCCATCTCTATGGTGCGCCGGATTGGTGCGTCTTCAGGACAGTCCGGCGACGATTCCCGTCGCGCGCGGTGATATTGGATTGCCGGCGCGTTCTCGCCGCGGGCCGCCTCCGGGGGGCCGCGGGTTGGATGGGAAGTTGATGCAAAAGTCGGGGCGCGACGAGATTGCCGCGCTGCGCTCGCAATGACAGGCAGGGCCGGCAACGGCCGGCTCGGCTGCGGTGGCAGCAGCAAGACGGGTAGGGGCGCCGGTGGGCGGAGGGATAGCCATGGGTGCTCCGGTTGCGCCGGGCGGGTGTGATTGGGGAAGGCCCGGCGTCGGGGTAAGGCTGCGTATTCAACTGTGCAGCGGCTGGTTATGGCTGTTAGCGTCGCAGATCGCCTGGGGCCGGGCGTCCCTCCAACACCGGGCTTGACGGCGCGTTTTGACCGGAAAGCGGTCCGGTCGGTTGCGCCACGCGGTCTTTGACTTTCAGGCGTCGGGCACGTTGAACATGCCGACGAATTCAACTCTCCTTGAAACAGTTAAAAAGCCACGGGAGAATATAGCACCCAGGGCAATCGCGTCTTAATGGGATTTTTTAGAAATATGCTAATGTCCGATGATCCGTTGAAGGTCATGGAGGCAGGAGCATATGGCGCAACCACCCAAAACAACTCTTCTCGATCATTTCGCTGAGTTGGACGATCCTCGAGTGGAACGTACCCGACGCCACAAACTGGTGGACATCCTGGCCATCGCCATTTGCGCCACCATCTGCGGTGCCGATTCCTGGGTTCATATCGAGCTCTTCGGCAGGAGCAAGCTGGCCTGGTTCCAAACCTTCCTGGAACTGCCTCACGGCATCCCGTCCCACGACACCTTCGGCGATGTCTTTGCTCGTTTGGACCCAGTGCAGTTGCAGAACTGCTTCATCTCATGGACCCAGGCCATCGCCGAACTGCTCCCCGGCGAGGCGGTCCGCCGGAGGCGGATTGACGGCAAGACGGCCCGACGTTCTTATGACCGGGCCGGTAAGAAGGGGGCTATCCACATGGTCAGCGCCTGGGCCACTCAGCAGACGGTGACCCTGGGTCAGGTCAAGACTGACGAAAAATCCAACGAGATCACCGCCATTCCCCAGCTGCTGGAAATGCTGGACTTGCATGGTTGCATCGTAACCATCGACGCCATGGGCTGCCAGCGGGAGATCGCCCAGCAAATCACCCAGGGCGGCGCCGACTACGTGCTGGCGGTGAAGGAGAACCAGGGACAACTGCACGAGAGTATTCAGGACCTGTTCGAGGGGGCCGAGGCATTGGGCTTTGACGGAGTTCCCCATGACCACACTGAAACCGTGGACAAGGGGCACGGACGGGTGGAACGCCGGGAATGCTGGGTCATCACCGATCAGGACTGCCTGGACTATCTGGACCCCCAGGGGCAATGGCCACAACTGAAAGCCGCCGTCAGGGTGGTGGGCCATCGTCAAACCCATGAGGGCGCTATCAGTCAGCCCCGCTACTACATCGGCAGCCTGGCCAGCTCAGCGGAACAACTGCTGGCCGTCATCAGAAGCCACTGGAGCGTCGAAAACTCGTTGCACTGGACCCTTGACGTGACCTTTCGGGAAGACCAGTGCCGAGTGCGCAAGGACCACGGCCCTCAGAACATCAACACGCTGCGGCAGATCGGACACAACCTGCTGAAGAACGAGAAAACCCTGAAAGTGGGCATCCAGGGCAAACGGCTCAACGCCGGATGGGATGAGAACTACCCGCTCAAAGTCCTCCTCGGATAAGACGCGATTGCCCTGATATAGCACCGTATTTGCGATTTATGGGTGATATTGAGTGATATTATGATGAGTTCTGATAACATATGGGGAATTGCGGCACAATTGCCCCCATCAGCTCAAAATCCGTTGGGCCGAAACAGCGGACGGCCCACCCTTATGGAGGTGACCCTTTGAACCCAGCGGACCAGCGAGACGCGGAGATCGCCACCCTTCGGGAGCGCCTCTCCCGCCTGAGCCAGGCCAGCCGCCGCATCACCGAGGATTTGGACCTGGACGCCGTCCTGCAACGGGTGGTGGACGGGGCGCGCCTGCTCACCGGGGCCGGTCGGGGCGGCCTTACCGTCATCGACGATACGGCGCAGCTGGAGGGCTTCATCTCGTCGGGCCTGACCGAGGAGGCCCACCGGGGGTTCGTGGAACTGCCCGGGGGATTGGACCTCTTCGCCTACCTGAGCAATCTGCCCGAGCCCCTGCGGGTGGCCGACTTTCGCGGTCTACGCCCAGGCGTTGGGGCTGCCGGAAATCGGCCCGCCCCTGGGACCCTTGACCAGCTTCCTCAGCGCCCCCATCCGTCTCCAGAACGCGCGGGTCGGCAACCTCTACCTGTCGGACAAGCCGGGTGAGGAGGGGTTCACCCAACAGGACGAGGACACGCTGGTGCTCTTCGCCTCCCAGGCCGCCCAGGCCATCGCCAACGCGCGGCGCCACCGGGAGGAGCGCCGCGCTCGGTCCGACCTGGAAACCCTGATCAACACCTCGTCGGTGGGCGTCGTGGTCTTTGACGCCGTAACGGGAGCTCCGAAGTCCTTCAACCGGGAGGCGCGGAGGATCGTCGACATCCTGCGCAACCCGGACCAGACGCCGGAGGACCTGCTGGAGGTGCTGACCTTCCGACGCGCCGACGGGAGGGAGGTCTCACTGAAGGAGTTTCCCATGGCCCAACTCCTGAGCGCCGCCGAGACGGTGCGGGCCGAGGAGATCGTCCTGCGGGTTGCCGACGGAAGGCAGGCTACGGTGTTGCTCAATGCGACGCCCATCCTCTCCGACGATGGCGCCGTGGAGTCGGTGGTCGTCACCATGCAGGACATGACCGACGTTGAGCAGCTGGAGCGGCTGCGGGCCCACTTCCTGGCCATGGTGACCCACGAGTTGAGGATGCCACTGACATCCATCAAGGGGTCCGCCACCACGATCATGGATGCGGCGCCTGAACTCGACCCGGCGGTGGTGCGCCAGTTCGTCCGGATCATGGGCGACCAGGCCGACCACATGAACAAGCTGGTCTCCGACCTGCTGGACGTAGCCCACATCGAGACCGGGGCGTTGCCGGTCAGTCCCGAACCCGCCGAGGTGGCCGTGCTGGTGGAGCGCGCCCGGAGCGCCTTCAATACCGTAGCAACTGTATTGGGTGTCAAGGTGAGGTTTGAGGAGTGTGCTGCCAGGGTTGGCCGTCCCGGGCGATGGCGTTGAGCATGGTAAGGAGTTTGCGCATACACGCGGTGAGGGCGACCTTGCCGGGTTTACCGGCGTCGCGGAGACGTCGGTAGAAGGTCTTGATGGCGG
>DAOUJD010000059.1:0-30569 GCA_034423115.1 Dehalococcoidia bacterium | reverse complement strand
TCGTTGCCCCCCGACAACTGGAGGACCACCAGCACCGGATCTTTCTTGGTGGATGTCATATCATTCCCCCTTTTGTTACTCGAACAGGTACTCGGTGGTCGCCACGATGGACTGCAGCATCTGTCCGACCCGCTGGCCGAACTCGTCGGTGCCGGTCCTCAGCTCGCCTTCGCTGTCCGCCAGCGCGATCAGCTCATTGCGGGTAACATCGGCCAACTGGTAGTGGCCGAGGAGCTGCAGGCAGCCGTCCACGAGCCGCTCGGACGAAATGGTATCGCCCTCGGAACCCAGGCGGTTGATGATCGCCTGCACGCCGCGATGGGAGGTGTCGCCCACTGCGTCGGCGGTGAAGTTGATGCGCTCCACCAGAGTGCCGCTGTCGATCCACTCGCGGCCGGTGTGCCAACCTTCCACTGTCGGCGGGTTGAGCAGGTCCTGGCCCATGTAGCGGATGGTCAGGGTCATGGCGTTCAGGCCGGGGCGCGGCATGTCGAAGTCGCCGACCAGTCGCATGGTGCCGACCACGGTTTCGGTGGGGCTCTTCACCTTCTCGAACTGGGCGTTCTTGAAGAAGTCGGAGTTGAACAGCACGCGCAGCATGGAGCGGATGTCGTAGCCGGAGCGGAAGTACTCGTCTTCCAGCATCTTGATGGCTTCCGGATCGCGCGGCGGGGTGTTCTGCCAGGCGGGAACCTGGGGCTCGTCGGCGACGAAGAAGTTGTACATGTGCCGCGCCACGAACCGGGCGGCCGCCGGCTGCCGGGCGACAATCTTGACGATGTCCTCGCCGTTGAAGTTGCCCGTCTCGCCCAGGAACGTCTTTTCCGTGTAGTCGTGGTCGGACGGGTCGTAGATGAACGCGGCCTCATACTTGCCGTACGGATACCGAGGGATCGAGTTGGTTACCGTCCAGCCGGTGAAGGCGCGGGCGGCTTCCTTGACATCGTCCTCGGAGTAGTTGGCGTTGCCGTCCATGCCGACGCCCAGGGAGAACAGTTCCAGCAGCTCGCGGCCCCAGTTCTCGTTGATGGCGTCCTTGTGGCTCATGCAGTTGTCCAGGTAGAACACCATCGCCGGGTCCGTGGACAGGCCCATGAGCAGTTCCTCGAAGTTGCCGAACCCCAGGGTGCGGAACATATCGAGCTCAATATTCTGCTGCTTGGGATACTCGCACTTCGCATGGCCGGTGCAGAAGATGTGGTGCCAGAACAAGGCAATCTTCTCTTCCAGCGGCCGCTTGGTGTTGATCATCCGGTAGGTCCACTCTTCCTGTTGGCCCTCCAGCCCCGCCTTGGATACCCACTGCGGCTGGTAGCGCATCAGGATGTCATCCTGAATGGCCGGCTGGCTCTCCGGATTTAGCAGTTCCTCTACTGTGGCCTCGTAGCCCTTGGCGGCACGCGCCTCAAGCTCCTCGTACGACGCTCCAAACCCGGCGCGGCGCATAAGGTGAGCCATCAGGGCAATGTCCTTCTCTGCCATTCTCTTACCTCCTGATTCCAGATCTCTGACGTGCCTGACAGCCAACATCCCTCCTACGGCGGGACTCGGTTCAGGGCGGGTTTGAGACTCCTCGCGCCAGTGCTTTCCTCAAGCACGCCCCGAACGTTGGCAGCATTTCGTCAATTTTGCCGCAATGCTATCCCGAATGGCGCAAAACGTCAATTATTCTTATCAAATAATCACATGCCAAAAACCCGCGAATCTGCATTAACTTCGCAGTTGCGTCCCGCAGGTTCCCGTTTTCGTCGCTCCGGGGGAGTAAGTAGCCCGGCTACCGGAAATCCGCGTGCGCCGGGAACGCCGCCAGCAGCGGCGAAACCGTGTCGATGGTCGCCTCGCCGATGCTCTCAATCGTCGGGCATCCGCACATTCCCATGGTGGCGTCCAGCTCGTCCCGCAGCAGTTCCAGCACGGCCTTGACCCCGGCCTCGCCGTCCACCGCCAGGCCCCAGAACAACGGGCGTCCGATCAGCACGGAACGCGCGCCCAGCGCCACTGCCTTGAAAATGTCCGTACCCCGGCGCACGCCGCCGTCCAGGTACACCTCCGCCTTGCCGTCCACCGCGTTCACCACCTCCGGCAGCACCTCGATGGTCGCGGGCGTGGTGTCCAGGTATCGGCCGCCGTGGTTGGACACGATCACGCCCTTGGCCCCGTTCTCGGCAGAAAGCCTGCCGTCCTCCCCGGCCATGATTCCCTTCACCACCACGGGCAGGCTGATGTTGGATGCAAACCAGTCCAGGTCGTCCCACGTCGCCGCCACGTCCCGAATGTCGCTGGGCCCGGCCGGCGCGTCGGCGGCGAACTTCCAGGTGTGGGTTCCCAGGTCAAGCTGCGCGTAATTGGGCGACTCCGCGCCCACGTAGTCGTTGCGGATGTTGCGCTCGCGCTTGGGCTTGATCTTGGCGTCCAGCGTCATGCAGATGGCAGAATACCCCGCTTCCTCGGCTCGGGCAGCCATTTCCAGCGTCAGGCCCCTGTCCTTAAAGAAGTATTGCTGGAACCATATCGGCCCGGATGCCGACGCCGCCACGTCCTCCAGCGTCCGCGCCGCGTGGGAACTCAGCACCATCAGCGTCCCCGCGGCTCCCGCCGCCTTGACCGACGCAATCTCGGCGTCGGGATGGGCCGCTTCGTGGTTGCCAGCCGGGTCCAGCATCACCGGTAGGGAGATCTCCTGGCCCAGCACGGTGGTCGCCATGCTCCGCTGGTCAACATCGACCATCATGCGTGGGCGGAGCATGATGGAGTCGTACACGGCCCGCGTCCGCCGGATGGTGATCTCGTCCGTCGCGCCCCCGGCGATGAAGTCGTAGTGGCCCTTCTCGATTCGCTCCCTGGCTATCTCTTCATATTCAAAAATGTTTACCGGATCTGCGGCCATGTTCGGCTCCTCTCTCCACGAATGAGTTTTGGTGGGCAGATTATACCCACCCGAGTGGCATGACCTCTCACCTATCCGAGTGTGATCGGACGGTGGATGCGGACACCCTCAACAGGTTCCGCTCCGGACGTCTATCTCGATCTGGCCCCGTAGCGTAGGGGCAGACGATCTAGTCAAGCCAGGCGGTCACCTCGTCGGCCGGCGCGCGCACCGATGCGGAGGGACGCGACGGCTGGCCGATGAACAACGCGCCCACCATGGTCCAGTCCGATTCCCCGCCCAGGGTTTCCGCCAATTGGGGATGCCGCGTGGTGTTCCCGGTGCTCCAGTCGCCGGCCAACCCCTCCGCCACCGCCGCCAGCAGGAGATTCTGCACAGCGCAGCAGGCGGCGGCATAGTTCTCCTGGGTCATTTCTTCACTGTCCGCCGGCACGCTGTACACGTAAATGAGTGCTGGCGCATCCAGCACCCGCTGACGGCTGCCGTCCGCGTGTTCGTGGTTGCCGCTGCGCGCGAACTGGTTGTCGTACGCCAGTTGCGCCACTTGGGCGCGTTTCTCGCCGCCCTTTTCCAGGACGAAAAACCGCCACGGATTGGTGAGCCTGTGGTTGGGCGCCCACACCGCGGCGTCCAACATTCGCTGCAGCGCACCCCGGTCTGGGACCACATCGGAGAATTCATTGTTCATCCGCCGGGCGTGGATCGCTTCGTAAACGGATACGCGCGTATCCGGCGCGGTGACGTTCCCGCTGCGCAATCGGCCTGTGGTTGTCATGGCTATCGCTCCTTGTGTTGGCGCACTGATTGCATCACTAAATGCGCACAATATAACCCCCAATGCGTGCAGAAACAAGGGCGGATATTCGGCGACGTCAACCGTTACCCGCGTGTAACCCCCGATTCATCAAAAGTTCATTTTTGCGACACCTCTCTTTTACATCGCCGAAAACGATGCGCAATAAAGGGTCTCTAAGATTATGCCTACAACCTCTGCGAAGGCATAAAATCTTGACCGCCAATCCAAAAAACATGCCGCTAGTGTCGTCCAGGACGACCGCTACACACTGCCCCTACTGCGCGTTCCAGTGCGGCATGGACCTGGCGGGCGCTCCGGGCGATCTGCACATCACCGGATCCACGTCCTTCCCCGTGAACAAAGGCGCGCTCTGCATCAAGGGGTGGACCGCCGGCGCGGCCCTGGCCCATCCGGAACGCCTGCGGACTCCCCTGATGCGTGGAACCGACGGCGAATTGCATCCCGTCGGTTGGGACGCCGCTCTTGAGCGCATTGCCCAGGCCTTCCGCGATACGAGGACTGAGTACGGGCCCGAGGCGGTCGGAATATTCGGCGGCGGCTCGCTGACCAACGAGAAGAGCTACCTGCTGGGCAAGTTCGCCCGGGTCGCCCTGCAAACGCCCAACATCGACTACAACGGGCGGTTCTGCATGTCATCCGCGGCGGCGGCCAGCATCCGCGCCCTCGGCATCGACCGCGGCCTGCCCTTCCCTCTGGAAGACATACCTGGAGCGGAGGTCGTGCTGATGCTGGGCAGCAATTCCGCCGAGACCATGCCGCCTATGATGCAGTACTTCGAGGCCCAGCGTGAGGCCGGCGGCAAGTTGATCGTAGCCGATCCCCGGCTCACTCCCACCGCGCAACGCGCCGACCTCCACCTGAGGTTGATTCCCGGGACCGACGCCGCCCTGGCCAACGGACTGCTGCACATCCTGGTGCGCGATGGACTCATCGACACTGACTACATCGCCGAGCGTACTGAGGGATTCGAACAGGTGCGCAACCTCGTGGCGACCTATTGGCCGGAACGGGTAGAGCGCATCACCGGCGTGCCGGAAGCCCAATTGTTGCGCGCCGCTCGGATGCTCGGGTCCGCTGAATCGGCAATGATCCTGACCGGCCGGGGAGCCGAGCAACAGTCTCAGGGCGTGAACAACGTCCTCTCATTCATCAATGTCGCGCTGGCTTTGGGACTCATCGGCCGGCCCAACAGCGGCTACGGATGCTTGACCGGCCAGGGCAACGGGCAGGGCGGACGGGAACACGGCCAAAAGGCCGACCAACTCCCCGGCTACCGCCTGATTACCGACCCGGCGGCGCGGCGCCACGTGTCGGGCGTCTGGGGCGTGGACGAGGCATCGCTCCCGGGCCCCGGCAAATCGGCCTACGAACTGCTGGACTCCCTGGGCCGGCCGGACTCCGATGAATCAAACGGCGTGCGGGCGTTGTGGGTGATGGGTTCCAACGTGGTCGTGTCCGCGCCCAACGTCATCAACGTTGAGGAGCGCCTCAAGTCACTGGACTTCCTGGTCGTGTCCGATTTCTTCCTGTCGGAAACGGCCGCCCTCGCCGACGTGGTGCTGCCGTCGGCGCAATGGGCTGAGGAAGCGGGGACTATGACCAACCTGGAGGGCCGCGTGATTCGTCGGCGCCAGGCGTTTGCGCCGCCCGCGGGAGTGCAGGACGACGTCGCCACCATCTGCAAGCTGGCGTGGATGTTGGGCAAGGGCAGCCACTTCGACTACGCCGGCACCGCCGAGATATTCGCCGAGCTTGGCCGCGCTTCGGCCGGCGGGCCGGCCGACTACTCGGGAATCACGTACGACAAAATCGACGCCAACGACGGCGTCTTCTGGCCGTGTCCGAGTACTGACCACCCGGGTACGCCCCTGATGTTTGCGGACCGGTTCTACACTGCCAGCGGCAAGGCGCAGTTCCACCCGGTGCGCCATCAAGCGCCGGCCGAAGAACCGGACGCCGAATTCCCGCTCTATCTGACCACGGGCCGCAACCTTGCCCAGTACCAGTCGGGCACTCAGACGCGCCGGATTGAGGAACTCAGCGACATTGTGCCCGCGCCGGTCGCCGAAATGCACCCTCTGACCGCCCAGCGTTACGGCGTCAGCGATGGGGACCCGGTGGTCCTGTGCACCCGGCGGGGTTCGGCGAATTTCACTCTGAAAGTAACCCGCGGCATCCGGGAGGATACCGTCTTCGCCCCCTTCCACTGGGGCGGAATGCAGGCGGTGAACCGGTTGACCAATCCGGCCCTGGATCCGACTAGCCGCATGCCCGAGTTCAAAGTGTGCGCAGCCCGTGTCGAAACGAGCAGGTAGGTGGATGATGACCGACAAGCAGAAGCTGGTGGTGATTGGGAACGGCATGGCCGGCGCCCGGTTCGTCGAGGAAATGGTCGCGCTGGGCGGGCAGGAGTCCTATGACATCACCGTCATCGGTGAGGAGGAGTGCGGGAACTACAACCGCATCCTGCTGTCCGGCGTGCTGTCCGGCTCGCACCACCCTGACGACATCTTCATCAACCCGGTGGAATGGTACGCCGCCCACGGCGTGGAACTGCATACCGGCGTGCGCGTCATCGGCATCGACCGCAAGGGAAAGATGGCCTATGGAGCCGGCGGGTTGCTCATGCCCTACGACAAGCTGGTCATCGCCACCGGCAGCAGTCCCTTCGTTCCGCCCATGGACGGGCTGATCACCGACGACGGAGCGTACCGGAAGGGCGCGTTCGTGTTCCGCACCCTGGAAGACTGCAAGGAGATCATCGACTACGCGGCCGGCGGAGCGCGGTCGGCGGCCATCATCGGCGGCGGATTGCTGGGACTGGAAGCGGCCCGGGGACTCGCGAACCGGGGCATGGACGTGCATGTCGTCCACCTGATGCCGTGGCTGATGGACCAGCAACTGGATCCCCAATCCGGCGAGTTGCTGATGCAGAGCCTCGAGGAATCCGGCGTCAGGTTCTACCTGGAAAAACTGACCACGGCGGTGCTGGGCGAAGACTGTGTCTCCGGTATCGAGTTCAAGGATGGCGCGACGCTGGACTGCGACATGTTGGTGATATCCGCCGGCATTCGGCCCAACGTTGACCTGGCGCGGATGGCCGGACTCCATGTTCGGCGCGGCATCCTGGTGAACGACGGCCTCACCTGCCGCAACGACCAGGACATCTACGCCATCGGCGAGTGCGCCGAGCACCGCAGCCAGGTGTACGGCCTGGTGGCCCCGCTGTGGGACCAGGCGCGGGTGCTGGCCGAGCGGTTGGCCGGACGCAACGCCGAAGCCGCCTACGCTGGCTCGCGGGTCGCCACCAAGCTGAAGGTGATGGACGTTGAGCTGGCCGTTGCCGGCGACAAGGACGCGCTGACCGAAGACGACGAGGTGGTCACCTACGTGGAACCCAACCGCCACGTTTACAAGAAAGTCATCGTTCGGGACGGCAGGGTCGCGGGCGCAATCCTCCTTGGAGACGGCGCGGCGGCCCCCAGGATCCTCCAAGCCTTTGACCGGCAGGAGTTGTTGCCGGAGAACCGCTCGGAGCTGTTGTTCCCACTGGCGGCGGAAGCCGGTCCCACACTGAACGTTGCGGATATGCCCGACGCCGCTCGCATCTGCGATTGCAACGGTGTGACCAAGGGCAGAATCCTGGCGGCCGCCGAGCAAGGATGCGGCAGCCTGAAAGCCGTTTGCGACGCCACCCGGGCCGGCTCAGGTTGCGGTTCCTGCAAACCGCAGGTGCAGGCGGTGCTCGACCTGATCGCCGGCCCCAAAGAAATCGTCGCGCCGCCCGCCGACTACTACGTGCCCAGCATCGCCCTGACCCGTCCCGAGTTGATCGGAGCGATCAAGGCGATGGGACTGAAGAGCGTTCCGGCCACGCTGGAAGCGTTGAGCGGCAATCGCTCCGACCCCGGCGCGGATCTGCGTTTGGCGTCATTGCTGCAAACCGTTTGGGGTGACGACTGGGATTTGACCGCCCCCGATGCGGAAAGCCGACGAGAACCGACGCTGGCAAGGTGAAAGGGCGGTTCGCGTGAACAGCCTTCACCACGCCGCCGCATCCGTAACGTCGATCAATAAGCAACGGAGATGATGAAATGTCAACTTTAGGGTCCGCACTGGATTCAGGCAAAGCCACCAGCATCAGGCTGTTCAGCCTGGCCGCGCCCCAGATGCGAACCTTCCACCTGACCTGGTTCGCCTTCTTCCTGTGCTTCTTCGGATGGTTTGGCATCGCGCCGCTGATGGCCGTGGTTCGCGAGGACCTGCTGCTCTCCAAGGCCCAGATCGGCAACACCATCATCGCCTCCGTCGCCATCACCATCATCGCCCGCCTCATCTTCGGGTGGCTCTGCGACCGCATCGGCCCCCGGTTGGCGTACAGCGGCCTGCTGATCGTCGGCTCCATCCCGGTGATGTGCATCGGCCTGGCGCAGAACTACGAAACCTTCCTCCTGTTCCGCCTTGCCATCGGCGTGATCGGCGCGTCCTTCGTCATTACCCAATATCACACCTCCGTCATGTTCGCGCCCAACGTGGTCGGCACCGCTAACGCCACCACCGCCGGCTGGGGTAACCTCGGCGGCGGCGTAACCCAGATGGTCATGCCCTTGGTCCTGGCCGGCGTGTTGATGTTCGGCGTCGGCGAAGTGTTTGGCTGGCGCATCGCCATGGTCATACCGGGCGCGGCCCTGATGCTGGTCGGCATCGCCTACTACCTGCTCACCCAGGACTGTCCGGAAGGGAACTATCGGGACCTGCGCGCCCGGGGTTTGATGCCCTCGACGTCAGCGTCCAAAGGCTCATTCCTGGAGGCCGCCAGAGATCCACGGGTCTGGGCCCTGTTCATCATCTACGGGGCCTGCTTCGGCGTGGAACTGACCATCAACAACATCGCCGCCCTCTACTACTACGACCGCTTCGAGCTGAACCTCGCCACCGCCGGCATCATCGCCGGACTGTTCGGATTGATGAACATCTTCGCCCGGACCCTGGGCGGGTTCTTCGGAGACCGCATGGGCATCCGTTTCGGCCTCAAGGGACGCGTGATGTTCCTCGGCGCGGTGCTATTGGTGGAGGGGTTGGCTCTCATCCTGTTCTCGCAGATGGCGACCCTGTTCCTGGCCATCGGCGCGATGATCGTCTTCAGCCTGTTCGTCCAGATGTCCGAGGGCGCGACCTTCTCGGTGGTCCCGTTCATCAACCGCAAGGCCCTGGGTTCCGTGGCCGGCATTGTGGGCGCGGGCGGCAACGCCGGAGCCGTGGCCTTCGGGTTCCTGTTCCGCGCGGAGAGCCTGACCTACGCCGACGCCCTGCTCATCGTGGGTATCGTGGTGATCGTCGCGTCGTCCCTGGTGCTGGCGGTCCGGTTCTCGCCCGAAACCGAGCGGGCGGAGAAACGCGCCATCGACCTCGCGTTGGCCGACCGCGCCGGCCTCGCCCCCTCCGCAGCCGACTAACGGTCACCTTCCGCGAAGCGCATCGCCGCCCTCCGTTCGAGCCGCCCGTCCGCATTTGGATGGGCGGTTTTCATTTCGTCCATGCTCGCCGCCTCTCGCGAGTATGACGCCGTCAGGTTTCTTGTCCCAATGACGGTGGTTTGATATAAGTGCCAAACCCATGGCGGCATCTCTCTCGACCCTCCTCAACTGGCGTCCCCAAACCCCCTTCTACTACGGCTGGCTGGTTCTCGGTCTGTCGGCCACCGGCGCTTTCGTCGCAACGGCGGTGGCGGGCGTGGTTCTGGGAGGCGTGCAGAGCTTCATCATCGAGGACACCAACTGGCCACGCACCCACATCGGGCTGGCCTCCAGTTGCGGCGTGTGGATGTCGGGAGTGTTCGGCCCCTTCGCCGGACGGTTGGCCGACCGGTTTGGGCCCCGGTGGCTGATGCCCGTGGGAGTGATCGTCCTCGGCCTGTCCATGGTGGCTATCGGCGGCGTGAACGCCTCCTGGCAGTTCATAATCGCCTCTGTCATCGGGAGGGCCATCAGCCAACCCTTCCTCATCGGCGTTGTCCCACGCACCATGGCGGTCAATTTCTTCAACCGCCGCCGCAACATCGCCCTGTCCCTCACCGGAATCTACCGCCCCATCAGCGGCGCCCTGATTATCCAGGCTTTCTCGGTAATCACCCTGCTGGCCGATTGGCGGACCGCCTTCCGGCTGCTGGGGGTTTTCAGCCTGTTTCTCGCCATCCCCATGGTCATCATCATGCGTCGCCGGCCGGAGGACATCGGGTTGCTGCCCGACGGGGCCCGGGCATCGCCTGCAACCGCTCAAGCAGGACCGGGCCGCCCGGATGGATCACGCGCCGCGTCCCCGGAGGCAAGCTGGACATCCCGGGAGGCGCTGCGCTCCCGGGCTTTCTGGATGATCTCTATCGTGGCGTTCCTGAACGTCACGGGCAGTTCCGGCCTGGGATTCAGCCTGGTGCCGTATCTGCACGAGTTTGCGGGTTTGACCACTCCGCAGGCCACCGGCGTGCTCAGCATCAGCACCTTCCTGGCGTTGAGCAGCCTGGTGTGGGGACAGGTGGCCGGCAAGCTGACGCCGCGCTGGTGCGTCGTCGCAGCCATGGGCGTATCCGCGCTGGCGACTCTTGCGCTATTCCAGGTCAACGGCGTGGTGGCGGCCTACGCCTTCGGGATATTCTGGGGCCTGTTCCACAGCGCGCTTGAGGTCCTGCTGTACATGGTGCTGGCCGACTATTTCGGGCGCAACTCCTACGGCGCAATCGCCGGCGCCATGCGTCCCTTCGAGGCCGGTGGGCTTGGATTGGGTCAGATCGTAGGCCCGGTGGTGTACGACCTCACCGGCAGCTACGCCATCCTGATCGTGTTCTCGGCGGCGGTTCAGGGTATGGCGATGTTCCTGATGCTGCTGGCCCGCCGCCCCGAACGCCGCCCGCAGTTGGAGGCGGAAACGGCGTAGCCGCTCCGCCCCACTACCGTCATTCCTACTCACAGCTTCGGGACAGGTACCAGTCCCCGCCGCTATCCCTGCGCCAGCGACACGTCCACCGCCGCTAATCCCTCGATGGACAGCCCATACCCCAGCATATCCTGCATCTGCCGCTTCAATTGGAGCGTCAGGGCGACCCGCGTGTAGCGCAGCGTCAGCGGCGGCCGTTCCGCCAACTGCCGGGCCAGTTCCCAGGCCCGGGGCAGTAGCTGGTCGCGAGGCAATACCTCGGACACCACGCCCAATTCCCGCGCCTCCTGCGCCGATAGCGTCTGCCCGGTCAGCAGGAAGTACCGCCCCCGGTTCTGTCCCAGCAGCATGGGCCACACCACGTGCACGCCGTCCCCGGGCACCACGCCGCGCGGGAAGTGGGGCGCGTCCTGGAAAGTCGCCGTCTCCGACGCCAGCACGATGTCCGACATCACCGGAATCTCGGCGTGGATGGTAGCCGGCCCGTTGACCGCGCCAATCACCGGTACCTCGATCTCCAGCAGGTTGATCAGCAGCCGCTTGCCCTCCCAGTATGTCTTGTCCCAGTCCTGGGGCATCCGCCGCGTGGGTCGGTTGGGCTCGAAGTTCGCGCAGTAGTCGTCGCCCGTGCCGGTGAGAATCACCACCTTGTTCTCCGGGTCCGCGCCGATGTCGGCAAATGCGTACCCCAACTCCCGGTGCGACGCTTCGCCCCACAACAGGCTCCCGTCCCCGGAGTGAAACGTAACCTGCAAAATCCCGTCCTCCCGTTGCACGCTGACCGTCTCGTATTTGTTCTCGTAGTCTGCCAGAACCGTCATGGCTGTCCTCCTCAAGGTCTCGACCGTGGTTTTCTGCGGGCAACTCGCCCTGACCGCACTTTACAACAGCAAACTGAAGGCTCCGCCCGTCTCATGTTCGGCTTGTGGATGATCGGAGATGGCACATTGGATTGTGCCCATCGCTTGTACCCAAGTCGCCATTGCCAGGTGGCTGCAGCCGCGTCAGGGCGATGAATCCGCCCAAATTCCAAAACAGTGACACCCGCCCGTTGTCCGTGCCGCACGCGCGTTCCATAATGTATTCATCACGTAAAAAAGGTCATCCAGTCCTGCCAGAGGTGAAACAGGTCGTACACGGCCAACCCGTCAGAACCCAAATCGCAAAACCGTTCCCGCCAGGACCAGCGCCGAACAATTGCTACCCGGTGTGGTTGCAGCGGGGCCAGCGTCAATCCACACGCTGGGCGTCCGGTGAAGTCCCCTGTCCCTTGGTGGGTGGCAACATCCGCCTGTGGCCGGAGTGGACTGGGATGCGGAACGTCCGCTTCCCGCGGGCGGGGAATATTCCTCCCGTCCCGTGCGCCTTCCGCCAAACTTACAGTGGTCAAGAAACCCTTGCGTAAAACCCCCGGCCGTGGGGCTGACAACGACCAGAAAACCTCGGGCAGGCGACCAAAACCATATCGACCATGCCAACAACGATTCGCGAACCAAAACGATTCGCGAACCAGGGGAAAAGCCATCAGTAATCTGCGCGATCCGCCTCCTTCAACATAGAAACTAAACTTCGGCCAACCGAAATCTGGCCCACGGCCCCGGCGCCGACCGCGACTGCGCCCAACGGATCCTCGGTTCGGCATTGCGAGCCGCGGAGTCCGCCGCTGCCCGAATGCGAACTCGCGGCCGCAAACGGGTCCGTCTCCCTGACCGATTGCCGCCCTTTGCCGGCAACAACGGTCGCAGCAAAACTTCGTTCACGCGAGAGTTGTGAACACGCCGTCGCGGTGCGGTCGTTGTGTTAGCATTCGCCACGACACTCAACGACGCAGGAGGAATCATGGGTTCCATACGCTTGTACACTGGTGATGACGGCCATTCCCACATCGAACACATCGACCCGCCTAACCACCCGGAGTGGAGCCAGTTGCAAAACGCCAAGGGCGTTATTTTCCGTGCCTCGCCCCCGGGCTACTTCAGCGACTGGCACGTGGCGCCACGCCGCCAGTACATCATCACCCTCTCCGGCGAAGGCGAAATCGGGCTTGCCGACGGCACCGTCCACCGCCTGGGCCCCGGCGATGTCAACCTCGCTGAAGACCTCACCGGCCACGGCCACACCACCCGCGTGGTCAGCGATGTCCCCCGCGTAACCGCCACCATCCACCTCGACGACTAGGTCCCGGCCGGGACGTTTCATTCACAGCGTCGGCGGGCGTGTATAGGGCCAGGCGAGCGCGGCCGCGGATCCGGCGGTACATCGGTACGCGCCAGTGTACCGACTGGCTTGTATCGTGCCGGCCGCACCGCCAGGCGCTTTCGATTATCTGAAAGTCGCAACCAGACGGCCTGGGGGCAAGGCCATTCGATTATCCGCGTCCGGATGCGTAGCCTGCTCATTGTTCGCTGATCTCGCTATGAGCGGACGCGATCCGGACCAGCATCCCGGACGGCGCCTGCTGCTCGGTTGATCACATGTCCGATCCGAATGACCTTGGCTTGGCGATCAGGGCCTTGCCAAAGTTGCTACACGTCCCGCCCGCCGACACTTCCGCCTTGCTCTAACCCCTACCCCATCCGTACCATATTACCTAGCGTCCAAATCCAACCCGCCACCCAGGCCCGCGAGGGCCGTCCCAATGCCCCACTTCCCAACACCGCGAACCTCCCTCCCCAAATCCGCTCACCTGCCCGCCAACACCGCTCAAACCGCCGCCAAAACCCTTCACTCGGCCCCCAATTCACCCCCACGACCCGCCCAATGCCCTACTGGAATTAGCGGAAATGACGGGAAATGAGCGGGAAATCGACCTTTCCGTCCTTTCACCACGCAATTACAAACCGGGTACACGGGAGCGATAAGATCAGTTGCTTACCTACTGCTATTGTTGTAGGCTAGCCAGTTCCCGCTTTAGCGGGAATGACAGGGCGGGATTATGGATAATCGAATGACCCGGCTGCGCCGACCCGGCGCGTTGACGGGTGAAACCCGTCCGAATACACTGCCGGCAACCGTATCGGCCAGTCCGTGCGGGCTGCCAATTCCCCATCACTAGGGAGGTGTCCACCGTGCCTTCGCCGCAGAATCGCGTCGATTACAGCCCCATCATCGACCGGCCCGTCATCAAGTGGCCCAACGACGCCCGGGTGGCCCTGTGGATCGCCCCCAACGTCGAGCACTACGAGTACGAACCCGAATTCGACGGGCACCGCGACCCCTGGCCGCGCACTCCTTACCCCGACGTCCAGGGCTACGCCTACCGCGACTACGGCAACCGCGTGGGCTTCTGGCGCATGACCGACGTGCTGGACAAGCACAACATCCGCTGCTGCGTCTCCCTCAACATGGCGGTGCTGGAACACTTCCCCGAAATCGGCGAGGCCATGGTTCAGCGCAACTATGACTTCATGAGCCACGGCATCTACAACACCCGCTACCTCAACACCTACACCGAGGAGCAGGAGCGGGAGTTCTACCGCGATACCATCGAGACCCTGAAGCGGCACACCGGCAAGCAACTCAAGGGCATGCTGGGCCCGGCCATCTCCGGAACCGAGCGCACCCCCGACCTCATGGCCGAGGCCGGTCTCATCTACCATACCGACTGGATGCACGACGACCAGCCCGTGCCAATCAAGGTGGAGAGCGGAAAGCTCGTCTCGGTCCCCTACTCCATCGAGCTCAACGACGCGCCGCTGTTCCGCCAGCACTACGAGGGCGACTACTTCGCCGAGATCTGCAAGGCCCAGTTCGACCAACTGTATGAGGAAGGCGCACAGAGCGGCCGCGTGATGTGCATCGCCCTCCACCCCTACCTCATCGGCCAGCCCCACCGGGCGCGATACCTGGACGATGTGCTGGGCTACATCATGTCCCACGATGGCGTCTGGCAGACCACCGCCGACGACATCGCCGATTACTACATCGCCAACTACTACGACGAAGCGGTCGAGCACGCCGCCCGCCTGAACAACGGCGGCAACTGACCATGGGCCAATACCCCCTCTCCCTCGATGGGCGGAACGTCCGCCTCAGGCGGGAGAGGGTTGGGGTGAGGGTGTACACCCTCACATCGAAGCTGATCCCCGTCAGGACTCAATCCCCGTCGACCACACCGAGGAGATAACGATATGCCCGCAGAACGTCGCTTCGGGATGGACCACCCGCACTACGACTGGTCGCCCTTCAACAAGCGGGGCATCCTGCGCTGGCCCGACAACGCCCGCGTCGCCCTGTGCGTCATCATCGATCTCGAAAAGCCGGAGTGGGACCCGCCCGCCGACAGTTTCACCACGCCCTTCGCCGGTGGTCTGGCCCCCCGGCCGTTTCCGGACTACGCGCGCATGTCGCACCGGGAATACGGGCACCGGGTGGGCATCTTCCGCGTGCTGGACACCCTGAAAAAGCACGGCATCCCGGCCACCGTCGCCATGGACGCCATGACCGCCGAGAACTACCCCTACCTCGTGCGCCACTGCCAGGATGCCGGAGCGGAAATCATCGGCCACGGAGTCTCCCTGTCCCGCATGATCACCAGCAACATGTCCGAAGCCGAGGAGCGGGACTACATCAGCCAGTCGGTGTCCGCCCTCACCCAGGCCACCGGCAGCGCGCCCGCCGGCTGGCTGGGCCCCGAGTACGGCGAGTCCGCACGCACACCGCAGCTATTGTCCGAGGCCGGCCTGCGCTACGTCTGCGACTGGGTCAACGACGAGCAGCCCTACCCGCTGCACAGTCCCCACGGCGAGATGTTCACCCTGCCCGTCATGTGGGAACTCGACGACGTCGGAGCCCTCTGGGAACGCAGAGTGGTGGTCGGGCGGTATCAGCAGCTTTTGGAAGAGAGCTTTGAAACCCTGTACGAGGACGGCCAGCAGAACGGCCGCCTCATGGCCCTCAACCTGCACCCCTGGCTCATCGGCCAGCCCTTCCGCATCGGCTACCTCGATCGTGCCCTGGGTCGCATGATGCGACGCGGCGGCGTGTGGGCAGCCACCGGCTCACAGATCATCAACTGGTACCAGGACAACCCCCCAACCGCCTAACCATCTTACGCCCCTCCAGCCCTACGTTCGCGGAGGCGCGTAGTCCGACCCGACGCTAAATCCCCCGCTCCGTGAACACCGTGTCGGCCTGCTCCAGCGCCTCCTCCACGTAAGGCCACCCGCGATACCAACCGGCCTGCGAGAACACCTCGCAGATCTCCCGTTTGGCCATGCCCAGTTCCAGGGCGTAGTCGATGTGCTCCCGCAGTTGCCTCATGTGTCCCCGGCACATCAGCGCCACCAGGATGCACACCGTCCGCTCCTTCGGTGTCAGGTCGCCCCGCGCCCACACCTCGCCGAAGTTGTAGGCCTCCACCAGCGCGGCCGTCTCCAGCGTCAGCTCGTGCGCCAGCGTATTCTCCAGGTCAAACTCGGCGTTCTCGCCCCAGTTCGCCCGCCGGATGTCGCGCCCCCTTTCCAGCTTAGCTTCCACGGTATCCAGCCAGTCCGCCTGCAGCGGCTCGGCGTCCTCCGCCTGCCACATCGGTTGCTCGTTGATCACCCGCTGCGCCTGCGCCAGCGATGACACGGTGGCCGGTATCCCGGCGTAGAAGATCAGTTGCAGGAATATCCCCTTGACCTTCTGCGGCGACATCCCCAGCGACAGGCCAACCCTGATCTGGTGCTGCAGCCCGAACTCCCACCCGTTGCAGCACTGGGCCGCGATGGTGGCGATGCTGCGCAGCGTCACGTCCAGGCCCGGCACCTGCCACACTCCGCCCCACATCACCTCCTCCTGCAGCTTCACGTAGTCCGTGCTGACGTCGGGCAGCGCGGCGGTGAGCCGGCGCTGGGGCACATACTGGTCGATGAACGCGTGGAGGTTGGCGGCTTTGCGGGCCAGATCGGCGGCTGTATCCATTTCAAATTCTCACCATGTTGTGATTTGTAGAGGCGACCGGCGACGCGATGGTCAGGCTCCCCTGGACTCGAAAACCTCGCTGGCCTGCTCCAGGGCATCCTCGACATACGGCCATCCCCGGTACCAGCCGGCCTGCGCGAACACCTCGCAGATCTGCCGGGCATCCAGCCCGGCGTCCAGCGCGTATCCGACGTGCCGCTTCAACTGCTTCATGTGTCCCCGGCACATCAGTGCCGCCAGGACGCACACCATCCGCTCTTGGGCGTTTAGATCGGCCCGACGCCACACCTCGCCAAAGTGGTATCCGTCCACCAGTTCCGCCGACTCCGGGACAAACTGCCGAGCCAGCGAATTCTCGATCTCTGCGTCGGCAATCTCACCCCAGTTCTCCACCCGTACGGCCTTGCCCTGCGCCAGCATCTCTTCGATGGAATCCAGCCACTCGGCGTCCACTGGCACGTCGCCCGCCTTCCACTCATCCCTTTCGTTGATAACCTCTTGCGCGATGCGCAACCCAAACACCGTAGCCGGCACGCCGGCGTAGAACAGCAATTGGATGAAGATCCCCTTGATCTGCTGCGCCGTGATGCCCACCGTCAGCCCGGTCCGCACCTGGTGCTCCACGCCGAAGTCGTACCCGTTGACGCACTGCGCCGTGATGGTGGCGAAACTCCGCAGTTTCAGGTCCAGCCCTTCGGCTAGCCAGACGCCGCCCCACATCAGTTCGTGCTGCACCCGCACGAAATCGGCCAGCACCGGCGTGGGTCGAGCGTAGGGCAGGTGCTGGTCGAAAAACTGCCGCAGCTTCGCCGATCGTTCCTGGATTTCCCGTACCGTCGTCATGCCAACCCCTCCTGACCTATACGAACCCCTCTTGACCTTGGGTAATCAACCATCACGCCCCCGCTTCCGCGAATACTTCCTGCGCCTGTTCCAGCGCGTCCTCCACGTGGGGCCAGCCCCGGTACCAGCCCGCCTGGGCAAACACCTCGCAGATCTCCCGCCGGTCAAAACCCATGTTCAGGGCATACCCGATATACCGCCGCAACTGCTTCCAGTGGCTCCGTGCCATCAGCGCGGCCAGCACGCACACCATGCGCTCTTTGGGCGCCAGGTCGTCCCGCGCCCACACCTCGCCGTAGTTGTAGCCATCGACGATGTCAGAGGCTTCCGGCGTCATGCGCTGCGCCAGGGATTCCTCAACCTCACGGTTGGCCTCCTCGCCCCAGAGCTCCCGCCGGATCTCGCTGCCCCGCTCCAGCTTGGCCTCCAGGGTGTCCAGCCAGTCCGCCTCCTGCGGCACGTCCGCCGCCTTCCATTCCTCGCGCTCGTTGATCACCGTCTGCGCTTGCAGCAAACCGTGTACCGTCGCCGGTATGCCCGCGTAAAACAGCAGTTGAATGAATATCCCCTTGATCTGCCGGGGCGACATCCCCATGGTTAGCCCCACCCGTATCTGGTGCTGCAACCCGAAATCCCAACCGTTCACGCACTGCGCCGAGATGGTCGCAAAGCTACGCAGCTTCAAATCCAGTCCCGGCGCCTGCCAGATCCCGCCCCACATCAACGGCGTCTGGATCCGGGCGTAGTCGGGCGAGATGGACGGAATGTCGCTGTTGACGGGCAGGTACTCTTCGAGTTCGTGAGTCCTTCGCGACAACTCATCGGGTGTGGACATGGGCGGCATCTCCTGGCCAGGGCGTGCGCTACGCCGGCAATTCTAACCGACCACGCAACTCAACGAAACGGCGGCCCATCCGTCTCCAAGGTCTTTCATTATTCCAGCAAATCCCCTCTCCCTTGATGGGAGAGGGTTAGGGTGAGGGTGAAAACATACGGTTTGGCATTCTCTTATACCAACAAATTCCTCGCATTCCAGTAGCCGAACACTAAGGGAAATCTAGGATCGACAGGCCCTTTCGCGGTGACCGGTTCGGTTCCCTGTTGCAGCCCCACGGAACCGTTATACTTACACGGCGCAATTCCGACGCCGAACACAAAACCCGCCCGACCCGGGCGGTCGAACCCCCAAGGAGGAACCCACCAATGCACTGTGGAGTGATGGTCACCGGTTACAACCAGGGCGACTGGGAGCGTCTGCTGAAAGAGGAATACCACCGTCCGCCGGCGATCCCCGACGCTCAGAACATGGATGACACGCTCTACATGGGCGAACTGGTCGAGCCGTTGGGGTTCGATTCCATCTGGGCCACCGAGCACTACGGCTCCGCATACTCCATGCAGCCCAACCCGCTGCAGTACCTGGCCTATTGGGCCGGCCGCACCCAGCGCGTCGACGTGGGCACCGCCGTCATCGTCGCGCCGTGGTGGAACCCGGTCCGGTTGGCCTCCGAGATTTCCATGCTGGACATCCTCCTGCGGGGCCGCCGCCTCCACCTGGGCATCGGCCGCGGCATCGCGCCCCATGAGTACGCCTCCCTCGGCTACCCCATCGGCGAGTCGCACAAGTACTTCTACGACGTCATCAACGCCATCAAGGCTGCCGACGGCGCGGAGCGTTTCGATTTCAAGGGCAACGTCTACGACATCCCGCCCACCACCATCCGGCCCCAGGCCCGCCACAAGGGAGAACTGACCAAGGACATCAAAGTTGCGTTCACCACCGAGGCGTCGGCTCGGATGGCCGCTGAAAACGGCCTCGGCCAGATGTTTGTCGCCGGCGACGACGTGGACGAGATGGTGGACAAGGTGCGCCGGTTCAACCGCATCCGCAACGAACTCGGCCTCCAGCCCGACCAGCCGACCACTCTCCTCTGGATGTACTGCGCCGAGACCGAGGAGGAAGCCGAGGAAGGCTGGACCTACTTCCACAACCAGCTAACCGCCGCCCAGCACCACTACTTCGAGTGGAACAACCCGGGCTACGAGGGCATTAGCGGCTACGAGGAATACCTCATCCGCCAGCAGGCCGACGTCGGCACCGCCGACGCCAGCTTCAACGCCCGCCGCGCCACCCAGCCCATCGGCACGCCCGACCAGATCATCGAAAAAATCCGCGCGCTCCAGTGGACCATCAGCCTGGAAAAGGTCGTCATCCACATGTTCTACGGCGGCATGCCCCGCCACAAGGCCGAAAAGAGCCTCAAACTCTTCGCCGAAAAAGTCCTGCCCGCAGTCCAGGAAATGCCCACCCCCATCAACCCCGCATCGCTCGAGTAGTCCGCCCGTAGAGACTACCGCGCATCGCTCACATTTCAGGAGGCCCCATCATGGCAGACAAGATTCGTTTGGGATTCGTGGGAGCCAACGTCAACTCCACCTGGTCCAACCAGTCGCACTTCCCCGCGATCCTGGCCAGCCCGGACGTCGAGATGACTGCCGTGTGTACCACCAGGCCGGAGAGCGCGGAGGAAGCCCGCCAACGTTTCGGCGCGAAGCTCGCATTCCATGATTTCAACACCATGGTGCAGTCCGACGAGATCGACGCCGTCGCCGTGGTCGTCCGGGTGCCGTCCCACTACGAGCCAACCAAAGCAGCCATCGAGGCCGGCAAGCATGTCCTCACCGAGTGGCCCCTGGGCCGCAACACCGCCGAAGCCGTCGAATTGGCGGACCTCGCCCGGAGCAGAGGCGTGCAGACCGCCGTGGGCCTGCAATCCCGCGTCAGCCCGGCCTTGCTCCACGTCAAGGACCTGATCGACACCGGCTACGTCGGCGAGGTCCTGTCGTGCAGCGTCAACACCTTCCGGGACGGCCCCCTGGAACGCCCCTCCGACCGCACCTGGCAGCGGGACGCCAGCCTCGGCGCGCACACCCTCACCATCGCCACCGGACACGTCATCGACGCCCTGCGCTTCGTGGCCGGCGACTTCGCCCGCGTGGCCTGCATGGTCTCCACCCAGGTGCCCCAGTGGTACGAGCCCGACACCGAGCAATTCGTCGATACCGACTCCCCCGACAACGTGCGCGTGTCCGGTCAGCTCGAGCGCGGCGCGGCCGCGGCGGTTCACGTCGGAGCCGCGCCCTGGGCCGGGAGCGGTTATCGCATGGAAATCTATGGTCGAGAGGGTACGCTCATCGTAACCGGCAACGTTTCATCTCAAAGGGGCGAGATGCTGCGCGTTCAGGGCGCACAGAGAAGCCACCAGTTGGAGGACCTGGCCCTGCCCGATCAGTTCTTCTACGTCCCGGACGACTTCCCCCGCGGCGACCCCTTCAACATCGGCCAGTTGTACACCCTGTTCGCCGAGTCCATCCGCACCGGCGAGAGCCGCCAGCCCACCTTCGACACCGCCGTCGGTCTCCATCGCTTCATCGACACCATCAAGCAGGCGTCCGATACGGGCCAAGAGCTGACGGTCGAATGAGGTGCGGAAGCACCTTAGTGATTCCCTGAACTTCCAAGGGAGGGCCTGAGCTTGCCTGAAACCGCAGACGTAGTCGTCATCGGCGCGGGAGTCGTCGGCTCCTCGGTCGCCTACTACCTCGCCCGTGAGGGCGTCAACGTAACGCTCCTGGAGCGGGAGTCCATCGGCAGCGGCGCGTCCGCCCACGCCACCGGCTCCCTCAGCCTGCTGGGTGCCGAGTTCACTGCCGGGCCGTCGTTTCAGCTGGCCCACGCTTCCTACGCCGAGTTTCCTGACCTGGTCTCGGAATTGGAAGCGGCGACGGGCATGGACCTCCTCTACCAGCGTCGTCCCTCCCTGCGGCTGGCCCTGGACGATGAGGAAGTCGATCTCATCAACAGCCTGATGGAATGGCAGCAGCCCCACGTAAACATGCGCTGGATCGACGCTCAGGGAGTCCGATCTATCGAACCACGCCTGTCCCAGTCAATCATCGGCGCGGTGTACGAGGACGAGTCCGCGCAACTGGACAGCTATCGCTTCAACCTGGGGTTGGCTGGTGGCGCAGAACGCAAGGGCGCGCAAATCCTTTACCGCGAGGTGACCGGCCTGGTTGCCAACGGCTCCACGGTCACTGGGGTGAGGACCGCCTCCGGCGACATCCACTGTGACGCCGTCGTTATTGCCGCCGGCACCTGGAGCCGCGCCTTCACGCCCTGGCTCGATTACCCCGTACCCGTCCGCCCGATGAAGGGCGAACGCCTGCTGCTCAACTACCCCGGCGAACCCCTGCCGGTCCTCATCAGTTCACCCAAGCGCGGCCACATGATCAGCCGTCTGGATGGCCTCACCAGCGTCGGCAGCACCGGCGGCCGCGACTACGATCAGAGAGAGCTTTTTGCAGGCGAAGAGTTCGACCACCAGCCCACGGAATCGGCGCGGCTGGAACTCCTCCAGCGCGCCATCGACGTGTTCCCCGACCTGGAGCGCGCCGAGTTGGTCCAGCAACTCGCCGGTTCCCGCCCCCTCAGTCCCGACAGCAAGCCCATCATCGGCCCCGTCCCCGGATGGGATGGCGTCCTACTCGCCACCGGCCACACCACCAAGGGCATCCACCTCGGCCCAATCACCGGTCGCATCATCGCCGACTACATCGTGCGCGGATCAACCGAGGTCGTATCCGACATGGCCGAATTCCTCCCGGACCGTTTCGCAGACTTCGCCGACGCCGATTACCTCGCCGCCGCTCAAACCGTCGACGAATAGCCCCTACTGCGCCGGATAGTTCTCCAGCCACCACCGCGCAATATCGATGCGCCGCGGCAGCCACACGCCCGGCTTGCTCTTCACGTACTCGATGAACCGCCGCAGCGCCGCCGCCCGCGCCGGCTTGCCGATGATCCGGCAATGCAGTCCCACCGACATCATTTTGGGGTGCGTCGCTCCCTCGCGGTAAAGGGTGTCGAAGCAGTTGCGCGCCGCCTCGAAGAAGTCCATCGGCGTCAAAAGCTGGCCGCGCCAGAACCCGTAGTCGTTGACCTCCAGTGAGTACGGCACCACCAGCCACGGCTTGTCGTGCACCTCGGTGTAGTAGGGCAGGTCGTCGTTGTACGCGTTGCAGTCGTAGAGGAATCCGCCTTCCTCAACCACCAGTTCACGTGTGTTCACGCTCGGCCCGTAGCGGGTGTACCATCCCAGCGGCCGCTCTCCGCAGGTTCGGGTGATGGTTTCCACGGCCTGCCTGATGGCCTCCCGTTCGGCGTCCCGGTCCATCTTGTAATACTCTTCCCACCGGTTGCCGTGCCCCATCACCTCGTGGCCCCGGCGAATCACCTCCGGACCCACTTCGGGATTGCGCTCCAGCGCCAGCGCACACGCGTATATGGTCCCCTTGACGTCGTACTCGTCCAGCAGGTCCAGGATGCGCCACACGCCGACCCGACTTCCGTACTCGAAGAACGACTCGTTCGCCAGGTCCCGCTCGCCCAGCGGCACCGGCGACGGCGACTCCCCAACCGTCTCGCCGTGCGGGTCCCCGTCCAGTATCGAATTCTCCGACCCCTCTTCGTAGTTCAGCACAAACGACACGGCGATCCTTGCGCCGTTGGGCCATTCCACCGCCGGCGGGTTGAGGCCATATCCGATCAGGTCGCGCTCTGCCATGAAATCGTTCCTCCTTAGCATCCGCCGCGCGCCCCTGCAAGATTGCTCGTCTCAACAGGCGCCCGCGGCTCCCCGGGTATTGTCTGAGGACAGTGTTGTTGTTGGCCAGTATAAGGCTTTACTCCCCGGGCCTGTGCATGGTGTCGCTTTATACGCGACGGTGGGCGAGTACGGCAAATGTCGGTGGTACCATGGCGCCAATCTCTCAGAGGGCGTGTGACATATCCATTGAGCCTGTCGTAAGTGAGTTATAGTGGCGTAATTCGTTCTTGCAAGAGCCGGGGTACGCCCTCACCCTAACCCTCTCCCAGAGGGAGAGGGGATATGTCACACGCCCTCTCAGGATAGGCGTCTCATTAAAATACTCCCGAAGCATATCGTTCAGAAAATCATAAGCAGCGAGGTTCGGTTCCATAGCCCAACGCTGCTGCTGGTTGTGGCGTTCGTACTATCTGTGGCCATAATCGCGTGTACATCTGACACCGCTACGTTCCCTGCGCGGCCCATCACCCCCGAACCCTCGATTGACGCCTCCGAATCTCGCGTCGCGGAGGCTCTCGGCCTGATTCCGCTTGAGTTCTCCAGCGAAGTCATAGTGTTTGCCGATTACCACGGCTCGCGCGTTGTAAATGGGCTGGAGGAAGTTGACAGCGCCGAAGAATTGTCTCGGTTAGATTCCAAGGGCTGGGAAAGGCTCTACAGCGGGGCGCCTCTCCACCCTCACCTGAGCGAACGCGTCAAAAACATGATTGACCTGATAGGGGTGGACGTAGTCGCTTTTGATCTGAGTACGTGGTCTTGGCAATCTGGAAACCGTACTCCCACATTTCTGCTGGCCGAGGGTTCTTTCGACCGCGAGAACGTGGCCGGCGGCCTCCAGGCGCTCGATTACAAAGAGGGCGATTACGCAGGAACGGCCTATTATTGGCTCAATGAAGACTTTGCCCCAAGCCTGCATCCTCTGGGCCTTCTTCTGGGCCTTCTATTGAACCGGGTTGCTCTCTTGGAAGACCAAATCCTAGCAGCGCCATCCACTGGAATCCTTGAGCAACTCATTGACGCAAACCGTGGCGAATCTCCAAATCTTCTTGAGAGTGAGCCGCACCGGACGTTGATTCAGGCCATCGGAGAAGGCTTGATCGGCGGAGCTTTTATGCCTCCTCATTGGATAGTGGAAAACTGGAACACCGTCAATACCGGGCCCGTCTCCCGGCTGGACCGGTACATGGCAGGACCGGAGCAATGGGGACGGCTTTCTCCTTACGATCTGGCTCTATTCGGCTATCGCGTTCAGGAAGATGCCGAAGAAACGTTGATCGTCTTGTATTACCCTGACCCTGCTGCGGCTGCCACGGACTCCGTTGAGTTGGAGAAGCGTTGGAACAGTTTCTATTACGACCCCAGGGGCCCTGGTAAAGATCGGAAAGAGGTTCCAGCGACGCTTTCCTGTTCGCCATTTTCCACCACCGTCATCGAAGGGACCGATCACTCCGTGCTCCTCGGCGCATGTGCGGTACTGAGAACCGAAGAATGGAACGTCGAAGTGAAAGGCCCCTCCCTGTGGGGGTGTTTGTTCTTTACCAGGGAACTGCAATTCTTGGTCCGAGACTTGAAAGAGTTGCAAAAGTAGATATTTAGCAGCCCACCATAAAGTGGTTGGACCTACGTAAGTCTGTGCAAACCGAAAGCGCCGATCAGCCGCCGCGCCATGGGTTGATGCCGGTCGTCTTCATCCGCATCCGGTACACTGAACTGCGGGCGGTGAAGTACATTGTACGGTAGTCGTCGTCTCCCCAAGCGCAGTTGGCCGGAATCTCGGGCAGCCGGATGATGCCGATCAGCGTGCCGTCCGGCTCAAAGACCCACACGCCCTCCGCGCCGGTGCAGTACACCCGCCCGTCGGTGTCCACCTTCATGCCGTCGGGCACGCCGTCCTCGGCCGAGTGCATCTCCGCGAACATACGGCTGTTGCTCACCGACCCGTCGGGATTCACATCGTAGGCGCGGATGTACTGGTGCGTGCAGACCTCGCCCCGTTCCTTCTCCGCCGCGCATTCGTCGCCTCGCCGCGTGTTGTCGGCGTACAGGATGCTCTCGTCGGGCGAGAACGCCAGGCCGTTGGGCGACTCCAGGTCGGTGATCACGGCGGACACCGTGCCGTCAGGCGCGATGCGATGGATGCCGTGAAAGTCGATCTCCCGCTCCTCCGGCGGCAGCCGCAGCCCCGGGTTGGTGAAGTAAATGCTCCCGTCCGAGCGCACCACCACGTCGTTGGGCCGGTGCAGACGCTTGCCCTCCCACCGGTCGGCGATCACGGTGATCGACCCGTCGGGCTCCCAGCGGGTGATCTGACGGTCGTCCCCGTCGCACATGATGATCCGGTTCTGCAGGTCAAAGGTCAGGCCGTTGGCGCCGCCGCTGTTGTCCCGAACCACCTCCGGCTCGCCGCCGGGCACCAGCCGATATATCACATTGATCCGGTTGTTCACGAACAACAGGTAGCCGTCCGGATGCCACAGCGGCCCTTCGGTAAACTCAAACCCGGTCGCCAGCCGTTCCGCCTCGTAAGATTCCACAATCTGATCCAGATTCGCTGCCATGGCTCCCTCCTGCCAATGGTGTGTCTGAACGGTGATGTTGTGCTGATGTACTGCTTATCCTCTCTCCTTGCGTCCGTGACTAGGCAGACGCGTCATGCTTCCGCCTTCACAATTGTAACCGCTGCTCCCATCAGGTGGACATCATGCCCCCCATCGAAACGGGGTTATCCATAATCGAGCCCGGGTGATCCATGTGTTGCCCCCGCCACCCCAGTCCGCTAATGCGCCATCTCCGCCCGCTCATATGCCGCCTCAGTCCGCTCATGGTGAGCTTGTCGAACCACGAGTGGACGGTGCTGAGCAAGCATGCTTGGGATAAGTACGGCGGCGACACCCAATGCTCCCGGAGCTTGACCCGGGGCCCATCACCGGAAATTGAGCATCACTTCCTTCGCGAAAAGCTCCATCGAACGCATCACCTTGGCGTGCTCCATGCTCCCAAACGACATGCTCGCCCCAAAGTACCCGATCCCGTGGTCGTCCCGTAGTTTGGTAATCCGCTGCACACAGTCCTCCGGCGTCCCGAAGTACACGGTGCCCTCCAACTCCGACTCGTAGCTGGCCGGCTCGGTGGTGCGGACCTGCCGCCAGTGGTCCAGGTCCACGTTGATCTCGTCGCCGCGAGTCAGCGTCCGCCGGTAGGTGGCCAGATCCCGCACCCACGTCAGCGACTCACGGGGATATTCCCGCGCTGCCCGCTCATCTTCGTCCAGGTACACGAACCGGAAGTAGGGCATATCCGCCACTGACAGGTCCTTGCCGGCGGCGCAGCGTTCGGCATACAGCGAAAACAGCCCCAGGTTGTCGGCCTCCGGCGTCGAGAAACTGGTCAGGATGGGCAGGTCCCGCTCGACCGCGACGTCCACGCTGGCCGGTGTGCGCGACACCGCCATGTATACCGGCGGATGGGGCTTTTGCACGGGCCGGGGCGCGATTGTCAGGTCTTTCACCGAGTAAAACTCGCCCTGGAACGTGAAATCGTCCTCGGTCCACAGCCCCAGGATGATGTCCAGCGCCTCCTGGGTGCGGACGTCCCGCGTGTCCATGTCGATGTTGAAATTGCCGTACTCGTAGTCCGCCGACCCGCGCCCGACCCCGAAGTCCAGCCGGCCGTGGCTCAACACGTCCAGCATGGCGCTTTCCTCGGCAAGGAATATCGGGTTGTAGAAGGGCAGCACGCTGACGCCGGCCCCGATGCGAATCTTCTTGGTGCGGGCGGCGATGTGGGTCAACAACGGCATCAATGAGGGACAGATCCCATATCGGCTGGAGTGGTGTTCCGCGATCCAGATCGAATCAAAGCCCAGCTCCTCGGCGTACTCCGCCTGCTCCACCATCTCGTCAAAGATCCGGCTCTGCGCCCCGACCTCCGGCTCCGTCCACGAACCCAGCAAAAACAAAGCAAACTTCATAACAAACACCCGCCTCCTTCAACCTGATCTGCCGCAAATTGTACAGCGGTTGGAAAGGGTCTGCCCGATTTGGCTCGCCATGCCGGATTGCACTCACGCAGCATCTCGATCAAGTCATTCGCCAACCCGTCGGAAACAATGATGTGGCGCAACGAAATGAATGATGCAATTAATGTACAATGAGAATGTTCGCAGCCAAAACTAAATCCAGACCCGCGCCTCAGATATTATGGACGAAACCAATCATCCGCTAGGTATGACGGTCCTTGAAATACGGGACACCGTAGAAGGCCACGCGAGCTTGAGCGAGCAATCAGCACTGGAGTTGATGAATGCGGAACATCTGCATGATATGACCCACTCGATGCAAAGACGGGTGCTCGGCCAGGTCATCACGTCTCCCGGCGCGGTCGTCGCCGAGGTGAGCGGTTCGGCGCTCTACGTAGATCATCGGTGGGTGGTGTCCATCCACGGCGACAGCCTTGCTCATTGTATCGACGCGTTGCTGAAATACCGGAATGCCGTTGCGATACAATTGGCAGCCACCGTAACCGGAGTTTTACAAACGCCCGTTATTGACAACACCGGGCCACTGCACAAGGTCGTGATGCGCAGGCAGAAGAACATGCGCGTGCGGGATAACGTCAAAAAGGCAGGGTGGATGCTCGCCGGAGCCATCGTGGGAACCGCGCTGGGAGTGCTCGGCGGCTTGATCGTATGGAGCTGATTCAAATATGCAGTATGCAGCTATGGAATTTGAACGTCAGGTGGCGGACGTCATCAAACAATTGGATTACAAAGTAACAATCGAGCCCTGGGAAAGGCCCGACCAACGTACGTTGATGGATCGAATTTACTCCTGGCTGATCAAGCCCTCCGGTTCTCCCTATACCCCGGACATATTGGTGTCCCACGGTAAGAAGTACGCCGTGGTGGAGGCAAAACCTTACCCGGTCCTCTTGGGACCCATTATCCAGGCTAGACACTACGCCGACTATTTCGAGGCGCCGGCGATAGTCTGCGTCCCCGATGATGCGTTCCCGGAAATCCCGGAGAGCGTCGGAGAGTTGGCCGAACTCAACGACATAGTCCTGTGCCCTATCGGAGAAATCGGCGCCAGGCTCAAAACAATATTTCAGGATTGAGCAGCGCAACCGTCAACCCACCAGCGCCGTAAGGGCGCTGTCTGCCACCGACGCCAACAGCATCTACGACGTACACGTCGACGAAACCGGCATTGTGTACATCGTAGGCCGCCTCCAGAGCGGACTGTACATTTGGGAGCTGAACTTGTGATCGGCGTTATTTCTTGGCCCAATACGGCTTCCACGGACACTGGTCAAGATTTGTCCTTTCGTCGCATGGAATGGCTGCTGGATCCTGCCCTCAAAAACTCGGCAGCAAAAATTCCTTCGTTTTCTGTAGTTCCCTATCAGCTGCTTCAGCGAGACGATCAAATTTCAGCGGCTTGGCGTTCGTGCGTTTCAAGAAGAACGAATTAAATGGCCAATCTCGGACCGAGCTGTTCTCCCATTGCAATAGCAACTCGGAAACTCTGTTGTCAGCCAACGCTTCCAATTGTTCTAACTCCGACAGCGACAGGATGTACGGGCCGTGTAGTGCACTGTCAGTGTCACGGGCCACCGTCTGTAGTCTTTCCCGGAGTGGATCCAAAAACATTCCCATTGCGGGAAACGGATCGGTTACGACAATTATGAAAAACCATTTTGTCACGGTTCCTGTAGACAGCCTCGGGATTGACCTGGCCCTAGAAATCAACCTTCTGAAGAGGTCGATTTCTTGGTGCAATCCGGTTTCGATTTTTTTCGCCAAATCTTTATTGAACTGTTCGATATCCCCTCGCACAATGCTGGTTTGATATTGAGGGCGACCTACTTTGAACTCGAACAGCGTAACGCGTGTGTTCCTGGTGCCGATCATCTCCAATAGGACACTGTCGGGATTAGCTCCTGGTCCACTTGGGTAACTGCCTTCGGGCCACAGCTCTGTTTTTCTTTTTGCTTTTGTCTGCCGTTCCACGACTCTCTGCAGGATACTTTGACCATAACGTTCGTGGAGTTCGCCGAAAAAATTCTGGAACATCTCGCGGCTAGGCTCATGGTCAGATCCATTTGGTAGGGCGTCGTGGATATCCCAATACAATCCAGACGTATATTTTTGAACGAGTAACTCCCCTGACAACCCTGCTAGTCTGTTCTCGGCGATTTGAATGACTGGCTTTCTCAAAAGCAGGGCAACATCCACGGGGTTCCCTATTGAATCGCCGTAGTTAGTGAGGTGCTCCTCCCTGATCTGGTCTGGCGTCACAGTCACGTGGCTTAATGCTGAAATTATGGTATCCGATGGTATCGGGGACGAAGAAAAATATAATGCAGGATCGAACTGCGTCGGGAGCAAATTGCGATCTTCGCTGTCGAGAACGGGAGTTGCGCTAACAAATATTCCAAACATCACCGCTTTAAAAACTTCTAACTCGAACCCGAGATCGTTACGCGCCACTTTCTCCACGTCTACCCACGTGCGAAACGTGCACTTTTTGTCGGGTTTCGCTAAGTTGCCGTAAATTTCAGCGTAGCGGCTGATCAAGTCACTCGGTCGTTCGTAGTGCGGTATAGCAAATCCGCGTAACGCCACCGATTGGATGTGTTGGACTGCCGCATCGTCATCGGTAGGGGGGCTTGGGTCATCAGGGTAATAACTGTTAACCATCAGCAGCAGCCTCAGTGCTTGCCAAGCTTCGACCGGTTTTGAAGTTTGCTCTCGTGAACCGAACGTGCACAATAGTTTGATAGCCAGAAGCAACTGCCATTTGGAAAAGAATATCCAAGGACCCGGAGCACGCAGGCATGAGTAGGCTTTGCGTGCTAACTCGCCGGAAAACAACCTCGGCACAAAACGGTCCATCGGTAATCGCTGCTCGGTTACCGGGGAATCTTCATGCTGGAGCAATCTCACCAAAAACGGCAACAAGCCATATACGGGTATTCTCCTCAACTCGTCCATAAAAGCATCATCAGGCAATGCAGCGCCGGTGACCCTTCGCCAAGGCAAAGGAACAGCAATCACAGGGTTCCTTGTATTTCGTCGTGCACACATGAATTCCGTCTACGGCCCTTCGCTTGATTTTACACGTGGCCTTCGCCACCGGGACTATGTACCAAGACACAGTGTTTCGTGTTACCCCATCACCCGCCTGAAAAACGCCAGCGCGTTCCCCCCGGCGATCTTCCGAACGTCCTCGTCCGAATACCCCCGCGCGATGAGGCCGCGGATGATGTTCTTGCCGTCGGCGGGGGATTCGAGGCCGTTCATGTAGCGGGCGGGCGTGGGGCCGGGCCGACCCATCACTGCCTCGCCCACGCCCACGGAGTCGCCGATGCTGGTGTCGGTGCCGATGCCCACGTGGTCCACGCCCACCAGGTTGACCATGTAGTCGTAGTGGTCCAGCACGCACTCGATGCTCTGCTCGGGGTCGTTGCTGAGGCGGTTGGGCACGGCGGTTATGCCGATGACGCCGCCCTTGCG
>DAOUJD010000058.1:0-65663 GCA_034423115.1 Dehalococcoidia bacterium | reverse complement strand
GGAATTCAGACGCCCGTCACTCCGGCGCAAGTCGAAGATGCGCCTGCGGCGTGCCGGAGTCTAGAGGCCGCCGAATGAAGCGAGCGACCGCGAAACTGCCGATTTCAGGCACTGGATACCGGCTTGCGCCGGTATGACGGTGGCCGAGAGAGCCTTATCCAAGGGCCTACAATTGAAATGCGATTGCCCTGGAGCCCGGAGCGCATGTTACCGCTCGCTGCCACCAAACCGTCTGCGAGTTGGAGAGGCGGTAGAATCCTCACCCTCGTCAGGATTATCTGCCACGCAGGGTTCAGACGGGGGCCTCGGGGCGGCGGTACAACTCCACGGGACGCCACACCAACGGCGTCAGGATAATCACCGGGAGCATGAGCAGGATGCCGATGCCGGCGTTGAATCCGATGGCGATGGAGATGGTGAATGCCTGGGCGATGGCGCCGATCTCGACGCCGCCAATGAGGTGTCCCAATCCATTCACCAGACCCTGAGAACCCATGATGCGACCGCGCATTTCGGCCGGCGAGGACAACAAGAGGATGGTGCTCTGCATGACGCTGAATCCCGACTGGCCCATGCCGGCGCAGAGCAGCACCAGGAATGACACCGCGAACCACGGCGACCACGCGACGATAACAACGCCAATTCCGACAATCAAAGCGCCGATGACGAAATAACGCCCGTGGTACGAGAATCTACTGCGGCCACCGATGATGATCGCGCCGAGGAACGCGCCGATGCCGTCCGCCGCGCCCAGCACGCCGCCCAGGGCGGGGCCCACTTTCAACACGTCGGTGGCCACCACGGGGATGAAGTATTGCAGCGGGAGGATCATGCCGTTCATCACCAGCGATATGGTCAGCACGCCCAGCACGAACTTGTTGGAGAAAGAGTGTCCGATGCCCGACTTGATGCCCTGCCAAAAAGCGGTGTCCCGGACCATCCGGGAGGAACCTTCCGGCAGGCGCATTTTGAATATGAAGAAGGCCGCCAACACGTCGAGCGCTACCAGGACGATAAACGCGCCGGTGAAGCCGTAGAACTGGACCATGAACCCGCCGATCATGGGCCCGATGATCTTGCCGCCGTTGTTGGTGATGGTCTCCAGGGACATGGCGTGGGCGATGCGGTCCTGGCCGGCAAGGTCGAACAGGGCCGCGCGACGGGTGGGATCGTCCAGCACCTTGGCGGTTCCCTGGAGCAGGATAGCGAAAAAGACGTGCCAAGGTTCAACCATCTGGTAGATGAGGAGCACCAGCAGGGATGCCGCGATGAACAGGTAAACAACGTGCATGCCAACCAGGATGCGCCAGCGATCCAGTCGGTCGGCCAGCATCCCCGCCACCAGGGCCAACGGCGGGCGCGGCCCATTCAAGAAAACCGAGATCAGCCCCACCGCGAACGCCGAGCCGGTGAGTTCCAGGATCAGGTATCCCAGCACGATCAGTTCCATGCGCCGGGAGATCTCGTGGGTCCATCGAGCCGCCCAAAGGAGCTGAAAGTTCCGGTCCTGCAGGACCACCAGGACCGGAACGTTGCGTATTCGCATCAACGGTGCGCCGTCTACTGGGGTGTAAGGATAAGGTCAAAACCACGTGTGAGCCGCCTTTGCCCACAAGCCGGGTGCCGGCACAATAAGCCGCCGAACGGCGCCAAGTCAAACGACAGCATGACGTGAGACAATTGCCGAGTTGGCCAATTGGCATGCTCCCCAACACAGGGCCATTCCAAAGTTACGTGATCTTCTGGCATCCGCTCGTCCTGAGTCTGTCGAAGGACGCGCTCGTGGTTCGACAGGCTCACCATGAGCGGGACGCATGGAGACTTTGAAAAGGCCCTGTCCCCAACAAGTCGGCCCTTTGACCGGGCCCAACCAGCCAAGCCGGAATGCAGCGAATTCGACCGCCCAGAACACAGGAGGCACAGGATAAAAGATGGGCATATACCAACTGGACTATGTTCTTCACGAACCCGAGGAAAGCCATGGCTGGATGTATCGGGCAGAAATACCGGCGCTACAGGGTTGCCGAGCATGGGGCGATACGCCGGCCCAAACCCTTGAGGAACTTCGGGAGATCGCCCAGACCATGCTCCAAATTCGCAAAGAGAACGGTGAACCTTTACCCCCGGAGATTACGGTCGGCCGGAACTCGGAAGGCAGCATGACGGTAGCGGCATGACCTATCGCCAGCTCCGGCGCAAACTGGAATCGCTGGGCTGCATGTTCGAACGCCAAGGTTCTGGCTCCCATGAAATCTGGCTAAATCCTGCCAACGGGCGGAGGACCAGTATCCCCAGGCATGGCAACCGCGACCTGTCCACCGGAACCCTCCATGAGATTAGGAGGGATTTGGGAATCGCCCGGTCTGCCTTCGACTCAGCGTAGTCTGGCTCGCGCTCCAATGCCTGCGGCGTGATAGATCCTGGCGTCGCACATCAAACGCGGGAAATTTGCAATTGTCCCTTCGTCCCCACCGACGCGGGGCGCACCGCCATTTTGATTTGGGGTTAACTTTTGAAGTCGTTCTCGTACAACTCCTGCAAATGCGCCAGGTGCTCCGGCGGGATTGGGGGCGAATCCACGCAGGCGGCGGTCTCCTCCGCCTCTGCGACGTTCTTGACGCCGGGGACGGTGGTGTGGATGTCAGGATTCATCAGGCAGAAGATCATGGCCGCCTGGGACAGGGTGCGGATCGGGCCGTCCAGGAGGAAGCCGAGTTTGGCGGCGCTGGCAAGGTCCTTTTGCATCAGGGCGTCGCCGGGACGGGGCGGGCGATCCAATGCGTCGGTGAGCGCGCCGGCGGCGTGTGATCGGATACCGATGATGCCCATGTCGTGGCTTTGGGCCTGGGGGATAATCTGGCCGTTGTCGAACAGGTCGGCGCCGGCCGGCGGCGGTTCCATCGCCGTTTGGTTGAGCAGGTTGTAGTAGGCGAGGACGGTGTCGTACTCGCCAGACTCCAGGATGCGGCGCATGGTGGGCACGTGGTGGTCCATCGCCGAGAGGCCGATGAACCGGGTCTTGCCGGCCTGCTGCACCTCGCGGTATGCGTTCAGCACGGGGCCAAGCACGTCATCACCGGACAGCGAGTCGGGAACCTCGCCCCGGGTGGCGGTGAAACGGTTGTGCACGTGGAGAACGTCCACCGAGTCCCGGCGCAGGCGTCGGAGGCTGATGTCCACGGAACGACGCACCGCGCCGGACACGTCGTCCATCTCGTCGGCCCGCAGCCGCACCTTGGTGGCCACGACAACCGGTTCGGTGCGACCCTCCAGGGCCTTGCCCAGGGCTTCCTCGGCCTTGCCATCGCCGTAGGACGGGGCCACGTCGAAGAAGGTAATGCCGAGATCCAGGGCGCGGTGAACGGCGGCGATGGCCTCCGCCTCGGTTGTGGGTCCCCAGACCTGTCCGATGCCGCCGCCTCCGAATCCGGCGTGGGAGACGGTCAGGCCGGTGCGGCCGAGTTGCGTGTATTCCATGGATTGCCGTGCTCCATCGTGCTCAGGGGTATAGTTGCGAGGAAAGGGCAGCAACCGAATCGTCCAGGAATGATCCCCAGATGGTCGCGATTGCCTGGTCGCTCCGGTCCTCGCAACGATAAGTAAGGGGGTGTCAGCGCAAGTGAGTTAGCTGTGCTCTCCTTCGGCCAACTGGAAGTAGATGCCGTGGGAACTGCTGGTCTCGATGCTGGCGGTCTGGTATCCGAAGGGGCTGGTGGACGGGCCATCGCCGCGCATGGCGTTGCCCTTGGATTGCAGGTCGCTGAATAGTTGGCCGATGTTGTCGACACCCCAAGCCACGTGCATCACGCCGGGGCCGGTGGCGCGCAGTTGCTCGGCCATGGGCGTGTCGTCGCGGAGCGGCTCAAAGAAGTCCACCAGGGTGTCGCCAATCTGGTAGAGGATGGACCTGAAGCCGCGCTCGGTGAACTCGTCGGATCGCAGGGGGGTGAGGTTGAAATTGGTCTCGAGGTACGCGGCCATATCGCTTACGCTTTCCACTACGTAGGTCACGTGATGTACCTTGTTGAGCATGATGAACCTCCGCGCTGTTAGACTTGTCCGCAGACTATTGGTTTTGGCGACGGTATTCAACCCCGAAGAGGGAGATATATGACGGACCACAAGATTTTTGAACTGGGCGACGTTGACTTGCAATGCGGCCTGCGGCTGCGCGGCGCGCGGCTGGCCTACCAGACCTATGGGGAACTGAACGCGCGCAAGGACAACGTGATCGTGTTCCCCACGTTCTTCGGGTCGCAGCACCCGTCCAACGAGCCGATGATCGGGCCGGGGATGGCGCTGGACCCGACGCGGTATTTCATCATCATCCCCAACCTGTTCGGCAACGGGCTGTCATCCTCGCCGAGCAACACGCCGTCGCCGTACGGCAGGGCAAGGTTCCCGCGGGTCACCTACTACGACAACATCGGGTTCCAGCACCGGCTGGTCACGGAGGAGTTCGGCATCGAGCGGATTGCGCTGGTGTGCGGGTTCTCGATGGGGGCGCAGCAGTCGTTCCACTGGGGCGCGCTGTATCCGGACATGGTGGAGAGAATCGCGCCGTGGTGCGGGTCGGCGCGGACAGCAAGGCACAATTTTGTGTTCCTGGAAGGCGTCAAGGCCGCGCTGTGCGCCGATGACGCCTTCAAAGACGGCTGGTACGAATCCCAGCCGGAGAAGGGGCTGCGGGCGATGGCGCGGGTGTACGCGGGCTGGGCGCCGTCGCAGGCGTTCTACCGGGAAAAGGTGTACCTGGACCTGGGGCACTCGTCTCTGGAGGACTACCTGATCACGTCGTGGGAGGGCCGGTATCTGCAAAACGACGCCAATAACATCCTGGCCATGGTGGCGACGTGGCAGGCCGGGGACATCAGCGACAACCCGCTGTACGGCGGCGACTTCGAGAAGGCATTGGGCTCGATCAAGGCCAAGGCGTTCGTGATGCCGTCGGAGACCGACCAGTACTTCCCGCCGGAAGACAACCGCATCGAGGTGTCCATGATGCCCAACGCCGAACTGCGCGTCATCCCCACCATCTGGGGCCACACGGGCGGCGGTCCGGGCCGTAACCCGTCAGATACGGCGTTCATCGACGCGCAGTTGAAGGAGTTGCTGGCGAGTTGAGGGGTCAGGAAAGGCTTATGGATACGCTAGTTGGTCCCCGACTCGCTCTTCGACTGCATCCAAAAATCCGCTGGACCATGAGGACCACATATTGAACCCGGGCGGCGCGAGGCTGGGGATGGGGATTATCAGTTGATCCCCGGTTTGGATGTCGCAGATTTCCTCCGCGGAGCGGGGAACTTTCAGGTTGCCTACCTTGAGAATCCGTGAGATTCGTTTCAGCGAACCAGCGCCGTGAATGATGAGGACTGTCGGTGCGATGGCATCGAGTAAATAGCAGAAAATCTCTTCCCCTTGCCGCGCCCCCTCAACGTTTTCTGACTTCCTCAGATATTTTCCCAGCGGCGTGGAGAAACACACTACGTTCGTCTCTATGATGTTGTGAACATCTCGTTGGTTCAGACGTGCGGTAAGACTGTCAGTGTTGAGCCTAGTCCGAGATAGCTTGCCGTTGGTCACTTCATCGTAAAGGCCACGACAACTCTCACCGTTTCGGTTGAATAAGGCATCCAGATGCCTCTGATGGGGTATTTGGTCCGCTGGATAACCGTTCCGCTGATTCATGCCGACGATGAACACATCCGCATCCAGCGGATTGGACATCTTGGTCATCCATGGGCGTGGGAGTTGACCGTTGATTGGTTGGGTCAACTCCCGGATCGTTTCCTCGAACGCTTCCTGCATTGCGGTCACGATTTTCGCGGATTGGGTTTGTTTTCGTTGAAAGTGCTGAACACTGCGTGTCCGCTAATGGTTTGAGCCGCCAGAGGCGGACGTTCCGCACCATGAGCGGATTTTAAAGGCGCCGGGGCGAATGATTATTCGCCCCTACACGGCAGGGCTACATTTGCTCTAACGACGGTTGCGGGTGTTGGTCAATCCACGTACCCCCTCACCCCAGCCCCTCCACCAAGGGAGAGGGAGCTTTAGGGACATCCTTTACGAGACGGGCAGGACGGGTTCGGTGCGGTCGGCGGGTAGTTCGACCTCGAAGGCGTTGAGGAAGAAGGCGGTCTGGGCGTAGTTGCCCATGAGCGCGGTGATTTCGACGAGGTGCTGGGCGCCGAACTGCTCCAGGGCAATCTGGAAGGTTGACCCCGAGATGCGGTGGTTGGCGTAGAACTCGTTGCAGAAGTTGACGATGGCCTGCTCACTGGCGGACATCGCTGGCAGGGGCTGGCGGTCGCGGATGGCGTCCACCAGGGCGTCGGCGACACCCTCACGGCGGGCGGCCGGCGCGTGGGCGTTCCAGATGTATGGGCAGTCGAAGTTGCGGGCCGTGACCAGGATTGCAAGTTCCTGGATGGCCTTGGAGAAGGTGCTCTCGAAGCGCAGGTAGTTGGTGAGGCTGCTGCGACGGCGGGCCATCTCGGGGCTGTTGATGGCTATGGAGTAGGGGCCGCCGGTGATGGTGCCGCCGGTGTCGCGGGTCAGTTCGTCGAAGGCGTCCTGAAATTCCGCCGGAACCATGTCTCGGGTAACTATGGGTAGTCGGGCCATGATTGTCCTCCATGCTTGGGGAATACGTGGGTCGGTTGGTGATGCGCCTCGTGCGCGTGGGTGATTCTAACATTTGGTAGTTGTCCGGGGATTCCACCCTCACCCTAGCCCTCTCCCATCAAGGGAGAGGGGATTTTGGGAAGATGCGGCGTGACATATCGAGCCGGCGGGTCTACAATTCGGCGCACATGACAGTCACGCAACGAGGTTTGTAACGAGACTCGGCGAGAGGAGGCAGGACGATGGTATTACCGGACGCGGTGCGCACTGAAGACGAACAGCAGTATTACGAAGTAACCGACCAGATCCAGCTGAAGCCCGGATGGCTGCAGGGTGAGGGCCAGCCGCTGCCGGTGATGGAGCCGTACCTGTGGCGCTGGGTCGAAGTGGAGCCGCTGGTGCTGAAGAGCGGCGAGCTAGTGACGCCGGACCGGGACGTGGAGCGGCGCACGCTGCGGCTGGCGACGCCGGGGCTGGACCGCGGAACGACGCATACCATTACGGCCGCGCTGCAACTGCTGCTGCCCGGCGAGTGCGCGCCGGCGCACCGCCACACGCCCACGGCCATCCGTTGGATCCTCAAGGGCGAGGGCGCGTACACCACGGTGGAAGGCGACAAGTGCTGGATGGAGCCGGGGGACCTGATCCTGACGCCGTCGTGGACGTGGCACGACCACGCCAATGAGGGCAACGGCCCAATGATCTGGCTGGACGGGCTGGACGTTCCGCTGGTGCGCTACCTGCGGGCGAATTTCTACGAAGCATACCCCGAGGACCAGCAGCCCATCGTCGGAGTGGCCGAGTCGGAGCGCAAGTTTGCGTCGGGCGCGCTGCGACCGGCGTGGGAAGACCCGAAGATGGACTACTCCCCGCTCTGGCACTACAAGTGGGACAAGACCTACGAGGCTTTGCAACGCCTGGCCGAGGTTGACGCCAGCCCGTTCGACGACGTGGCGATGGAGTTCAGCGACCCTGTTACCGGCGGGCCGGTGCTGCGTTCCATGACCTGCTGGGCGCAGATGATCCGCCCCGGCATCCGCACGCGGGCGCATCGGCAGACCAGTTGCGCGGTGTACCAGGTGTACCAGGGCGAGGGCTACAGCGTGATCGACGGGCAGCGGTTCGACTGGAGCGAGGGCGATTTCTTCGTGGTGCCGCCGTGGGTTTGGCACGAGCACGCCAACGAGGGATCCGACGGAGCAGTGCTGTTCTCCATACAGGACATTCCGGTGCTGAAAGACCTGTCGCTGTACCGGGAGGAGCCGTACGAAGAGAACGCGGGGCATCAGCCAATTACGGGCGTTTTCAGGGGGTAAGGCAAGTTTCGTACGGCGTTGGGGGCGAGGCATGCCTCGCCCCTACGGATTTGCGCGACGGGTAGGGGCAGGTTTCAAACCTGCCCCTACCATCGTTATTCCATACCCCATACCCTCCACCAATGTAATGAGACGGTGGCAACCACAAGAGTTGCCCCTGCGCTATAATGTGGCCGCCTACGACGCGGAAAGAATGCAATGGAAACAATTGCCGTATCCCAACTCTACCTGCTTCTGGCGGCCTTGGGCGTCGGGCTGACGCTGATTGCGCTGGTGGGCAGGGGTCTCTACGTGTGGGGCCGCATGAGCCGCCAGGTGGACGATCTCAACACCAAGGTGGACGGCCTCATTGTCGAAGTGCAGCAACTGAACCGCATGATGGCAGCATTGGCCAACCATCGCCACGATCTCGACGGCAACGTGGTGTTCAACCTGCCGGCAGACTGACCATCGGCACCGGTCATGGTTCGACTTGTAGATTTCGCCTCACGACTGGTCAACGCCACCTGGTTCGAATATTCCATCATCGCCGTCATCATAGTGAACGGCGTGATTCTGGGGTTGGAGACTTCCGACACCGTTGCCCGGCTGTACGGCAACTGGCTGCGGCTGGGCAACGAGGTTGCGCTGTGGGTGTTCATAGCCGAGGCGGCGCTGAAGATGCTGGCGCTGTCGCCGCGCTTCTGGCGGTATTTCCAGGACGGCTGGAACATCTTCGACTTCCTGGTGATCGTGTTCGCGCTGGTGCCGGCGACGGGGCAGTTCGCGATGATCGCCCGGCTGGCGCGGCTGCTGCGGGTGGTGCGCCTGATCTCGGCGATACGGGACCTGCGGCTGATCGTGGCGGCGCTGGTGCGCGCCATCCCCAGCGTGGGCCACGTGATCATGCTGATGAGCATCGTGGTGTACATCTACGCCATCATGGGGTTCCACCTGTTCCACGAGCTGGATCCGGCGCGGTGGGGCAACCTGGGCCTGTCGGTGCTGACGCTGTTCAACATCATCACGCTGGACGGGTGGACGCAGGTGATGAACGCCGCGATGAGGCATTACTCGTGGGCATGGTTGTACTTCGTCAGTTTCGTCGTGGTGGGTACCTTCGTGGTGATCAACATGTTCATCGCCATCATCATCAACAGCCTGGACGACGCCAAGCGGGAACGCCTGTCCGAGTTGGAAGGCCCCGTGTCCCGGGATCAGCTTCTCAACGAATTGCGAGCGGCGCGCGAGGCTCTGAGCAGGTTGGAGAAGCGGTTGGAGGCGGAGGAACTGGGTGAGGGCAAGGGGGAGTGACGCGGGGCGGCAGGGGCATTCGGGCACATTCGGCGTAGGGGCAGTGTAGGGGCGAATAATTATTCGCCCCTACGAGGTTGGTCATTCGGCAGGCGGCGGTCACCCCGCCCATCGGCTATAATGCGGCGGAACTACCCCGATCCTGATAGTTGAAGCGGATATGAGCGATATTTACCTGGACTACAACGCGACGACGCCCATCGACCCGCAGGTTGCAGAGGCGATGCTGCCCTTCGTGCATGGCTTGTTCGGCAACCCTTCCAGCGGGCATTCCTTTGGTGTGGCGGCGCGCGAGGGCGTTGATAGGGCGCGGGCGCAGGTTGCGGGTATGCTGGGCTGCGCGGTTGACGACCTCATTTTCACCAGCGGCGGCACCGAGGCCAACAACCATGCCATCAGAGGCGTGGTCAGCGGGTACCGCGAGCGGGGCGGCCACATCATCACGACGGCGGTGGAGCATCCGGCGGTGACCGAGGTCTGCCGCTACCTGGAGAAGTACGGCATTCGCACCACCTATCTGCCGGTGGATGAGCACGGGATGGTGGATCCGCAGCAGGTTCAGGAGGCCATCACGCCCGAAACGCTGCTGGTGACCATCATGCACGCCAACAACGAGGTGGGGACGATCCTGCCCATCGCGGAGATTGCGGAGATCGCGCACCGGCACGGCGTGCTGGTGCATAGCGACTGCGCGCAGTCCATCGGCAAGATTCCCGTCAAGGTGGACGAGTTGGGAGTGGATCTGCTGTCGGCGGCGGGACACAAACTGTACGCGCCCAAGGGCATCGGCGCGCTGTACATCCGGCCCGGCGTGGAGCTGGCCAAGCTGATGCACGGCGCCAGCCACGAGCAGAACCGGCGGGCGGGCACCGAGAACGTCATCGAGATGGCGGGACTGGGCAGGGCTTGTGAGTTGATTGATCAGAACCTCGCCGAGTACGCCGACCACATGAAGGGCATGCGCGACCGGCTGGAATCGGGGCTGCTTGAATCGGGGCACGATGCCAGGATCAACGGGCATCCCGAAAAGCGGCTGCCCAACACGTGCAGCATCGCGTTTCGGGGCGTGGAGGCCGACGGAGTGCTGGCGAGCCTGCCCACGGTGGCGGCATCGGCCGGCGCGGCCTGCCACAGCGACCAGGTGGAGGTGTCCCACGTTTTGCAGGCCATGAACGTGCCGACGGAGTACGCCATGGGCACGCTGCGGCTGACCGTGGGCCGTTTTACCACGGCGGATGAGATCGACCGGGCGGTGGCGGAGATAACGGAGGTGGTTGGGAGGATGACGCCGGTGGGAGTGGTTATTTAGCTTGACGCACATGCGTACTCACTTTCCGCCACTTATCATAGGAGTTACGCACTTGAACTGAAAATGTCGCCTGTGAGCCAGACGATCAAAGCACAAAATTGCTCCCAACTGCGTAAGTCCTATGTCATCGCCGGTCCGCCTCTGGCGGACGTAGCGACCTCGTTGAGACATTTACGGCTGCTGGCGGGAGTCGTTGCTACGCTGACGAGATTGCTGTCCGCCGAAGGCGGACTCTCAATGACAAACTGGGTACGCGTGAGAGGTTAACGAAAGGAAATTTCGCTACTCCGAGTTTGACTGAGCAACAGTTGAAGGCCGTTGATTCTGTTATGAATTTCATTCCATAATTCCCGACGTCCAAGCAGACGGTTTGTACACCAACTCCAGCCGAAAACCCCGTGCAATGCCGGCCGGACCGTAACCCGATGCGCTTCCGTTACCTACCACCTGCGAGGAAAACCATGATCCAAATGCTTCAAGAAGCCTTCGACCGAGTGGCTGACCTTCCCCCCGAGGAACAGGAAAGATTCGCCAAGTTGGTGCTGGCCGAACTCGACGCTGACAGAGAGTGGTCCCGACTGTTCGACCTTCCAGAGTCCGATGATCTTCTTGACCGTCTCGCCAGTGAGGCTCTATCCGCACACCAGCAAGGTGGGACGGCACTGCTGAACCCGGAAAGCCTGTAACAGTGCGTTCCTTTACGCACCAGAGCTTCTGGGACGCCCACCGCTAGCTACCGACACACGTCCAACGCCAGGCGAGAAACGCCTATATATTATTCCAATCCAACCCCGGCCATCCAAGCCTGAACTTCAAACGCGTCGGACGCAGGAATCGAGTTTACTCAGTACGCATCAGCGCTGCATACCGCGCTCTTGGCATTGTGGAACACGACGACATCATCTGGTTCTGAATCGGCACACACCAAGAATACGACCGATTGTTGCGACAGGCTTGAACCCATCCATTAGGTGCGAAAGAAGTTGGCCGACCAACAGGAGATACCCTGAAATTCCAGGTGTTGGACGGACTACGAAAAACGTCAGCTCGTTGGATGATCTACTAAACCAGTCTCGCCAAATCCTGAGTAGCGAAATCGCTTGGCTTAACGAGATTGCCACGCTACGTTCGCGATGGTAACCTCAAGAGTTTCCAATTCAACGATGCAATCAAGGAGATTTGAAACATGACAACAGAAGCCAACCAAGGCGCTCTGGACGCTGCCATCCTGGCGGATTTCCAGGATGCTTACGAAGCGCAGCCCGCGCACCAGTTGATGCAGAACGTAGTGACGCAGCACGACGTGAACGACGTGGCGCTGAACCGCAACATCGTGGCGCAGGCGACCAACTCGTTCTCCACGGTGCTGGACGACTGGAGCGTGACCAACCAGGCCCGTTCGGGTCGCTGCTGGATGTTCGCCGGGCTCAACCTGTTCCGCTCGGAGACGCGCAATCTGCTGAACGTGAAGGAGTTCGAGTTCAGCCAGAGCTACGTGATGTTCTGGGACAAGATGGAACGGGCCAACTACATCCTGGAGGCCGTCATCGAGACCGCCGACCGGCCCATCGACGACCGGGTGGTGGCGTGGCTGCTGAACCAACCGTTGGGCGACGGCGGGCAGTGGGACATGTTCGTGAGCCTGATACGCAAGCACGGCGTGGTCCCCAAGACGGTGATGCCGGAGACCGAAAGCTCGGGCAACTCCATGCGCATGAATGCCGGCCTCAACTACCAGGTGCGGCAGGGCGCGCGGAACATCCGCAAGCTGTATTCCGACGAGGCGGGGTTGGACTCCATGCGGGAGGCCAAGCAGGAGGCGCTACAGGCCATCTACCAGATCCTTTGCATCCACCTGGGCAATCCGCCGGCGGAGTTCGACTGGCAGTGGAAGGACAAGGACGGTGAGTTCCACCGCGACGGCGCAATGACTCCCCTGGAGTTCGCGGAGAAGTACATCTCGACTCCAATGGAAGAATTCGTGTGCCTGGTGCACGACCCCCGGGAGTCCAGCCCGCCGGGGCGCACCTACACCGTGCAGTACCTGGGCAACGTGGTGGACGGCACGCGCATCACGTACCTGAACGTGGACATCGAGATGATGAAGGACATCGCCATGCGGATGCTGCAGGATGGCAAGCCCGTTTGGATGGGCTGCGACACCGGCAAGCAGATGCACCGGGACAAGGGCCTGTGGGACGCCGAGTTGTTTGACTACGCCAGCGTTTACAACGCCGATTTCGAGATGGACAAGGCGGAGCGGCTGGAGTACCACCAGACGGCGATGACCCATGCCATGCTGTTTACCGGCGTGGACGTGGTGGACGGCAAGCCGCGCCGCTGGCGGGTGGAGAACAGCTGGGACGATAAGGTGGGCGACAAGGGGTTCTTCCTGATGAACGACTCGTGGTTCGCCGAGTACATGTTCGAGATCGCCGCGCCGAAGAGCTACCTGCCCGAGGAGTTGCAGCGGGCGCTGGACCTGGAGCCCATCGTGCTGCCGCCGTGGGATCCGATGGGGTCGCTGGCGACGGCCTAACGACATGCAAGCGGGGGCGAATAATCATTCGCCCCCACCGGCTGAAGCGTGTCCTATTCCGGCTCGAGAATACCCGATTTAGTCGGGAACCACTTGACGTTCCCCTGGGTTATCGCTTCCTGCACCGAGGGACGCATGGCGGCGCCAGCTATTACGGCCTCAGCGCGGTGGCTGGTGATCTGCCGCAGTAATGTTGCGTTTCTCAGCGCTCGATTGACATCGGAATTATCAACCGTGTAGGAAATCTCGACCGTCAGATAAACCAGTTCCGCTCCCTCCAAAGCTTCGATAACCAAGTCCGCGCGTTGAAAGCTGCGCAGATCGCTTGCCTCGGTGCCAACAGGCGCTGCCCTGCTCCACCGGTACAATTCCGTTGGGGTTACTTGGCGAAGGTACTCGAAGCCAAGTTCCATGGCCACGATTTCAGCCCTCGCCACTACCTCGGCTCGGGCGTGCCCGCCCTTAACCTGCCCCATATCGTTCCGGATTTCGGTGATGTCTTCCCGGATTTCGGTGATGTCGTTCCGGATTTCGGTGATGTCGCCTTGCATACCATCCAAGCGATCCACGACGACTTTGTTGATTTCAACCTGAGTGCTGACGAAACCGGCCAGCCCTTCGGGCTCAAGTTGTACCGGCGCGTCCATTTCGACATCGCGCGCGGCCTGTCGGTTTTGCCGCAGTAAGCGATCTATGGAATTTTCATTGGGTGTGGACATCTTGATTCGCCAGAGCTCAGACTTAATGGATTCCCGCCCTGTATCAAGTCGCGGGCTTTTGAATCTGGCATTCAGGGCTAATCTTGATTATACACCCCGGCAGTTCACCTGCCGGGGGCTTTCATCAGGATATGTCAACACGCCCTAACCCTCTGGGTCGAACCACTCCTTCTCCGCTGCCTCATCCGGCCATAAGAAATCGAAACCGACGCGCAGGGCCATCTGTCGGTCCAGGTCCTCGCGGTCGCCGATGTGGTAGTAGGCGTCAGCTTCGAAATCGGACTTGACACCGGCCAGCAGGTGCTTGGCGACGGCGAAGTCCACTTCGATGTTGTGTTCCTCAAACAGGGAGCGCTGGCTGGTGGGCGGTCGGTCGGAGCAACTGCCGATGAGGAATCCCTTTTCCTGGACGATGCGAACCATGTCCATGGTCAGAGGGCCGGGTGGGTCGCCCACCTCCAAGGTGCCGTCGATGTCGAAGCTGATCAGAATTGCCATATAGTTTCCTCGTTCGCTGTTTTCCAGGCTCGGTTTCCCGGCAATCCGGGCGCCCGCGGGGGACGCCCGGTGTGTGATGGGTATGAGTTCCCCGTCGCCCCAGTCCTCTCCCGCTAGAGGCGGACGTTACGCCCACCAGGAGAGAGGGAGGTTTTGGATTCCGGCTTTCGCCGGAATGACGGTGTAGGTGCAGGAAATTGACGGTTGTGGTGCGGGTCCTTCGACAGGCTCAGGACGAGCGGGGGATTGGTCGTGAGCGGGGGGATTAGTCGGGGGTGGCGCTCCAGACGGTGAAGTTGCCGCCCAGGGGCATGGGGCCGCCGGACACGCCGATTTCGGGCGTGACGCCGGTCAAGGACCGGGCGCCGGCGCGGCCCTGGATCTGCTGGATGCTGTCGGTGTGCATCCAGAATCGGCTGCGTCCGCTGCCGATGTTGCCGCCGCTGGGCAGGATGGGATTGGGACCTTCGATGCTGATGTCGGTCTGGTAGAAGTCCAGTGCGTCGCCGTTCTGCATACCACGGTAGCGCAGACCCTCGATGTGGAACTGGTGGAACTGGGCGAACCCGTCGTACATGTTCTCGAAGGAGAGGTCGTCGGCGGTGATGCCGGCGGCTTCGTAGATCTTGCGCCCGGTGGACGCGGTCTCGGCTTCCACCTCTTCCAGGGTGGGGGTGATGCTGCGGGGGGTGCCGCGGCTGGAGGCGTGGCCGAGGATGTAAACCGGCTTCTGGGCCATGTCCTGGGCCTTCTCGGCGGTGGTGAAGAGGTAGGCCGCCGAGGCCATGATGGGGATGTCGTTGTCGAACAGGTTGGCCGGCTTGGCGATCCAGCGGGAGGAGAGATAGTCCTCCGGCGGCAACTGCTCGGGGCGATGCTGGGCCCAGTAGCCTTCGGGGAAGAGCAGCCCGTTGCGGCGGGAGTTCTCCATGAAGGGGGCCATCATGTCGTGATGCTTGCCGTACTTGGTGCAGTACTGGGCGAATTGCAACGCCGTGCCGAAGCAGCCAGGCGCGCCCCACAGCGTCCGGCCGGGGCTCAGCGCAAACGAGCCGGGCACCTCGTTGGCCGCGGAGATGCCGCCGTGGTTGTAGCGTCCCTCCAGGTTGTGCCAGCCTTTGAGCACGAGGCAGGTGCTGGCGAGGCCGTCGCCGACGGCCTGGGCGGCGATGACGATGGCGGCGGACATGCAGCCGGGGGCGTACATGGTGAACTTGACGTTGGTAAGCTCCGGCATGTTCTTCAGGAGCCACTCAGAGCTGAGCTGGCCGATGCCGTCCAACGGGTCGTCGGTGGGGTTGAAGGCGTTGACCACGTCCTGAGGGACGGGGGTATTGGCGTCCCAGTGGGCGCCGGTAGTGGTGACAGGGACGAGGACGATGCCGTCAACCTCGCTGGGGTCCACGCCGGCATCCGCGATGGCCTGGCGGCAGGCCATGATGCTCTGCGCGCCCACGGAGGTTTCGACTCGGCCGTCCCAGCGGCGGGCGGTGGGCGAGTGGCCGATGCCAACGGCGGCGACCTTGCCCCGGTGCTCCCAGACTCCCAGGCCCTCGGTGGAGCGGTACATTGATTCTGGCGCCATTTGAGTGGTCATATCTCACTCCTCAGTTTTGCATACTCTAAAAGTGGGTGTCCGGTAGGCCGCTTCTGCATTGCAGGTTTCGTGTGGGGTGGCGAGGGGTTTCCCCCTCACCCCAGCCCTCTCCCGCCAGGGGAGAAGGGGTTACCAGGCGCGGGTCGCGCCTATTCGACCAGCACCCACTCGGGAACCTTCTGGCCGTTGGCGGTCTCCTCGAAGATGACGCGGACGGCGCCACCTACGGGAACCTCGTCGGGCGGGACGCCCGGCAGGTGGGAGTACATCAGGATGCCGGGGTCTTCGTCCAGCATGATGACGGCCAGGTTGAAGGGGAGGTCTTCTTTCAAGGACGCCACCGGGCAGTCGTACACTACGCAGTAGTTGTAGATGGTGCCCCTGCCGCTCATTTCCTTCCAGACGACGCTCTCACCCTCGCCGCAGATTTCACTGGCGGGACGGGGCGGGAAATACAGGCGGTCGGAGTTAGTGCAAGACTGCACCACCAGACGGCCTTCGTTAGCGGCGTCAAAGAAAGGCTTGTTAAAATCGTCAGGCACGACACCCTGTTTGACCATGGTTTCCCCCTCAATGCCGGCACTATGTGCCAAAAATGGCGCCGGAATCGGATGATTTTGCAGGCCAAAGATTATGCGGGAATGACAGGCATGTCAAGTTGACGTGGCGGGCCATGACGGGGTCTCATTACCCCGACTTTCCTGCGACGTCCCAGTGGGGTTTCTTCACATCGATACACAGGATTCACAAGATAGCGATCGGGTAATTTGATTAGCTACGAGCAAGCCGCGTTGGTCGGCAAGTGTTTGGATTGGCTTTCTCCTTTTTGGGTGGTTGATTGAGTTTTTTGTGGTGTCAGGTTGTGGTTCGGATCGGTTGCCGGAGCACGGCCAACACTGTTTTTTGCTTGCGCAGAAAGATATCGTCCTAGGCTTCCGTGTCCTCGCGGGCAGCCGGCCAATGATACCGGGGCAGCGCGAGCACGGGGCGGTGGCAACACCCGCTGGGTTCCGGGAGCTTGATCGCGGAAAAAGACGATTCTAGGCTCCTTGGGAACCTTATTCTGCTTTTGGGTAACCGACAGGCCGTTGATCGACCCGAACCTTTTTGACACCTCGCCATGTTGAGTAGTTTGGTGGCTTGCCGCTGCATGCGATGCGGCCGACCCCGCCCGGTTCTCGAAGCCGAGCGGGGAACCTGACATGGTTAGGATAGAACGTGGGTGCGCATGTGGGCAACGGGCGGGTGTCATAGACTTATTCGATTTTTCCATGGCGGTGGCAAGGGACAAAATGAGCGGATTACCCATCCGCCGAGCAATAATCGAATGGCCCCGCTTTTGAATGATGCTCAAATTGCGAGCGTTCACGGCTTGGGATACAATCCCCACACTTCATACAAAGGAACCCGGACATCGTTGGGAAGTTGGCAGGGGCTTTATGGACTTTGGCGGCCCACTCACAGGCGTGAAGGTTCTGGACCTGAGCGAGGACATCGCCGGGTCCTTTTGTGGCCGGCTATTGGCTGATTACGGCGCCGATGTCCTGAAGATTGAGCCGCCCACAGGGTCCGCCATGCGCCGCGTGGGGCCGTTCTATCACGACGACCCTGACCCGGAAAAAAGCCTTTTCTTCCTGATACTGAACCTGAACAAGAAAGGGGTCACGCTCGACATACAGTCTGCCGGGGGCCGTCGGCTGCTGAAAGAATTGATTCCCCATGTAGATCTGGTGATTGAAAGTTATACGCCCGGATACCTGGACGATCTGGGCCTGGGTTACGACGATATGGCCGGGATCAATCAGCAGGTCGTGATGACATCTATAACCCCCTTCGGCCAGAGCGGTCCATACAGCCAATACGCCGGTGAGGAGATCGTTTCGTACGCGATGGGCATGGTGATGGGCATCAGCGGCGTTCAGGGTCGGCCGCCGTTGAAGCACGGAGGATTTCAGGCCCAATATCAGGGTGGCTTGTTTGGAGCGGGAGCGACGGCCATGGCGCTGTTCGCCCAGGACCGGCATGGAGTGGGCCAGCACGTTGACGTATCGGTGACGGAATGCGTGGCGTCCACCATGATGGCGACGCAAACCATCTACCCGTTTATCGGTGGCGTCCAGATTCGACGGGCAGACGGGACGATGTGGGAAAACCCGATGCCATGCAAGGACGGGTGGATCATCGTGCAAGCCGGTGGCGGTGCGACCTGGGATGACATCGCCGACTTTTTCCGAGCCCCCGAGCTGTTGGAACCTCGTTTCGCCGACCGAGCACAGCGGGTCCGCAACGGGCCGGCCATGGATCAGGTGGTGCTGGACGCCATCCGGGACCGTGAAAAATGGGAGCTGTTTCCCAACGCCGCCGAAAAACGGATGCTATTCGGCCTGGTGCAGACCCCCTCTGAACTGGCCGTCTGCCCTCAGCTGGAATCACGGCACTTTTACCGCGAAACCGAGCATCCGGTGATCGGCAAGGTCAAAGTCCCGGCAGAACTGTTCCGCATGACGCCGGCCGGCTATCAGCTACGCATGCCCGCGCCCACCCTTGGCCAGCACAATTCCGAAGTGTTCGGAGAGGGACTCGGCTACAGCGCCGATGAACTGTCGGTGATGCGGCAAACGGGCGTTATCTGATTGGGAGTATCCCCGCTATGACGACTCTGCCCCTCGAAGGGATTCGCGTCCTGGATTCCACTTACGTGTTTGCGCTGCCGTACACCGGCGGTCAATTGGCCGATCTGGGCGCCGAGGTGATCAAAATTGAGGGTCCCGGGCGACCCGACATCACCCGCGGCGGGGGACTCTACGGAACGTTTCCCGATAATGACCCCGGCGAGGACTGGTGGAATCGCCCGTCCACTTACCAGTTGCTCAACCGTGGGAAACGGTCCCTGGTGCTCGACATGTCGACGGAGGAAGGACGGGAAATCTTCCGCGAAATGGTATTGGTCAGCGACGTGGTGATGGAGAATTTTACGCCGCGAGTCATGCGGCGGTGGGGGCTTGACTACCCCAATCTGCGCAAACTCCGTCCCGATATCATCATGGTATCCAATACCGGCTACGGGCATGGTGACGGGCCGTACTCGTCCTACCCGGCGCAAGCCACCACGCAGGAGGGGACGCACGGTCACTGCTGGGTGACCGGTTACCAGAACGACGAACCGTCCAAGGCGGGCAGGTCTTTTGTCGATTTCCTGTCCACCTGGAGCGCGATGTTCGCCATAGGGTCAGCGCTGCGCTATCGCAACCGGACGGGCCAGGGCCAATGGGTCGATATCGGCATGTACCAGGCGGGCGTCATGTTCCTGTCCGAATATCTGATGGACGCCATGGTCAACGGCAGAGAGGGCGGACGCATCGGCAACCGCCACCCGTACCGGGCGCCGCAGGGAGCCTATCCCGCGCAGGGAGACGATGAATGGATCGCCCTGTCGGTGGCCGACCTCGAACAGTGGCTTGCGTTGTGCAACCTGATGGAGCGAGGAGATCTGGCGAGCGACCCACGGTTTGGGACGCTGCGCGGGCGGCAGCAGAATCACGACGAGATCGATTACGCAGTCGCCAATTGGACACGTTGCTTCGAAAAGTACGACCTGATGCACCGGTTGCAGTCTGTGGGAATCGCGTCCGGGCCGGTATTGAGCGGGAAAGACGTGCATTTCGACCCGCATTACCGGAGCCGCAATTTCCTGGAGCGCGTGGAGTTTCCCGAAGAGCGTGACATGGGCACGCGCATTATCATGGGCCGGCCGTACCGGATGTCCAAGACACCGTTGAAAGTGAGAGGCCCAGCGCCGATGTTCGGTCAGGACAACCGACCGCTCCTAGAAGCGCTCCTGGGCAAGCCGGCGGAACAGGTGGCTCAGTGGGAAGAGCAATCCATCATCACAGAGGTGCCCACAACAGGGGAACCATCTCCCGCACTGGAGCCGCAGGAACTGGTGGAAAGAAAACAGTTGGCAGAGTGGGACCCGGAATACCGGCTACGTTTGGGACTCTGATTTCCGTTGACGATTCTGGTGACCGGGCATACTCTGGATATTGTCCGGGGCCCGTAGCTCAGTGGTAGAGCGTCCGACTCATAATCGGCAGGTCACAGGTTCGAACCCTGTCGGGCCCACCATTCCACCCTAGCCTCTTGCGTCCTTGGCGGGTCGGACCAGGTTGCAACTAACACAGTGCAGGATTCACGGGCATGGCTGGCAGAATTACGAGAAAGGCAACGAAAAAGCCGACCCAGGCGGGCGATAAGTCCGGCAGCGGGGTCGTGCTTCTATCAGGCGGGAATCCGCAAATCGCCAAGGCTGACGGAGACGCTCCCGTTCAGGCTTACATCTCCGCGATGCCGGGTTGGAAGAGCGACGTGGGGCGTCGGCTGGACGACCTCATCGTGCGCACCGTGCCCGACGTACGGAAAGCCGTGCGCTGGAACTCACCCTTCTATGGCGTGGAGGATCAAGGGTGGTTCCTGAGCTACCACGTTTTCACTCGCTACGTGAAGGTGACCTTCCTCAACGGCGGGTCGCTTGATCCCCTTCCTCCAGTTGAGTCCAAAGATAAGGACACCCGGTACTTCCATATCTACGAGGACGGCCACATGGACGAACCACAAATGACGGATTGGATCCAGCAGGCGGCGGCCCTGCCGGGTTGGCGCGGGTTCGATAAATTGTGAAGGCGAGCCGGTAGCCATCCATCGATTCAAGAGACACTTTCCTACTCTCGTCATTCAAATGTGGCTGGGATTTCCGTTGTAGCGATTGTTCCTGAATAAACTGGTCAGATATGTCGTAGCAGGGTCTTTTTCATGCTAATGTGTGCGGTAAAAGTTTGTTGCCCATAATTGCTTAACTACGAGAGATTACTTTGGCGCAATCACAGATAAACGAAAACGTTCGCTACGAACCCGACGAAAATCCCCCGTTACTCATTACATTAGGCGCCGGCGTCCAGGCATCCCTGTCGATTATTGGCGGGGTGGTCCTGGGCGTCTTGATTGTGTTCCGCATCGCGGGGCAACCCGAACCCAGTTTGGCGTGGGCGGTGTTCGGCGCATTGCTCATCAGCGGCATCACGACCATCCTTCAGGCCGTACGAGTCTGGAGGATCGGATCGGGCCACATTCTGATGATGGGGACATCGGGCGCGTTCATCGCGGTGTGCGCGGCGGCTTTGATGCAGGGCGGCCCGGCATTGATGGCCAGCCTGGTGGTGGTTTCTTCACTGTTCCAGTTCGCGCTGGCGGCGCGCCTGTCGTGGTTGCGGCGGATCTTTACCCCGGTTGTAACCGGGACGGTCATCATGCTGATCGCCGCGACCGTCATGCCGATTCTGTTCGACATGCTTACCGACGTTCCGGAGCACGTGGGTGTGTCCGGCGCGCCAATCGTGGCGGTGGTCGCGGTGGTTGTCGTGGTCGTCCTGGTCCTCCGCGCACCTCCGGCATTGCGGATATGGGCGCCGTTGATTGGCATTATCGCGGGATGCGTCGCGTCGGTGCCGTTCGGCATGTACGACTTTCAGTACGTGATTGACGCCCCCTGGTTCGGTGTGGCGTTCCAGGCCTGGCCCGGTTGGGACCTGACGCCCGGAGTCGCGTTTTTGGCGCTCCTCCCCGCGTTTGTGGTGGTGACGCTGGTGGGCGCGATAGAAACAATCGGCGACGGCGTGGCCATTCAGCGGGTGTCCCGGCGCAATCCACGAGCCACCGATTTTCGGGTGGTCCAGGGGGCCCTCAACGCGGATGGGGTGGGCAACCTGCTCTCCGGGTTGACCGGGACAGTGCCGAATACGACCTATTCAACCAGCGTTGCCCTGGCGGAAGTTACGGGTATCGCGGCGCGGCGTGTGGGCGTCGTGATCGGTGCAATTTTCATAGCGATAGCGTTCTTTCCCAAGATTTCGGCGCTGTTGATCGCGATACCCGCGCCGGTGATAGCGGGCTACGGCACGGTTTTGATCACGCTCTTGTTTGTGCAGGGGATGAACATTGTCATTCGGGACGGGCTGGATCATCGGAAAGCCGTGATTGTGGGCCTGGCTTTCTGGATCGGTGTCGGTTTCCAAAACAAGGTGATTTTCCCGGCGTTGCTGGGGGACGGTTTCCTGGGTGTGTTGCTGGGCAATGGGATGACCTCCGGGGCCATCGTGGCGGTGGCGATGATGGCATTTGTCGAGTTGTCCCGCCGGAGGTCGCGACGTTTGCAAGTCGCCCTCGACGAGGACGCCCCGGCGCGAATCGACCAATTCCTGCGCGCTTTCGCCTCCCGTGCGAGGTGGAATCCGGGCGCGACAGACCGACTGCTGGCGGCCGGTGAGGAAACGGTGGCAATCCTGAGGCAAGAGGAAGACGAGGTCACCAGCGGGCAGCCGCGGCGACTGGTCTTATCTACCCGCACAGACGGCGCCAACATCGAGATGGAATTTGCGACGGCTTTGGAAGGGGAGAACATGGAGGACCGGCTGTCCTACTTGAGCGACCTGCCCGCGATTCCGGACGAGAATGAGGTGTCGTTCCGGCTGTTGCGACACTATGCCTCCTCGGTCAGGCACCAGAAATACCACGGAATCGACATCATCACGGTTACTGTGGCCGCCGCCGGTTGATCGGCCCAAACGTCGGGTCGAACCATTGAATATGCCCGTGGTTGGAACGCGACGACTGATCCTGATAAGGCATTGCGAAGCATCGGGACAATCTCCGGACGCAGCGCTCACAGCCGAAGGGATCGAGCAGGCTGAACGCCTGAAGGGTTTCCTGGCCGACCAGCCGGTGGATCGCGTGGTATCCAGCGCGTTTGTCCGCGCGGGACAGACCGCGCAGCCCTTGGCGTTGTCGAAGGGTTTGGACGTCAACGTCGATGCCCGGCTGAATGAAAGAATTCTGTCAGCCGCGCCGTTGGACAACTGGCGCGAATCGCTCCGGCGCTCGTTTGTGGATCCGGATTTGCGAGGACCAGGAGGTGAATCCGCCCGCGAGACGTTGGAGAGAGCGTGGGCTGCCTTGACGGAACTGCTCAAAAGCCGACGTGAGTTGCCAGCCGTAGTAACCCACGGGAACCTTATGAGCCTCGTGCTGAACTCGATTGATGAATCTTTCGGATACGAAGGTTGGGCGAACCTTACGAATCCGGACGTGTATATGGTGGAGATTGCGGACCAAGGCGCGTGGCGATTCCGTAGAATGTGGCGGTGATCAAACCTGCAATGACAGACAAGGAGGTCAAGCCATGGGACGGATGGACGGCAAGGTAGCCCTTATCAGTGGCGGAGCCCGAGGAATGGGAGCATCAGAGGCTCAGATGTTTGCCGCGGAGGGTGCATCGGTCGTAATCGGGGACATCCTGGATGAGGAAGGCGAGGCGACCGCAGCGGATGTCCGGGCAGCAGGAGGTCAGTGCCTCTACCGGCATCTGGATGTAACCTCCGAAACGGACTGGAATGATGCAGTCGTGTTTGCCCTGTCGCAATACGGCAAACTCAACGTGCTGGTCAACAACGCCGGCATCGGCAGCAATCCGTTCCAGATACACGAGGAACCGGTGGAACTGTGGGACCGGACCATCGACGTGAATCTCAAGGGCGTATTCTTGGGGACTCGGGCGGCGATTCCGGCGATGAAGGACGGCGGTGGCGGTTCCATCATCAACATTTCATCGCAATTGGGAATCGTCGCCGTGCCATACAACGGGGCAGCCTATCAAACCGCCAAGGGAGGGGTTCGCATCCTCACGAAAGCCGCGGCCCTTCAGTACGCGGGCGACGGGATCAGGGTCAACTCGGTGCATCCGGGCCCGATCACGACGGAGATGACCAAGGCCGGCCGGGACGATCCGGAGCGGCTCGCGATGATGCTGGCGCGGATCCCCATGGGCCGGTACGGAGAACCGGAAGAAGTTGCCCATGCAGTGTTGTACTTGGCGTCGGACGAATCCGCCTTTGTCACCGGCAGCGAAGTCGTGGTTGACGGCGGGTGGACGGCGCAGTAGTTACGGCTTGCTTACACCCTGGAACAGGCCCAACTGAGCGACGAAACGCTCGGGAGATTCTGCACGAGGCTCCAGCACCAGGTAATCAAGTCCGGCGTCCGCGTAAGCTCCAAGGTCCGCCGCGATCTGATCGAGCGAGCCGCGCAGGGGAGTCCTCCCTGAGCCGTTGAGCGTTTCTTCGGTGACGTCGACGCCGGCACGGAGGGACATCGTGTAACCGTCCATCGTCATGCCTTTTTGCGCGCGCAGTTCGCTGATCCGAGCCTTCACGCGCGTCACGTCGGCCGGGGACTGCCGCACGCCGTGCCATCCATCTCCCAAACCGGCGGCCCGACGCAATGCCGGCGCGGTGATGCCACCGGTCCAGATCGGCGGGCGAGGCTGCTGAACCGGTCGCGGCGAGATCTGCACTCCGGGCACGGAATAATGGGAACCGCCGACATTCGGGTTGGCATCGTTCCACAGGGCGCGCAGGACGGCGATATGCTCGTCGGTCAAATTGCCCCGGGCGTCGAAATCGGAGTCCAACGCGTCGAACTCCTCTTTCATCCAACCGACTCCGGCGCCGACGATGAGGCGGCCGCCGGACATCACGTCCAGAGTTGCCAGCATCTTCGCGTTCAAAACCGGGTGACGGTACGGCAGGACCAGCACGCTGAAACCCAAATGCACGTGGTTGGTAACTGCGGCTAGATAGGATAGCGCGGTGATTGGTTCGAGAATGGGGTCCGACGACGTCAAGGGGAATCTTCCGTCCGAACGATAAGGGTAGGCGGACCGCAGTTCGGTTGGCAGCGCAACATGATCGCTGAGGAAGATGCCCCGAAATCCCTGGGCTTCGACCTCCCGGGCGAGTTCCGACAGAATGTCGATCCGGGCCATGGGGCCCACATTGGGCAGAATTACTCCGTACTGCATATGTTTACCGTCGAAATAGGCGCCTCGGGGCCGTCGCCATTGAGAAGATGCCTCAGGCGCTACGCCACCTTGATCTGTCGATCATCGGCCACCACCGTTGACGATCAGTATTCCAGCATCATCCTTTGGAGTTCGGCAGGGTCCGAAGTTCTGGTCAAGCCCAACATGAGGAGAATGCGGGCTTTCTTGGGGTGGAGATTGTCGGCGACGATGTAGCCTTCCTCGACGAACCTGCGGGTTTGCAGCACCCGTCCCGTGCTCACCTGCGTGGAGATCACCACCGGGATGCCGGCAGAGATGGCGCGACGCAAGGCCGCCATGAATGGAGCGGGCGAGCCTCCGCTCCCCAAGCCGGCGGCGACAATGCCGTTCACACCAGCCTCCACCAACGCATCGATAACAACGGCGCTGACCCCAGCGTACGCGTAGGCAATCTCGACCTGCGGTAGCTCGTCGACGCCAGACAGGTCGAATTCCGAATCGGCGGTATGTCGGCGATCAGGTCGTCGGTAATAGACGATCTGGCCATCGGAATCGGCGTAACCGAGGAATCCCATGTGGCCAGACTGGAAAGTCTCGACGCGGTACGAGTCCGTTTTGGTTACGTCGCGAGCGGATTGGATCTCGTTGTTCAGAACCACCAGGGCGCCGCGTCCGGTCGAGTTAGGCGATGCGGCAATACGGATGGCATCCATCAGGTTGTTGTCTGCATCGGTTCCCATGGCAGATGGGGGGCGCATCGCGCCGGTGACGACCACGGGCCGAGTATCCAGCACCGTGAGGTTGAGGAAATAGGCCGTCTCCTCCAAGGTGGCTGTCCCATGCGTGACGGCAACTCCAGACGCCGAATCGTCGGTGGAGAATTGCTCGTTGATGCGATTGGCCAAGGTGAGCCAGTGGTTGGGGTAAACTTCGGTACTGCCGACGTTGATGACCTGCTCCGGCAAGACCTCGGCGAGGTCATGGGCTTCAGGCACTCGAGCCAGCATCTCCTGAATGGTGAGTTGGCGCCCCTGATAGCTGTAGTTGGAGAAATCGGTACGAGACTCGGATACGAAGGAGATAGTTCCGCCGGTGCCAAACAAATACACTCGCGGGAGTTGTTCGTAAGTCAATATGAGACCTCCTGGGATGCGGTGGCGCGAGGTTGCCACTTTCCGGTGGCGGTGGCAAGGATCACGGTCTCGTAAATCGCCCCGATCCGTGCCCAAGCCGGTCGAAAAGACACCGGATAACCGGTCAAACTAGATTTTTGCAATTTCAACAACGCGCCGCTAATATGATAGTGTAATTTGCGGTCGCCAAACGGGGCTCATGCCGGCCGAATCACCCACTGCGCAGGGATGCCATGACCAACAATCGCTGGGTTCGTAACAGCCTCATCTACCTTCTGATCATCATCGGTGTGATCGTCATCTTTTACACGCTGATTCCGAGCTTCGGCAGCAGCGAACAGATGTCGTTGAAACAGGTGCTGGATCAGTCCAGAGGCGGACAGATCAAACAAATTATCGTGGACGGCGAGAAATTGACCGTCATACCCCAGTCCGGCAGCGGCGGGGAGATGGTCAAATATTCCAGCCGAATCGGGAAGAATACCGATCTGATTCAGTTGCTCTCCGACCATGGGGCGCTGGACGGCCCATCATCTCCGGACGTCGAATACAAGGGGTCCAGCGGGTTCGGCAGCGTGTTCGGTATCCTGCTGAACTTCCTGCCGTTGATATTCTTCGGCGGACTGATCCTCCTGATGATGCGCCAGGCGCAGGGCTCCAACAATCAGACGATGAGCTTTGGCCGCAGCCGCGCCCGCATGATGCCCTTCAACCGGCCATCGGTCACGTTCAGCGACGTGGCGGGGGTGGACGAGGCGAAAGCGGAATTGGAGGAAGTGGTCGAATTCCTGAAGTACCCTGAGCGTTTCCTACAACTGGGCGCGCGGATCCCCAAGGGCGTGCTCCTGGTGGGACCGCCTGGCACCGGTAAGACCCTGCTGGCGCGCGCCGTAGCCGGCGAGGCGGGTGTGCCTTTCTTCCACATTTCCGGCAGCGAGTTTGTCGAGATGTTCGTCGGGGTGGGAGCCGCGCGCGTCCGCGACCTGTTCGAGCAGGCCAAGCGCAACGCCCCGTGCATTATGTTCGTGGATGAAATCGACGCAGTGGGCCGCCATCGGGGCGCGGGACTGGGCGGCGGGCACGACGAGCGCGAACAGACGCTGAACCAGATACTGGTCGAGATGGACGGGTTCGAAACGAACACGAACATCATCGTGATTGCCGCCACCAACCGGCCTGACATCCTAGACCCGGCGCTGCTGCGCCCGGGACGTTTTGACCGTAGGGTCACGCTTGATCTGCCCGACGTGGCCGGTCGTGAGGCGATCCTGAAAGTGCACGTGGCGGGAAAGCCGTTGTCCAACGAAATCAAGGTCGATGTGGTCGCCCGCGAGACGCCCGGTTTCAGTGGGGCCGACTTGTCGAACCTGGTGAACGAGGCGGCGCTCCTGGCGGCCCGCAAGAACCAGTCCAGCATCTTCATGCAGGACTTCGAAGAAGCCATCGAGCGCGTGATCGCCGGACCGGAACGCAAGAGCCGCGTGATCAATCAACGCGAAAAGGAGATGACCGCGTACCACGAAGCCGGGCACGCACTGGTTGCGTGGCATCTGCCGCACGCCGACCGAGTCCACAAGATCAGCATCGTGTCGCGCGGGAACATGGGGGGTCACACTACGTTGCTCCCTGAGGAGGACCGCTACCTGTGGACTAAAAACCAGTTCCAGGACATGCTGGCCGTTATGATGGGCGGCCGGGTCGCCGAGGAGTTGATATTCGACGAGGTGACCACCGGCGCGAGCAACGACATCGAACGGGCTACCAAGACCGCGCTGGGCATGGTCAAGCGGTACGGAATGTCGGCCAGCCTGGGGCCCCGCACCTTCGGAAAGCGCGAGGAGTTGGTGTTCCTGGGTCGTGAGTTGAACGAAGAGCGGGACTACGGCGACAAGATCGCGGAAGAGATCGACGTCGAAGTACGCCACCTGATTCACAGCGCCTATCGGCAAGCCCAGGAAGTGCTGATCGACTACAAGCCCAAGTTGGTGCAGGTGGCGGAATACCTGATCGAGCACGAGGCCATCTCGGGCGACGCTCTCGTTGGTTTGTTCAACGATGAAATGCCCGGGACTGAGCCCGAACCGGTGGAGCCAACCCCTGCTCCGCAGTCGCCATACGCGCCGCCGGCCCCTCCGGTATCACAGGGCGATCCTCTGCCGAATCCGGCGCCGTCCTTCGCCAGCACTAGCTCCAGCGACCCCATCCAGGGTGGATCATCCGCTGACGACTGACGGCTTTCGCGTAAACTTGAGCCACCCAGGGCGGGTCAATTGACCCGCCCTTTTCATTGGTCCGGCGAATTGGATGATCTTGACCGTCGTTGCTGCGACAGGACGGCCGCGACCAAGCCGACGAATATGGAGCCGGCCAAGCCCAGGCCCAGGTCACCCAAAGTGTCGGTGTAAGCGGCGGCAAGTTCGGGCGACGCGCGAATGAACGCATAATACTCAGCGATTTCCCACAGGATTGCCGTAACCGCGCCGAACCCGACCACCAATCCGATGGTTTCACGCGACCGCGCTTTTACTCGAACCATGAGCGCGGCGACCGCGCCGGAAAGCAGCGCCCAGTTTACGAAATGGTTGGCGTCATCCCACCATTCAACGGTGTCGTAGAGATCCAGGGAGTTGCCGCCGGTGTCCACCAGGAAGGGCAGGGTGAGCAGGATGTCTGCCACGTAGGGGAACGGCGATTTGCGCGCAAATGCCAGCCAACAGATCGGCACCGCTAACGCGCCGACGGGATAGGTGATCAAACGCCAGAGAAACGCCTTGCCTTCGAATTGCTGGAGGCCGGAAAAGGCGCCAAACGCCAGCAGGCCAATCAGAACGATCTTCAGGGTTACCGCAACCCAGAATGCCAGCGACGGAGATTGAGTCCTGAACATCATGGTGGGTCGTCATTCAGGAGGAGCGGAATCGAGATTGGGGATTTACGCCTCCGTGCTGCCCTCAGCCTCCGAATCCAAAGGAAGGCTGCGGTAATAGAGCCCCCATTGCTGCATAAGCGATTCCACTCGGGGGTCCTTGAGGGCAATTAGCTCTCGGAAGAATCCGGCGATTGCATGGGCCGGCCGCAGATCATCGGTACAGACCCAACTGCGTTCGCCGGGGACCACATAGATGAGCCCGCTTTGGTGAGGGCAAGTGACCTGAACCCGCGCCATGTCTGGGCCGGTCTTGACGGTTATGCCCTGGGGTTGCTTGCTTGGTTCAGAATAGTTGGGGGAAAGCTGTATTGGAGTCGTCATTGCCGGGCCTCCGTCCACTCGGTTTGACGGAATCAGGTAACATCGTGAACGAAATATGCCGCCGGAACGGTCCGGAGGATTATAAACCAAACGGCACGGTGATGGTGTTATACTATCGCGGCTACGGTTCGCGGACGTTCCCGACGTTGGGTTGGATTCGGTCAATGGCGTAGCGATCACAACGATAACTCTGTTTTCAGCGGAAGTTCGTAAAACAGAAAGGACTCATCCACATGTTTTCACCCGGCGGCGGGCAACAGCAGCCACCCAGACAGCCCGAATTCGATATGGACCAAATATTCGGTCGCATCCGCGGAATATTCGGCGGTGGCGGCGGACGATTGGGCGGCGGAAACTTGGGCATCATCATCCTGGCGGTGATAGCGCTCATCATAGTGATTTGGGCCGCCACCGGCGTGTACACCATCAGCCCTGGTGAGAACGCCGCGCTGCGACTGTTCGGAGCAGTCACGGGCGACCCCATAGCCGAAGAAGGTCTGCAATGGTGGTGGCCCTCTCCCGTTGGGAAACGGGACGTCGTGCTGGTCACCGAAACCCGTCGTATGGAGTTGGGTTTCCGATCCAACGAAGCGTCGGTGAACACTCCGTTCCTGGACGAAGCGCTGATGATTTCTGGCGACCTGAACATCGTTGACGTGCAGATGGTGGTGCAATACCGCATCAGCAACCTGAATAACTTCCTGTTCAATGTTGACGATCCGGGAGAGCAGATCCGACTCATCCCGGAGGGTCAGCCGGACGGGCGGACCCTGAAGGATGGAGCGGAAGCGGCGTTGCGCCTCGTGGTCGGGCAGCGATCTATCGACGACGTGCTGGTGCGGGGTCGTGAACAGGTCGAAACCGACACGCGGGAACGGCTACAAGCGATCATGGACGACTATCGAGCTGGCATCGAGGTGATTTCGGTGCAGTTGCAGGACGTGAAGGCGCCGGAAGAGGTGCGCGACGCCTTTGACGACGTGCTGCGCGGACGACAAGAACGAGAGACGCGGATCAACCAGGCCCTGGCCTACGAAGCCGACGTGATCCCGAGGGCGCGCGGTGACGCTCAACGGATCATCGAGTCCGCCGAAGCGTTCCGGCAAGCCCGTATCGAAACGGCGACCGGTGAAGCGCAACGGTTTGACGCGGTGCTGAACGAATACCAGAGCTCACCGGAAGTAACCCGGCAAAGGCTGTACCTGGAAGCCCTGGAACAGGTGCTGCCCGGCGTTTCCAAGATCATAGTTGAGCCGGAAACAGAACCGGTGCTCATTTTGGGACAGAACGGCAATGTCATACCTGCCCCGATAGGACCGAATCCCTAGAAGGTTCGCTGTCGCGGGCCAAATGACGCAGAGTTCTTGACAGTTCCACCGTTCCGGAGAACCCTCCCATGCGCAATCTAATCATCATTGCCATCGTCATAATCGTCGGGTTGGTGCTGCTGCGCCAATCGCTGTACGTGGTTGACGTTACCGAACAGGTCATCATCCTCCGATTCGGAGAGGTGGTGAAAACCAAGCTGTCCCCCGGACTTGACGTGAAAGTGCCCTTCGTGGACACCGTGGTCAGGTTGGACAAGCGGATCCTCCGGATTGACGCGCCGCCGGTTTCGATGCCAGACCAGGACAAGGAAAACCTGGTGATCGACATCTACGCACGATACCGGATCACAGACCCGGTGCAGTTCCGGAAGACGCTACAAACCGAGAGCAACGCGCGCAGCAGGTTGGGCGACATCGTTACATCGACGTTGCGCGACCGCGTGGCGTTGCGTGACAGGACCGACATCATTGGCGCCAGGCCGTTGCGGGACGCTGACGACAATCCGGTGGTGGACGAGGAAGGCCTGCCGCTCGTCGAAGCGCAGGAGACCCGAACCGAGATCCTCGATGAGGTGCTCCGGGAGGTGCAACGCATCACCGGAGACAACGCGGACACAGCGCAAAGAGAGGACTTCGGTATCGAGATGATCGACGTGCGAATCAAGCGAGCCGACTTCCCTGAGGCAGTGACCGCCTCCATTTATACGAGGATGCGCGCTGAGCGTAACCGTATCGCTGCGGGTTTCCGCGCCGAGGGTGAAGAGGAAGACCGCAAGATTCGAGCCGCGACCGACCGCGACCGAGACGTAATCCTGGCGGTGGCTCAGCAGGAATCCAACCGCATACGCGGTGAGGGCGAGGCCGAAGCCATCAACATTCTGGCAGATTCGTTGAACCGCGACCCCGAGTTGTTCGCATTCCTTCGCAGCATGGAGGCTTACCAGTCGATCATCCAACAACAGGACACGATCATACTGTCGTCGGACTCCCCGCTATTCGATTACCTGGCCAGCCCCTTAGCGCCGAAAGATCCAAGCAACTAAAAGCCTGGCCGGGAATCGGTGCGGCAAACCGAACCATAGGGGCGGGTTTTCACCCGCCCCCAATTTTATGGAACGGCAAGCTTTTGCTTACCGACCAGCCAGGCGGCGGCCTTCGGCGAGACCGTCGGCGGATCGAGATGGAGCGGTGATGATGATGCTGAAACCCTGTTCCAGGCGCATGGGTACTTCTGCCGCGGTGCAACCGGTAGCGCACGGCACTCCCGCGTCCTTGCAGGTGGCGAGGATACGCAGGAGCATCTCCTGAACCTCGGGGTGCCCGGCGTTGCCCCGATGTCCCATGGCGACGGACATGTCGCCAGGGCCGGCCCAAATCGCTCCGATTCCTTTGACTTGGCGCAGGATGTCCGGCAGGTTCTGGACGCCGGTGGGTTCTTCCACTATGCCCATGAGCAGGATGTTTCCGTCCGGGTCCAGGGGCCAAACGTCGGCGGCGTCATAGTATTCCGCAGCCGAGAGACCCCAATAGCGGGGGGCGATGCGCTGCCACCATCCGCGTTCCCCATGGGGCTCAAAGTCGGCGACGCCGGGCACCTGGGGATAGCGAGCGGCCTGGACCGCCGCCATTGCGCCTTCCACAGTGTCCAGATGGGGCAGGATCAAACCGTACACGCCGGTGTCCAGGGTCTGCTTGATCATCCACTGGTTCGTCTCGCGGGTGTTGGGTGGGATGCGGACCACGGGGGTCGGGTCGGCCTGCAGCCCGCCGCCGTCGGCGATACGCTTGCGATTGAGGAGGAACTGGAGCGAGGCGCGGAGGTTGTTGAATGAAAACCCCTCGTGCTCCATCTCGATCATGACCATATCGTAGTCGGAATCGGCGAAGTACATCATCTCGTCGAAGTTACCGTTCCAGATCAAGCCAGTGCCGAATACCGGTTTGCCTTCTTCGAGAAGCTGGATGGCCTTGTTGTAACGCGTGGCGGGCATGGTTTTGCCTCCTATGATTGGAGAATTTCGTTCAGTTAGCTCGCGCCCATTGTGTCATTGGGCGGGCAACGTGGCAACGCCGTCGGGGGTGGCATCAAGGCCGTTCCAAAGTGGCGCGATTGAAGTCTATCCGTTCGTCCTGAGCTGCCGTAGGTCCGCCTGTGGCGGGTCGAAGGGCACGCTCGTGGTTCGACAGGCTCCCGCCAGAGGCGGACGTTCCGCCCCATGAGCGGGGCGTGTGGCGACTTTGGAATGGCACTGTGTTGGCAGACAGACAGGAAAAATCCTGCGGCGAGCGCAGGATTAAAGCGGTTCGGGCGGATAGGGCTGCGTCGTTACGTTGCGTGGAGGGCAGCAACGAAATCGGCCGGATCGGGGTGAGGGCCAACGACGGCAAGCCGGAACTCGTTGCCGCCAAACAACCGCTCCGCCGTGCGAACCACGTCCGCCGGAGTTACCCGGTCGATGCTTGCCGCAGTGTCGTCGGGAGTCGTGATCTCGTCCATCAGCAACTCCTGGGACGCCAGCCATGCAGCCACCGAACGAGAGTCCTCCAGACGCATGAGCAGGCGGCCCTTTATGTACTCCCTGGCTTTACGTATCTCCGTCTCCGGAGCAGGTTGCAGCAGCGTTGCCATCTCCTGACGGGTCGCCTCGATAGCTTCGATGGCACGGGTCGGGTCGGTCCCACAGGACACTATCAGCGCGCCGCAATCGCGGTAACTGCTGATGGAACTGTGGCAGTCGTAGGTAAGGCCGCGATCTTCCCGCAGGCTTTGAAACAGCCGACTGCTCATTCCGTCGCCGAGAATCCCGTTCAGGACGGTGGCAGCGTAACGGTCTTCGTCGGTGAGAGCGAAACCGGGCAGGCCAATGCAGATGTTGGTCTCTTCGGTTTTGCGATCATCAAGTAGAACCTTGCTCGCTGCGTCATCCGCGGGAGTTACCGGTTGCCACTCCAACGGTTCCGCAGGTCGCCACCTTTTTGTGGCCGTGGCGACCATATTCACGGCTTCAGCGTCGGTGATTGCGCCCGCGATACCTATCACGGTGTTGTTGGGCCGGTACTGGCGTTCCATGTAATCGCGAACGTCATCCAACCGGATGACCGACACCGTTTCCGCCGTGCCCCCTACGTCCCGTCCCATCGCCTGATCCGGCCACATCGCGCGGTCAATCAGCAGATCGCAAACGTGAGCCGGGTAATCGTTGGTCATCCGCAACTCGTCAAGGATCACCTCGCGCTCTTTTTCCATCTCGGCGGGATCCAGCAGCGGGTGAAGAATGAGGTCCAACAGGACCGGAATGGCCTGATCGGCATGGACGCTGGCGACCTTGCACCAGAACGAGGTCATTTCACGATCAGTGGAGGCGTTCATGATGCCGCCCACGCCCTCGACCGCCTCGGATATGGCAAGAGCGGTGGGCCAACTGCGCGTTCCCTTGAACGGCAGATGCTCAAGGAAATGGGACAGGCCGGCCTGGTGGTCGGGTTCGTAGCGGGAACCGGCGCCCACCGCGATAAACATTGATACGCTGCGGGTATGCGGCATTTCTGCCGTCAGCACCCGCAGCCCGTTGTCCAGAGTTGTGCGGCGGTACATCTAGGTGTTCAGCCAATCGACGTCGCCCTGCAGATCTGCGGGGTGAGACTTGGACATGAAAACGTCGTAGCGGCGCTTGGCTTCACCGATCGTGGTGTTGTCCGGACCGTGACCGGGATACACATATGTGTCCTCCGGGAGGGTCAGCAACTTGGTGCTGATGCTGTTGAGTACCTGATGCAGCGCTTCCGGACTGCGCGTGCGGCCGGGCCCGCCGGGGAAAAGGGTGTCGCCGGAAAACAGGAACCCGCCGATCAGGTAGCAGGTGGAACCGTCGGTGTGGCCCGGCGTGTGGATGCACTGGATGGTTTGGTTACCGAATGACACGGTGTCACCATCGTTGAGCTCGCGCTGGACCGGACCGGGCGGCAGGTGGGCATCCAACTCGCCGATGGCGGCCGGCGCGCCGATGCTGCCGGTGATCTCGTTGTAGCCGGCCAGGTGGTCGCCGTGCCCGTGGGTCACCAGGATGTGCTGGACGTCGACGCCGGCCTCCCGAACCTCGTTGATCATCTTTTCCGGCTCGTCCGGCGTGTCGATGCAAACAGCCTGGTTCGTTTCCGGACAAATCAGGATGTAGCCGTTGTTGCTGAGGCTGCCCATGTTTTCAATCTTGTGGACGGTTATGTCTCCCGTGCCCTGCGCCTGATGGTGGACTGGCATGTTGCTGCGCCTCCTGTGTCGATGGAAATGGTGCGTGCATTGTAGCAAACCGGAGGGTCCCTATCCGCCCAGACGGGCCCGCATGGCATCGGGAACTTGTCGGATACGTCGGCTGAATACCGTGTCCCAACGCATGGAGACCTGGCGGGCGGCCTCGGTGATCAGGGCGGCGCCGTTGAGGTAGTCATCCCGGTGGATGTATTCGGCGGCGATGCTGCCGTCCACAGCGCCGTTGTGATAGTTGCCCAGGGGAAATGCCATGCCGGTGGACCGGTAGCCCCAGGCGCTGAACGCGCTGGCCTCGCAGACGCCGCCGCTCATCAGCTGGCGCTGTGAGCGAAATTCCGGAATGCTGGCGAGGAGGGACTCGCGGGCTCGGATCAGGGCGGATTCGGCGTCGGAGTTGAAAGTGCTGCCAGCATCACCCACGCGGATAACGGGGCCGCCACCGATTTCCGCGCCCGGCAGGGTGCGTGACGATTCAAGCGAGACGACCAACGTATCCAACGGCAGGGTGCGCGCCTCGGCGAGCAGGCGTGCGCCAACCAGGCCGACCTCCTCGGCGCGGGTGAAAACGCCGTAAACGTCACCCGAGGGCGGGTCGCCGTGGAGAGAGTCCAGCGCCGACAGGATGCCGCCGCCGCCGGCCAGGTCATCGGCCGCGCGCATGACGATGTGATCGTCCTCGATGCTGAAATCGGGCAAGTCGAAAACGGCTGGCGCGGGAATGGGAATGTCCTCGTTCACCGTGTCGATCAGCCTGATCTGGGCCTCGCGATGGCGTTCATCGCCGTGGGGTCCGACGGTCTCCGCGGAAACGCGACGCCCGCCGGGCAGGATGATCTGCAAGGGCACTCCACGTGCGAAAGCGCCGGAGGGTATGCCGCCCGAGGCCTTGCCGATCAAATAATCGCCGTCGCGCCCGACGATCTCAAAACCCGGGTGGTCCATATGGGCCATGAAAGCGATGGGCGGAACACCGGCGGGGTCAGTTCCGGCTATGCGGGCGATGATGTTCCCGAAGTCGTCGGTGCGCCAGGAAACGCCGATTTCGGTTAGAGCGCCGCGCACGGCGGTGGCGACGCCGTTCTCGTGGAATGCGATGGCGGGCTGTGCGCCCAAACGGGCCAGGAAATCGAGGGCGCGGTTTGCGGTTGCGTCGGTATTCATTGCGTTCAAATCTTTACTTCTCCCAACGAAAAAGGTTCCAGACGGGCGCGCTGAACCCGGGCAGCAGGTCGGCTCCGTCTATTGTGTCGTCCTCACCAAGGGTCAGCGGCTCGGCTCCGGTCCGGTAAATGGTCACGGTGGTTGTTTCGGGATCTGCGACCCAGACCTGCCGGGTACCGAAACTGAGCCACATTTCGGCTTTGCGCTGGAGTTCGGGTATTGAATTGCTGGGCGATCTGACCTCCACCGCCAGATCCGGCGCGAGGTTGGGGTAGCCAATGGCTCCTTCCGGTATGCGGCCGGGCGCAACCCAGGCCACATCCGGCGCGCGTACGGTGTCGGGACCGATTTCCAACAGGTAGCCGGGTTCGCCAGCCCGGACCCCGCCAAGGTTTCTCGGTCCAACGAAAAGATTCAATACGGTGGCAATCATGACCACGACCAGGGCGTGGGGATCTCCGGTAGGCATTTCTTCGACCAGCGCTCCTCGGATGAGTTCATACTTCCGCCCATCGCCCCGAGGCATCGCCAGGAGTTCTGCTGCTGTGATCAATTTTTGCCGGGTTGCCATGGTTATTTCGACCTTGCGGTTGGTTGTGCTCATTGTGCCATTGTGCAGGCACGACAGCAAACGGTTGGGCGGTGTCGGGTGCTATACTGCGGGCCGGAAATTTTGCTCTGCCCAATCAGCAGGAGGTGCACCGTGCTGCCCAAGTTTCGAGTCAGTCTGGACGAAGCCACGATGGTACCAGGGGATGACCTGAAAGCCACCGTCGCCGCCGTTTTTGAGAAGATGGGCGTGCCGCCGGACGACGCACAGTTGGGGGCCGACGTGCTGGTATTGGCCGACCTTCGGGGAGTGGATTCGCACGGCGTGTCCAACATGTTGCGCAGCTACGTCAACGGCTATACCAGCGGGCAGATCAACCCGAATCCGGACATGCGGATCGTGCGCGAGACGCCCAGCACCGCCAGCATCGACTCCGACCGGGGCCTGGGGATCATCACCACGCCCAAGGCTATGGACATCGCGATCCGCAAGGCGTCGGAGGTGGGCGTGGGGATGGTCACCCTCGGCAACGCACGCCACTTGGGGATGGCGTCCTATCACGCCATGATGGCGCTGGAGCACGACATGATCGGCGTGTGCATGACCAGTTGTCCGCCGTCGGTGGTGCCGACCTTTGGCGCGGAGCCCCGACTGGGGACCAACCCCATCGCCATAGCCGTGCCGTCGCGCAACGAGGCGCCGTTCGTGTTCGATGCGGCCACCAGCACGGTGGCCGGCAACAAGGTAGGGATCGCGCGAAGGTTGGGCGTCAAACTGGAACCGGGCTGGTTGGCCGACGCCGAGGGCAATCCGATCATGGAGGAAGCGGACGCGCCGGATAACTATACGCTGCTGACGCTGGGCAGCACCCGGGAGTTGGGCTCGCACAAGGGTTATGGCCTGTCGTGCATGGTGGACATCCTGGCCGGCGTGCTGACCGGGTTCGGCTACGGAGCGGTGCCGGGCCGGCCGAACTTCGGGCACTACGTGGCCGCGTACAACGTGGCAGGCTTCGACGATCCTGACCACTTCAAGGATCAGATGGACGAGTGGCTGCAGATGATGAAGAGCACGCGGCCGGCTCCCGGCGAGGAACGAGTGATGGTGGCTGGCCAGCCGGAAGCGGAGATGGAGGAGATCCGCCGGGTCGAAGGCATCCCGTTGCACGAGGAGGTGGTGGACTGGTTCCACGACACCTGCGGCGAGTTGGGTATCGACTGCCCGTTTTAGCAAATTTCAGTTGTAGAAGAAGATCAGCGCCCTGCGGATTGCCTGGCGCTGATCTTTTTGATTTCGGGCTGGGAGAACCGTATTGGTTTGCCCCATTGAATTCAGATGTTGGTGGTGAACCACAGGCAGGTCACGGTGTTGGTGACGCCGCCAATGGGACGGATCTGGTGGCGCAGGATCGCGGTCAGGTCTTCGGGGGTGCCGGCCTCAAGTTCCATTACTACGTCGTAAGGGCCGAGAACCTCACGCACCGCCGCTCCGCTGATGTTGTTCAACCGGTCTATGACCTCAAGAGTCCTGGCGGGTTCCACGTTTATCAATATGTAAGCATTGGCTGCCATGGGATCACCTCCCGCAATAATTTATATCGCATATGGTAATACATATCATTGCATGACGCAATGTCGATGGTGAGCCAAAAGACCCGCACATGGTTCGACAAGCTCACCACGAGCGGGTCTTGAGATGATGCGGTGCTGCGACAGGATCGTGGCGGGCCGTCAGTCTTTGAGGGCGGGGATGACCTCCTTGCCGAACAGCTCGATGGAGCGCATGGTGTCGGCGTGGGAGAGCTGGCCGCCCTGTGCCTCCAGCAGCAGTGAGCCTACGCCAAGCTCATCCCGGATGTGACGCAGTTTCTCGATGACGGTATCCGGGCTGCCCACCACCAAGTGATAGCGGTCCTGCAACTCCTGGTACGACATCTCGTGAAGGGGGGTGGGTCTGCGGGCGGCCACGGCCGCGGCGCCGGCGCGGGAGGTATAGCCGGGTGGCGACCAGTATTCGCGGGGGCCGCGCAGGGGGTAGTTCATGCGCCAGAGGAACGCCTTGCCGGATTCCTGAGCCTTTTCGTCGGTGTCGTTGACGTGGGCGCAGATCATGAAGGCGAACTTTTCGTGGCCCGGTTCCCAGCCGTCCGCGGCGGCGTACTCGCGATAGCGGGCGAACAGGTTCTTGGCAACCTCCAGCGGGGTCAAAAAGGCGGCGTAGGTGTAACGGTGCCGCGCCGTCCACTCAACGGTCTCGGGGCTGCCGGTGCCGGGAACCCACACGGGCGGATGTGGTTTCTGGATTGGCAGCATCCATGGGTTCACGGCGCGGTAATGGTAGTGGTTGCCCTCCCACCGGAACGGGCCGGGCGTGGTCCACGTCTTCACCACCAGGTCGTGGCACTCCTCAAAACGCTCACGGTTATGGATGGGGTTGGTGTTGTTGGCCCAGGACTCGATGCCGATGCCGCGCACGAATCCGGAGATGATGCGTCCGCCGGAAATTACGTCCAGCAGGGCAATCTCCTCGGCCAGGCGCACCGGATTGTCGGACGTGGGCAGCATGTTGCCCAGCATCAGGATCTTGGCGCGGTTGGTGATGCGGGCCAGGATGCCGCCGGTTATGTTCACCTCAACGTCCATGCACGACGGGGTGTTGTGGTGCTCATTGATCATCAGGCCGTCGAAGCCCATCTCCTCGGCGTACTGGTACTCGTCGAGGTAGCGGTTCATCAGGCCGCTGGCGGTGCTGGGGTCGAAATAGGTGTTGGGGAAGGTGAGGCGCATGGACGGGAACTTTTCCGCCTCGGACTCGGGGAACTCGGCGTAGGGCATCTCGGTGAAGTAGAAAACGTCCATGGTGTTGCCTCACAAAACGGCAGGGTGGATGGGTCTCGGGGATCACCAGTCAAAAATATCGCGCACAGCACACTGGAAGTCGGGCAGGACTGCGCCGCCGTCCAGGATGTCATTTTCCGTGTAAAGCAGAGCGGTACCGTTCAACGGGTGCACCGCGACGGTACGGGTGACGGGATACACGGCCCAGACCAAAGGAACGCCGAAGCTGCGCCACATAGCCACGCGCTGGGCGATGTACTCGGGGCTGTCATTAGGCGAAACTATCTCGACGACCAGATCGGGAACGACCTCGTAGTAACCGCGAACTCTGACGTCCAGCGGCAGCTTTTCGGCGGAGATGAACGCCACGTCAGGTTCCCTCACAGTATCAGGATCCCTTTCCAGCAGGACACCAGAATCCGAACCAACCACTCTGCCCAACCTGTTGGGACGGACGTGAGCGATCATAGCTGATCCGATTGTCATGGCAATCTCACCATGTTCTCCGCCCGCCGGCATAGTTTCGTGCACTACTCCCTTGACCAGTTCACCTTTGATGATGCGCTTTTCGCACAGACGCAGGAATTCGTCCGCAGTTAATAGTTTTTCGCCAACGGGCGCGGTAGTCATCGTTATACCCCTTTGCCACAATGCGCCGAGCGACGCCGACCTACAAAAAGGCCAGCGCGGCCTGCACGAAGTCGTCGGGCTTTTCGATCTGTGGGGAGTGGCCGCAGTTGGGGATCACGGTCACTTGCGAACCCGCGATGGCCTGTTGGAAGAGGTCGGCGCACTCCACCGGAACTAGGTTGTCGTTCGCGCCCCACAGGATATGGGTCGGGACGTTGACGCGGCCCAGCTTGGCGGGCAGGCGCGGGTTGTGCATGTAGGGCCGCCAGGTGAGGCGGATGGCCATTTCGCGGTCGCCCTCCGCCTGCTGCACCTGCTCAGGCGTTGGGTCTGTCCCGAACATCTCATCCCACTCGGGGACCTGCGACGGATCGTGATAGACGAGGTCGCGCACCTGGGCCGGACTGATGATGAAGATGTCGGTGATCTCGCCGTCGTTGGGTTTGATGCCAGCCGCGCCCACCAACATCACCTTGCTGAAAGCGTGGCCGGTCATGGACAGCATCTCCGCCGCCAGCCAGCCGCCCATGGAAAAACCGATAGCGCGGACGTTTTCCAGACCTTCTTGTTCCTGGAACCACGTGTAGAAACAGGCGAGGTCCTGCATGGACTCCACCCAACCCGGGCGGTCGCTCTTGCCGTAGCCGGGGTGGGACGGCAGATATACGGTGAACTTCTCGGCGAGAGCCTGTGCGTAGCGACGGGGGCCGGCGTTGCCGCCCGCGCCGTGCAGCACCAACAGAGGGTCGCCGGACCCGCCCTTGTAGACTTGCAGGTTACCGCCGGCCACGGAGATGGTTTCCTCGGTGAAATTAGGCATCGGGGTGTTCGCTCCTTGTGCGGAATTATCAGGAAAATACCGGGATCAGACTGCCGTGAGGCCCGGCATCACGCCTTCCTTCTGGAAGGGGTCGGTGAGCTCCAGCTCTTCGCCGATTTCGCGCAGGGCTGGCAGGACCTCCTCACCCATGAGCTCGAGGCAGCGCATGGTGTCCTCATGGCTGATGGAACCGTCGTTGGTCCAGACGGCAAGGATGCCGGGGCGCATGTAGCTGAGCACCTCGCGCAGTTGGCTGACCACGGTATCGGGGCTGCCAATGATCCAGCGTTTGGAGTCTAGAATCTCGTCGTAGTGAGCAGAGTCCAATCCACCGACGCGGAACGGGTCGCTGCGGATCTGCTCCCGCAGGCGCAGGAAACGAGGGTCGTCGCTGCGACTGCCGTAACCCACCGGCGACGCATAGTCTCGCGGCAGTGGAATGCGCCCGACGCCGATGTTGCCGACCATGTAGCCCTTGCCCACGTCGTACGCCTTCTCGTCGGTGTCCTGGACGTGGATGCGTACCAGGTACCCGAAATTCTCGGGGCCGGGCTCGTAGCCGTGCTCACGGGCCGCCTCGGTATAAATGGACTTCATGTCCTGCGTGCCCTGCGGGTCGGTTTCCAGGAAGATGTAAGGATAGTTGCGCTCGGCGCACCAGACCAGGGTTTCAGGGCTGCCGGTGCCGGGAATCCAGACGGGCGGGTGCGGCTTCTGGAGCGGAGTCTGGAAGGGGTTCACCACGCGGAAGTGGTAGTGGTCGCCTTCCCAGCGGAACGGGCCCGGCGTGGTCCAGGTCTTGATCACCAGGTCGTGAGCTTCCTCGAATCGCGCACGGTTGTGCAGCGGGTTGGTGTTGGTCGCCAGGCTCTCGACGCCGGTGCCGCGCACGAATCCCGATACCAGTCGGCCGCCGGAGATCATGTCGATCTCAGCGAGTTCTTCCGCCAGCCGGATCGGGTTGTCGAAGATGGGCAGTGGATTGCCCAGCAGGACGATCTTGGGCTTCTTGGTGTTACGCGCCAGGATCGCCGCCTCGAGGTTCATCGTCGCGCCCAAACAGGTCGGGGTGTTGTGGTGCTCGTTGAGCATCAGGCCATCGAACCCGACCTCCTCCGAGTACTCGTACTCGTCGAGGTACATGTTGTAGAGGTAGTGCCCTTCCTCGGGGTTGAAGTTGGAGTTGGAGAAGGTGAGGCGCACGGCCTCATTGGGCGAGTTGCGCACGTCCTCCTCGGTGTAGTTCACGTAAGCCCGTTCGGTAAAACGCATCAGGAACATGGGTTGGCCTCCTGCCGGCGTCTGGTACATATCCTCATCATTAGAGGAAGCGGGGAGGGATCAGGGCGTTAGACGAAGAGGTGGAGCCCCGGCCCCGCCACATAATACACCAACGGGAAAGCCCGGCAGCATGGGGCAACATTCCGGGGAGGGGCAACCGAAATCTAGTCCAGCGGGGCGATGCGAGAGATGGGATCACCTCTTCTGGCAGAGAGCCACGCCGACCATAGCTCTGCCTGTCTCAAGCCGGCCCATTCAAGCGCCAAGCCGTGGGCTCTCGGCGGAAGTCTGCCTTGTAGCACCCTCAGATTGTCTATGCCAATCACAGCCTGATCGCCGCCGTATCTGGCGTGGAAATGGGGCGGGCCATGGTCGTTGTAGTAGATGCTGATAACGATTCCGTAGAACCGACAAACTTCAGGCATCGGCGGGTACGGACTTGGCCCCCGGCATCAATTCCTCGACGGTGAGGCCGGTGAGTTCCATGTAGAGGGCGTCCGGGCACAACTCGATCTGATCGTCCCAAGCAATGGACCGATGCTCGGTAACGTGGACTTTTTCAAAGTAGCTCCGGTCGTCCCAAGCGGCAAAAACGCCATGGCCGGCCAAGTGCGACAGGTCGACTTCTCCCTCGGGTCCGTCTGAGTATCGGATCCAGATTCGGTAGCCATCGCGCGGTTCCACCGCTACAGGTTGAACCAGTTCGTCGTTTGACATGTCGCCTCCCGGCTTGTGTATGCATGATAGCACCTGAAAGGAACCTACGGTCCCGCTCCCTTCTTGAAATGCGGGATCACCTCCGCCGCGAACCGGCCCATCTGGTCCTTGAACTGGTTAGTCGTGGCTCCCATGGGGAAGGCGATCATGATCTGTTCGAGGCCGGGGTACTTGTCCTGCAACTCCTCGAGGTAGGCGATGGTGTCCTCAGGGCTGCCGGCGAACCAGGCGCGGTTATCGATCACGTCCTGGAAGTCGGTGCCGGCCGCGATATGGCGAGCCACACCGCCGGGCCCGGTGGCGGCAATCTGCTGGTCGCTGTAGCGGAGCATGCCCAGGGGCGCGGCAAACTTGACGTGTTCCTCGAAGAGCGGTTGTAACTGGCGTCGCGCCGCCGTGGTGGAATCGTCCACCATTGCCCATAGCCCGATGCAGAGTCCCTCGCCCAACGCGAGATCCCGTCCGGCGCGCTGGTTGGCTGCCTGGTAGCGTTGGACCCACTCTTCGACGTACTGCTCGCCCGTGCCGAGGATCACGCCCTTGATGCCCCACTTGGCCATGAAATCCAGGGCGCGGTCGGATGCGCTGACGATGGGCTGCCACACGTCCACCGGTCGGGTCCTGGGACGTGGCACGAGCGTCACTTCCCTGAGGTCGTAGCCGCGGTACGGGATATCCGGCGGGATGGTGTAGTGCTTGCCCTGGTGGGAGAAGGCATCGCTGTTGAAAGCCTTCATCACGATCTCGAACTGCTCCTCGAACAGTTCGCGGTTGGCGTCGCCGTCGATCATGGGCGCGCCGAAGGACTCCACCTCGCGGGTGTGGTAACCGCGCCCGATGCCGAACACGACGCGGCCTGCGGTGAGTATGTCCACCATGGCAAAGTCCTCAGCCAGGCGGATGGGATGCCACATGGGGAGGATGTTGAACCCGCAGCCGAACTTGATGCGCTTGGTGTACTGTGCCAGGTACTGGCTCATGATCAGCAGGTTGGGGATGCACTCGTAGCCCTCCCGCTGGAAGTGGTGCTCCGCCATCCACAGGATGTCGAAACCCAGGTCATCCAGGAATACAGCGGCTTCGCGGGCGATGTCCATTGCCAGGGACAGGCGGTCGTTGTCATACCAGCGATCGTTGGCGGGGATGCCGTCAAAACCGATGCCGTCGCCTTCCAGGACATGGCCGGCGTAAAGGACGGAAAAGTCTTTGATCATGGGAAACGCCTCCGAAAATTCGAGGGTATCGCGTCAGGTCAGCCGGCGCAGCAAGGAACGGGCGACTGACATCGGGGGAAGATTGTGGTATGATTGTCATGCTACCATCGCAGGCAAAGACTGTCATTTTGTCCCGTATCGTGAGCCGCAAGCGGTAGCTCATTGCTCAACGTTTTACCAGCGTCCGGCCGATCGGGTCCAGATTGGAGGAGGCTGATTTTTTATGCCCAAAGTACTCATCACCGACAATGTAGACGCCGAGGGCGTCGACCTTTTGAAAAAGCACGTCAGCGTCGACGTCAAGCGCGGCCTTTCACCCGAAGAACTCATTGCGACCATCCCCGGTTATGACGCGCTGGTGGTGCGCAGCGAAACCAAGGTAACCGAGCCCGTGATCACTGCCGGGGGCGACCTGCAAGTCGTCGCTCGTGCGGGCATCGGCGTGGACAACATCGACCTGGACGCTGCCACGCGTGCGGGCGTCGCGGTGGTAAATGCTCCCATCGGCAACACCGTGGCCGCCGCAGAGCACACTGTAGCCTTGATGCTGGCGTTGGCGCGTAACGTTCCGCAGGCCTACGCATCGATGAAGGAAGGCCAATGGCAGCGTTCCGCATTCATGGGCATCGAGGTGCGCAACAAGACCCTGGGCATCATCGGCCTGGGACGCGTGGGTTCGGAAGTGGCCCGCCGCGCGGCGAGCTTTGGGATGCGATTGATCGCGTTCGATCCGTTCGTCTCTCCAGACTTCGCCTCTCGCATGGGTGTGGAGGTGATGTCGCTGGATGACCTGCTGCCCCAGGCCGATTTCATCACGCTGCACACGCCGTTGACGGCCGGAACCACCAAGCTCATATCCGCTCCGCAGTTGGCAAAGATGAAGCCCGGGGCGCGGTTGATCAACGTGGCGCGGGGGGAATTGGTGGACGAGGAGGCCTTGCTGGAAGCCCTGGAGAACGAGCAACTCTCCGGCGCTGCGTTGGACGTGTTCACCAACGAGCCGCCCGGAGACCTTCCGCTCCTCAAGCATCCGCGATTGGTCGCAACCCCGCACCTGGGCGCGTCCACTCAGGAGGCCCAGCGCGAAGTTGCTATCGAAGCGGCCGAGCAGGTTATCGCCGTGCTGGACGGCAAGCCGGCCCGAAACACCGTCAACGCCCCCTTCGTGCCGCCGGAGGTCCACGCCATTTTGGCTCCCTACGTGCCGGTGGCGTCAATGGTGGGACGGCTGCTGACCAGCATGGCCCGGGGCCAGTTCGTGGGCATCACGCTGCATTACCAAGGCGAAATCGCCGAGCACAACACCGCGATACTCAAAGCAGCGGCGTTGGTCGGCCTGCTGGGACAGGTGAGCGGCGAGGCGGTCAACATGATCAACGCGCCCGTGCTGGCGCAGCAAAGGGGGCTGCAAATTACGGAACAAACTTCGGCGGCCAGCAGGGAATACACCAGCCTGATCACCGCAACCCTGCACACCACCGCCGACGATCTCACCGTCGCCGGCACGTCGCTGCGGGACGAGCCTCACCTGGTGCGCGTCAACCAGTACTGGATGGATGTTGCGCCCTCGGTACCGTACCTGATGTTCGTGGACAACCAGGACCAACCGGGCGTCGTGGGCGCGGTGGGAACGGTCGCCGGCCAGCACAACGTCAACATCAGCTTCATGGAAGTGGGACGCATCGCGCCGCGAGGTCAGGCGATGATGGTGCTGGGACTGGACGACCCGGTGTCGAACGAGGCATTGGCAGCCATTCGGGCCTTGCCTCAGGTAGACGATGCGCGAGTGGTGGCGATGTAGCGGCCGTCCCCTGGAATGGCAACGCAACGTACCATCAGCCTTGACGCCCTGGACCGCGCCAACGTGCGGCTGGGGCAATTCATCGCGCTGTATAACGCAACCGATGCGTCTCATCCTCATCACGAAGCGCTCGGAGCCGCTGTAGTCAAAAGCTTCGAATTCACTTACGAATTGGCCTACAGCGCTATTCGTCGTTACGTCTCTGAATTCACGCTATCCCCGGGTCAGGTCGGACGGATGCGGAATGCTGACATCATTCGGGCCGCTGCGGTAGCCGGACTGATTGACCCGCCCGAAGACTGGTTAATATTCCGACAGCGACGGAATGCAACCGCCCATGAGTATTTCGACGATTCAACTATTGGTCGTATCATTGAGGTCGCGCCGGAATTACACACCTCGGTAGTTGCTCTGCTAAAATCGCTGCGGAGCGGAGAGTAATGATCGTACCCCTGCACCAGGTCGACATGTCGCGGGAACACCTGAAATGGGTCGCCGATGTTTTGGCGCGTCATCTTCCGGACCGTGAAGTGTGGGCCTACGGATCGCGCGTCGCCGGCCGGTCCTGGCAGTATTCCGACTTGGACCTTGTGGTGATGGGCAACCAACCGATAAGCGCGACGGTGATGGAAGACGTTCAGGACGAACTTTCCGAAACCCTGGTGCCGTACATCATTGACTTCAAGGATTGGAATCTCATTCCCGAACACTGGCAGGATGAGATCATGCGCTGTTACGCCGTCATCCATTTGCCGGTGGCGAGCCAAGCGGCCGGGCAGACTCCGTTTGCCGGCTCAAATCAGACCTGACAAGGAGTTGACACCATGGCAGACCGCATCGCGATTATGGGCCCCGGCGCAGTTGGCAGCTATGTAGGCGCTTTCCTCGTCCAGGCCGGCGAGGATGACATCACTTTCATTGACATGTGGCCCGAGCACGTCGAGAAAATGCGCGCCGAGGGGCTCCGGGCCAGCGGAAGCCAGGGCGATTTCACCGTGCCGGTCAACGCCATGCACCTCACGGACGCCCAGAACATCACCGAGCCGTTCGACTACGCGTTCATCACGGTGAAGTCCTACGACACCGAGTGGGCCACCCACTTCATCAAGCGTTATGTGAAGGATGACGGCGCGTTCGTTTCCATCCAGAACTGCTGGAACGACCCGACCATCGCCGATATCGTCGGCCCGGAGCGGCAGTTGGGCTGCATCGCATCACACATTGAGGTCGCCCTGTGGGAACCGGCGCACGTCAATCGGGGCGGCGCGCCGGGCCGCGACCACGGGCACACCGTGTTCCGAGTGGGCGAATTTACCGGCGCCATCACCTCCCGCTCCGAAGCCATCGCAGCCAAGCTGGACCACATCGACGCCGCCTACGCCACCGACAACCTGCCCGGAGAGCGCTGGGCCAAGCTGTGCCAGAACGGCATGGGCAACGCGATCTCCGCCATGAGCCAGTTGGGCAGCCAGGAGATGGCCGGCGACGCGCGCATCCGGCGAATCCGCATCAACCTGGCCAAGGAGGGCGCGCAGGTCGGCCTGGCGCAGGGTCTGAGGGTGGTGGAAATCAACGGCACGCCGGCCGAGTTTTGGGCCGATGCGGAGAGAGGCGACGTGTTCGAGGAGCTGGACGGCAAGCTGTCCCAGGCCGGCGGCCGCGTCAACTGGCTGGCGTCGATGGCGCAGGACGTACACAAGGGCCGCAAGTCCGAGGTCGATTTCATGAACGGCCTGATCTGCGAAAAGGGCCGCGAGACCGGCGTTGCCACCCCGTATCACGACGCCATCGTGGAGGCCATGCGCCTGGTGGACAGCAAGGATGTCGCGCCGGGCCCGGAGAACGTGGACCGGATCATACGGGCAGTGGAAGGCTAATCGCGCTAATCGCCAACAATCCGCTCTGACCGCCCGTCTCACACCCGCCAGGGAGGTGAACCATGTACATCACCGTAGAACCCGCCGGATTAATGATGCACACCGTCAAGCTGGTATTCGACCCGTCGGAACCCGCTGCCGAGGACCAACAGGTTCGGGATTACCTGAGTGAGCACGAGTTGGAACCGCGCTACCACTGGTTCGCCGAAATCGACGGGCTGGAAGGGCGCGAGTGCGAGATCATGCAGTTCGGCGGCTGCTATCTGGGCCGCAACCTGCAGAACATCGGGCTGATCCAGCGGCGGATCGTCGAGGAGGAGTTGCTGACGGCCGAGATCGAACGGCACGTCGAGGCCGGCGATCTGGCAGAACTCGCCAGCGCCCAGGAACCGCAGCGATCCAACGCCATCGCCGCCCTCATCGATGAATTCCGAGTGGAGGAAAGCTTCGGGCAGGACGAGGCGGGCGAACTTCGCGCGACGCTGGACTCGACCGTTTTGCAGGAAGCCACGGCGCGGGCCTTGGCGACGGCAGGCAAGGTCTAGGACGAGCCGATGGCTACGGAAACCGTCCACTGGGGTTACTCTGGTTCAGAGGGCCCCGACCATTGGGGCTGCCTGTCCGAGGCGTACCTGCCCTGCTCTGCGGGCGTCGAACAGTCGCCGGTAAACATCACAGCATGCGAACCCGGCGACGGCCCATCACTAGCGTTCGCGTACGCCGCAAAAGCTAACGCGGCACGTAACAACGGGCACACCGTGTATCTGGATTTCGCGTCCGGAAACTACTTGGATGTAGGTGGTAACTGCTACGAACTTCAAGGTGTCCACTACCATTCGCCCGCCGAGCACGAGGTAGAAGGTGAGCGGTTCGCCGCCGAACTGCATTTGGTTCACCAGGACGACGGTGGGAACCTGGCGGTGGTGGGCCTGCTGTTCCGATTGGGGTCCGCCAGCCCACTTGTGCAGAATTTGCTGGACGCCGCACCCGATACAGGAGAAACGGTCTACTTGGCGAGTGGCGCAGCGGCGGCGGAGTACATCCCTGGTGAGAAGGGCCACTTCGGTTATGCGGGTTCGCTCACCACACCACCCTGCACCGAGGGAGTCACGTGGATCGTTATGCAGTCCGTTGGGACGGTTTCGCAGGAGCAGGTTGATCGGCTCCAGCAATTGACCGGCGGGCCCAACAACCGGCCCGTGCAGGAAATCGGGGACCGCACTATTTTCTCGGTCGTCGGCTAACTCGCGGCCGAAAATTCAGGCCGCGCCTCCGCAACCCGGCTCGCACGCATCCTATACGCGGCGCATCGCGCAATGCCTCGCCGGTCCGGAAACGTGTGTTCGCGGTAGCGCGCCGCCCGGTCCGCGCTGAAGTAACCTCCGACGGGCCACGAAAAGAGGGTCGGACCGGCCAGCCCAAGCTTTAGCATCCCCGCTCATTGGCGTGGCAGGCACCCGCGAATATCAGGGTACAATAGGCCCACGATTCAACAGCATGGGAGACGGAATATGGCTGCGAACGGTAACGGGTCAGTGTTGGACGGCGTACGTGTTTTGGAACTCGCTCGCTGGCAGGCGGCCCCGCGAGGGGGTCTGATCCTGCAGGACATGGGAGCGGAGGTGCTCAAGGTCGAGTGGCGCAAGGGCGCCGACCTCCGCGACTCTGGCCCGTTCGTTGGCAGCATGAGCGTTCAGTTCGCCGCGTACAACCGTGGCAAGAAGAGCATCACCCTCAACGCGCGACACGAAAAGGGCAAGGATCTATTCTTCCGCCTGCTCGAGGTCTCCGACGTGGTCCTGGAGAATTTCCGTCCCGGAACCATGGAAAAGATGGGGTTCGGTTACGAGGCCATGTGCAAGGTGAACCCCGGCATCATCCTGGCTTCCGTGTCCGGTTTCGGCCAATACGGGCCATATCGCGACCGCCAATGCTTCGACCCCATCATCCAGGCCATGAGCGGCTTCGGCGACCAGACCGGTCGTGGATTTGGCGAACCCATCATGGGGAACGGTCCGGTCATGGACCGAACCGCGGCTCTCCACGCCGTCATCGGCATCCTGGGCGCGCTGCGACACCGCGACCGGACCGGCGAGGGTCAGTGGCTTGAGGTGGCCATGCTGGACGGCGGCATCACCCTTGAAGAGGTCGCACTCGCCATGTGCTACGACACCCACACCAATGATTTCGTCCGCGTGGGCACGTTCCTCAAATGCAAGGATGGCTGGGTGACCACGGGAGCGGCGAGAGCAGGCATGTGGGAGCGCATGCTCAAGGTCATGGACTACGACGAGTTATCGAAGGACCCTGAATTCGCCGCGCCGATGTTCGCCACCGACATGGCCGAGATCCGCATGGAGTTGCTCCGAATGTGGTGCGAGGAGCGTACTGTGGCCGAGGTTGAAGAAGCCCTGGTCGCGGCCGACATCCCGTTCGGCCCCGTCAAGTCAATCCCCGAGGTGCTCGAAGACAGCCATATGTGGGAACGCGAGGTCATGATGGAGGAGGATGCCCACGACCCACCGGGCAAGAAGATCCTAGTGCCCGGACCCACCATCATCAAATTCTCCAAGACTCCGACCACGGCGGGCCCAATCCCCAAATACGGTGAACACAACCAGGAAATCTACGGCGACCTGTTGGGCCTGTCCGAACCCGAGATGGAGGGCCTGGTCGACCAGGGCGTGATTACGTGACCGCCACCACGTCAGACTTGAGACTTACCAACAAACGGTCGATGCCCTCGGCTTCCTCCGACAGACGTTCCCATTCGTCCCACAGGGACTGTTCCTCCTCTTTCAGCGCCCGATAGCGTTCGCCCGTCGCTTCCAAATGGCTGCGGTCGTCGAATTTATCGGGGTCGGAGAACAATGCCTCCAGTTCCGCCGACTGGGATTCCCGGGCACTGATCGCGATACCGATCTCGTCAATTCGTTCGGCCAACTTTCGGGCCTGCCGGTTCAAAGCGCGCTGCTGTTCCTGCTCCGGAGTCAACGGAGGCCGTGAGCGTCGCCCGCTGGTCCGGCCCTTTGACCCGGTGGGAACATCGGGCTTCTCCTCCGCAACCTTGGGCGCCTCAACGGTTTCCTGCTGCTTGCGGTACAGGTAGTTGTCGTAATCGCCTGGAAATACGCGCGCGCGGCCGGCATCGATCTCGATGATCTTGTTCGCAACCTGCCTGATCAGCGTGCGGTCGTGGGTCACCAGGCAGATCGACCCGCGATAGTCTCCCAAAGCGTCCGCCAGGATTTCTCGCGACGCGATATCCAGATGGTTGGTCGGCTCGTCCATCAGCAGGAAATTGCTGGGTTGGGACAACAACTTTGCCAACGCGACCCGCGCCTTTTCGCCACCGGACAGCACCGACACGGGTTTGAGGATGTCATCCCCGCTGAACAGGAAGCCGCCCAAAGTCGTGCGCAGGTTTTGTTCCGACTCCGCTGGCGCCACCTCGCGCAGTTCCTCGATGGCGGTATTGCTCGGGTTGAGCAAGTCCAGCACGTGTTGGGCGTAGTAGGTGCTCGTAACGTTGTAGCCGAGTTTGCGCTTCCCGCCGTCGATGGGCAGAACCCCCGCCAGGATTTTGAGCAGGGTCGATTTGCCGGCTCCATTGGGCCCCACCAGCGCGACGCGATCACCGCGCTCCAACGTCAGGTTCAAATCGCGATAAACTGCGTTCTCACCGTAAGATTTGCTGATTTTGGAGAGCGTAATGATGTCCGAACCGCTCCTTGCCGGCTCAGGGAACGAATAGCGGACTTTCTTGGTGGCTCTGGGGAGTTCGATGATTTCCATCTTCTCCAGTTGTTTGAGCCGGCTCTGCACCTGCCTGGCCTTGGTGGCCTTATAGCGGAACCTTTCGACGAACCGCATCTGCCGTTGGATTTCCCGTTCTTGCCGCGCGGCGGCAGCCTCCTTGATCTCCAGCGCACGCTCCCGCGCCACCAGGTAATCGTCGTAGTTGCCCCGGTGATTCACCACTTCGTCCGGCTCAATGGCTAACACCCGATTCGCCGCCTGGTTCAAAAAGGCGCGATCGTGAGAGGTGATGACCACGCCGCCCTGGAACGATGCCAGGTATTTTTCGAACCAGAGGTTCGCCTCAAGGTCCAGGTGGTTGGTAGGTTCGTCCAGCAGCAGCACGTCCGGATTTCGGAACAGCAGGCGGGCCAACTCCGCCCGCATGATCCATCCGCCGCTGAACTCTGTCATATCCCGTGAAAAATCGTTTTCCTTGAAACCCAGGCCGGAAAGTATGGCTTTGGCTTCGTGGTCCCGATCCTCGCCTCCCGCAGCTTCCAGTTTCAGCTCCAGTTCAGCCAGCCGGTCCATCAAATCTTGCTGGTCGTCCCGGTCTTGCGCCATCGACAGCATACGGTGGGCCTCGGCGATTTCGTCCGTAAGCTGAATCGCTTCCGAGTTTGCCTCCAACACCTCTCGCAACAGTGATTTGCCGGCGAACGGCGGTGGCTCCTGCTTCAGGTATCCCAACGTGGTGTTGCGCCGCCCCGATATGTTCCCCGTATCGGCCAGGGTTTCGCCGGCCAGGATGTCCAGCAGCGTGGTCTTGCCCGACCCGTTGGCGCCAATCAACGCGATCCGGTCGCCGGCCGCCACCGACACGTCAATTTCGCGGAACAATGTCCGATCTGCGTAGGCCTTGCTGATGTTGGAAGCAACAAGCATTGTGATATTCCCGGCGCTGGATTATAGCATCACGGGTTTCTGTCCCTATGGACTGCGCGCGCCGTCGGTGTTGGTTGGCCCGACGCAACACCCGAGTCCTTGGGACTCACGAGGGATGAGTCCCGATGTACGGCTCAGCTCGGTTTTCTGCCTATGGCTTCACCAAATGCCAGACCGCCCACCGCGCCCGGCTCGTCTTTCCATTGGTCCATCTCCAAACGCCAGCGGTCGAACTGTTCGTGGGTCGCCAGTCCTAACTGGGTCGCCGCCTCAACTACCCGGGGCATGAAGAACCAATCGATGATGAATGCGTGCAGGAAAGCGATGTCAGCGGGCGAACTGAAATAGTCAAATGAACCCGAAGCGCGAATGTCCACAAATCCCACATCCAGCAGGTGAGATTTTAGCTCCTTGCCCATTTCCGGATGGCCGCCGTTCGCCTCCAGCAGTTTGATGAATGTGGCCCATGCCTCGTCGGTGGTCTCCCCCATCGGTTCGCTGAACGACGAGGAAGCGATCATCTCCCGGCCACCGATGATCCCCTCCGGCTTCAGCACGCGTTTGACTTCCTGCAACGCCCGTAGAGTATCGGGAACGTGCATCAACACGGCGTGGCAGTGCGCTGCATCAAAGGAATTATCCTCAAAGGGTAGTTCGTAAACATTTCCGACGTGGAACTCCGCGTTATGGTGTCCGCCCGCGGACGCCGCCGCCCGCGCCAAGTCGATCTGCGAGTGTTCCATGTCCACCCCGTGGATCTCGCCCATTGGCACTGCCTGGGCCAACCCAACCGTTATGGTTCCCGGCCCGCACCCAAAGTCGAGCACCTTCATTCCAGGTTCCAGGTGAGACAACAGGTAGGCCGCGTGGGTTTCCGCATTGCGTCGCTCCAGCAGTTGCAGAAACTCCGCAGTGTATCCCATGGTGTATGCGGGACTCGGTGAAGTATTTTCGCTCATCGTATTGAACCTCTGGGTAATATCTGTTGACGGTCTCACGGCTCCGCCGGCCCGTCGGTGGATTCCCTTGGGCTGACTGCCAAATTTTCTCGCAAGATTCGCTCGGCGTTATCGCAGATGCTCCGCACGACCTCAGCGGCTGGGCGAATCTGGCTCACGTTGCCGACCCCTTGCCCCATGTACACGGATGACATTTCAGCGTCATGTCGCGCCCGGGCCGCCGCCACATCCGACGCCAGTTCCTCACGCCGAGCCAGGATTTCCGCATCACGTCCATCCCATTCGCGCACCAACCGATTGGCGTACACCCGACCGGCGATTCCCGACGGCCACGGTTCGTCGCCCAGCAAATCGAAGAGCCGCGTGTAGGCGGTGTCCTCACCCGCCGAGCGCAAAACCTGTTCCTTGAATGCCGCTGGAACCTCGACCGCCTCGGGCGTCGCCAACATCGCCGTGCCCATGGACGCGCCCTGCGCTCCGGCGGCAAGTACCGCAGCCAACGCTCGCCCGGATGTGATGCCACCCGCCGCCATCACCGGCACGTCGGGGTATCGCTCCACCAGGTCGCACAGCAGCGGCAGCAGGTTCATCTCGCCGGTGTGGCCGCCGGCTTCGTTGCCTTGGGCCAACAGGACGTCAGCGCCCGCGCCTACCGCCAACTGCGCGGCAGCAATGGTTTGCACCTGGCAAATGGTGATCACTCCCGCGTTTTTCGCCCGGCTCACCCACGGCCGAGGGTCCGCAAACGAAAATATGATCACTGGAACGCGTTCGTCCAGGGCGGTTTCAAAATTCGACGGGTCGGCCTCCATCAGTTGGGTGATGAATCCCACACCAAAGGGCCGATTAGTCTGGGAGCGTACGAAATCGATTTGCTCCCTGAACCATGCGGGGCCAAAGTTGTTGCTGCCGCCAAACGTGCCCAAACCGCCGGCCGTTGAAACCGCCGCCGCCAGGCGTCCGCCGCTGTGGTTGCTCATGGGGGCGGACATCGCCGGATAGTCCAAGCCCAGCAAATCGGTAAAGCGAGTTTTCAACATGTCGTGGGTTCCACCTGGCTACACTAGTGGTGCCGAACGCCGTGCATTAACCAATACGAACGCTGGCGCCCGGCCCGAGTTCGGGCTTTACTCCGCGGACGCCCATCGAGCCAATGCCTTGTCCACGGAGGCGATCTCATCCAACGAGGTGTAGTAGTAATCCGCCCAATTATCCTCCGGCATTCCTGTGAAAAGCATCAGGTTGAGTGGGTATTCCTCGCTGTCGGTGGCCCGCCGGAAATCGTCCCGGAACAGGAACGTTGGCTTACCCATTGCGATCGCCATGCCCAACTCGATCATCACGCCTTCATCCGGCGGCACTCCGTTCACAATGGCGAATATCGCGTCGGCAGCGACCACGTCGGCGTAATCCTGCTGCCCGACCCGGTAAGCCCACCCGCCACGCTGAAAGTCCACCTGGTTATTTCGGGCGAACGGCTCCCAGACTTCCAGGCCAAGGCTTTCCAACGCGGCGATGATGGGCGGCAGCAACGACTCCTTCTGCTGCGTCGAAAAACCGTAGGGATTGGCCAGATAGATGGTTTTGGACATCGGATCATACGTCGGCGTGAGCAGGTTCACAAGCGGCGATCGATTCCGCCGCAGCATCTTGGGGTATAATGCAAATACAGTGCGGGCGTAGCTTAGTGGTAAAGCCCCAGCCTTCCAAGCTGGCTACGTGGGTTCGATTCCCATCGCCCGCTCCATTATCCCATCGCCAACCAGTTTTGAGTAGGGAACCGGCTGTCCCGGATTTCTCTATCCGAGCGGACTGCGCGATTGGGAATCAAAGGCCCCGACCTACTACCGCGCAGACGCAGATGGCGTAGACGGATGTGGCCGAGAATCACGGCATACCCCCGTTCCCACGTCCAGAGCGTTGGGCCCACTCCGAAACACGGGGCCAATTAGGCATTTGAAGCCAATCAGCGGCTAGCCCCCTGCAGGGATTCCGCCACCTTCTCGCGTAGATCAGTGAAGTCCACCGGCTTCACGACAAAACCCGCCGCGCCACTCTCCGCAGCGCGCCTGACATTCTCGTCGTCGCCGTAGGCCGACACTACCATCGAAGGCAGTTCCGGCCACTGTTCACCCAGGGCGTGGAGGAGTTGCCAGCCGTTCATCTCCGGCATGTTGGTGACCGTACATCAACCAAAAATCCTGGATCGATGACGCCTGTCATCCACCAATCTTCTTTCGTGGCGTGCACCTGGATGCCAAGCGCTGACAACACCTGCCTCTTTCCATCGAAGTCCAGTTCGCCCACACCCTCCCGAAGCCGCTCGCAGTGGGCACGAATCCGTCCCTCGATCTCGGCCGCCTCTTCCACCAGCTGCTCCTGTTCGACCAGTTCCTTCAGTTTTAACCGAAGATCCTCGCGAAGCAGGATCAACTTACCCATCTGGCTTTCCAAGATCTCCTCCTGGAACAGGCCCTTCACGGAAAGCTCCGCAATCCGCACCTCTTCAGCGTGCAACCGTTTCAGCTCCGCTTCCACTCTCCGCTTTTCCTCTCCCAGATCGCCGCCTCCCGTCGCCACATTGGACAGCAAATCAGCGATGATTCCATCCGGTGACTGCAAGGTCGCAACTACGCAGCTCCACACTTCCCCGTTCAACCAGTCCACATTCATCCCCCCACCACCACACAGTTTCGGCCTGTTCGCCTTGTCATAGGACTCCGTGCAACGGTAGTACCGGTACTTGACGTTGCCGCCGGACCCGCAAACGCTTGACCCGCACCGGCCACACTTTACGAAGCCCGTCAGCAGGTAATGCGGGTCAGACAGATCTGGTCGTCCTCGGGTCGATGACTCACGCAGCTTCTCCTGAACAGCGTTGAAAAGCTCACGGGACACTATCTGCGGCGTGTAACCTTCCAATGGTATCCACTCAGACGGATCCCTCTCCACGGTCTTCCGCGTCCCGTCGGGGAACCTCACGGTTCGAGTCTTGTTGTAAAACGACTCGCCCAAATAAGCCCGATTTGTCAGCATCCTCCCCAACGTATTCCCAGTCCATTTCGCGCCCGTCTTCGAAAGGATCCCCTCCTCATTGAGCAAACGACAGATCCCGAACGTGCTCATGCTCAGACGAAGCCGGAACACCCGCCGCACGACGGCCGCTTCCTCCTCGTTCACCACCCTCTTGCCCGTCTCTTCGTCCTCATCGTATCCGAACAGTGCACCTCCTCCCCTGGTGGGCATCTTTCCCCGCAGAGCTGTCCCGATCTTTCCACGCATCGACCTCTCCTTGAACTGCGCCTTCTCCTGCCCATGACCGTACCCGGTTATGAACTGGATCAACTGGCCCTCCGGGGTGTTTTCGTAAACACCCTGCACGTAATAGACCGTGACGTTGTACCGCGCCATTTCGGCCAGCAGGTTCAGCAAGTCCAGCGGGTCCCTGGAAAGCCGGTCAGACCCATACACGAACAACGCCGAAAACTCCCCAGCAGCAGCCGCGGCCCGCAGCCGGGACAACTCCGGTCTCTCCAAGTGCGCCCCAGTCACCGTCTCCCGGTAGATGTGCTCCGGTTTGACGCCGTAACCCAGCGACGCCGCCTTGTCCACGCAGGCCGTTTTCTGTGTATCCAAGGATGTCCGGTCTACTTGCCCCAGCGTGCTGACCCTGAGGTACACCGCCGCAAACATTCCCATCATCAATTTCGCTACAGTTGCTGCGCTCATTGCAAAGCTCCTTTTCAAAAAAGCGGCCGGCGAACCGCCGACCGCTGTCGTAAAATCAATTTCCCTGTTGCTGCACGCCGGCAATGGAGCGATGACCACCGCCGGCTGATTGCTGCTCAGACCAAGTCAGGTGTCTCACCGTCGGACGCGAACACCATCGACCTGACCCAGTTCCTCTGAATCTCGCTGGACCTTACGACCATCTGCACCCGAAATCGGCCACGGTCACTCTCGACCCAACCGCTGTCCGCCACCCCTTCTATGACTGGCATATTCGCCACCCAACCCTCGACGAATGGGGCTTCCGGGTTCAGCGATGGTTCCTCCGGGCGTACACCGCCCGGATCCGGCACCTCTGATTGCAATTCACCTCCTGTTTTCGTACTCTTAAATGCGATCACCCCGAGTTCCCGCTCGGTTGATCCCAGCGTCGCGGGCGAGGGCTCAATTCCCCGCGACGCCAATTCGTTGCATCCAGGCTCCAAGAAGCCCGGTGGTTGGTTCTTCATCATGTTCTCCCCTTTATCATGCGTGGATGGCCTGGACAGACTAACTACCTGCCCGTGTACAACCCGTCCTCCAAGGCCCGGTGGGGACGCAAGATCCCGCAACTCTCCCTGTTCGGCCGGAGGTTCCATCTCGTTCAGGTAGGCGGCGTCAGCTGCGCACCAACCCTCATGGAACAGATCGAAGATCAAGCGCACGGTGCCCTGCCTGCCGCTCGTCAGGAGTCGGCGGCATCTCATCCTTCTCTTAGGCATAGCCTTAGACTCCGGAGGCGACGAAACCTGGCAAACGACCTCGGAGGTCGATGTCGAAGGAACCCTGCACAAAGCGGATTTCGACTCCGGACGAGGCAAACTCCTCGTAAAGGAGCATGAGGTGTTTCGGGTCGCGCGACAGGCGATCCAGCGAGTAGACGTACACCACGCCCACCTCGCCTGCTTGTACGGCCCGCCGAAGCTGGTTCAACCCCGGACGGTCGAGTTCGAGACCACTCTGGCGGTCCCGGAAGGTGTAAGCCGCACCCACGGGTGGCACTCCGTCCTCGGCTGCCTGGCAAACACAAGCCTCAACTTGTGCCTTCAGAGCAGACCGTCCAGGCTGGGCAGTGGCTTCGCGAGCGTAGGCCGCCGAATGGCGGACCGCCGACCGCGGGCTTGACAAATCGTGTTTCTTGGATTCCATGATTTCCTCCATGGTTGATGTTGGTAAAGGGGCGAACGCCTAATCCGGCACCCGCACCAAGGTTCTGCATGCCTCGTAGCGAATGTCGCCAAGTATTGCCTTCTTGCACCGGTAGAAACGATGGCCGCGTACACTTTTGACTACCAAGCGCGACCCGCAACCGTCGCAATGCACAACATCCGCCGGCACTCGCCGACGACCGGTTTCCTCGTCTCCGCCACGCTGGGCTTGCAGGAACTTCTGCACCCTGTCAAAGTCGTCGTTAGATATTCTCTTTGGATACCTCATCACCTTCTATCCTCGGTTTTGCCGGTCGAAGTCACTGCGGTGCGAGGCCGTGTAGCTGCCGCACCGCGGCAACCTATTCCCGATTCCTCGCTGTGTTCGAGTTCCCGTGTCCAATCAGGGACAACACAAACGTGACCAGAGCGTTCGACCTCTGCCGGAAGCGGCTAATCGCCCAGCTTCGGACGCCATGTCGATTTTTCACGAAGTGGACCGACACGCCGTGCCTATCAAACTCCTCCATTTCCCCAAGAGTTCCGGCTGATTGCGCCACAACCGACTGGCACTGTGGACGAGAACAGCACTCACCTCTCCGGCAACCACCGCATGGCGCAGCATTTCGAGGCGCTCACGCATCAGCGTCTCCTACGGATCCGACCTCCCGGTAAACATCCACGTCATCGAGTTGGTAACCCAGCGACTCCGCCAACGTGGCGCACGCGGCTTCCTGCACCTCGAGCGAAACGGCGTCTTCCTGGCTAGATGTGACCGCGCGAACGTAAACCGCAGGCGCCAGTTCCGTTTCCGTTTCGGGCACCGTAGGGCTTTCGCCACTCAAACTGGGTGAACACGGCACTGCGTCAGCGTCAGGGACCAGCACCTCGCTCCATTCCGCTATTTCCTCGATCAGCGATGCGAAATCCTCGCTCGAGATCAAGCCACGCATGAATAGCTGGATGACTCGTTCCTCATAGATCGTTCGTTTCTCGCCGTCAGGCATGTCAATCCTCCTGGTGATGCGATGCTGTCCCCGCCGCCGACGGTGGACGTTCGAGGCGCCCAACTGACGACGGCGACCAACGAAAATCCGCGACGCGCCGGCCTCCGTGGCCGGCGCATCGCGGAAAGGTCATCCTAGTACCTCATCCTCTGCAGGGGGCTCTGCCACGGTCAGAACCGCAACCCCCAGCCGGTCCAACTCTCCCAGCGTATTTGCCAACGCCGATGAGTCCTCGGACAACGCGCTGTGGCCGCCCACGACTACGACATCAATCCGGCCGTCTTTTGCTGCCTGCATCAGACGGTGGAACTCCAGTCTGTCTGGCTCCGGCGCGCTTCCACGCTCGCCGTCGACGGACGCTGGGTCCGTGCCGCCGATTTCCTGGTCAGCCTCGTTCGATTTTTCAACCATTTTTCTCCTCCAATGTCCTGGTTCCAACTAAGAAATGCCGTGACGCGACCGGCCTTCATGGCCGGCGCACCACGGCAAATTCACAGGGGATCCGAACGAGCCGTTGGCTCGAGAAGGAAAAACGCTCCCGATGGCGCCCCAAACGGGGATATACCAAAAAATCCGTATGTGATAACGTGCATTCGAGCCTCCGTTTGCCCCGAGGGCTCACTGTGAGGCCTTCGCGGGAGATACTACCTTCCCGCGTCGGCCTTGATTTATCTGTTGTCGCTCAAATTAGCACAGCCATCCCCGTTTTCGGGGTCCAAAACGACATTAAATGTCACCAATTTCATCCAAATTGGGTGAAATCACCAGACCGTTACGCCTGCCGCTTCTTTTCTTCCCTTTCTGCAGTCAAGCGAAGGATGGTCACTCTGTCCGGCTCCAGATGATCACCTTGGTAGACCAGGTGCCCTCTTTCACGCCTCCACTCCTGCCCATACCGGACCAGGACTCCCAGTGAGGCCCGAACCGAGTTGGCGTCAGCCGCCTTTGTCTCCCCGGTCTTGAAAATCGCCTCTGCCAAACCACGCTCCTGAATCTTGCGGCCAAACACCCGCGCTGCGGCGAGTGCTTTATTGCGATTCGAGCCTTTGTCAGCCACCACGCTGGGGTCATACTGGTACACGCCAGTTTGCTCATCCTTGTCGGCGGTAAAGAAAAGTAGTGACCTGAAATCCTCACCAAACGTCTCGTCAAGCCTAGCGAAGCGTGCGGCAACTGGATCATCGACTGAGGAATCCGCAACTGCACCGGCCTCTGACGGAACTATGGTTTCGTCGTCCAGGCCTCCGATCATTTCGGCGTCTGCGATGGAACGTTCCAATCCCGCCAGTAACTCCGTCAACCAAACACTCTCGTCACGGGCTCGGATCTTGTCCGCCTTCGCACGACGCTCATCTTCGACAGCTCGGCGCTCGACTTGCTCCACATGCCGCATTCTGGCCAGGACCAGTGCCTTGGTCTCCAACAAATCCATGATCAATGGAACCATGGCTTCACCTTCTTCAAAAATTACCGCTCGAATACGCACGCATCATGGGATTTACCGAAAACGCCGCGCTGTGACTTTTGCCCATGATTCCGCGTCCGGGGTTTTGATGGCTTCGTTTTACACCCAATTCTACTGATTGTCAACGCCCATTGGTGAAATCACCCAATCACTAAAATACGGTTCGCGGCAAGCGGCTGGAACGTTGACCACACGTACGCAAAATGGCTCAGGAGCAGCCCTATCCGACGTACGACGTGAAGCCGTCAAAGAACCTGCGAACGCCGGCATAATCCGGCTGACATCAAGGGGCGGAGAACCAAACGCTTCGACGTCACCGGGGTCACCGGCGCCATCTAAACAAACCACGCGCTCCTGCAGAAAGCCGTGAACCTTTACCGCTAACCGCAGGGACTCCAGCACGTCGCACCAGGGCCGCCCGTTTGTGCGGCCTTTTTTGCTGTCCGTCCCATGCACGTATCCATGGAAAACCAATGTCACAGTCCAAGAAAAACCCCATCGTTTCCGGCATCAGCCGGCTCCACGCCCAAGGGGTGGTCGGGACAGTCCGCCAAAAGACACGCCATCCTTTCCTCCTCGACGCGAAGCTCGGCAACACCGGCAACCCGCCCATGACCGACACCGAAATAGCCGCCACCTATCAGACGCCGGCCACTTCAGTCGGGCCCAAATGGGCACGCATCATCCGCGCAATGAGCCGCGCCGACCAAGAGCACGGCAACCCCTTGCTTCAGATAGCTGAGCGAGCCAACGCCGCAATGGCCCGCGCCGCCCTCATCAACCGTCACAACCGGCGCCCGCCGCTCTACGCCGAAGCGACGCTTGACGCCTTCGCCAAAATGGGGGTCGCGGTTCCGGAACACTTCCCACTGATCCGCGCAGCCGGACACCTCACGCCGCCGCCCGTGGTCCCAGCAAGCCACAGCATCGAATCCATCATCTCTGACATCGCCCACCATATGGCGCGGTCCCACCAACCTCAAGGCATCGACGAGATACTCCAGTCCCTGGTTCACCAACAGGAAGCACTCGCCAAGTGGCCCGAGCTGGATCTGACCATCTTCATCAACCGCACGGCCGGCATCCAACCCGACGAACAAGGAAACTATCACCCGGACCAAGACTGGGGAAACTTCGTCACCACGCCACGCCTCGTCGCCAGCACGGCGCTCCGTATTCTCGCCAGCAATCAGAAGGCGCTCACCACGGCGCGCCTCGTCAGCGAGATCGACTGGCTCGTCGGCCGCTTCTTGCCCGACGGGTACAACACGCTGAATGCCGTCCGCAACTTCGTCTACAACTCCGAAGAGGTTCATCGGCAAAGCCTGTCGACATTCGGCCTGAAAGAATGGTACGCCGCGTCAGACGTCCAAAACGCAGCACGCCCTCGTGGCAGGACCGGAGACACAGCTCACGCCTTCCTGATGGAACACGGCCCAGCAAAGGTCGAGGAAATCATCGAACACGTTCAGCGAGTCGCCCGAACTACGAGGAGGACCATCCAAGACGTCATCAACCACGACACCTCGGAGCGGTTCATCCGAACCCCAGACGGACGCGTGGCCGCAAACCCGTTCCACCGGAGCAAAGACGCCGACACCGCTGTCCTGACGGTCGTCCCAGACGGGCAACGTCGCAGACCTGGTCCCGTTCTGCAGCAGTCAGAACTGATGTGGATCACCCACTACGCCCAAGCTCTGGATGAGCTGGAGCCACCGTGGCCGGCCCGAGCCGCGCTGACCGGCCCACGCGCTGCCGGTTTCGCGTTAGACGACACCATGGAAATCACCGTCGTGGTCGTCGACCGCGACAGGCCCAGCCTCGAGAGACGGCTCGCGGAAGCCGCCGCCGTTGCGTCTGAGGCCTTGTCTTCCATTCAGCCACAGATCTGCATCCTGTCGCCCGAGCAGTGGGAGCGACTCCAAGCCGGCGCAAACGCTCCACCCCACCACAACGTCTGGCTGGCGCCGCACACTTCCTCTTGAAAGCACAGTCCACGTGGCCATTTCAGCAAACGTTGACGTGTCCTCTTTCGTGACTACCTCCGCCGACCACGCGGTAAAATCCCAGCAGTGGCACGCAGGCCCCGAATAGTCAACTACCTGCGCCACAACGCCGACGCTGCCCACAGGAGGTCACACGAGATGTCAGAAAACGAAAACGTCTCCACTTCCCCGACGGACAACCTCAATGACCAAAGGTTTGAACTCGTGGCTCAATTGCCGGGTCAAGTCAAATTTCCCGGCAAGCCGCGAAAGCGCCAGCCTCGCCCGCGCCGCAGCGAGGTAGAACAACGGAGGTTGCCAGGCGTACCGGTCAGCGACGACGAAACCAAGGCATGACCAACGCTCCAGATTGATGACCATCAGGACGCTCTGAGCGGGTAGTCGGCCCGCCCGCGCGTCGACGGCGACGCCAACCGCTGAGCACACTCGTCGGCGGTCGGCTACTGCCCACCATTCCACATCTCGGCGCGGCGCATGAACACGTACGGGTCGCGGAGCCAATCGGCGTAGCCGATGCTCATCTCATCCGTCAGGAAGTCAACCCGGTCGCTGAGGCAAGCGGCCAATGCCGCATCGTCGACATCAAGCGTGAACCCTCCGCGTTCCACAGCGTCATCAAGGAGCGCCACCACGAAGGCATCGTAAGAAGCGTGCGCGGCATCCCGGTTGCCGACCTCGCCACGGGCCAGCGCGTCAATCCTCCCGTCGGACAGCGCGGCGAGCAGCTCCGTCTCGCCCAACCGGTCGCCCAAGTACACAACCTCCGGCATATTGTCCGCAGGCGGTCGAATCCCGCGCCTTCCTGACAGGTTTGCCGACGCGGCCGCAGCGGTGATGAAGTAATCTGAACTCCCGTCGGTGACGACCTCGCCGTCCGGCGTGTCGACGACCACTCCGTCGGCGAGTAATCCTTCGGCGTTGGTCAGGCCCGTCAACTCCAGCAGGCGCGCCTCTCCGGTGGTTCCCGCCAGCGCGCCGACCCGCACATCCGACGTCAGGCCATCGTAGTCTTGGAAGCGGCTTTCCTCACCGGCCCGCACCAGCAACGACTGCCGAAAGGAGATGTGACCCAACGTGAAGACCACCGCTTCCTTTCCCTGGGCGTCTCGGGTCCGGCTGTCCAGGACCGTTATGCCGCCGCCGATGACGTCAAATTCCGGACCTGCCGACGCCAGCCAGATTTCATCCCAGACGCCGATGCCACGCCGGGAGAAGGACACACCCACACCATCCATGGCTTCCAGCGCTGTCAGCAGGTCGGCTTCGTAACCCTGGTGAACGTCGAAGCCGGCGGAACCAGGCTCGCCGTCCGAGCTGTGGCTGACCGGCGCGAAGTGGGCGTAGAAACCGAGCCTGAGTTCACGGCCCTCGTCCACGCATGCCTCCGGCGGTGCAACACCCGGTGCACAGGCAACCGACAGGATCAAAAGGCCGGCCACCGCCGCGGCAACCATGGCCTTCCGGTGGAAACCGCCGAAAATGGCCATGGACGCTCCATCGCTCTTCAGTCGCCGAAGTATTACCATCATGCGCCATGATCGGGAGTCATAGTGAGAGAGCAGGAAAATACATGCCCATGCCAGGCCCTGCCAAGCTGTCGATGACGAACTTTCCTGAACATCACCGCCCAAGAATCCTGGACGGACCAGGCTGCATTTGAATGACCTACCCGAACGCGCTGTTGGTCGGAAACCGACACCCCAATCTTCCTTGGGCGAGGACCGGTACATCTCCCCCAATTTGGCGGCGGCCTATCCATCGCCATTCGCTCTCACGCCGGCATTGGTGCTGGCTCCGGCATCAGAGTCGCTGAACCGCCGCGTGAAGCCGGCAACACGATGCAGCACACAGGACCACAGCGAGTGTCCTGACCCTTGAACCGCACTACCGCCCGTTACGACCTGATGGCCTGCAACCTAGTGCTGGTCTCCATATCGGCCCTGCTGATGGCCGCCGTGGGCAGCAGCGTCAAGGTAGTGCAAGTCCTTGAAGGGGTCACCGTCGCCGGTTTCGACATCGACCTGGGTCTCGGCGCCGCCGTCAATCCGGGTGTCCTGACGGCCTCAGTTGTCATTTTCTTCTCCATGACCGCCGCCCTGCTGTGCGTGCCCCACAACCGACTCGACGACCGTACCTTTGGCCGAAGCTTGACCAGCGTCTGCAGCTGGCTCGCCACCATCGCAGCCTTCGCGTTCTTCATCTTGACGCTGGTGTTGGTGCCGATTGCATTGGCGGTCGAGGTCGGCTTGTAACCGGAGACTACCGAAGTCCTCGACCCGTGGTTGGACAAGTCCGTCGACGTTCCTCCACACGATCAATCCTGCCAACCGACGGCAATGCGAACAGTCCCACCGTTATTTCCAGCAACTCCTGCTGCAAACGCACTCCTTCATCGACTGCGAGCCAGACGTGCCATCCCTTCGAACTACTCAGTGGAGCAACCGCCGCAACCGCACCGCGCTTGCGCCGCCCGCCGAACCGGAGCCATCCGACGATCCAGCATCACGAATCCTGAACTCAGCAGCAGCGCTAACATTGCACAAGCACCCCCGAAGTGCGGCAGCAAAGCACCAACCATCGGCTCCGCGACGACCGCGTCCCGGGACTGTTTTCGTTGTCTCGTTATCATGCAAAACAACAGGAAATCAACCGTGAGCACCAATCCACTGAACGCCGTCAATCGCGGCGCGTAAAGCACCAAAGTTGAGTAAACAAAATGAACTGCGGCATCGACGAACTTACCTATTGGCTGATCTGCGGCGTAATGATGTTCGGCATGGTCCTGATGCTAGCAGCTATTTACCTACTTGTCCGAGAAGTACGGCGACTACGGTGTCCCGCGTCAACTAGATTTGCCGAATCCTGTTGCCTCACCGAATAATGTTACCGAAAACTCAGCACTTTGGGTCGCCCGCCGCCAGCGCCATTTCCGGCAGTCCGGCTGGGTCTGGCAGCGTAGCTTCCGACCCGGCG
>DAOUJD010000057.1:0-101801 GCA_034423115.1 Dehalococcoidia bacterium | reverse complement strand
CAAATCAAAATATCCTGTCCATCCCGTTCATCCTGTTTATCCCTGTAAATTCACCGTCCGTTACTGCCAATTCCAATGGCGGCGCTGTTGCTCATTAAGACGCGATTGCCCTGGCGTCAAACGCAGAGGTCCGATTTCGGCCGCCCGCCGTATGCTACCCTCAAGTCAACCCGCGCCTGCCCAACTTTAGCGAACCCAATGTCCAGCAACGTCCTTGTCATAGAAGATGATCCGGGAATCACGCGCGTTGTACGCTTGTACCTTGAGCAGGATGAACACCAGGTGCTCACCGCCTCCGACGGCCTGTCCGGCCTGCAAACCGCCCGCGAGGCCAAACCCGACCTCATCATCCTTGACCTGATGCTACCGCGCTTGGACGGCATGGAGATCTGCCGCGCCCTCCGCGAGCACTCCGACGTCCCGATCATCATGGTCACTGCCCGCGTATCCGAGGCCGACCGTCTCGCCGGATTCGATCTCGGAGCAGACGACTACATTCCTAAACCTTTCAGCCCGCGCGAGTTGGCGGCCCGTGTCCGTGCCGTCTTGCGCCGCACCGTCCGGCAAACGGGCGCCCCGCAGCCGCCCACAATCGAATATGACGGTATGTCCATAGACTTCGCAAAGCGCGTGGTCGCCGTGGATGAACGTACGCTATCGTTGACCCCAACCGAATTCCGCTTGTTGACGTTGCTGGCCGACTCGCCCGGTCGTCCGTTCTCCCGCGACCAGATCATCGACGGCGTTTTCGGCTACGATTTCGACGGCTTCGACCGCACCGTGGATGTCCACGTTGCCAACCTCCGCCGCAAGGTGGAGCCCAACAGCAGAAAACCCCGGTACATCCAAACCGTCCACGGCGTCGGTTACCGTTTCGGTGATGCCTAGGCTGCGTTTCGGCCTCCGCGCCCGGTTGGCCCTCGGGTTCGCGGTCATCCTCATCCTGTCCATGGCCGCCGTCGCGCTGTTCACCGGATTCGCGGCAAAACTCGAGGTCGATCACCTCCAGGATGAGCAGGATCGCGTCCGATTCAACCGCATCCATCTTGCGCTCGCCGACTATTATCGATCCTCCGGCGGTTGGGTTGGCGTCGATGAGTTCTCCCATCGGATCGGTTTCCATAACGAGCGCGCCATCCTAGTGCTCGATTCCGCCGGTCGAGTCGTCGCCGACACCAGGCGATCCGATGACCACGGTAGAGGTCATTTCAGGGAACACCGTTTCCGACCTATCCCGCCGGAGTTTTTCACCCCGATATTGGTAGACGGAATGCCCGTCGGCTCCGTCGCCACGGCCACCGAGCGCAGAGGCCGTTTCGTCCCCTTGCCGCCGGGCTCCGCAGAGAGTCAGGTCGCAGACATTGAACCTTCTCTGACCGACTTCGCCGATGCCGTCCAACGCACTCTGACCATCGTCGGCCTTGCCGCCGGCGCCGCCGGCATCCTCCTGGTCATGCTCCTCTCCCGCCGCCTGTTGGGCTCCATCGGACGGCTGACCACGGCCGCCCGCCGTCTCGGCGAGGGCGACCTGTCCAGTCGCGTATCAGTTCGCGGCAATGACGAAGTTTCCGAACTCGGCAACGCTTTCAACAACATGGCAGACGCTCTGGAAGATTCGGAACGCCAGCGTCGCAATTTGGTGGCCGACGTCGCCCACGAACTGCGCACCCCTCTAGCCAACATCCAGGGGCACATCGAAGCCATCCAGGATGGCCTCCTGCCCGCCGATGAAGACAATCTGGACACCGTCCATAGGCAGACCCTCCATCTCAAACGCCTCGTGGACGACCTCCGACTGCTGGCTGAATCAGAGTCTCGCGACCTGCGACTCGATCCTGCACCAGTCTCATTAACCAGTCTTGTACAAAACGCAGCCGACTCATTCCGCCCCCGCGCCGAGGCGGCGTCCGTGAGTCTCACTGTCAATGTTGCAGACGACTTGCCCACCATGAACTTGGATCGTCTCCGCATCGAGCAGGTTCTGGCCAACCTGATGGACAACGCCGTTGCCCACACGCCCCCGGGTGGAGTCATCACCCTGTCCGCTGTAAGCCTGGGCGACGCCGTGCGCGTATCGGTAGCCGACACCGGACCCGGCTTCCCCCCCGATGCCCTCCCCCACGTTTTCGACCGTCTCTACCGCGTCGATCCCTCCCGCGTCCGCGACACCGGCAGCTCCGGTTTGGGCCTCACCATCGCGCGCCAACTCATCGAAGCGCACGGCGGGACCATCTGGGCCGAAAGTACGGAGGGCCAGGGTAGCCGTTTCGGCTTCGACCTGCCCGCTCGCGAACCTTGATAATTTCTGAACATCGCCCGTCTATCTTGCCTCCTGACGCAGCCGCCCGACACACTAAACTCATACTCGGCGGCACCCTACGGAGGCAGCATGCTGAATCGAATTCGCAACATCCGGAAACGCTGGATCGTCATCTCCGTCATCGGCGCATTGCTCGCCATCGGTCTCGTGTCCGGAGCAGTGCTGGCCGCGGATGCGCGCGATGACCTGGCGGGCAGCGTGTACTATGATGGTTCCCGCCACGGCGGGGGAGGCAAAGGCAATTCCGACGCGTTGCTGCTCCGCGTGGCGGACATATTAGGAATCGAACAGGCCACCCTGGCATCCGCGTTCCTCACCGCCCGTTCAGAGGAAACCGACGCGCGATTCGCCTCATACACTGGCCTCTTGGTCGCTGGCGGCACCCTGACTCGGGAGCAGGCCGACGAGGCTGACACCTGGTTCTCCGAGCGGCCCGAAGGACTAGACTGGGCCACCGAGTCGCTGGCGCGATCGCCCCAATCTGACCAATTCACCGCCAGGTTGACCCGTTTGGTAACGTCCGGCACTCTGACCCAGGATCAGGCGGAATCCATCGCGTCTTGGCACGCCGACCGCCCCGACTCCCTGCCCGAGGCGGCCACCCGTCGCGACGACCGCGGCTGGGGTAAGCGCGGCGGAGTCGGCGAGCGGCACGGTCACCGCTAAACCGCTTGGCAAGGCTACGCGCCGCGGCCCGTTGCCGGTTGCAGCCGTGGGGCGGCCTCAGGTCGCCCCAGTGGCGTTTGTGGTAAATTACCGCCATCTCTGACGCCAGCCACGCCAATCGGGAGATTGCCGCTCATGCTCGATTACAAACCCAATATCATCCTGTCCGACCCTGAAGAAAACTACCGCGTCGTCGGCACTCGCCCCGTACGCCACGACGGCCCCGACAAGGTCATGGGCCGCGCCCGTTATGCCGCCGACATCCACCTGCCCGGCATGCTCCACGGCAAAATCCTCCGCAGCCCCCACGCCCACGCCCGCATCCGTGGCATCGACGCCAGCCGTGCCCTCGCCCTTCCCGGCGTCCATGCTGTCGTGACCTCCGCCGATTTCCCGGACGTGTCTGCGGAGATCAAGGACCAGGAAGAGGGCGCCGCCGTCAACTACGGCTTCTACAGCCGCAATGTCATGGCCCGCGAGAAAGCGCTCTATCGCGGCCATGCCGTCGCCGCCATCGCCGCCGACTCGCCCCACCTGGCCGAGGAAGCCTTGGCCCTCATCGATGTGGACTGGGAAGTCTTGCCCCCGGTGCTCACCGCTGATGAGGCAATGGCCGCCGGCGCGCCCGCCGTGCATGAGCGCCTTGCCACTCTGGCTAACCCCGGCCAGCGGTCCGGTGGCTGGCTCGATGAGGATCCCGCCGACGCCTCCAACGTTTCCAACCACTTCACTTTCACGCTGGGCGATCCCGATGCCGGTTTCGCCGAAGCCGACGCCATCGTCGAACGCGAATACACTACCCGCCAGGTCCACCAGGGCTACATCGAGCCCCATTCGGCCACCGCCCGCTGGAACACCGACGATACCGTCACTGTCTGGGCCAGCAGCCAGGGACACTTCGCCCTGCGCGACCACACCAGCCGCATCCTCGGCATCTCGGTCGGACAACTCAACGTCGTCCCCATGGAGATCGGCGGCGGATTCGGCGGTAAGGGTCAGGGCGGCTGCTACCTCGAGCCAGTCGTCGCCGCTCTCGCCCGCAAGACCGGCCGCGCCGTCAAGATCGCCATGACCCGCACCGAGGTGTTCACAGGCACTGGTCCCACGTCCGGCTCTAAAATCAGGGTCAAAGTCGGCGGTACTCGCGACGGCCGGTTCACCGCTGCTCAGGCCACCTTGATATACGACGCCGGTGCGTTCCCCGGCTCTCCCGTGCCCAGTGGTTGCCGCACCATGTTCGCCCCCTACGACATTCCCAACGGATTCGTTGAGGGTTACGACGTGGTGACCAACGTCCCCAAAGCCGCGGCCTACCGCGCACCCGGCTCGCCGGCCGCTTCCTTCGCCGCCGAGCAGGCCATTGACGAGCTTTGCGAAAAGCTGGAAGTCGATCCCATCGAGTTCCGCCTTCAGAACGCCGCCAAAGAGGGCAGCCGCCAGATCCCCGGACCCACCTTCCGGCGTATCGGCATGGTCGAAATCCTGCAGGCAACCCAGGAGCATCCCCATCTCGCATCCCCGGTGCCCGAGCCGTCCGCGCCCGGTCGCCTTACCGGCCGTGGCATCGCCGCTGGCGCGTGGTTCAATGGGACCGGTCCCGCCAGCGCCGTCGCCAGCGTCATGCCCGACGGCACCGTCAGCCTCATCGAAGGTTCCCCCGACATCGGCGGCTCTCGCGCCGCCATGGCCATGCACGTCGCCGAAGTCCTCGGCCTGCCCGCCGAGCGCATCAAGCCCTCCATCGTCGATACCGACAGCATCGGCTACAGCAGCGGCGCCGGCGGCAGCGGAGTCACCTTCAAGATGGGCACCGCCGTTTACCAGGCCGGCGAGGACGTTCGTCGTCAACTCATCGAGCGCGCCGCCCGCATCTGGGACGTCCCGGTCGAGGACGTCGAATACCAGGCCGATGGCACCCTCGCCCACAAGTCCGACGATGCCCTCCGCATGACCTTCGACCAGATCGCCCGCCGCCTCAACGGCACCGGCGGACCCATCGTCGGTCGCGGCACGGCCAACCCTGCTGGAGTCGGCAACGCCTTCGCAATCAACATCGCCGATGTGGAGGTCGACCCCGACACTGGCAAGGTGGAAGTGCTCCGCTTCACGGCCATCCAGGACTGCGGCAAGGCGATCCATCCCAGCTACGTGGAAGGCCAGATCCAGGGCGGAGCCGTCCAGGGCATCGGTTGGGCCCTCAACGAGGAGTATTTCTTCGACAACGATGGCCAAATGCTCAACTCGTCCTTCCTGGACTACCGCATGCCCACCGCGTTGGACCTTCCCATGATCGACACGGTCATCGTCGAGGTCCCCAACCCCGGCCATCCTCTCGGAGTCCGTGGCGTAGGTGAGGTGTCCCTGGTTCCCCCCATGGCCGCCATCGGCAACGCCATCACCAACGCCACCGGCGCCCGCATGGAAAACCTACCCATGAACCCCGGCGCCGTCCTCGAAGCCATCTGGAACCAAAACGGCAACTAACCAACCGTCTCACGGACCACCCAACAAACGCAGGGGCGGGATTCATTCCCGCCCCTGTTGCATCGACGCAGCGCATTCAGGCTACTATCGATCCGCCGTATCTCATCCCTCGAAGAATTTCTCCAGTTCAACTGTGCCATGCTCGGATGCTTCGAGACGGGCTATTGCTATGGCGCGAATTCGGCCGCTTCCATCACCGAATCATTCAACCAGGGTAACGCTTCTGCAGCCCGAGCGATGTCCCGTAAAGAGTTGCGAATCGGAGTGCCATCACCGGGGTCCTCCTCGGCGCACGCTTCCAGGTACAGCCAAAAATCCTTATGGGTTTGCAGTTGGTTCAGCGGGTTCCATCAGGTGAAAGTTTCTGTCACAGACTACCTCCATTGCCCGCAATCCGTTTGGCAAGTGTAATGTCGCGTTGCTGGCTGTCATTTTCGCCGCCGCAGAGCAGAATAGCGACAGTATCGCCTCGGCGCACAAAGTATACTAGGTTCCCTCATTCATCCTGGCTGACTCTGTTTGCTTACCTACCGCTGAGCCGCTGGGTCCAGCCGGCCGTACTTTAGAACCGGGTACTGTCGGGATGTGCCAAAGTCCCACCAGGATGGGTTCCAGGCCGCAAAAATGCCAGTAGCGCTGGTGGGCGCCTGTAACGCTAGGGTAGTCAGCCCGGCGTCGCCGTTCTCCTCTGCCGGCTGCCCGGTCGTCTGGACATCAAAATAGCTGGCGGCAATTGCACCCTCGTTGTGACCTACCAGTCCTCCCTTGTCTCCATCGCCAGATACGCGGCCGATTGCGTAACTGTTGTTGACTATTGCCAAGTTAGACCCAACCAATCCGCCGACTCCAAAATGTTCTATTCCCAGCACATCACCCGCGTTAATTCCCCGCACATTGCCCGTAGCGTAAGTGTCCGTGATGATGGCCGTAGCGCTTGCGCCTGCCAATCCGCCGACCCGGTAAGTACCAAACACGTTGCCGGTGGCGTAGCTGGCAACTATGTCCGAGGAATTATACCCAACCAACCCACCAACATCATCTGCCCCGGCTCCGAACACATCCCCGGTAGCGTAACTGCCGGAGATGCGCCCCCCACTTCTGCCGATTAGGCCGCCAACCGAGCGTTCGCGCCCGGACACGATGGCATGCGAATGGCAGTCAACTACCCTATTGTTGGTGATGAAGTTCATTCCAATAAGGCCGCCGACGTAAAAATCTCCCGACACAGTTCCAGTAACGTAGCTATTGGCAATTACGTTGCTATTATGGCTGAAGCCAATCAACCCGCCAACGAACCCGGCACCGGATACATTCACAGCAGCTAATCCGATGTTGGCGACCCTGTTGTGCTCGCCCAAGGCCCCAATGAGACCAACATGGTCCTGCGTCGGACGATATATGTACAGGTTGGAGATGGTATAGCCATTGCCGTCGAACGTGGCGTTGAAGATGAGGTCGTTGTCGCCAGGGGAAAACCAGCCGCCGCCACCACCAATGGGAAACCAGCCGTCGCCGCCATTCCAGTAGACATCGCCCGCGTCGGCATCACCACTGCCGTTGGTATCAAAGTCCAGATTGGCGGTCAGTTCATAGCCGGCGCAACCCTCGCTGGGACAGCCCATGTCTGGGGTGGCGTTGGGGAACGCCCGGGCATAGCCGGAGTTTCTTGCGGAGCCGTCGCCATCCAAATCCCAGCGCATGGCGTTCAGCTGTGCCAGGTTGGACACTTCAATCAGCCCGTCATCGTCAGAGTCATAATCCCCGTTAGTTGGGGTGGGCGACACAATCGAGGTACACTCGCCAGCAGGGAGAGCAACACCCGACGGCAGGGTATTCCTCCCGTCCAGGAACTTCCAGCGGGGGTTGCTGGGCCAGAAGAACTCGCCGCTGACGCTGCCGCCGTCGCCGCTATCGATGAAGTTTTTGCTGGTCAGCACGGTGAAGGCGTGTCGCGCGCCCGGAGCGAGGTGCCGGATGGTGTATTCGGCACGTCCGTTGCGAACCGGGATGTTTCGCACGTCCGTATCAACATAGACGAATGCGTCAATCCATTCGCCCGTGCAACCGGCCTTGGCCAGATGGTAATCGATCTCCATGTTGACATAGCCGATGCGATAGTGTGTAGCTTGCGGCACGGCGTCCCACGAAATTATCACTTCGCCGAGAATGGACCCGCTGCGGACCTGGATGTTGGTGACGGGGGGAACGCCGCCCTGAGCGATGGCCCGCGGCGTGTTTTCCTGAACCCGCGCAGCGATAAAAAACATCCCAGCGAAGGCTATTCCAAAAAGCAGACCGCCGATAAACCACTTCATATCAGTCCTCTGAGTTCGGTAACTGATTGCGTGGGTAGAGCAACCATCCGCATCACCGCTTTCCCGCCCCGCCAACCAGCAGGCCGAAGGCGAATCCCCCAATGCCAAAGGAGTAAAGCCCTAGAATGGCGCTTCCAACGATGACGGTAACCCTGATTGGCTTGGGTCTGTCAGGGTCTCACCAGTGCTTCTCGCCTGTGATGACAACATTCAGCAAAGCAAAGCCCAAACCCTAGACCGCTATGTTCGCTAGGATTACGTTCATCAACCCGCCTCTATTCCGAGCCGGAGCCGGCATCGGGCGGCTTGGTGGATGACGCGTTCCAGTCCTTATTGAGGGTATGAAGCAGCATGGTCATCCCCCCAACACCGATGAACACTAGCACGCCAAGCCCAAAATATTAGTCCACCTTGGTGCCATTCAAAATGCAGGCGGAGCGGGCGAACAGGCTGGAAATCGCACAGTCCATTGCCCACCTCATCTATCAGGAAATCGCCCGCCTCACGGCGCCAGCCGCACCAAAAAGCTCGCCTCCCCCAACGGCATCCCGTCAAACGCAATCGCCGCCACGTGCCGCCCCAACCGCGTCACCGGAATTCTGAACGGCTTGATCCAACGCTGGAAGAAAATCCCGTCCTCCCACTCCACTTCTTGCGGCGGCGGGCTCGAGAGACTCGCCCCTGGCGCCCTAATGGTCACTTCCAACGTGTGGCTGCCCGCATTGGCCCCCGCGATGCAAAATGCCAGGTGAGCGTCCACCTCGGTCAATACCCGCGGCCCGTCGTCGCTGGGTGGGTTTTCGGGCAGGGGTATGTCCACCAGGTCAATGATCCCCTTGAAACTAAGGTTGTCTCCGTCGCCTTCCTCGGTTTCGCGGCAGAACAGGGCGTATTTGAGGTACACTCCGGTGCGGTCAGTAGCGCTAGTCAAAGGGTGGCTCCCCGTCCCGTCCCGCGACGGGCAATATCTTTCCCCGATTCTAGCACTGGCCCAACTCAATCGGCAAAAGCGCGCGCCCGACTCTGCCCTTGTCATCGCGAGCGTGGCGTGGCAATCTCGTACCCGTCGCAGCCGACGCAATCCCCGGCCGTTATCGACCCCTCATAGGAGGCCCGACCATGTCACTCACCGCCGACAAGTTCAATCAGGGTATGACCACCGACCAGTACATCGACATCATCAAGGTCAACAAAGACCCCTTCTGCCAGATCCGCGACGGCGTCGAGATCCCCGATAACGTCCTCGATTACTTCAACTCGCTGGACAACCCCGTCAACTTGGCTGTCTTCACTTCAGACTGGTGCGGCGACGCCATGTCCACCACGCCGGCCATCCTACGGCTCGCCGACGCCAGCGACAAAATCAACCTCAGTGTCTTCAACCGCGACGACGAACTGGAATTGACCAACAGTTTCCTCCCTGAACATCGCGCCGGCACCGTTCCCGTGTTCGTCGTATTCGACAAAAACATGGGAGAAATCGCCCGCTTCATCGAGACCGCGCTGTCCCTGGTCCCTGCCATTGACGCTATGGATGAGATGGTCGCCCAAGCAGCCGCCTCCGTTACCGACGAGGCCGAAAGCCGCCAGCAGGCCCGCGGCCGCCGCACCGCTCACCGCGTCGGCAAGGCCGCCGAGTGGGGCGCGGTCATCCTCAACGAATTCCAGCAGGTCGTCGCCGACGGCATGGCCCGCCCCTCTCAGCAACGCCCCGCCGAGGGCGGCACCAAATGGCCCCCCGAAGACTGAACCAAATCCCACTCCCCCTCGACGCGAGAGGAGCAAAACAAAACCCTCTTCCTTGATGGGAGAGGGTCAGGGTGAGGGTGGAACTTCTCCCTTGAACTCACGCTAGGAGGCCTCTGCGACCCAATGTCCACCGACAACGAAGAAACCTTCATCCTCATCACCATGGAAGACATGGCCGTCGTATTCTCCGTAACCGACGATTTCGCCATCCATCGCGAATCCGTCAGCGTGGACTTGGCCCGCGAGGACCCTGGTGCGGTCAGCGTCACCGACCGTGGCGCGGTCGAAATCACCCTGCCGGCCAGCCAAACACCAACCGACTTCGCCCCCACCATCCGCTCGGAGTTGGAAGCCCGCGGCTACGCCTACAACCCAGGACAGGTAGTAGCTAACGAAAGCGACGCCGACCCCAGCGATGACGAGGACGACTGGCTAGCCTGAAATCCCACATTGTAGGGGCGACGCATGCGCCGCCCCCGTACGGATGGACCCGTTGTAGGGACGAATAATTATTCGCCCCTCGCCGTTATTTCGGTTCCTCGATGCTAATATCCCGACTCCCGCCACTCGAACGCCAGCGTGGCATACCTCACGAACACCGCACCGCCCGGTCCCGCCAGCGGCCCGTTCATCGCTAGGATCGCGATCGTAACCTCGTCGCCAGCCTGCGGTTCCGCTGACACCACCACCCGTTGCGGAACGTTGAACCCTTGCACCGTCGCCCGCTCCCGGTCGCACTCCCCGTTGATCCAGATCTCGCCGTAGTCGTCGATGCACGACTCAAAGAGGCACCGCGCCCCTTCCAGCGAGCGGCCATTCACCGTTTCCGGCAGCGTGGCCTTGATCCGGTACCAGACGAACGACACGCCACGCCGTCGCCACGCGGCTAGGTCGTCGCACGCCTCCCATCCCGAATCGTCGAAGTCCGGCAGCCGGCACGGCGAACCCTCCGCCTCGCTGACTACCCCCTCGTTTGGCTCCCCCGGTACGAAACCGTTGGCGCATTTCCACTGCCCGCTCACGGCAGCCAGGTCGCCGGCGTTCTGCAAATCAAGTGTGGCTCGTGGCATCTTGTTGCCTCCTGTCAATGTGTCAAAGTCGTGGGTAAGTGTTCCGGATTGATTGTCGTGTTCCCTATTGTTGCGCCAAAGTCTCCGGGAAATGTTCAGCGTGGGTTAATCGTGTCCGCTATTGCCGCGTCAAAGTGGTGCGTAGGCGTTCGGGATTGATAGGCCGTATCCGTCGAGACCGCGTCATTCCGGTTCAGAGCCGGGATCCACAACGTCTCTTATCTGCGGGGTGCGCAATATCGTGTCTTTGGTCTCGGATAGCGCCGCTCCTACGGTTTGAACCTTAATCGGTTCATGATCAAGTCGCTACTAGACTCCAGTTATCCGCACCCCCGAATGCGTCCGGTATATCCGGTTGATGTTCACCAACAGAGGAGTAATCTGCTCCACGTACTTCGCGTTGTACAGCGCGCCCCCGTCCACTGGCCGCAGGTTGGGGATCATGCGAGTCAGCTCGACGACCCGATCCTTCGCCTCCGCATCGTCTCCGCAGATCACCACGTCTTCGTCCAGCGTAACGCCCGGCTTTAGCAGTTCCTCCGCCGAAACGTTCTGGAATGCGGCCACGACCTTCGCGTCCGGCGCCGCATCCCGTGCTTCCTCAGCCGCCGATCCCGCCTCCACTTCCTCGGCAATCGCTCCCACGCCGCGCTCAAACCGCATCGGCGCGATCACCGTCACCACGATCTTCCCCGCCAATGCATCACCCACGCCGGCAATCGTCGGCGACATCCCGTTGTAAGGCATCGTCAGAAAAACTACATCCGACTGCTCCGCCGCATCCCCGTTCACCGCTCCCGAAATCGCTTTCCCCGGCGCCAATCCCAGCAACTCGTCCGCCGCCTCCTGCGCCCGTCCTGCGTCCCGCGACCCGATGACCACCGATTCGCCCGCCATCGCCAATCGCAGGGCCAGGCCCTTGCCTTCCGGTCCGGTTCCTCCCAGAAATGCCAGCATCAATAATTCCTCCAAGGGCCCGCTTCTGCGGACGGCGCAAAGTATATCATCGGGCTCCGCGTTAGGCGTCTTGTTCCACCAATCGTTGAACCATCCCGCTAATGCTGCGGAATATCGCTCTCGGGCAGAGCTTGTCTCACCACCACCGCGACGCGCCTGAAAACAGGTCCCCTACGGGAGGCAATGCTCGCGGTTTTGACGACTCGCATCACCATTCTCCAATCCAGTGCAAAACCCTGCGCAACACCCCCTATGTTACAATCGCCCCAACCGACACCTGCTCCAACACCCATCTCACACGGAGGATCAACGTCATGGCATTCTCGCTTAACCACGTCCACCTCAAGACTCCCGATCCCAAGGCCACTGCCGACTGGTACATTCAGAACCTCGGCGCCACCGTCACCGCCGAAACTCCCGCTGGAGGCTTCCGCCTTGACCTGCATGGGCTGCCCTTGAACGTGACCGACCACATCGTCACGCAGACCCACCCGCAGAACTACGGCTTCGAACACATCGCCATCGACACCACCGACATCGAAGGCACCATGAACGACCTGAAAAACAGCGGCGCAAAAGTCCTGGAAGAAACCACCGTCGGCGGCGGACGCCGCGTCATGTTCTTCGAAGGACCCGAAGGCATAATCCTCGAGGTCCTCGAAGTCCTCGACCAGTAACCTGCTCCGCGCCATACGGTACTATCATAGGGGCGGATCACATTCGCCCCTATTCTGCACCTTGGAGACTCCGACTATGCCCGACCACCGTCTCCTCATCCTCTTCGCCCACCCTGACGACGAAGCTTTCCCCGTCGGCGGCACCATCGCCATGCACACCGCCCGCGGCGTCACCGCTCGTCTGATCACAGCCACGTCAGGCGAACTCGGCGAAATCCGCCAGCCAGGATCCGCCACGCGTGAGACCATCGGCGAAGTCCGCCGCGCCGAGTTAGCCCAGGCCATCAAGGAGTTGGGCATTGAGTCCCACGAAGTCCTCAGGTACCGCGACTCGGGCATGGCCGGCTGGGACGACAATCATCACCCCAACGCTTTCGTCCAGGCCGACGAGCATGAGGTGGTCGCCAGACTCGTGTTTGAGATCCGTCGTTTCCGCCCCCAGGTCGTCCTGTCCTTCGGCAAGGATGGACTCTACGGTCATCCTGACCACATTGCCATCTGCAATCACGCCACCACAGCTTTCCGCCTGGCCGCCGACGATACTGCCTTCCCTCATCACATGGCCATCGGCATCCAGCCCCATCAGACCCACCGCCTTTTCTACAGCGTCCGACCCCGCGGATTCCGCGTTCACATGGCCGAAACCCTGCAGGCCGCGGGCGTCGACTTCCCCATGCCCTCCCCGGATCGAGTCCACGACGGTGTAGACGTCGACACCATCCACATCACCTCCGACGTCTCGGACGGCCTCGATGCCAAGATGGCCTGCATCAAGCGCCACTTCACCCAACTGCAACCCGATTGGCCCTACGAGCGCGTCCCTCGCGAGGTGGCTGCAGCCGTCATCGGCATCGAGCACTTCATCCGTGCCGAACCGCCCGTATCCCCCGGCGAAACCGTACCGGCCGACTTCTTCGACGGCCTCTAGCGGTTAGCCCTATTCGGGCATCGCGTCGCTCACCGGAATCTCCAGATCTGGAAATGCCCCCGGAGATAACGTTTCCCCTGCGTCAAACACACGCACACGTGCGTACCCCGCGGCCATTGGTTCGTCGTGAACTTCCACCCTCCGGGCGTTGATATCACCCAGCCAGACTTCGGGTATCCCATGTAGCGCGTACATCGGCAACTTGTGCCGGCGGTCGAACCCAGCGGTGGTGTCAGAGACCTCGATCAACAGCATCACATCTTCTGGCAGGGGATGTGCGTCTACGTATTCGTTTCGGGCTACCACCGCGATGTCGGGCTGGGGATGGTTTTCCTCGCTTAGTTGAATGGGATTTTGCGTCCTTACCCTTGCTCGCCCGGCTAGTGCTAAAGGCATCAGCTTCTCGGTAAACTCATCAACGCAGAACGCATGCCGGCTTCCTACTGCGGCCATCGTGATAATCTCTCCCGCAAGTAACTCCACCCGCTCGTCGGGCGCCAGGATGCCCACCTCGGCCAGCTTGTAGTATTCCTCCACCGTGAACCGACGCCGCCGTCCGTCGTATTTGCAGAACAACTCCCCGTCCAGCAATGCGACCCCATCATGCTCCGTCAAGATGCCGGCGTCGCCCATGGCGAAGTATTCGTCCACGTTGAATCGGCGCCGTTCTGGAAGTTGGGTTGTCGTCGTAGTCGCCATGCTCGCCGCCCTTCAAATGCGCGTATCCCTTCACCCAACCCAATTATACCGCCCATGATGGTAGGGGCGGGTTTCAAACCCGCCCCGTGGATGCCTAGGTAGTGTATCGCGCGGACTACGCAGGCCGCTGGATAATCTCCAAGCTGACCTTGTCCGGCGCCTCAACGAACATAACCTGCGAACCCGACGGCATCGTCCACGGCTCGCAGATGATGTTCGCGCCCGTGGCCTTGAACCTCTCAAACGCGCCCTGGATGTCGTCGGTCTCAAACCCGAAATGGTCCAGTCCGAAGCGCGGATGCGTCGAACCGGGCACCGCGTTCTCGCCCTCGGCCTCTCCCGACACCGTCAGCAACGGCTGGCCGTTCAGCTCCAGCTGATGCGACACCGTAGTGGACAACGGTCGCGTCGACACGATCTCCGCTCCGAAGTTGTCAACGTAGAACTTGGCCGCGTTGTCCGGGTCCTCGCTCCTCAGATGTAGATGGTTGCACACAAATGCCATGATGGTTCCTCCGTGATTGTTGTTTCCATTCTGTCCCGGGTGTACTACCGAGTCATGTGTCTTCGGTCCCGGTTGTAATTGTAGGGGCGAGGCATGCCTCGCCCTTACCGCAGGTAATCTGCTATCTGCTGGTCGTAGTCGTCCTTCCGAGTCACCTGCGCGATCAAATCCGCCGAGGCTAGCGTGTCCCTGAGGTCGCCCGGGGCAACGCCGTCTCGCAACGCCTTCATGGTGTCGTACACTGCCTTGATCGACGCCTGGAAGGAAAGGTGTCCTTGCAATGCCACGCGCACGCCGTTCTCTCCCAGCCACGCCTTGTCCGACAGTTCTCCGCCGGCGCCGCCCAGCAGCAAGGGAATGTTGACCTCGGCATTGACTGCCTCGACTTGTTCCCGCGTGGTGGCCCCCGCCAGGAAAAGCGCGTCCACGCCGGCCGCCTCGTACGCCTTCACCCGCCGGATGCACTCGTCCAATCCTTCGGCCAGGCTGCTGGTGCGTCCCGCGACTACCAGATTCGGGTCCGTCCGACCCGACAGCGCGGCCTTCATCTTGCCCACGCCTTCCTCCAGCGAGATGAACCGGTCGCCGCCGCCAAACGCCATCGGCAGCACCGTGTCCTCGATCGTCAACGCGGACACGCCCGACGCCTCCAGTTCCTCCACCGTCCGCTTGACGCTCAACGCGTTGCCGTAGCCGTGGTCCGCGTCCACCATCAGCGGCAATTCGCCCGCCCTGCAGATGCGGTAAATCTGCTGCGCGAACTCGCTCAGCGTCAACACCACGTAGTCCGGCGCGCCCAGCACCGTCCCGCTGGCGATCGATCCGGCGAACATGCCGACCTCGAACCCCAGGTCCTCAGCAATCCGCGCCGAAATCGCGTCAAATACAGAACCTGGGTGTACGCAGACCCCGCCAGCCAACACTGCGCGATACCTCTCCCTTCGCTTGGTGTAATCCATGTGCTCTAGGCTCCTTTATTCCGTCAATCAGCAGTGCGCTAACGTCTGCTCGCGTGTATTCTAACCCAATCGCACGCCCACGCAACCCAACCCGTCAACCGCAACCCGCTCTTTGTGAGCTAGCCCGCCACAACCCGCAGATCCCACGCCGTCCAGACCGCTCCCACTACCCTCCCAAACACTAAACCCCAATGCCCACCACTATCATAGGCGTCGACTTCAGTGGAGCTAAGCACGACCGCAACACCTGGATCACCCAGGGCCGTTTTTCGGAGGGCGCTCTGCAGTCGGTCTCGGCCCGGCGTATCCCTCGCGCCGACCTATACGACCTGCTCATCGACATCCCGACGCCCGCCGTCGCCGCCCTCGATTTCCCCTTCGGCGTCCCCGCAACATTCGCCTCCCATCTCGCTGCCGGCCGCTCTCTGATCGATATGCCCGCGCTGTGGGACACCATCGCTCCCATGCCCCTCAACGATTTCATAGCCGCCCGCAACCGTTTCGTCGTCGCCCACGGAGAACCCAAACGCGCCGGCGACCTCAAATACCACCGCGAAAGCTACTCCCCCTTGCACAACGTCAATCCCAACATGCTCCCCATGACCTGGCACGGTATCCAACTCCTCCACCGCTGGCATCAGGAGGACGCCAACCGTTGGCACGTCCCACCTCTACCACCAACCGCCCCGCCCGATCACACGGTAACGTTACTGGAACTCATGCCCGGCGCCCTTCTCAGATCTCTTTCCCTGCCATTCAAGGGATACAAACGCGGCCGCGACTCCACAGCGCGCCGGACCCAAATCCTCGACCATCTCGCCTCATCCTCCGGCATCACGCTCCCCAACCTCGAATCCGTCCGCGACGATTGCCTCGCCAACGATGACTGCCTCGACTCTGTCGTAGCCGCCGTCGGCGCCGCCATGTGGGCGCAGGACTCTTCCCGTTTCCATCACCCAAACGCGGACGAATTGCCCGCCGCTAAGCTTGAAGGCTGGATCTACGTCCCCAACCCCAATTAACCACACCATCATCATCAAATCATCCTGTAAATTCTGGGCATCCATGAAATTTCCGGCATTTTAATCCCGCCGCCGACCTACCAGGAACCAAACCAGCCCAATCGCCAACGCCGCTCCCACCAACTGCATCACGATGAACAGCGGAGCCGACCCCGGGTATATCCCGGCGAACGTGTCCGAGAACATCCGCGACACCGTCACCGCCGGGTTCGCGAAGCTCGTCGACGAAGTGAAAAAGTACGCTGCCCCGATGTACGCTCCCACCGCCACCGCGATCACCACCCCATTCCTCCGCGGAATCAGGAAAATCACCATCAGCAGGCCCAGCGTCGCGATCACCTCGCCCAGCCACTGACCCGATCCGCCTCGCACCTTGGTGGACCACACCACCGGCTCCAGCGCAAACATCAGGTTCCCCAGGATCGTCCCGAAGATTCCTCCTACCACCTGCGCCCCGACATAGGCGATCCCTTCCTTCCACGGCCTGCCCTGCAGCAGCACGTCTGCCAGCGTCACCGCCGGGTTGAAGTGCGCCCCCGAAATCGGACCGAACGCCCAGATTAGCGCCATCAACGCGAAAGCAGTCGCCACTGCGTTCTCGAAAAGTTGCAATCCAACGTCGTTCGGACTCAGTCGCTGCGCCGCGATCCCGCTCCCGATCACCGCCATCAAGAGGAACGCCGTCCCCACCGCCTCCGCTGCCAGCCGCTGCGTCAATGGGCGCATCGGCGACCACCACCTTGACCGTCAATCGCACACAAAAAAAGAGCGGAAACTCCGCCCTTGCGCACGATTTCAAGCATCCAAATGTCAACGAAATATCTCACGGCCACAAAGTCTAAGACCCCAACGTTCCCCGGTCAACCGACCCACATTGATAGTCAGGATTTTTCATCACCAGCGCAGTCCAACGGCTTACCCTGCACTGCCGCAGGTCCGCCTTTGGTTGATCGAAGATCCGTTGAGCCCAGCGCATCAAACTCATCCTGCCCATCGTCCCGCAGGTCCGCCCTCGGAGGATCCGTCCCGGCAAAAAACGCCCCAACGCCGTGATTGCGCAATATCCACTCTGCAAATTCTATAACCCCCAAATCCCGACCTTGACTATCAAATCAAAATCCCCTTCATCCCGTTTATCCATGAAAATTAAACAGCACTGACACCGGCCCGTTGCTCCACTCCGCACCCACGTTCTATCCTAACCATGTCAGTTTCCCGCTCGGCACTCGAGAACTGGGCGGGGTCGGCCGCATCGCATGCAGCGGCAACCACCAAACTACGCGACATGGCGAGGTGTCAAAAAGGTTCGGGTCGCATAATGGCCTGTCGGTTACCCACAAGCAGAATGAGGTTCCCAAAGAGTCCAGAGCCGAAGGCCCGCCTCCGGAGGATAGTAGATCCGCCCCCGGCAGACCGATATTCCCCGGCCAAGCTCCCGGAACCCGGCGGGTGTTACCACCGCCCCGTGCTTGCACTGCCCCGGTATCATTGGCCGGCTACCCGCGGGGGCACGGAAGCCTAAACCGAAACCAAGGTGAAAACTACGTTTGCAGTGCAGAGAGAGTTGGCTCGGGTGCCGCCGATTGATCCGTCGGCTTTTCCTTGCAGAGCGGTTCGGCAACGGCGTTTGACTTCTTCCTGTCGGTGGGACAGATCGGTGAAAAGCCCCCGCACACTCTCCCGGACCGCGGCACGGGTTCCCAGGCACAGGTTAGCCGTCATTTCCTGACGCGCCCAGCCCCAGATGGCCTGGTCGGGGTTGAAATCTGAACTGTACTGGGCAGGTCACTTGGCGGAGGTTCAGGCCGGGCTTGGTCAGGTAGGCGCGCACCGCGTCTCCGCGATGGGCTGGCGAATTGTCCCAGATCACGATCAGCAGTCAAGTGTGCCGCTCTCGTCCAACACGGGTGGAACCCAGGAAAGCAGCCGAGGTAACAGAGTTGCTGTTGCCCTCCAGTTCCATCACCACCGCCTCCCCAGTCTCCAGGGACACCGCCGAGTAGTAGCTGACCCCGTATCAAATACGGGGTGACGTTCCTTCTCACCTCGGCGCGGGCTGGTGGAGCCCACCTGAGCTGGTTCGTCCAAAGTACCCTCAGCGGGTCGATTGATGGTGTTTCTGGCCGGTCTGTGGGTCGAAGTGGCGCCAGTTTCCGAGGCGCTGTCTGCCGGCGCCGGAAGCTGGTGGATGTCGCTCTCTTCTGGTGTACGAGCGATTTCGCGCCGGTTTTCCAATAATTGCCTGAAGCGATGTACCTTGTGCCGACGCCCTTGGCACGGGAGCGAAAGCGGATTGACAAGCAACGACGACCGGCAATAGGCTCCAACTGCCCTGTTCGAAACCTGCTGGTCGGCCGATATGGAGAATGCCGGTTTATAATCGGAGAAATCCCGGAACGTCCTATCCTCAGCGGAATCAGGTAAGACTGGGAAATCCTGTGTCAGAAGACAAAACATTCAAGGGGGACCCATGAAATATGACGTTGTTATCGTCGGTGGGGGAGCAGCCGGATCGGTGTTGGCCTCCAGATTGGCTGAAAACCCGAATACCTCCGTTCTGTTGCTGGAAGCCGGGCCGGATTACCCTGATCCTGACTATCTTCCGGACGAAATCAAGTTCGGACACACAAGTTATGCAGAATCCCCGGACTCGGAGCATAACTGGGCCCTGCGGGGAACGATCACCGAAGAGCAAGGCGAGATCCACGTAGCGCAGGGCAAGGTGATCGGAGGAGGGTCCTCCATAAACGGTCAGGCAATGCAGAGGGGGTTACCCGAGGATTTCGACTCCTGGGCTGCTATGGGCAACGATGAATGGTCTTACGACAAGGTTCTGCCTTACTTCAGAAAATCCGAGCACGATCTCGACATTCGCGATGATTTCCATGGCTCCGACGGACCGATGCCGGTGAGGCGTCGTCAATCCGGGCCCTGGGCAGACATCCAAACAGCCTTCCACGCAGCCTGTTTGGAGACGGGTTACGGGACAGTCGAGGATACCAATGGCCCGAACCCCTCGGGCGTTGGCGTGTGGCCCTCAAACAACCTGGACGGCTGGAGGATGAGCGCTGCCATCACTCACCTGAATCCCATGCGCCACCGTCTCAACCTTACGGTGCGAGGAGGGGTGTTCGTCAGAAAGGTACTGATCGAGGATCTAAAGGCCGTCGGTGTGGAAGTGGAAAGCGGGGGCGAGATTTTCAACGTTGAAGCAGACCGGGTTGTGTTGAGCGCCGGCGCTCTCAAGTCGCCCCACCTGCTGATGCTATCGGGAATCGGCCCCAAGGACCAACTCCAGCAATTTGGGATACCTCTCGTTCATGAGCTTCCCGGGGTGGGACAGAACCTGTTTAACCACCTGAGCGCCCAGATTACATTCAAAGTCAAGGACGGAATGACCCTGACTTCCGATGTCGATGCGGCACGCTTTTGTTTGCACTACACCTCCCACGGGTCCAGCGAAGTCAATGATATGTTGCTGAGGACCACCCCGATGGTTGACGAACGGCCGGAGCGCGTCCCCGGTCTACGGACCAAGTTCCTCAACGATGATGTTCCTGCGGACCGGGTGGCGAGAATCTCGTGCACGCTCGGACTACCCGACGGCGCAGGATACGTCAGGCTTGCGTCTGCCGACCCCACAGTGCAGCCGGAGTTCAATTACCGCTATCTTACGCATCCAAACGACATCCGTCGGGTGCGGGAAGGCATCCGAATGGCGATTGGATTCCTTGAATCCGATGCGTATAAAGACGTGGCCGATTACCGGCTCCACCCAACGGATGACATCCTGGCTGACGACCACGCTTTGGACGTCTATATACGCCAAACCGTGGGAACAGCCAGGCATGTTTCCGGCACATGCAAGATGGGCCCCGATTCAGACCCTATGGCGGTTGTGGATCAAAACTGCAACGTCAAGGGAGTAACTGGGCTGTCGGTGGTGGATGCGTCGGTGATGCCGCGGGTTACAAGGTCAGGTGGCAGCCATGCAACGGTCGTCATGATAGGCGAACGTGCCGCCGACTTGATTGCGTCGGCCTAACTACCCTCATGCGTACCCGGTTTCGCCCAAACTGTCATGGTGAGCCCAGCGTGGCAATCTCGATGGTTTAGCCGATTTAGCCACTGGCACGGGATCTACACGTCGCTACGTGCCTCGCGACGACAAACTGGGTACGCGTGAGTTCAACCCCGCCTTGCCCCTGTCCGTAATCCTCGGCGGCGACGGCATCCGCGAACTGGAGGACAAGTACCTGCCGTAAGGCCCCTAGGCCTGGTCGAACCGGGCCATCTGGTCAACGATGTCCAATCCGACGGTCTCGCTCCATGCGGACAGGAGTTGCTGAACTATCGGCCCGGGCCGTCCGTCTCCGATCTCCCGCCTATCCACGACGGTTACCGGCAGCACGCAAGGGGTGGTGCTGGAGAAGAACGCTTCGTCGGCGGTGTACATGTCATAGGGTTGGAGGTCTTCTTCCACCAGCGGAATCTCAAGCTGCTCCGCCAGGTCGAACACCATCCCCCGGGAGATGCCCTGGAGGATGTTTCGGTCTCCCGGTGTGCGGATCACACCGTCAGTCACCAGGAAAACGTTATAGCCCGTTCCTTCGGTCAGGTTGCCTTCGGAGTCCGTGAGGATGGGCCAGCCCTCCGGGTCCACGTCAGCTGCCTCCAGGTCGGCCAGGTTGAAGTTCATGCGGCTGTAATGCTTGACCTTGGGGTCGAGGGAATCGACCGGGTAGCTCCGGGTACGGGTGATTACCCCGTGTGCCCCGTCGTTGTACAGCTTTGCGTAGCGTCCGAACGCGGCCGCCGAGATCTTAACGCATACCGTGGGAGGCCCGGCGTCGCGGGACCAACTTCCCGGACCACGGGTGATGAACTGGGTTATGGTGAAGTCCCCCGCCCCTTCTCGCAGGCGCTCGTTGCGGGCGATCGCTTCCTCGCTGATGTCGTACATTTCCCGGGGAGAGAGTCCGGGATCGATGCGGACGTACTTCAGCGAACGGTAGAGCCGGTCGATGTGCTGCTCCATGCGAAAGCTCTTGCCGTTGAAAGTACGGGCCACGTCGAAGATTACGTCTCCCACCAGGAAGCCCCGGTCCATTGGATCGATCTTGACCTCGCTGAAGGGTATCCACTCGCCGTTGAAATATGCAGTGTAATCCGCCATGATCCGCCTCCTTCTCCGTTCGCGAGAGTATAGCAAACGGATAGACCATCTAATATTGAACGTCACCGTCATGGCGTATGATGCTGACGATAGGACACGTTTCCACCCAACGGACCGGGAGGCCTCCGTTGTACAAAATCGGGATAGACGTCGGAGGCACCTTCACCGACTTCGTCGTGGCCGCCGACGAGGGACAGCCCCGCTACTTCAAAACTCCATCCACTCCTGACGACCCATCCATCGGCGTCATGAACGGATTGCGGGACGCTGCCGACGCACACGGCTTGCCCCTAGACCGCTTCCTGGGCGAGACGGACCTGGTGATCCACGGGTCCACTGTGGCCACCAACACGCTGGTGGAACGCAAGGGCGCCACGGTGGGCCTGGTCACCACCGACGGTTTCCGCGACCTGCTGGAGATGCGCGAGGGATTGAAAGAGGACCGCTTATCGTGATTTGGGACAATTCGCCAGCCCACCGGGGCGGTGCCATTAGAGATTATCTGACCATGCCCAGCCTGAACTTGCGCCTGGTGAACTTGTCCAGCGACAGTCCGGACTTCAACGCTGATGAGGCGATTTGGGGATGGATGTGCCAGGAAGCCACCGCCAACTTGTGCCAGGGAACCCGCGACGCAGTGCGCCTAACGGTGGGCGGCTTTTTCACCGATCTGACCCCGCGACGCGAAGCAGTCAAACGCCGGTGCCGAACCGTGCTGCAAGCAAAAGCCGACGAATTAATTGTCGCCACCCACGCCAACCCTCTCCGCCACGCAAATGTAGATTTCACCATGGCTTCGGTCTAGGACGATATCTTTCTGCGCAAGCAAGAACAGTGTTGGCCGTGCTGAGTTCATCCGCCTCAGGCGGAACACGCAACCCGAACCGCAACCTGACGCCACCACCCGAAACGCCACCATCTAAAAAGAGAAACCCACCCTCAACATCCTGCACCGTAGAGACGGGCTTGAAACCCGCCCCTGCCATCCCCGAGGAGTCGCCATCCAACATGGGAACCCTTTCCGACCACCTGGCTAAAGCCGACGAGTTCCTGAATCGGGCCGACCAGGCCATCGATTCCCACCGCAACATCCGCACAACCTGAACTGTCGTAGATCCGCCTCTGGAGGGCCGCAGATCCGCCTGTGGCGGATGCACCGATGCAAAACCCAAGTCCGTCGCATGCGACGGAGAGTGACTGATATAATCCGCGCATCCCGACTATCCACCACTCGTAGGGCAGGACTCCCCGGGACGGGCTTGTCCAAATGGCCCTCTTTCTGCAGCGAGATCGGTACAATGCTCGGTGTGCCGCTCTCCGTCATTGCAAAGGTGACACAAAATGCAACTTGAAGGCAAAGTCGCCCTGGTAACCGGAGGCGCCCGCGGGTTGGGCCGCTCCATGGCTCTGGCCTACGCCCGCGAGGGAGCGGACGTCGCCATCGTCGCTCGCACGCCCGCCGAACTCGACGCCGTGGCATCGGAAATTCGCGCCCTCGACCGGCGCGCCCACACAGTCAACGCTGAACTCACAACCAGCGAGGGCGCTAACCGTGCAGCCCACGAGACCGTTAGCAAATTGGGACAGATTGACATCCTGGTCAACAACGTCGGCGGTTACCGTCTTTTCACCAACGACCTGACCCATTCGCTCACCGTTCTGGACATCACCGAAGAGGAGTGGCGGTTGGTCTTGGAGTCCAACTTGACCACCACTTTCATGGTCTGCAAGGCGGTCCTGCCCCACATGATCGAACGCCGCTCCGGCGTGATCGTCAACATGACCTCGAAAAACGTGGCCCGCCGGGGACGTGCTGGGCAGGCCTCCTACGGCGCCGCCAAAGCGGCGGTGGAACGGCTCAGCGAATCCCTCGCCGACGAAGTCAAGGACTTCGGCATCGCCGTCAACATCCTCGATCCCGGCTGGAACCTCACCAGGCCCAACGACGACTACGACGACGAGGTCCACAAACGCATGAGGCTGCCCGACGATATCGCCGAGGTGGCGGTCTACATGGCTCTCCAGACCCCCGAGACCATGACCGGCCAACTGGTTGCCGCGCCCGAATACGACGAAGAGCAAGGCATCGAACGCCTCTCCGCCTACGAACGACTCCACGCCTAGCATCGTTCTTTTGCCCGCCACGACCGTGGTCCCGCCGGGGACTGCGCACCTCTTGCCTGGTCCAGTCTTACGCCGCATCGCCGTTGATTTTGAACGGAGGCTATGTTAGGATTCTCCCACGAATCCGTGTGCGATTCGCAGAATATATAGATTTTTACAAGTTTTAGTGGCCACCGAAACTACAAATGAACCCCGCTGGATGCCCTTGGGGGCAGTCAGCCGGGCCCTTGGCATCAACGAAGCGACCTTGAGGCAATGGGCTGATCGGGGTCGTTTGCCTGTCTACCGCACTCCCGGCGGCCACCGGCGATTCCTACGCGAGGATGTGGAAGCCCTCGTGCGCGAGCGTTCCAACGGCGCCGCTGCCGCCCACGCCAACGGCCACGATTCAGAGGCCCTTGTGCTGCGTCGCATCAGGCGCAAGCTGGGCCAGATCGATCTTTCCCGACAATCTTGGATGGAGAGCTTTCAGGCCGAGGGCCGCGACCGCATGCGCCTGTTCGGACGCCGCCTTTTGTCCCTCTTGCTGCAGAGCCGGTTGAATTCCAGCAGGCGGCGGCGTGGGGAGACCCTGTCCGAGACCCACATGCTCGGCCACGAGTACGGTTCGGAAATGGCCGCCCGCGGTGTGCCGCTCACCGACAGCGTTCAGGCGTTCTTGTTCTTCCGCCAAGCCGTCGTGGAATCCGTCCAACCGGATCAGCTGCAACAAGTTGTAGAAATCTCCGACCAGGTGCTGCTCGGATTGGTGGACGCTTATAGCTCTCGTCTCACGCTGATCAAGGAAAAAACGGCCAAGTCGGCTTGAACCACGACCAACCCAGGTGAAAACGGATGACTACCGAATCAATGGACATTACCGACCGCAAACTCCTCAACATCATCCAGAGCAATTTCCCGGTGGTCGAGGAGCCCTACCAGGCCATCGCCCAGGAACTGGATATCACCGAGGATGACCTGCTGGCCCGTCTCGCCGAACTGAAACGCCAGAACGTCGTGCGCCAGATCAGCGCCATATTCGATACCCGGCGCTTGGGCTACAAGACCACGCTGGTCGCTTTCGCCTACGGCGACGGCGACCTCCACGATGGCGCGATATTCATCAATCGCCATCCCGGCGTCAGCCACAACTACGCCCGCGAGGGTTCCTACTACAACCTCTGGTTCACCCTCGCCGTCCCGCCCGATGGCGACCTCGAAACCACCGTCAAGTGGATGGCCGAAAAAACCGGCGCCATCGAATACCGGATCATGCCCACCATCCGGTTCTTTAAGATCGGCGTCAACTTCGACATGGTCAAGCGCCGCAGCGATGCCTACAACTACAACCCCGACGGCATCGGGCAGTCCCGCACGCCCGCATCCGACTGGAACCAGGCTCAGGAAATCACCGAGTGGGACAAGCAGGTCATTCGAGAAGCCCAGGAAGACCTCCCGCTGGTGTCCCGACCCTTCGACCCCATCGCCAAGCGGTTGGGCCTGTCCACCCCGGAATTTTTCGCCCAGTTGGCCGAGTACCAGGAACGCAAGCTCATGCGTCGTTACAGCGCGGTCCTCTACCACCGGCGTTCCGGGTTCCGCGCCAACGCCATGATCGTCTGGAAGGTTCCGCCCGAACGCTCCGAAGAAGTCGGCATGATCATGGCCGAGAACGCCGCGGTCACCCACTGTTACGAACGTCCCACCTTCCCCGATTGGGAGTACAGCCACTTCACCATGGTGCACGCTCCCACCCGCGACGAGTGCGAGGAAATCGGACGCGATATCGCCAAGGCTACCGGCATCTCCGACAACCTCCTGCTCTACAGCACCCGGGAGTACAAGAAGACCCGCGTCCGCTACTTCGTAGAGGACTACGAACGGTTCTGGGACACGACCGAGGAAGCCGAAGCGCTGGCGGAGGCGCTCGTGTAGCCATGCCTGAGTATTACCCCGTCTACCTCAATCTCGCCGGCAAGCGCTGCGTAATCCTCGGCGGCGGCACCATCGCCCAGGGCAAAATTGCCGCCCTCCGCGACGCCGGCGCCAGGATCACCGTGATCAGCCCCGAGGCCACCAACGGCATTATGCGCGCGGCCGAGCGGGGCCAAATCACTTTCGAACAGCGGGAGTACCAGGCCGGCGATCTGGACGGCGCGTTCATCGCCGTAGCCGCCACCAACGTCTGGCACGTCAATCGCCAGATCTACGAGGAAGCTGAGGAGCGCGGCGTCCTGCTCAACGTGGTGGATGACCCCGACCAGTGCACGTTCATTGCCCCGTCCATCGTGCGCCGCGACCCCATCACCTTGGCGGTGTCCACCGGCGGCGCCAGCCCTGCCTTGGCCAGAAAGCTCCGCGAAACCCTGGCCGACGCTCCTGCCCTCAAATGGGCCGATTTGGCCGGAGCCTTGGGCCGCGCCCGCCGCGTGATTAAGGAAAAACGCACCGTCATCGACCCCACCCGCTGGCAGTGTGTGATCACCGAAGACCTCCTTGAGTTGGTGCAGTCCGGCGGTGAGGATCAGGCGGTCGATATCATCCTGTCCCAGTTGCAGGACCCTACCATCCCGGAAATGTGCGACGACCTCGCCCGGTGCAAAGCCGGGGGCTGCGCTAAGCGTGCCGCGTTGCGGGCGGCGGAGGCGGTCAGTTGAGCCTGCTCGTCCTCGGACTCGATCACCGCACCGCGCCGCTGGACCTCCGCGAACGGCTCAGCGTCGAGCGTGATCAACTGCCCGGCGCCCTCGGGCAGCTATCCGAATACGTGCCACAGTCCGCCATTCTATCCACTTGCAATCGCACCGAGGTTTACGTCTACGATCCCGACGACATCGGGTTGGTGGGCCGCGTGGGCGACTTCATGATCGGTTATTCCGGCGTGCCTGGCCCCGAGCTGGAGCGGCATGTGTACCAGCTTTGGGAAACCGATTGCGTCTCCCACCTGTTCCGCGTCGCCGGCGGCCTGGAGTCCATGATCGTCGGTGAGCGTCAGATCCTCGGACAGGTTCGCTCGGCGTTCAGCGCGGCCAGCGAGGGCGGTCACACCAAGAGCCCGCTGACCCGCGTGTTCCACTCGGCCTTGCGCGCCGGCCGCCGCGTCCATCGTGAGACCAGCATCGGCCAACACTCCCGGTCCGTCAGCCGCGCCGCCGTCCAACTTGCCCGGGGAATGTTCGATCAACTGGACGACCGCCGTGCCCTGGTAATCGGCGCCGGCGACGCCGGCCGCATGGTCGCCCGCGCGCTGACCGACGCCGGCGTCCGCCGGATCACGGTCACCAACCGCACCCAATGGCGCGCCGAGGAACTCGCCCAAGACCTCGGCGGAATCGCCATGCCGTTTGAAGACCTGCCCAAGGCATTGTGCGACGCCGACCTTGTCATCAGCAGCACTGGCTCCCCCGGTTACGTCGTTGATGCCGCTATGGTTTCAGAGGCTCTGGCCCAACGCGACCGCCCCGAACCCATTCTCATCATCGATATCGCCGTCCCCCGCGATGTCGATCCCGCCGCCGCTGATCTGGACCGGGTGCAGTTGTTCGATATCGACTCTTTGGGACAGGCCGCCGAGATCAATATCGACAGCATGGCCGGCGAAATCCGCCGCGCCGCCGGCATCGTCGAAGCCGAAGTCGATCGTTTCGTGGAGTGGTGGAATTCCTCCGACACCATGGAGTTGGCTGTATCCATGCGACGGCGCGCCGACGACGTGCGCAAGCAGGAAATCGCCCGCACCCTGAAGTTGCTGGGGGCCGACCCGGACGGCGAGCTTGCGACACGACTAGACGCTATGACCAACGCCTTGGTCAAAAAGCTGTTGCACCAGCCCACAGCCGAATTGCGATCCGCCGATAGCGCGACCATATTCCCGGCCGCCCTCCGCATGTTCGGTGAAGACTCTTCGGGCGGAAAACGTCGTGGCCGCCGCTAACCGCGCCCGGTCCGTTGTCCGCGTCGGTACCCGCGGCAGTCGGTTGGCGCTGATCCAGACCGACCTCACTCTTGCCGCTCTCCGGGACGCGCACCCAGACATCCAGTTTGAGGTCGTCACCGTTACCACCCAGGGTGACGCCAACCAGAGCGCACCTTTGGCCGGCATGGGGCTGGGCGTGTTCGTCAAGGAAATCGAGCGTCGCCTCGAGATCGGCGACATCGACATGGCTGTCCACAGCTTGAAAGATATGCCGACAGTGCTGCCCGACGGTATGACCATCGGGGCTGTTCTGCAACGCGCGGATCCGAGGGACGTTCTCGTCTCCCACCTGGGGACTACCTTGGAACATCTCCCCGCGGGAGCCCGCATCGGCACCAGCAGCCCCAGGCGAGCCGCCCAGATCGCCGAGAAGCGGCCTGATCTCAACATCGTCCCCATCCGCGGCAACGTGGACACCCGCCTCCGCAAAGCCGCCGGCGAGGAATGTGACGGCACCATCCTGGCCGCCGCCGGCCTCCTCCGTATGGACCTCGCCGAGGTGATCACCCAGTACCTCGCCCCCGAGGAGTTCGTGCCGCCCCCGGGCCAGGGTGCCATGGCCGTGGAAATTCGCGCCGACGACGTCTGGATGGCCGAAGCGCTGTCCGCCATCGACCACGCCGAAACCACCGCCGCCGTAACCGCAGAGCGATCGTTCCTTGAGGAGTTGGGCGGCGGTTGTCAGGTGCCCGTCGGCGCTTACGCCAGCGTCACCCCCGAATCCAGCGGCCTCCGGCTCAACGCTTTCATCGGAGCCCCCGACGGCTCCCAGTCTTACCGGACGACAGCGGCAGCCAAACTCGATGCGCCAATCGACGCTGCCAGGGCGGCTTGGGAGTCGTTGCGCGAACAGGGCGCCGCCGCGCTCCTCACCGTCTAGCAAGTCCCATGGCGAGCAGCGGCAAGGTCTATCTGGTCGGAGCGGGTCCCGGCGACCCCGGTCTCCTCACTCGGAAGGGCGAGCGAGCGTTGGGAGCGGCCGATGTGGTGGTTTATGACCGCCTGCTGGACCCGTCACTTCTGAAACTTGCGCCCGACGCCCAAACCGTTTTCGTCGGCAAGGAACGCGGACGCCAGGCATTGCGCCAATCCGAAATCAATGACCTCCTCGTCGCCGAAGGTCAGGCCGGCAAAATCGTGGTGCGACTCAAGGGCGGCGATCCCTTCGTCTTCGGACGCGGAGGTGAAGAAGCCCAGGCTCTCGCCGCCGCCGGAGTCCCATTTGAGGTGGTGCCCGGTGTAACATCCGCCGTCGCTGCCGCCGCCTACGCCGGCATCCCCGTAACTCATCGTGGCGTTTCAACATCCGTGACCATCGTCACCGGGAGCGAGGATCCCACCAAAGGCAAGACCAGCACCGATTGGGCCGCTTTGGCGAAAACGGGCGGAACCCTGGTCGCCCTGATGGGTTGGGCCACCCTTCCGGGCATCGTGCAAACGCTCTGCGAAAACGGCATGTCGGCCGAAACCCGAGTCGCCTTGGTCCAATGGGGCACCTGGAGCCGCCAGCGCACGATCACCGGTGAACTGTCAAACATAGTCGAGCGCGGCCAGCAGGCTGGAATCGGCGCTCCGGTCATCGTGGTCATCGGCGAAGTTGCGCGCCTGAGAAACGAAATAGCATGGTTCGACCAAAAGCCCCTCTGGGGCAAGAGAGTGCTGGTCACACGTTCCCGCACTCAGGCATCCCGGCTCATCGAATTGCTAACGGATCTCGGTGCGGAACCCGTCGAATTGCCCTCCATAGAGATCAGCCCCCTCGACGACTACTCTGACCTCGACTCGGCACTGAAACAGGCTGCCGGCATGCCCCACCGTTGGGTGATTTTCACCAGCGTCAACGCCGTGGACTACGTCTGGCAACGCCTCCGCGCGTTAGGGATGGATGCCCGGTATTTTGCCGGCGCCACCATCGGGTCTATCGGCCCTGCCACCGGTCAAGCATTGTGCGACCGCGGCATTGAGCCCGATTTCGTGCCAAAGCGGTCAGTTTCCGAAGAAGTCATCGCCGAACTATCCGGGCGCGATTGGGCCGGCAAGTACGTGCTCCTGCCCGGCTCCGCCATCGCGCGGGACGCCCTCGCGTCGGGGTTGGCGGATTTGGGTGCCGATGTTCATCGCGTTCCCGCGTACACCAACACCAGGCCATCGGGGATTGAAGAACGCGCCCGCGATGCATTTCAACGTGGTATAGATGTGGTATCGTTCACCAGTTCCTCTACCGTTCGGAACCTGCTGGACATCTTGGGCGACGACAGGCACGTGTTGGATGAATGCCTCACCGCTTGTATTGGCCCCATAACCGCCACTACCGCACGGGAATTGGGACTCACGGTGGACATCGTTGCCACCGAACACAACGTCGAAGGGTTGGCCGACGCCCTGGTGGACCATTTCACCGCTGCTGCCGCTGAGCACGTAGGCTGACCGCTTGGAGGGACGTCATGTTGAAACACCCTGACCTGCGCATGCGCCGCCTGCGCGAGAAAGCGCCCGTCCGCGACATGGTGCGCGAGACGCGCATTAGCGCCGCCAATTTTATCTATCCCATGTTCGTCACCCATGGCGAAAATATCCGCGAGGAAATCGAGCCCATGCCCGGGTGCTACCACACCTCCATCGACCGCCTCAACGAGGAGATCGACGAGGTTGTGGAGCTTGGCATACCATCCGTCCTCCTGTTCGGCCTGCCTCCCGAAAAGGATGCCATCGGCACCGGCGCTTACGATCCCGAAGGCATCATCCAGGAGGCCACCCGCACCATCAAGGAGCGTGCGCCCGGCCTCATGGTCATCGGCGATGTGTGCCTGTGCGAATACACCGATCATGGACACTGCGGCGTCATCGACGGCGACCGCATCGACAACGACGTAACCCTGGAATTGCTCGCTCGCTCCGCCCTGACCCAGGTGCAGGCGGGGGCGGACATGGTCGCCCCGTCGTCCATGATGGACGGACAGGTACGCGCCATCCGCGAAACCCTGGACGCCCACGGCTACGAGGACACGCCCATCATGGGTTACGCCGCCAAGTACGCCTCCTCGTTCTACGGCCCATTCCGCGTCGCCGCCGATTCCACGCCCCAATTTGGCGACCGCCGCAGCTACCAAATGGACCCGGCCAACCGCCGCATGGCCATGCGCGAGATCGAATCCGATATCGCCGAGGGAGCGGATATCGTAATGGTCAAGCCGGCCATGGCCTACATGGACGTGATCAAGGAAGCCCGCGAGCGCTACGATTACCCGTTGGCCGCCTACAACGTCAGCGGCGAATACTCGATGGTGAAAGCCGCCTCCCGAGCCGGCTGGATCGACGAGCAACCCGTCACCATGGAACTGCTCACCGCCATCCGCCGCGCCGGCGCCGACATCATCATCTCCTACCACGCTAAAGAGGTAGCCCGCTGGTTGCGCGGAGAATAACCGGCAACAAGATGTGGTGAGATGGACGTCTGAGTCGGTCTCCGGCGACGTTATCCGGTGAGTATAGATACTGGCCGTTACGAACGGCTACGGCAGCGGATTGTCGATGGTCGCTCAGATGCGAATATACGATTCGACGACCTGCGTGGCTTGCTGATCAGGCTAGGGTTTGCGGAGAGGACGCGAGGCAGTCATCATGTATTCCGGAAAGAAGGAGTGGCCGAAAGGTTGAACCTGCAACGAGACGGTAATCACGCCAAGCCTTATCAGGTGAGGCAAGTCCGTCAGTTATTGCAAAGGTATCATCTGGAAGAAGACTGATGTACAAGTACGAGATCATTCTCTATTGGAGCAACGCCGACGATGCCTTCGTAGCAGAAGTGCCCGAGCTTCCCGGCTGTATGGCGCATGGGGATACCCAGGAAGCTGCGCTGAACAACGTCAATCAAGCAATTGGCCTCTGGGTGGAGACGTCTCAAGAGTTCGGGGACCCGATACCGGAACCCAAAGGGGAACGATTGATGCTCGCGTAAATGCTGCGGAAACTCAAACGCAACCAACTCCACCGTTCCAACGCAGCCGAGGAGATCACACAGTATGGAGCAAGGTAAATCCCAGCAACTTTTCGAGCAGGCGCAGCGCGTCATCCCGGGCGGCGTCAACAGCCCGGTGCGGTCTTTCCGCGCCGTGGAGGGTACCCCTCCATTCATCGCCCGGGGCAGCGGGTCCCGCGTTTGGGACGTGGACGGCAACGAATATATCGATTACCTGGGCTCGTGGGGGCCGTTGGCGTTGGGCCACGCCCATCCCGCCGTGGTCGAAGCCGTCCAGCGGGCTGCGGCGGATGGCACGTCGTTCGGCGCCCCGGTGGAGCAGGAAGTCCAACTCGCTGAGATGATCTGCGATGCCCTCCCCTCAGTCGATTCAGTGCGCTTGGTCAACTCGGGTACCGAGGCGTGCATGACCGCCTTGCGCCTGGCCCGCGCCCACACCGGGCGTTCCAAGATCGTCAAGTTCGCCGGCAACTATCACGGCCACGCCGACGCGTTGCTGGTTGCCGCCGGCTCCGGGGCGTTGACCCACGGCGTGCCCACCAGCGCGGGGGTCCCCGAATCCTACGCCGCCGAGACTCTAATCGCCACTTATAATGACCTTTCCTCGGTGGAGGGTCTTTTCGACGCCTGGCCCGACGACATCGCCGCCGTAATCGTGGAACCGGTCGCCGGAAACATGGGCGTCGTTCCGCCTACCGATGGTTTCCTGCAGGGCCTCCGCGACGTGACCGAAACCAACGGTGCCCTGCTCATATTCGACGAGGTCATCACCGGATTCCGCGTGGCCTACGGTGGCGCCCAAACACTCTACGGCGTCACCCCTGACGTCACCACCATGGGCAAGATCATCGGCGGCGGTCTTCCCGTCGGCGCATACGGCGGCCGCAGCGAAGTTATGCAGCAAGTGGCCCCCCTCGGCCCCATGTACCAGGCCGGCACCCTCTCTGGCAATCCGCTGGCCGTAGCTGCCGGCGTCGCCACACTCACCGAACTGCAACGTCCCGGCGTGTACGACCAACTGGAAGCGACGGCCACCAGGTTGATCGATGGAGTCAGCGGGGCTTTCGCGCGGGCAGAGATACCGTCCACTGTGAATCGGGTGGCGTCCATGTTCACCGGATTTTTCAATGCTGGCCCCGTCTCCGCCCTGGCGCAGGTCGAGCAGTCCGACACCGCCACTTATGGGCGTTATATGCACGCCCTTCTGGAGCGCGGCGTGTACATTGCGCCCTCCCAGTTCGAGGCCGGTTTCGTTTCCATCGCCCACACGGATGCCGACATCGACCGCACCATCGTCGCCGTGGGCGATGCCCTCGCGTCTCTGGACTGAGGGTGCAAGCAGAACAACCAACGGTACTGCTGACGCAAATGACGGCAGCACTCGGTGATTACCTGCTCGGGCTGCTCAAGCAGCGTTTCGGCTACGACGAGTTCCGGCCCGGCCAGCACGCGATAATTTCCAATGCCCTGGCCGGCCGGCATGGCTTGGTTGTCATGCCCACCGGTGGCGGTAAATCCCTCTGCTACCAATTGCCGGCATTGGCCCTCGGCGGTCTAACATTGGTGGTGTCCCCCTTGATCGCGCTGATGAAAGATCAGGTGGACGCCCTGCGCGCCAATGGCATATCCGCCGAATTCCTCAACAGCAGTTTGGACAACCGGACTGCCGCCGCCGTGGAACGCAAGGTTCAGTCCGGCGCCGTAAACCTCCTTTATGCTGCCCCGGAACGTGTGACCATGCCTGGTTTCCAGAGGTTCCTGCGCACTCTGGATCTGCGCCTAATCGCCATTGATGAAGCCCACTGTATCAGCGAGTGGGGCCACGATTTTCGCCCCGACTATCGTGCGTTGTCTCAATTGCGATGGGAGTTCCCGGATGTACCCGTGATGGCGCTCACCGCCACCGCCACGGAACCGGTGCGCAACGACATCGTCCAGCAATTGGGTCTGGGCGACTGCGCTCAATTCGTTTCGGGTTTCGACCGGCCCAATTTGACCTACCGGGTGTTTCCGAGGAAGAACGCGCGCGACGCTCTGTTGAATTTGCTGAACGAGCGGCAAGGTCAATCCGCGATCATCTATTGCTTGTCACGGCGAGACACTGAGGAACTTGCCACCGACCTTACGGCCAACGGACATTCCGCGTTGGCGTATCACGCCGGCTTGGATGACGCCACCCGGCGGAGCGCCCAGGAGCGGTTCATCGATGGCGAAGTCCCGGTAGTCGCCGCAACCATCGCGTTCGGGATGGGAATCGATAAACCGGATATTCGCTTGGTGGTCCACCACACCCTGCCCAAGTCCATCGAGGGCTATTATCAGGAAACCGGGCGAGCGGGACGCGATGGCCTGCCCAGCGATTGCGTACTGTTTTTCAGCGAGGGCGACCAGCGCAGGCACGACTATTTCATCAACCGAATATCCGACGACGACTTGCATCGCGCCGCCCGGCAACAATTGGGCAATATGGTCGACTACGGCCGGCTCCGTACCTGTCGCCGCAAGTTTCTGCTGGAATATTTCGGCGACGCGATGGGAACCGAATCCTGCGGCAATTGCGATGTTTGCCTGTCAGCGCGCGAAACGGTAGATGTGACGGTCGTGGCCCAGAAATTCCTTTCGGCAGTGATCCGCACCGGCGAACGTTTTGGGATCGCCCACGTTAGCCGGGTTCTTCTGGGCAGTAAAGACAAGCGGATTAGCGAATGGGGCCATGATAAGTTAAGCGTGTTTGGCATCGTTGACGATTATGACCGCAACGGGCTGCGGGACATTGCCAACGGCCTGGTGGAACGGGGATTGCTGGCGCGTGCGGGTGGGGAATATCCCACCGTCAGCGTGACTGACGTCGGGAGGGACTGGCTGCGGAGTCGGGTGAGTCTGACGCTGGAAATGCGGGTCGATCAGGCGACTCCCCGGCGGCAACCGAGTTTGGAACGCAGGACCGTCATAAAGGACTACGACACCAGCCTGTTTGAGCGCTTGCGCGTGTTGCGTCGGCGGCTTGCTGATGCGGAAGGTGTGCCGGCGTTTGTGGTGTTCAGCGACGCAACTCTGCGGGGCTTGGCGGCGGCCAAACCGACCAGCCCACAAGCGATGCTGCGGGTGTCGGGCGTAGGCCCGGCCAAGCTGGAGCGCTACGGCGAGGCGTTTGTGGCGACCATACGGGAATTTGACACCCAGGTACCGGCAAAAGCATAGGGGCGAATCCGCCACAGGCGGATTCGCCCCCAAGAGGTTCCCTAATGTTGCAGGTAGTTTAAGTCCCGTAGCGCGCCGCCGCGTTGGGGTCGCTGTACTCGACGTTTTTGGTCGCCCAGAACGCAGTGGCGATGTCGTCGCAAGCCGCTACCAGCGCCTCGGCGTTCTCCATGCTGACGGTCTGCTTGCACTGTCCGGCCAGCTTGAGAGCCGCGTTGAACTTGGCGGCGATGTCATTTGCGTCAGTGTTGGGCCAGGCGTAGTCGGCCCAAAGGATGCGCAGCTCTTCCTTACACTTCTCGGCGTGCTCTTCTTTCACCGTTACGTAGCGGGAGAACGTGTTGGCGAAAGACTGCCTTTCACCCGCGGGCGCGCCGGGCTGAGGAGCTTCAAGGTTCTGCATCCGCAGCACCATCTTTTGCACGGTCTGGGCGGCCATCTTGGCTACTACTGGATCATAGATACCGCAGGGGATGTCGCAGTGAGCGTGAGCCGCTCGGGGCTTCAGGAACGCGATGGGGTTGAACATCGTGGTAAGACTCCTTTCAATTGCGAAAGCGCAGGGCGAAATGCCCTCAAACACAGGATAATTTCGGCAAAAATGCTAGCGCAATTCCCCATATCACGCAAGGGCATGGCTATACTTCGTACTCCGCCACGGATTCGGGGATAATCAACCTCGCACCGGTTATTTCCTGGACGTCCTCGGGCGACCAGCCGGGCGCAGTCTCTCGCAGCACCATCCCGTCCGCTGTCGGGGCCAACACCGCCACGTCGGTCACCACCAGCGACACGCATCCTTTGCCGGTCAGCGGGAACGTGCATTCATCCACCACCTTTGGATTGCCACCCCGGTCGTTGTGTTCCATGGCGACGATAACCTTCTCCGCGCCGGCTGCGAGATCCATCGCTCCGCCTATGTTTCCAACTCCCCGATCCGGCAGCATCCAGTTCGCCAGGTCGCCACGCGCCGATACCTGATGCGCTCCGAGTACCGTTACGTTCACGTGTCCGCCACGAATCATGGCGAATGCGTCTGCTGAGGAGAAGTATGCCATCCCTGGCACCTGCTCCAGGAATTGCCCGCCGGCGTTGATCAGGTCAATGTCCTCGTTGCCCTCTTCGGCTAACGGGCCGCAGTTCAACACCCCACTCTCGCTGTGGTAGAAAACGATGCTCTCGTCATCAACGAACATCGACACCAACGTCGGGATACCGATGCCAAGATTGACGGTCCCACCGGGCGGCAGTTCCTTGGCCACCCGCATCGCTATGATGGCGCGGTCAAGACGCTCTTTTTCCAAAGCCATGCGGCGCGCTCCTTCGGTTATTCGTAACCCGTGAAACCCTCGGGCCGTTTCACGATCCGTTGGACAAAAACACCGGGAGTCACAATCTCCTCCGGGTCCAGTTGGCCCGGCTCCACGATCTCATCAACCTCAGCGATGGTGACCCTGGCCGCGGGCGCCATCACCGCGTTGAAGTTACGGGACGTGCCCCGGTATATCAAGTTCCCGCTGGTATCCGCCTTGTGAGCGCGAATTATCGCAAAGTCCGCCCGCAAGCCGTATTCCAGGATGTAATCACGGCCACCAATGGTGCGGGACTCCTTGCCTTCGGAGATCAGAGTGCCCGCTCCGGTGGGAGTGTAGAAAGCGTGGATACCTGCGCCTCCGGCCCGCAATCGCTCAGCCAGCGTCCCTTGCGGAACCAACTCCAGGTCAACCTCTCCGCGCCGGTAGGCCAGCTCGAACTCCGACGGGCGGGATACCGACGGCGAGACTGGGAACGATGCAATGGCCTTGGCAACTTGCCCGTTCTCGATCAGGACGCTGTGGTCAATTGCGGTCCGGCCGGGTGGGGTGCCAAAGCTCACCACCCGAGCTATCCCGGCCGTGTTGCTGACAATAGTCAGATCGCGGCTGCCTCGGTCTCTCAGCGAAATCAAGAGGTAATGGGCCATGCCCCCGGGTCCGCCAAAACCGTCGATGAAAACCGTCGCCCCATCAGGCACGTCGGATAACGCTGTTGGGCCGTCAGGGTAGATCTTGGACGCCGGTGTCCCGGACGGCGGCGCGAAATCCATCTCGCGAACACCCGATGACGACGTTCTAACCAATGGGTTGTTAATCAACGACAACACATCACCAGCGTTTTGTCCGGCCCCAACTTCGGTGAGAATGAACTCTCCGTTCTCCACAGCAAATACCCCGTAGCCGGCGATCACCGTGTCGGCACATCCAACTCCGTCTTGCCCACCATCTATATCGCGAACCAAGCAATTCGATGGATCGTCGTCATCGCCGATCTGCGGATGCAACGCGATTACTCGCTTCGCCCCGGAGGCGAGGTCCACGGCGTTGCCAGGAGCGCCTATGCCACCATCACGTGCATGGAGGCGACCCACGATACCGCCCGAGGCGGTTACCCGCGCGGGATGAACGATAGCGAGATCGACATAACCCCCACGTAGCACTGCGGCAGCGTCCGACGCGCTCAGCGGCACGCCATTCAGCGTTCCATCGATCCTTAGAAACCAGGCTCCCAAAGACGCCTGCGTAACCCGCTCAACCAACTCCGGCAAACCGCGGTCCAGAGCCACCACCGCGCCGGGTGCGATCTCCCTGGCCGCACGACGGGCGACTCTCAAGGCTGACGAATCGGTGAGCGGCATCGGTCGATCCTATGATGTCTATGATGTGGGTGCAAGGGTAGATTGGACGATGCGATTTACATAAATCCCAGGGGTGATCACCAACTCTGGGTTGATGGAGCCAGGTTCCCCGATGGTGTCGGCCTCTACGACGGTGATTCGTGCTGCGGTCGCCATCACCGCATTCCAGTTGCGCTGGGCTCCGCGATACACGAGGTTGCCCATCTGGTCCGTTGCCGATGCCCGAAGGAACGCGAAATCTCCCCGCAATGGCGACTCCAGCACGTACTCCACACCGTCAACCGTCCGTGTCTCTTTGTCCGCGGCGAATCTGGTGCCTGCTCCCACCGGGATGAACACACCACCGATTCCTGCCCCGGCGGCACGCAGCCGCTCGGCCAGCGTCCCTTGCGGCGCCACTACCACTTCAAGATTGCCCAAATCCCAAAGCTCCGGTATGACTCCGCCCTTAGTGCCCAGAAAGGGATAAGGGGTTATCAACCGTGCGATTCGACCTTCCTTGGCCAGTCGCAGAATGGATTCGCTACCGTCCCAAGCCAAAAAATCGCACACGAGGGTCAAATCGCTGGAGCCCTGTTTCAGGAGCGCGCTCAACAGGCCGGACGGCTCGTTGGTGCGGGACGCGCCCCCGACCAATATAGTCGTGCCGTCCCGAACATCTGCTACGGCGGCGGCGTGAGTGTCGTATAATTTGCTGAACGCCATGAACCAACCCGCTAAACGCGCGCCATTCTAACCCAATCCGGTAGCGCGATAAACCCATCTGGTTGGCCGTCCACTCCGTTTGTCCCAACTCAATCCCGAACCTATCCTGCACATGCGATACCGTTACATCAGTTGCGAATTGAACGGCTTTCAGGCGTCCATCCGATTGCCCGCCCCTGCTGACGCTGTGTCGATCGACGAAGACACAGCCGACGAAATACGCGATTGTTGTTCCGAATTGCAATTCCAGGATGCCATCCGAGCTGTCACCATCACCGGCCACGGCGAGGCCTTCGCCGTCGGACGCCAAAGGCCGCCGACCGATGTTGTGGAAGCACGAGTACATCATCGACTCCAATGGATCGCCAGGATGAGTGTCGCGAACTGTTTCGCGGCCTTGCCCATGCCGACCATTGCTGTCCTTAACGGGGATGCCACCGGGCACGGTCTGGAATTGGCGATGGCTGCCGACCTCCGAATCGCCGTTGATACCGCTGAATTTGGTGTCGGGTGTTTGCAGGGCCACGTTTTCCCCTACGACGGCGCGACCCAACGACTCCCCCGGCTGGTTGGCCCGGGAATGGCGCGGGATATGCTCCTGACCGGGCGAGTTTTGTCGGCACACGAAGCTTTGGAAACAGGATTGGTCAACCGGGTGGTACCGAAGCAAGACCTTGCCAAGGTTGCTTCTGAGTTGGCGGAAAGCGTCGCGTCCGCGGCTCCCATCGCCAGCCGGTACGCTAAAGAGGCAGTGACGGCTGCTGGCGATCTGTCGTTGGCTCAAGGCTTGCGGTTGGAGGCCGACCTGAGTGTCATCCTCCAGAGCACCGAAGATCGCTCCGAAGGCCTGCGGTCGTTCGCAGACAAGCGTGCGCCCAAATTCTACGGACGGTGATAGGCGGTTTAGATGGAGGTACGTCTGGATCTTCACACCCATGTCGGCGAAATGTTTGGATTCAAACCGCCGACACCGGAAATCGCCGAGACCGTGATCATGCACATCAAGGATGCAGGTCTGGACGGGATAGGCGTAACCGATCACTGGCGACCACATTGGGGGATGGAGTTGCATCGCGTCGTTGAGCGACATTTCCCTGGCGAGGTACTTATCATTCCGGGACAGGAAATCGACGTCCGACCAGTAAGCAGCCCTTTCGACGGCTATCATTGCGTTGAATTGTATCTGCCCGGTGGACGCTTGTTCCGGAACTACTGCCATCCCGGGTATTACACGCAAAACATCGTCATTGAGGACGGCGTGCATGGAATCGAGGTTGCCAATCACCACCACGATTGGCATATCCGCCGGCCTCATGTAGAACGCGTCGCCCAGCAACACGGGTTGCTGACGTTTTCGGTCAGCGACGCCAACAAACTGGGCGAGATTGGCGCGGGCAGCACACTGGTAGATCTGGACGAAATGATCCAGCGAGCTATCCCGCTGGACTGATCGGTGCAGATGTCATGAGCGCGCCCTTCCCGACGATCATCTACGAGAAAGTTTGCGGTGTTGCTCACCTATCGCTCAACCGCCCGAGACAACTCAACGCTTATTCGGTTGCCATGCGGGACGATTTCGCCGAAGCGTTGCGGGCGGCGGCCGATGACGACGAGGTGAGAGCGTTGTTGATAACCGGGCAGGGCCGGGCATTCTGCGCCGGAGCGGATCTCAGCGAGTTTGGCACTGCTCCATCCCAGGTTATTGCGCGCAACGTGCGCTGGCAACGGGACGTCTGGGGACAGCTGATAGATCTGCCCAAGCCCATTGTGGCCGCGGTGCATGGGTACTGCATCGGCTCGGGCGTGGAGATCCTGCTGCTGGCCGACGTGCGGATCGCCGCATCGGATGCGGTGTTCTCGATGCCCGAACTGCGGTTGGGTATGATACCGGCAGCCGGCGGCTCACAGACGCTGCCTAGGAATACCGGGCCATCCACCGCCATGGACCTGCTCCTAACCGGACGCCGAATCGACTCTGTCGAAGCGATGCGCATCGGGTTGGTAGGTAGAGTGGTCCCCGCAGAGAACCTTACGGAATCGGCCTGGGCGGCCGCCAAAAGACTGGCTAAAATTCCCCCAGGCAAGACGGCGGCCATGCGCTCCCTGTTGCGCGATGGTCTGGACATGACGCTTGCGGATGGTCTGCAGCAAGAGCGTAGAATGGCCGCAATGCTGATGACTACCGGCGACTAACGGTGAAAGGATGAACACCACCGAAATTTTGATGCTTGCCTCGGCGATAGTGCCTGAACGGGACGCGATCGTATTCAGCGGGCAGCGGTACAGTTTTGAGTTGCTGCAGGAACGGGTCAATCGACTTGCCAACGCCCTGTCGGACCTGGGCGTCGGACCGGGCGACCGGGTCGCGGCGATGCAAACCAACTGCAATCACCTGATCGAGCTGTATTTCGCTGTAGCACAGTTGGACGTCATCTATGTGCCGATCAACTTCCGGGCTAAGGAGGATGAGCTGGCCACGATGCTGCGCATTGCGGAGCCGAGTTTCCTGTTTCTGGGAGAGCGGTACCTGCCCTTGGCTGCCGGCGGCGACCTCCCCGATGATCGGATCGTCATGTTGGATACCCCGGGCGCAAGCGGCCGCCATGGCTACGAGGACCTGCTGGCGAGAGCCGAACCCGACCAGATGCACTTCCCGGAGGACGACGAGGACGCCACCACCGTGATCATGTTCACGTCGGGCACCACCAGCGTCCCGAAAGGTGTGCAGTTGTCCCACGACAGCTTCAGCACCTTCCTGTTGACCAACGTCACCCCCGCCGATCCCGACGTGGAGGAGACCAACCTGCTCACCGTTCCCATGTACCACGTTGCCGGACTTCAGGCGGCTTTGGCGGCGGTGTTCGGTGGTCGCACCTTGGTGGTCATGCCGCAGTTCGACCCCGAGGAGTGGATGTCCCTCACGGTGGAGCATCGGGCAAATCGGGCCATGCTGGTGCCGACCATGCTGAAACGCGTGATGGATCATCCGCAATTTTCCGACTACGACCTCTCCTCGCTCGGCGTCATAACCTACGGCGCCGCTCCCATGCCGTTGCCGGTGATTAGGGACGCCATCGAGAAGTTCCCCAACGCCCGATTCATCAACGCCTTTGGGCAGACCGAAACGGCCTCGACCATCACCATGCTGCCCCCCGACGACCACGTCCTCACCGGAACCCCCGACGAGGTCGAAACTAAATTGCGTCGTCTCACGTCCATCGGAAAGCCGCTCGACGACGTCGAGGTGATGATCGTGTCAGAGGAAGGCGAACCAGTATCCGGCGACGAGGTGGGCGAAATCGTTGCGCGAGGACCGCGCATGATGAGCGGCTACTGGCGGCAGGACGAAGCCACGGGCGATACCATCCGCTCCGGCTGGCTCTACACCGGCGATCTGGGATGGCAGGACGATGACGGCTACATCTACCTGGCCGGCAGGGCGCGCGACTTCATCAAGCGCGGCGGAGAAATGATCTCTCCGGAAGAAGTGGAGCAAACCCTGGCCGAGCATCCCGGTGTCGCCGAGGCCGCAGTGATTGGAGTACCCGATCTGGAATGGGGTGAAGAGGTCCGTGCCGTGGTGGTCAGGGATACTGATTCGGTGGACGAGTCAGACCTGATCGAGTTTTGCCGCCAGAGGTTGGCAGGATACAAGAGGCCGCGGTCGGTGGTATTCATCGATGCCCTGCCGCGCAACGTCATGGGCAAGGTGATGAAGCGCGACCTGAGAGACCAGTTCGACTATCCGGTAACACCCAGCGGGGATTGATTTATGGACATTGCAGTGATGGGCGCCGGGGGCGTGGGCGGCTATTTCGGCGGCTTGCTGGCTCGTGCCGGCAACAACGTAACGTTTATCGCGCGCGGCCCGCACCTGGAGGCTATCCGCAGCAACGGGCTGCGGGTGATCAGTAGCAACGACGGCGAATTTGTAGTGCCTGGCCAAGCGATGGACCAACCAGCCGACGCGGGCCACCAAGAACTGGTCCTGTTCACCGTAAAGATGTACCACAACGAAGCGGCGATACAGGCGATTGCTCCAATGATGGGTCCCGACACCATCGTGCTGACGCTGCAAAACGGCATCGACAACGGGGAACGGTTGGTGGATGCCTACGGCCCGGAACGCGTGATGATTGGGTCCGCCTACCTGGAAGGGCGCATCGCCGAGCCAGGCGTGGTCACCCAGGGTGGGCCTGGCGCCGCGTCATTCGGCGAACGTACTCCGGGAATCACCGAGCGCGGAGAGCGCCTGCTTGAGGTGTTCCAGGCCGCGAATTGGCGTGTGGAATTGCTGGAAAACATGACCGGCATGCTGTGGAAGAAGTTTGCCTATCTATCGGGTTCCGCCGGTGTTTGCGCCGCCAGCGGTTGTGCCTATGGCGAACTGCGCAGCGTCCCCGAAACGCGTTCGGTGATTCAGGAGGCCATCGCCGAGGCATTGGCGGTGGGAGAGGCTTCCGGAGCGCCCCTGGAACCCGACTCCCTTGAGTGGTCCATGAACGCCTTGGACAACTTCCCGGCGACCGGTATGGCGTCGCTGGCCAAGGACTTCTCAGAAAGCCAACCCGTGGAACTGGAAGGATTGACCGGCACGGTTATCCGTATGGGCCAGGAGTACGGAGTGCCGACGCCCATCAACAACGCCCTGTACGCCGTTCTCAAACCCAGGGCGAACCGCATAGACGCCGAGCGGAGCGTGGCTTAGCGGCCACGCCCGGTGATTCAACCTGCCCACGCTGGCGGGTTGCTGTACCCCCGCATGAGCGACTACAACCCGGTACGGAGGAGACCGTTCAGGACTCCGGGTACGTGAGCTTCAACAGGACGTGGCGGCGGTTCTGGGTGTACGGCCGCACCTGCTCCGGCCACCTGCCGGCATCTACCGCTTCTGCCCATTCGGGACTGGTCAAGACCTCGGGGCTCTCGATCTGATAAACCGCGTGGTGCTTGGGCGTGCCGGGTATTTCGATCTCTCGAACCTCGCCGCCCATGGCCATCACCAAGCGTTGGGTTTCGTACCGGGTTACGCCAATCACGCCCGGCGTTTCGTTGAGCATGGGACAATGTTCGGTGTTGTACACGTCGTTGAACAGTGCCTCGCGGTCGGCGTCGATGTCCATGCTGGCGATGAACAGGTACCGGGATTTGAGATCGGACATTTGCGTTCCTCCAATTCACTGGCAGTCGAAAAATACAACTGGACGTCGTTTGGTGGGCTCAATGGGAATGGTGAAGCATCTGCGCGGCCAACGTCCAGTCGGAACGGGCTGCCGCCACGTTCCCCAACTCCGACCAGGACTTGCCACGAGAAACATAGCACTCGGCAAACGCCGGATTGATGTCAATCGCCGCGGTAAAGTCAGCGACCGCAGCGTCATGGTCGCCCAGGTCGCGATGAGCCAGACCGCGCCAATACAGACATTCGACGTCATCTGGTTGTAGTGTGATCGCCCGGTCGTAATCACGGACGGCGGGTGCGGCATGCCCCATTTGATATTTGGCTCGACCCCGCGTCCGCCATGGCACCGAATCGTTTAAACCCAAATCAATCGCCTTGTATGAATCGGACTCCGACTCCGTCCAATTGCCAATTTCCAGGTTGGCGACGCCGCGCAGCCGCAAAGCGGCCGCATTGGTCGGTTCGGCCTCTAAGGCGGCATCGAGGTCATCCATCGCAGCGGTAGGCCGGCCCAACTTCAACAGGACTTCGCCACGAACCACCCGGGCTTGGCTGCTTGCGGGATCGATGATCACCGCGAAATCCAAGGCGACCAGGGCGTCGCCGGGGCGGTCCAATTGCAACAAAGCGGATCCCCGTTCCAGATAGGGCGCCGCCGACCGGTCGCCGCCTGCAATGCGCGCATCGGCCTCGGCGATGATTTGGTGCAGATCCGCGGAGGGCATGGTAGAAATCGACACAGATGGCAAACAGGGGCGAATGAGATTCACCCCTGCATCGCGTCGCGCGGTGTTGCGAATTCTATCGTACAGATGGCTTAGGGTTTCTCGGATCAGAACGCGCGCTTGTGGGAGTAGTCAATCTCCTCGTTGGTGATGAACTCCAACAGCACCGCGTTCCCTTCTTCGTTCTGCCGACGCGCCCGCTGGAAGGCCGGGATGATTTCCCCCGGGTCGGTAACCCGTTCGGCGTAACCACCCATCGCCCGGCCCATATCGGCGTAATTGCCGCCGAGATCCCGGGTGTTGTACAGGTTGTGGGATCGTTCCATGGCCGCGGTCTCGACCGCCATGGTGGAGTTGTTCAGCACCACTGTGGTAATCGGAGCGCCACTCCGCACGGCGGTCTCGAAGTCGAGGCCCACCATCCCGAAAGCCGCGTCGCCCATGAAGTTGACGCACATCTTCTCGGGTGCCGCCAGTTTCGCGCCGATAACCAGGCCCAAGCCGGTGCCCAACCCGTGGGATTTGCCCCAGCCCAGGTAAGTCCGGGGTCCACCGGAGCGGTAGAAGGGAGTGATCTGGTCGCGGGGGCTACCGGAGTCATGGGTGACGATGGCCTCGTCGGACGGCACCGCCTGTTGGAAATCCGTAATGACGCGGTAGGGATTCACCAACGGGCCGCTAGCGGTGGTCTTGTGCTGCCATTCCCCGAGCCAAGCTGTGCGCACGGATTCGATCTCGCCGGCAACCTCGGGCTTGTTGCGGCGCGTGTCCCCGACAATTTCCCGGCAGGCCTCGATCATCTGGCGCAGCGCGAGTTTGGCGTCGCCGATGACGGGGAACTGCACGTCATAGTCCTTGTTCAAATCGCGGGGATCGTTGGTGTTCTGAATCAACGTACGGCCGGCAGGAAGGTTCATGGACATGCCGTGCTTGGTGAAGCTGGACCCTACGCCGAATATCACGTCGGCGCGACGCATGAAGTGATAGACCGTGCCCGACATCACGCCTGAGCCACTGCCCAATGCCAACGGGTGATGCTCGGGGAATCCGCTCTTGCCCAGAAGGGTTGTCATAACCGGAACCGACAGCAGTTCGGCCAGCTCCACCAAATCGTCGGTGGCCTCCGCATACATGACCCCCTGCCCAGCGTGGATGACGGGATAAGTGGCGGAGCAAAGGGCGCGGGCGGCGGCCTCAACATCGTCCGGGTCGGCCTGTGACGCGGAACGGCGAACATTGCCGCCCCAGTAAAAGGCTTCCTCGGATACCTCCTGAAGCGCGACGTCGGCGGGAATTTCGATCATCGACGGACCAGGCCGGCCGGTGTACAGGGCATTGACCGCCCGACGCATCACCTGACTGGTGCTGTCGGACAGGTTCAACCTTTCGAGATGCTTGGTAACGCTCGCATAACTCTCGATGGAGTCAAACATGGGGAACACGCCCTGTCGTTCCCGAGGGTGTCCCAACGGCAACAGGAGGATGGGCACGGAGTCGGAGAAGGACGTGGCGACGCCCGAGTATGCGTTCTCAGCGCCGGGGCCGTATTGCATGGCGAATACGCCGGGCGGGCGTCCGTTGGTCACTCGGCTGTACCCGTCGGCGATTCCCACGCCGACGCGCTCTTGGCGACAGATGATGGGACGGATGCCGGCAGCAGCGCAGGCTTCGATGACCGGCGTGGTTGGGAAGCAGGACAGGTATTCGACCCCTTCCCTTTTTAAAATTTCGGCTATTGCGTCGATGGTCTGCACGATAAAAACCTCTTCTCGGTTGAAGCGCCGTGCCGGCAATCATCGCCGTCAGCGCTCATTTGCCGCAAAGTATAGCATCGCTCAGCGATCCATCGGGATGCTCATCACCCGTCCGGCACCTGGGCGAGGCATTCACCATGCCTGCGTCCATCGTAGACCGCGTCGAGACGGTGCCCTCCAATCGGATCGCGTTGTGCCTGCCGGGTTCTGGGGCTAGAATGGCTGCGCAAATCTCTATGGGAGTTGGATGTTGACCAACGGAGCTTTAGCCGGTGTCAAGGTGATCGACCTGACCCACCACATCGCCGGCCCATACGCGACCAAGTTGTTGGCCGATTTCGGGGCCGACGTGTTGAAGGTCGAACGGCCGGAAGGTGACCCGGCGCGCCGGTTGCCGCCTTTCTTCCACGACGAACCACACCATGAAAAAAGCCTTCCGTTCCTGTACTTGAACACCAACAAGCAAGGCATCACCCTGAATCTCAAATCCGACGAGGGACGCACCATCCTCATGGACCTGCTGTCCGGCGCGGATGTATTGGTTGAGAACTTCGCGCCACGCGTGATGCCGTCGCTGGGTCTGGATGCCGAGACGCTGCGCGCACACAACCCTCGGCTCGTGGTGGCCTCGGTGTCGAACTTCGGTCAGACCGGGCCGTGGCGCGACTACAAGGCCACCGAAATCGTCGCGTACGCGCTGGGCGGGTTGATGTACATTTTCGGCGCGTACGACCGCGAACCGTTGAAGCACGCGATGCATCAGGCCCAGTTCAAGGCCGGCACCAACCTGGCGTCGGCGACTCTGATGGCGCTCTATCACCAACGCCTTACTGGAGAAGGGCAGCGGGTGGACGTGTCCATCCAGGAGAGCATTGCATCGGCGCTGCGGGACGTGACGAACAATTACACCTACGTCGGCGCGGTACGTCGCCGGCAGCCCAACCACACCGGCGATCTGACGCGGCTCCGGGAGGTCTCAGATGGCTACGTGCTGCCCAATCCTGGAATCGGCGCATCGCTCGACTGGCAGATACTGGTGGACTTTCTGGACGCCCCGGAACTGGACGACCCTCGCTTCGACAACGCCTCGGCGAGGTTGGAGAACGCGGAAGCCCTGGGCGAAATCCTGGACCATATCTTCGCCACCAAGCAGAAACAGGACATCTTCTACGCAGCCCACCAAAAAAGATTTATCTACGGCGTGATCGATTCGCCGCCTGAAACGCTGGAGAACCCACAAATTCAGGCGCGCGGGTACTATGTACCCGTGGAGCACGAGGACCTCGGCGAAATAACCTTCCCAGGAGCCCCGTTCCTGATGAACGGTTCACCGTGGGCGGTGAACTCCACCGCTCCCGGGCTGGGTCAACACAACTCCGAGGTGCTGGGGGCGTTGGGATACGACGCCCAGCACCTGGCCTACCTCACTGCATCGGAGGTGATCTGACATGCCGGGACCGTTGCAGGGCGTGCGCATCGTGGAGATGGGGCAATTGATCGCTATTCCGTCGGCGATGAAGTGGCTGGCGGACATGGGTGCCGAGGTGATCCGCCTCGAATCGGTGCAGCGTTTAGAGAGCTACCGGACTGACTCGCTCTACCACAACGATGTGGAGGGCGAGTTCTGGAACCGCGGGGCTAATTTCTACGAGCAGAACCGTAACAAACTGGGGTTGACGCTCGACTTGAGCCGCGACGAGGGACGGTCGGTGTTGCGCGACCTGATCGCCGTCGCGGACGTGTTCGCAGAGAATTTCACCCCGAGGGTTATCAAGAATTTCGGCTTGGAATACGAAGACCTGCGCAAGATCCGACCCGACATCATCATGGTATCGTCCACCGGCTACGGGTTCGATGGCCCGTGGTCCAACTTTGGTGCCACCGGGCCGGCCACTGAGGGAGCCGCCGGCCTTGCCTACATGACGGGCTACAAGGGGGGCGGGCCGGTCATGTCCGAGATTCCGTACACGGACTACACGGCTGGAGAGCACACCGTGGCAGCGGTGATGCTGGCGTTGATGCACCGGTTGAATACCGGCCAGGGCCAGTTCATCGACGTATCCCAGACGCAGACGTGCAGCGCGACCATTCCCGAGGCGCTGCTGGATTGGACGGTCAACGGCAGGATCAAGGAGCGGACAGGAAACGAGGATCCTGCGATGTCCCCGCACGGCTGCTACCCGTGCGCCGGCGCTGATCGTTGGATCGCCATCGCCATCGATAGCGACGAGGCCTGGTACGCGTTGTGCCGGGTGATGAATCGACCCGATTGGGCTGCCGATGAAAGGTACAGCGACGGCCTGTTGCGTATCCGGCGCCGGGAAGAGCTAGACAAGATGCTGGGGTTCGAGACCCGCAGCCACGACAACCAGGAGCTGATGGCAAAATTGCAGGCCGAGGGGGTCGCAGCCGGCGCGGTGCTGGACAGCGAGGACCTGCTCTTTAACGACCACCTGAAAGAGCGGCGGTTCTACGAGGTGGTTGAACACCATCCGAACACGGGCATGCCCCCGCTCCCTTACGCCGGCCGACCGTGGAAGTTGTCCGCAACACCGGCAGACGTTCCCAAAGCGGCGCCGGTCATGGGCCAGCACAACCGGGAAATCCTGGCGGGCCTGCTTGGGAAAACCGGGGACGAAATCGTCGCGTTGGAGGAGGCAAACATCATCGGGTATGCCCCATTGTCACCTCGCGGCGTCCGCCGGCCATCGCTGGACGAGCAGGTGCGGCAAGGCCGGATGCAGCGATACGACGTCAATTACGCCGAACGGGTCCGCGACTGGTTCGGCATTGACGGATAATAACGTAGGGGCGAATAATCATTCGCCCCTACACATCTTCACGTTCGTAACTCTATTCAGCTTTGGCGCGCCTCGAAGGCGGAAATCGCGCCCTCGTGCTGGAGGGTCAGGCCGATGTCGTCCAGGCCGTTGAGCAGGCAGTAGCGCCTGAACTCTTCCACCTCAAAGTCCACCACGATTTCCTCGTCGGCGTCGCGGACCTGCTGAGCTTCCAGATCGACTGTGAGCTGGAATCCTGGGTTGTCCTTGGACCTGTCGATGATCCGGCGAACGTCTTCCTCCGGCAGGATGAGCGGCAACAGGCCGTTCTTGAAGCAGTTATTGAAGAAAATGTCCGCAAAGCTCGGTGCAATCACGCAACGGATGCCGTAGTCGTCCAGGGCCCACGGGGCATGCTCGCGGGATGAACCGCAGCCGAAGTTGGGGCCGGACACCAGAATCTTGGCGTTCCGGTACGCGTCCTGGTTGAGCATGAAGTCAGGGTTTTCCGACCCGTCCTCGTTGTACCGGTAACGGTCGAACAGGTTCTTGCCGAAGCCGGTACGCTCGATGCTCTTGAGGTACACGGCGGGGATGATCATGTCGGTGTCGACGTTGACCGCATCTAGAGGCGCGACCACGCCTTCCAGTTTGACGAAAGGTTCCATTTGATTTCCTCGGGTGTTGGTAACGTCGAGGCGGCAGGGCCGCACTCGCAGTGTTGGCCAGTTTCGTTTAGAAGTCGCGCACGTCCACAAAGTGGCCCGCGATCGCGGCGGCAGCGGCCATCTCGGGGCTGACCAGGTGGGTACGGCCACCCTTGCCCTGGCGGCCCTCAAAGTTGCGGTTGGAAGTGGACGCGCAACGCTGGCCGGGATCCAGGATGTCGGGGTTCATGCCCAGGCACATGGAGCAGCCGGCGACGCGCCAGTCGAAGCCAGCGTCCTTGAACACCTGGTCCAGGCCCTCCGCCTCTGCCTCTGCCTTCACGCGGGCCGAACCAGGAACAACCATGGCATACACGTCCGAACTGACTTGGCGGCCGCGGATTACGTTTGCGGCGGCACGAAGGTCGTCGATGCGGGCGTTGGTACATGCTCCCAGGAAAACGCGGTCGATCCGGATGTCCTCGATGCGCTGGTTAGCCTCCAGTCCCATGTACTCCAAAGCCCGCTCGGCGGCTTCGCGCTCGGCAGTGGTCTCGAACGATGCTGGGTCCGGTACGCGGTCCGTAATCTGGGCCACCATGTCAGGCTTGGTACCCCAGGTTACGAAAGGAGCCAGGTCGTTGGCGTTGATGACAATGGTTCGGTCGTAGGACGCGCCCGCGTCGGTAGCCAACCCGCGCCACTCTTCAATCATGGCCTCAAGTTCCGCTCCCTTGGGGGCGTACGGCCGAGTGCGCACATAGTCGAACGTGGTGTCGTCGGGAGCAATCATGCCCGCGCGCGCGCCGCCTTCGATGCTCATGTTGCACACCGTCATGCGGCCGTCCATGGACAGGCCGCGGATGGCCTCGCCCGTGTATTCGATGACGTGACCGGTGCCGCCGTTGACGCCCATGTGCCCGATGATGCCGAGGATGACGTCCTTGGCGGTGACGCCGTTGGGCAACTCGCCATCGACGCGCACTTCCATGGTTCGGGGTTTGAACTGGCGGAGCGTCTGGGTAGCCAGTACGTGCTCAACTTCAGAGGTGCCGATACCCACGGCGAAGCATCCTAGGGCTCCGTGCGTGGAGGTATGGCTGTCCCCGCACACCACGGTCTTGCCGGGCAGCGTGTAACCCAGGTCGGGCCCTATGACGTGGACGATGCCCTGGTTCTCGCTGAAACGGTCGTAGTAGAACGGCAACTCAAACTCGGCGGCGTTGCGGTCTAATGCGTCCAATTGAGCCTTGGAAATCTGGTCTTCGATGGGTCGGGTCAACTCCCAGGTGGGTGTGTTGTGGTCGGCGGTGGCCACCGTCAGGTCGGGCCGACGAACCTTGCGGCCGGCCATGCGCAGGCCGTCGAACGCCTGCGGCGAGGTGACCTCGTGCACCAGGTGCAGATCTATATAAATGAGAGAGGGCTGCCCCGGTTCCTCGTGTACCACGTGGGCATCCCAAATTTTTTCGAACATGGTTCGGGCGGCCAATTCAAATCCTCCTCAACTTCGGTGCACGCGACAGCGTACCCGGAAATCACAATACGGCGCGGGTATTATAGCATTGCGTGCCCAGCGCCGATTTCAGTGGGCGCCGGTCGCCTCAAGCGTCATCAATTCGACGATGTCGTTGCTGGTTACGGCGCCCAGAAACCGCTCGCTGTCCTTTTCGACAATCGGAATCACCGAAACGGAATTCTCGGACATGCGGTGCAGGACGTCTTCAACGTGGTCGTCCGGAGCTGCCAGGGGCGCATCCCTGCGCAGGACATCGCCCAGTGGTGTGCTGCCCCAGGCTCCCTTGGGCAAATACCGGAGCATCTCCAACGACACCACGCCAACGAAAGCGTCCTTGTCGGCCACCACGTAATCGTGCTGGTAGGGCACCAACCACCGTTCTGTGAATTCGCGCACCGTCACGTCAGGGTCAGGGTGGTTGCGGGATCGGTCCAGGATATCGTCCACGGTGATGTCCTCCAGCGCGAAGCCGATGACTCCGGCGGGAATATCGTCCAGGCTGGTCGGTAGGTCCGGCTTGCGGCTGGCCCGGTTGACCGCGAAGCTGATCACGGGCGGCATGAACAGGATGTAGCAGAACATGACCAGCACCAGGAATGAGAAAACTACCTCGTCAATGGTGCCGGTCTCCCATAGCACGAGCAGGAGCGCGATTTCGGCGACTCCCTTGCCCATGAGGCCCGATGCGACGGCGTAGGGAACCGTCAGCCGGGCAACGTAGGCCCCAATAAATGCGCCGATGAAGTTGCCCACGAACGGGACTAGGGCCAGCGCCAACATGGTCCACGGGTTCAGCGTCACGAACGAAAAGCTGAAGTGCAGACCCGCCGATGCGAAGAACAATGGCACGAAGAACCCCTCCGCTACGCTCCTTAGCCCCGGCAAAATCTCTCGTCGCGCCTGATAGGACAACCCGGACAAAGACGCGCCGAATAGCAACGCGCCCAGGGAGCCATGCAAACCCATCAATTCGGCCCCGAATACCATCAGAAACAAGATCCCTATGAGCAGTCCCAAGGACAACTGGGGCACTTGAATCACGCGTTGCAGCAGCGATACCAGCGGTGGCAGAACCTTGGATGACAAGACCCAACCCACCACTGCGAAAGCCACGATCTTCCCCAACAGGATCAACAGCCCTACCACCGACAACTCGTGCGAGTGTTCACCGATGCTGAACCCGATCACCAACAGCGTGATCAACTCGGCGATGACCACCACGGTGAAGATCTGTAGGCCCACCGGTTCCCTAAGCCGACCTTCGTCGGCCAGAACCTTGGCGACGATACCCAGGCTGGTCATCGACAATACGCCGGCCAGGGCCAGTGCTTCGGTGAAATTTAGGCTCAATCCGAAATCGAACACCAAGTCGGTGGTCACGAGCAGGGCTATGCCCAGGGAGAAAATCACCGAAAGTATGGCCGTAACGAAATAGTGTCCCCTGAGGGTCGCCATGAAACTGGAAATGTCTATTTCGTCCAGACCAATCAGGAAAAAGAAAATGAACACCCCGAGCGTCAGAAGTAACTCTAGGTGTCCACTGGATTCGATGTGCCAGATTCCCGACAGATTCAGCACCGGCCCCAGCAAAATCCCAGCCGCAGCATATGCCACGATCGCGTTGAGTCTCAATCGCCGGAATATCCCCTCGGCCAGCTTGGTACCTATGACCAGCAGACCCAGTGACAATAGCGCTTCGTGGTTCATTTAGATTAATGCTTGGAAAAGCCGGTCTGAATTGGAACGGTCAGCCTTTTCACCCAGAACGTACGGCACGTATGCGACACCAAAGCACGCCCGACCGACAAATCCAGGCGGCGCACATTATTCCCCAATGAAGGGCTACGCACAAGAGACATAGGATTTGTGCGTATTATGCGTAGAAATTTGTGCGTTTTTTAGGGCGGTACAATCGGTGTGATAGACTGACGCCGTACCCCATTTTGTGGAGAAATCCCGGAGGAAACTTAGATGCCGTCCGCCGAAGCCGTCGTCCTTCCAGACAACGTTCGTCCCGTCCACTACGACCTGACACTGACCCCCAATTTTGAAGACTTCACCTTCGCCGGCGAGGTTGACATTACCGTCCGCATGGAGCCCGGCACCACCGAAATCCTGTTGAACTGTTCGGAAATCGAGATCCATTCGGCATCGCTTGGCTGGACTGATGGCGCCGGTGAGCACACGCAAGAAGCATCTGCCGTTTCTTACAACGCGGACGCTGAAACGGCCACCATCAGCATTGGCGCGGCCTCAACCGAAGGAGTGGTCGGCGATCATCACCTGCGCATGAAATACACGGGTGAGTTGAACGACAAGCTCCGTGGATTCTATCGCAGCCAGTACACCAACCCCGAAGGCGAGACGGCGTACCTTGCCACCACGCAGTTTGAAGCGACGGATGCGCGGCGAGCCTTGCCGTGCTGGGATGAGCCGGCGGTGAAGGCTACGTTCCAGGCCACTTTGAACGTTCCCGAAGACATGGCGGCGGTGTCCAACACTCCCATCATCGAGGAGGGCCCGGGGCCAACGGCTGGGACCAAAACCGTAAAATTTGACACCACGCCAATCATGTCAACCTACCTGTTGGCGTTCGTCATCGGCGACCTGACTCACATCGAAAAAGAGGCCGCCGACGGTACGTTGGTGGGCATCTGGATGACGCGTGGCAAAGAGGAGCAGGGGCAGTTCGCCCTAGATACCTCTGTAAAACTGCTCTCGTTCTTCAACGACTACTTCGGAATCCCCTATCCGTTGCCCAAGTTGGACCACCTGGCCATACCGGACTTCGCCGCCGGCGCCATGGAAAACTGGGGCTGCGTGACCTACCGCGAAACGGCTTTGTTGGTGGATCCCGCGAATTCCTCCGCCGGGACGCGCCAGAGGGTCGCGGAGGTCGTGGCCCACGAGATGGCCCATATGTGGTTCGGCGACCTGGTAACCATGGAATGGTGGGATGACCTCTGGCTCAACGAGAGTTTCGCAACTTGGGTCGGCACCAAGGCCGTTGACTGGCTGTTCCCCGAATGGTCCATGTGGACCCAATTCGTCAACATGGACACCAACCGGGCGTTCAACCTGGACGGGCTGAAAAATTCACACCCCATCGAACAGGAGGTGCTGAATCCCGCCGAGGTCAGCCAACTGTTCGATGCCATCAGCTACAGCAAAGGCGGGTCCGTCCTCCGGATGTTGGAGCATTTCCTGACGCCCAGCGTTTTCAGGGAAGGCCTGAATGTGTACCTGAACCGTCACTCTTACCAAAACGCCCGAACCACCGACCTCTGGACCGCGTTGGAGGAGTCATCGGGCCAGCCCGTTAATACCATCATGGGCAGCTGGACCGGACAGATGGGATACCCGGTGCTGGACGTGGCGGCATCCCCGACCGAAGGGGGCCTCGCTCTCGAGGTGAAGCAGGAACGCTTCGTCTTCGATTCGGTGCTGGGCGACTCCTCGGACGACGACGAGGAACAGGTCTGGCCCGTACCGCTGACGGTGACCGCCGAAGGGGCCGGATTGACCGCAACGTTGGTGAACGCCGCCACCGGCACGGTGACGGTTGCCACTCCGTCCGACCCGGATTGGTTCAAGGTCAATCCAGACCAGACCGGGTTTTATCGTGTCAACTACACCGATGAGGATTGGGATCGGTTGGTTCCGGTCATTGAGAACCAAATGCTCCCTGCCACTGACCGGTTGGGCATCCAGAACGACGCTTACGCGCTCGCCAAGGCGGGTTTGCTGCCCGTCACCCGGTTCCTGACCCTGGCTGAGGCGTATCAGAACGAAATTGACGCCTCGGTGTGGAGCGACCTCGCCACCAATCTGCGAGAAATCGAAGGCCTGATCGCGGACGAACCCTACCTCGAATCGTTCCGGTCGTTTGGTCGGCAGCTATTCGCCCCGTCCGCACAGCGGTCGGGTTGGGAACCTCGGCCGGGGGAGGGCCACCTGGACTCTCTATTGCGCTCGACAGTGCTCAGTCAGGCCGGCGTCTATGGTGACCCCACCGTGATCGGCCAGGCGCAGGAGTTGTTCGCAAACTACCAGGTCGATGCCGCCAACGTGAGACCCGACCTGCGCGGCGTGGTGTTCAGCTTGGTGGCGCAGGAAGGTGATCGTGCCGTTTACGACCGCATCTGGGAACTGGAACGCGCGGCAGAATTGCATGAGGAAAAGATCAGGTTGCTGATGTCCTTGGCCCGTTTCCAGCAGGAAGACCTACTCACGGAGACGCTGGAACGCTCACTCAGCGATGACGTGCGACTACAGGACACCATTTTCGTGGTGTCGGCGGTAGCGGGAAATACCCGGGGTCGCGACCTGGCTTGGGAGTTTTTGAAGGACCAGTGGGACGAATTCGACCGGCGCTACGGCGGCGGCGGGTTTGGATTGATGCGCCTCGTGGCCATCACCAACTCGTTCACGACCAACGAGAAGCGTGACGACGTCGCGGCGTTCTTTGAGGACCATCCCACGCCCGCCGCCGAGCGCACCATTCGGCAAGCGTTGGAACGGATCGCGCTGAACGTGGCCTGGTTGGACCGCAACGGGGAGGAACTGGCGCGGCACTTCGGCTAAGCCGACGATAGGGAAACCAACTCGTCAGCCAGGGATTCGATTCGCTGCCGTTGGGGGATGCAGTCCAGCCAGCGCTGCGCGATGGACGACGCTCCATAACGCGCGCCCAAGACTGCGCCGGCCACGGCAGCGTTGGTATCTGTGTCCCCGCCGGCGCCCACTGACGCTATTAACGCATCCTCCAGGCTGAGGGGCGTAACCGCTGCCCAGAGGCCGAATTGCATCGCCAGCAACGTGTGGCCGATGAGCCCATGGTCGCGCAACAGCCACTCATTGCCCCCCGGAGCCGGATCGCCGGTCGCGATTGCCTCCAGAATCGCCGATGGGATGCCGTCCCGGCGAGCGATCTCCAAAAGATCAGGGCAACCGTCCGCTTTTGCTGCGTTAAGCAACGCGTTCAGATCGGGTTCGACGCCGTTGAGGAACTGAGATATGACCGCATTGACGATGACGCACGACCACTGGCACGTTGGAGCGTAATGCGTCACCGCGCAGGTCGACGCTGAGTCTCTGACCAATAGCCCCGGATCATTGCGCCGCGCAATCGCCACCGGCGCGCATCGCATCACGCCGCCGTTGGGCGCTATTCGATTCCTGCTTTCGTAAATCGCCCGAGCGGCGTTGGGAAACTGTCTGTCCCGTCGCAGTTCATCAATGACGGCTCTGGTGGTAATGCCCATCCCGCGCCCGTTGTCCCGGGCCCAGTCGATCAACCGTTGCATGAAACCTTGGATGAATTCATCGCCCGCCACCAACGCCTCTCCCAGATCCACCGCCTGCGCCAGGTCGTCATCCAGAGGCCGATGCGCCTCGTCAGGCTCGATCTCGGTCACGCCATCGGGATACCAATCTGCGATCTGCCGGTGTGACGCGCCCTCCACGTCCAAGCCCAGCAGGTTGCCTGCTGCCAGCCCCAGCATTACACCACGCGCCCGGTCTGACAGGTCCGAAAGGCTATCCGCGGGCGCCGGAATCGCCAGCAACTCGCCCAGGTTGGGAGCGTCCGCCACGACGAAAATATCATCCATACGATGCCTCCAAATTTGGCGTGAAATCAGTGCCAACGCACGCTATATTGCGCATGTGATGCCGCCGCCAAGTTTGACACGATAGTCGATTGCGGGTAGCCTTGATTGTGAATTCACGTACAATCGACAGTGATTTATGGACTCTTTAGAACGTATCAATGAACTGAAATCGCTCCTGAAAAAACGAATTCTTATCATCGATGGAGCGATGGGAACGCAGATCCAGGACAGAGGGCTGGGACCGGAGGATTTTGGTGGCGCTGACTACGAGGGTTGCAACGAATACCTTAACATAACCCGCCCGGACGTCATCGCCGATATCCACCGGGATTACCTTGAAGCTGGCGCCGACATCGTAGAAACCAACACCTTCGGCGCGACTGCTCTGGTGCTCGGCGAGTACGATCTGGCCGCACATGCTCGCGAGATCAACCGCGCCGGAGCCGGCATCGCCCGGCGCGTCGCCGACGAAATCAGCGACCAGCAACCTGACAAGCCGCGCTTCGTGGCCGGCTCGATGGGGCCGACCACCCGAACTATCTCGGTCACGGGCGGCCTGACATTCGACGAGCTCGCTGCGGATTATCACCAACAGGCCGCCGGCCTGATCGAAGGTGGATCCGACGTCCTGCTATTGGAAACTTGCCAGGACACCATCAACATCAAAGCCGGGTTGGAAGGCATTGACCGGGCCCAAGTCGAACTGGGTACCCAGGTGCCCGTGGCCGTACAGGGCACCATTGAACCCATGGGCACCTTGTTGGCCGGCCAGGATGCCGAAGCGCTGTACACGTCGCTCGCACATCGGGAACTGCTATGGATCGGATTCAACTGCGCCACCGGGCCGGAGTTCATGACCGACCACGTGCGGACCGTTCAGGAATTGTCTAGGTTTGCCATTGCGTGCATCCCCAACGCCGGCCTTCCCGACGAGGACGGCAACTACAACGAAACGCCAGAAATGCTGGCCGGAACCCTGGAGCGGTTCGCCCAGAACGGCTGGTTGAACGTGGCCGGCGGTTGCTGTGGTACCGGACCCGAACATATCCGTAGGATCAACGAGATCATGGCCGGAAAGGCTCCGCGCACGGCCGAGGCGCCACTCGAAACCCGCGTCTCCGGCATCGAAGCCGTGGTGGTCAACGAGGACACCCGGCCTACCGTTGTGGGCGAACGCACCAACGTGCTCGGCAGCCGTCGGTTCAAGCGCCTCATCAGCGAGGACCGCTTTGAAGAGGCGGCGGAAATCGGCCGGCGACAGGTCCGCAACGGCGCCCACATACTCGATATTTGCTTGCAGGACCCAGACCGAGACGAAACTGCCGACGTGATCAAATTCCTCGATCAATTGAACCGGCGTGTAAAGGCCCCGATCATGGTCGACTCCACCGACGCCGCGGTCATCGAGGAGTCGTTGAAACGCCTACAGGGTAAGTCAATCATCAACTCCATCAACCTGGAGGACGGAGAGGAAAGGTTCCAACGCGTCGTGCCGCTGGCGCGCCGGTACGGGGCCGCGCTGGTGGTGGGCTGCATCGACGATGATCCCGACCAGGCGCAGGCCATCACGCGGGAGCGCAAGCTGGAAATCGCGCGGCGGTCGCATCAACTGCTTACCGAAAAGTACGGCGTTCCCGAGCAGGACATAATCTTCGACCCGCTGGTCTTCCCCGCCGGAACTGGCGACGAGAACTACGTCGGTTCCGCCGCCGAAACCATCGAAGGCGTTCGGCTGATCAAGGAAGCGTTGCCCAATACCAAGACTGTCTTGGGCATCTCCAACGTGTCCTTCGGGTTGCCCGCTGCCGGCCGCGAGGTGTTCAACTCGGTGTTCCTCTATCACTGCACTCAGGCCGGGTTGGACATGGCCATCGTCAACTCGGAGATGATGCAACGGTACGCGACCATCCCTGAAGAGGAACGCCTGCTTTCCGAGGATCTGATCTGGAACCGTGGCGACGACCCGGTGGCGGCGTTCGCCGCTCATTTCCGCGACCGCGCCCCCCGGGCATCCGCGGAAGAAAGGTCCGCTCTGCCGTTGGACGAAAGGCTCGCCCAGTGCATCATCGAGGGCAGCAAGGAAGGCCTGACCGACGACCTGGACATTGCTCTTCAGGACCGCGCGCCGCTGGAGATCATCAACGGCCCGCTCATGGCCGGGATGGACGAGGTCGGCCGGCAATTCAACGCCAACCAGCTGATCGTAGCCGAAGTCCTCCAGAGCGCAGAGGCCATGAAGACCGCCGTCGCTCACCTTGAGCCCCACATGGAGCGGAGTGACGCCGCCACCCGGGGTTGCGTGCTCCTTGCCACCGTGAAAGGCGATGTACACGACATTGGCAAGAACTTGGTCGAGATCATCATGTCAAACAACGGATACCGAGTGGTGAACCTCGGCATCAAGGTGCCGGCTCAGGAACTCATCGCCGGATTCCGCGAACACCAGCCCGATATCATCGGCTTGTCGGGCCTGTTGGTGAAATCGGCTCAGATGATGGTGGAAACGGTCCAGGATTTCCGTACCGCCGGCATCCGCGTACCGGTTTTGGTGGGCGGGGCCGCATTGTCCAACCGGTTCACCCGACTGCGAATCGCGCCGGAATACGACGGCTTGGTGGCCTATTCCCCCGACGCAATGAGCGGATTGGCCCTCGCGAACACCATCCAGGACGATGACGAGCGTGAACTGCTGGCATCGCGTTTGGTGTCGGAGAGTGAGCAGATGCAGCGCGACGCAGCGGCCAGAGGTTAAAGCTCGTGTCTTTAGCCGAAACAGAACGCCCCGTCCCGTTGTTGGACTCCTCGCCGCGACCGCCCGACCTGCGACTGCACGTCCTAGAGGACTACGACCTGGACGAGATCTTCGGGTACATCAACCCGCAGATGCTGTACGTGCGGCACCTGGGCTACCGGGGACGCTTCTGGGAAGCCCTGCGCAACGACGAGCCCAAGGCGGTGGAACTGCGGCGGCAGGTGCAGCGCGTCGAGGACATCATGCTGTCTCGGTCGGATATAACCGCTAACGCCGTGTTCAAGTTCTTCCCCTGCCGTTCCGACGGGCATTGGCTGATCATCTACGAGGCGGACGCCGAAACCGAACTGGAACGGTTCTACTTCGGGCGACAGGTCGGCAACGACGGGTTGTGTCTTTCCGACTACGCTCGTCCCACTGGCGACGGGCCTACTGACTATCTTGCGATGTTCGCGACCACCGTCGGCCCGGGCGTCCGCGATCTGTCCGAGCGGTGGAAAAACAACGGGCGGTACCTGGATTCGCACACCCTGCAAGCGTTGGCGATTGAGTCAGCCGAGGGGTTCGCTGAACTGCTGCACAAGCGCATCCGCAGCATGTGGACCATCGGCGAGTCGTCCGGCCTCAAAGTGAGCGGCGAAGAGGAACTGCGCGACCTGTTCCGGGCCAACTATCGAGGAAAACGTTACTCGTTTGGCTACCCGGCGTGTCCCCGCCTGGAGGATCAGGAGAAACTGTTCGCTCTGCTTGACGTTACCGCAAACATCGGAGTTGAACTCACCGATGGATACATGATGGACCCGGAGGGTTCCGTTTCCGCCGTCGTTTTTCACCACCCGGACGCCAAGTACTTCAACCTCGACGAAGCCGACATCGAACGCCTTGAATCCGAGATAGCCGCGCTGCCCGAATCAATGCGATAGACGGTATGATTCGTCAAGAAATCAAACAGCCCGTAGTCCTTTTGGATACGGGCGTTTTTATTGCGTGTGCCCTTGGATTGCCGCTACTGCGCGGTGAAACCACCGTCAACTACGAGCTCGGCTCCCGTAATGAAGGACGCCTCGTCGCTGGCGAGGAACAGCACCGCATAAGCAACCTCCTCGCGACGGCCGGTGCGTTTCATGGGGGTGTTGGCGATCATGGCATCCCTGGTTTCAGATGATGCCGACCCGCCGGCCATCGGCGGCATGAGGCCCGGATGCACCGAATTGACCCGGATTCCCGCCTCCGCCCAACGGACCGCGGCCGATTTGGTCATCAAACGCACCGCGCCCTTGGACGCGTTGTAGCCCATGTGGATGAAGTCCTGCCCCACTATGCCCGAGATTGACGAGATATTGACGATGCTGCCGCCGTCTGCCTGCTCCATCGCGCCAATCGCGTGTTTCATGCCGAGGAAAACTCCCTTGGCGTTGATATCCAAAAGGCGGTCCCAGGTGGACGTCCCCAAGTTGTTCTCCTCGTCGTATCCGGAGATGCCCGCGTTGTTGACGAGGATGTCCAGTTTTCCGTGCCGGCGTACGGTATCGCCGATCACGTCCGCCCAGTTATCCTCGTCAGCGACGTTCAGGTGGAGATATTCGGCCGCGCCGCCGTGCGCGACGATGTCCTCCGCGACCCGCTGGCCGTCACTGTCGGAAACGTCGCAGAGCACCACCGTCGCGCCTTCTTCGGCGAACAACCGAGCCTCCACCTCGCCCATCCCTCGGGCCGCGCCCGTTACCATCGCCACTTTGCCTTCGAGCCTGGGCATGAAAAACCTCCTGCAAAAATCCTCTCGTTTTCTTGAATCGCCGGATTATAGCATCGCGTCTGTACTCGCTTGAATTGTTGAGCCGCACCACCAGTTGCATCCACACGGTAGGAGTAACCACTGAATGACCACGATCTCAAATGCCGACGCGTCGCCAATCCTTGGGAACGACATAACAAAGCCGGAACTCGGTTTGGGATCTTTGCACACCGGCGTCGCTGACCAACGCGACGGCCAAGAGTGCTACACAGCCATAATCGACGTGGGATCGGGCTCGGCGCGCGCGGTGGTCATGCAGGTCAACCCGGGCGGAGGAATTGAAATCGTCGCCCAGCAAAGGGTCAACCTGAACCTGATGAGCCATGTTGGCAAAAACGGCGTGCTGGACGAACACGGCGTAGCCAGCACGATGGACGCGCTCGAGGATTTCGCCATGGTCGCCCGTGGGTTTGGCGTCCGGGCCATTCACGCCGTGGGAACCGCAGCCCTCCGTGAATCCGGTAATGCGTCAGCCATAGTCGATGCGGCGGTGAAGCGGTTCGACATCCCCCTCCGGATCATACGCGGCGGCGATGAGGCGATTTACTGTTTCCTGGGAGCGATCCACGGGCTTCCGGTAACTGACGGCCTGCTCGCGGACATTGGCGGCGGCAGCACGGAATTGGTCAGTTTCAATAACCGCACGATGGAATCTAGTGTTTCGCTTCCACTGGGAAGCCTCCGGATTGCCAACCAGTTCAACTTGACCGATTTGCCAACGACCGAACATGTCCATGCGGCATATGACTTCGTGTGCACTACCCTGGCGGAAGCGGGAATTTCCCGGTTAACCGACGGAGGCGTCTTAATCGGTTCCGGGGGTTCCGTCCGACTGTTGTCCCGGCTGGATCGGTGGCGGGAGCCATATCCCATCATAAAACTACACGGGTACCGCATCGATGCGGAGTCGTTGGCGGCACAGGCCCGGCAGTTGGCGACGGTTTCCCGCGCCGAACGCGCCTCAATGGAGGGCATGAATCCCGATCGCGCCCACTCCATCGTTGGCGGCGCAATCATCTCCCACGCCCTGACGCAATACACCAACGCTGATGGCATCCTGGTATCCGGCCAAGGGCTGCGAGAAGGTTTGGCCCGCCATCCGGATTTGTCGGACAGTCAAGGCCCGGTGGGGGTTCCGCTGTTGGACTCCGTCCGGGTCGCGTCGCTCGCCGATCTGGTCTCGCGATTCGTCCCTCGGTTCTCACAGCGCGGCCGGAGACGCGCGGCGGTCGCCGCCGGTCTTGCCGAGTCGATTTGGCCGGACGACGGTGGTGAAATGCGTCAAGCGCTAGAGTGTGCGGCCTTCCTGCTGGACATTGGCAACGCCATCGACTTCTATAACCGGCTCAACAGGACGGCGAGTATAATAGTGCGGACCGATCTGCCCGGGTTCACACACCGGGAATCAACGCTGGTGGCAGCGATATTGCTCGCGGGAGAACGTGATAAATTGCCGACTAGGTTCCGTCGGTCCAGGCTGCTGAGCCGGAAGGATCTGGCAACCATACGACAAGCAGCGGTGGCGCTGAAGTTAGCAGAGGAGTTGGATAATCGTTTACCCTACGGGGTCGACGCGAATACCGTGCGATTTGAACGGCTACATGGTATTTTGACCGTGTCCACTCCGGCATGGTCCGATGCGGCCGGCTCGGGCATACCTGACCAATGGCGGGCGGCGTTCGGCGAGGAAATCAACATCGTGAGGTGCGAATCATGACCACACTACAAGCGCATTTGGCTTACAAAATGGGTGAGCGCTACGGGAAGCACCCCGATGACGGTCACTACCCGGGCAAACTCATCATCGTCGAAGGCATCGACGGTTCCGGGAAGAGCACTCAGATCGACCTGCTCCAAAAATGGTTGACCAGCCGCAACCTCGTAACGGTGTTCACGGAGTGGAACTCATCGCCGATAGTCCGCCGTACCACCAAGCGCGGCAAGGTCGAAGAGTTGCTGACGCCCATGTCGTTCAGCCTGATCCACACGGCGGACTTCGCCAATCGCGTCCACGCCCAGATTTTGCCCGCTCTGCGCGCCGGCGCGATCGTGTTGGCGGACCGTTACGTGTACACCGCTTTCGCTAGGGACTCCGCGCGCGGCGTTGACCGCGACTGGCTGCGACGTATCTACTCGTTCGCCGTGCAGCCCTCTTTGGCGTTGTACTTCCGAACACCCTTAGATGTGTCGATCCAACGCATCAACAGTGGCCGCGAGGAGCTTGGATATTACGAATCCGGCCAGGACATGGGCTTTTCCAACGACCGGGAAGAGTCGTTCCGGATATTCCAGGGTAGGTTGCTGGATGAGTACGACGCCATGACCGAGGAATTCGGCATGACTGTCATCGACGCCACCCAGCCGATAGCGGTCCAGCAGCAGTTGGTGCGGCAGTACGTCGAGCCGCTGATCAAGGATGCCATGTCGGGCGGCAATCAAAGCGTACCGGAAGCCTTGGGCAAGGCTGGATTGACCGGCCGTTATATCACTCCGCCCATGCGACGACGGCCCACCGAGACGGAAGTATCTGATCTGTAGCCCAGTCTTCCTTGCCATTGGCGAATCCCTGATCGGAGCGATGAGATGGACACAATCAGGTTTTACGGCCACACTCCGCCCAACGTAAGCGGCGAGGAGACCCCCGGCCGATTGATCGTGCTGGAGGGCACGGACGGCGTCGGTCGGTCGACGCAAATCGCGATGTTGCAAGAGTGGCTGGAGGCTGAAGGATACGCGGTCACCGTTACCGGGTTCCGGCGTTCTGAGCTTGCCGCATCGGGCATCAACCGGGCCATGCGTGGCAACACGCTCGACGCGTTGACCCTGAACCTGTTTTACGCGACGGACTTCTGGGACCGGCTCGAAAAAAGCATTGTCCCAGCACTGCGGACCGGGATGGTCGCGCTGGTCGACCGTTATATCTTCTCCATCATCGCTCGAGCCCGCGTGCGTGGAGTGCCGGCTCGTTGGCTGAACGACGTGTTTGAATTCGCCGCGATTCCCGACCGTGTCCTTTACCTGGACGTGGACGTTGAACAGCTGCTCCCACGAGTGCTGGCGGTGCGGCAGTTGGACCATTGGGAATCGGGCGAGGATTTCCTCAGGGGGCCGGATCTGCACGATAACTTCATTCGCTACCAGAGCGCGTTGCTGGACGAATTCAGAAGCTTGGCCAAGGAGCACGAGTTCACCACCATCGACGCCCGGGGCAGCGTGAGCGAGGTGTTCCAGGCGCTCCAAAAGGAAGTGCAGGAAGCCGTAAAGGACATGGGCCAGATTTAAGCGATAGGGGCGGGTTTCTGACCCGCCCCAGGTTTTAGGGGTTTTCGCCGCCCGCCATTACAGGCCCAGTGCGTCCGCCAGCCGTCGCCGGTGGAACTTCGGATCACCCAGGAACTGGTACAAAGTCCGCGAAGCCGTGGTGTGCAGAGTCAGACCGTATTCGGTCGTGCTGCCCACGCCCGCATGCACCTCGTGCGCGTGGTTGCACGCGTTGTAGTAGGCGGCGCTGCTCACGGTCTTGGCCAGGTGGATGCTGTCGGCGGCCTCGCGTTCGGAGTCCAGCTTCCACAGTGCTTCGTACGTCGTCCACCGCGCCGAATCCAACTCGTTGACCAGGTTGATTATGTGGTCCTGGACCCTTTGAAATCTCCCAATGGGTGTGCCGAACTGGATCCGCGTGCGGCTGTAATCCACCGACATCTCGTACACCTGCTGCGAACCACCAACCTGGTACGCGCACAACAGCGGAATAGCGGCGGCCACCGCCTGCTCCAACGCCAGCCAACCGCCCGAAAACGGGCTGGAACCCGGCATGGCGCGTCCCGAAAGCACTGCCGACTGACCGACCTGCACCCCGTCCAGACGGACCTCCGCCAAGTTCCAGGCGAAACCCTCCAGCTTGCGGACCGAGACCCCTGGAGCGTCGGCAGGCACAACCACCAGTCCCACGTGTTGGCGATTCTCGGTGCGTACGGCGCAGATCAGGTCGGTGGCCGCCGCCGCGTCGTACACGTAAACCTTGGTGCCTGAGATCCGGAATCCATCGCCGTCGGCTGCCGCTATGGCCTGCACGTCTGACTCGTCCCACTGGTAGTCGGCTTCCGTGATCGCCAGAGCGACCGTCCGTCGGCCGGCGGCGATGTCGGGTAGCAGTGACCGTTTCTGCTCTTCCGTTCCAGCTTCCAAAATCGCAAGGGCTCCCAGCGCCGCGCTGCTCAGGTGCGGTCCCGGAACCGGGCCGCGGCCCAACTCCTCGAATAGCACCCCAGCGTCGGTGAACGAACCACCTTCTCCCCCGTACTCGGTGGGTATGATGATACCCAGCCAGCCGGTGGACGCCAGTTTGGACCACGGCTCCGACGGAGCGCTCTGGCCGGTGGCGGAGAGTTCGAGCAATGTTTCCTTGGGGTATTCGGTGTCCACGAAGCGGCGCACCGCCGCCTTCAGCATTTCCTGTTCTTCCGTAAGGGACAAATCCATCGAATGTTAGCTCCTGCGCGGTTACCTCTGGACGTTAAAGTGCCGGATGTCGTCAGGCCAAGGCACCGGCCCGTTCCCGTTGCTGCCGGCCGATACCGATCCGCCGGGACATGATGACCTTCTGGATGTCAGTGGTACCGCCCGGATGCAGGGCGATGATTGCCGCCCGCTGGTGCGCCTCTATGTGGCCTTCTCCGGCTCCCCACTGCGAATCTTTGGTCAATGCAGCCGGGCCCAGGATGTCCAGGATGCCGGTGGCGATGCGCAGGCCGGACATCTTGCGGAAGTACGACGCCTGCGGGCCTTCGTAGGTGATGTGTGCGCCGCTGTGACGCATCCAATAATTCCGCAGTTGGAACAGTCGCCCGATCTCTGCGTCGATGTAGATGTCGATCAACCGCTCGCGCACATCCGGGTCCTTGCTGAGGGCTTCGCCGCGCCGGTTGTTGGTAGTGCAGTACTCAAAGATGCGGTCGACGATCCAGTTACGGCCAATTCGCCCGCCCGTTCCGTGTTCGAGCTCCAGGTGCGTCGTGGCAACTTTCCAGCCTTCGTTCTCCCCGCCGATGAGGTTGCGGGCGGGAACCCGGACGTTGTCGAAATAGACGATGTTCTTGACGCCGGAACCCGCGCCCGACTCGCCCGCCGAAGAGAGCAAATCCATGGGAAACACGCTGATTCCGGGAAGGTCGGACGGGACCATGAACCAGCTCAGGTTCTGGTGGCGGTCGCCTTCCGGATCAGTGCAGGTGATGGTCCACATGTAATCGGAGCCGTGGGCGCTGCCCACGTACACCTTCTGACCGTTGATGACGTAGTCATCCCCGTCGCGCCGGGCGGATGTCTTGGCGTTGGCCAAATCAGAACCGGCTTCGGGCTCGGTCAGCAACTGCCACGTGCGGATTTCGCCCTTGAAAATCTTGGGCAAGAATTCCTGCTTCTGCTCTTCGGAGCCCCACACCAGGATGGAGTTACCCCCTAACCGTCCGCCGGAGTCGTAATAGGGCGGGAGCGACAGGTTGTAACCGTCAATCTCCTCTTCCAGTACCACGGAGTGGTCGACGGTCAAACCGCCACCGCCGTATTCTTCAGGGGCTGTCGGCCACAGCCAACCTTTCTCCCCCAGCTTACGCCCCAGATCGCGCCGAAGCTGGTACTGCTCGTAGGTAAGGTCTATCGAGTCGGCGGGATGCTCGATGCCGGACGGAATGTTGTCGCGAAGCCACTCCTGCACCTCGGTGCGGAACGCTTCCTGCTCGGCGGTATAACGGGGTTCAAAGTCCATGATGTGCCTCGCGGCCGGCCCCAGCCGGCATGATGCCTGCGTGAATTCAGGCCGCAATTATGCCCTATGGGAATAGGAGGGGCAACCGAGTTCTATTTGGACGGTTGACTGTGCAATGCGTATGTCGTATGCTAATATACAGCATACGACATACGCAATTCATTGGAAGGAGGCCACACCTTGCGCATCGGAGTAAACATTCCTGACGAGCTTCTGGGGCGGTTTGAACCATTGAGGTCGCAGGTCAACATATCTCAAGTGTGCAGAGAAACGATTCAAACAATGGTGGAAAAATATGAGCGCAACATCGTCAGACTTGACGATGTTGAAATAGAGGAAGCGTTGCGGAGCATCAGTCAACAAGAGATCGAATGGATGCAGATTGTCGACGTCGATTGGGAACAGATGGGATACGAGGACGCAGAGAATTGGATCCGAGCGGCCGAGTGGGAGGATTGGGCACAACGTCAAAGGACTCTGGCAGCCATCGAGCGCCAAAACCAGTCAGACTGGAGAACACAGCGACCGCTATTGGGCGGCAAGAGGCACCGGGCAAAAATATTCCATGACCGCTTGACCGAATATTTGGACCGGACGCGCGAGCAAAGCGACGAATTTAGCGAATGGCGGTATGACAACAATTTGTACTTGGATGTTCAGGCCGCAGAGCGCGTTTATCAGCGCGCTTGGTCAACGCTGGTTCAGGCGGCTGAAGAAAAGATTCGACTGGCATACCGGGAGAAATACGAAAATTTGAACCGAGGCAAGCCACAGCGCCCGAATCCGGGTTTACCAGCACATCTTGCAGCGGACAGTCGTTAACTCTGTGCTATTGACTCCGCAACGCCCGCCCCGGCCGCGCCCCGGTATGCTCCCCGTTGTCAATAACTAACGTCCCGTTGACCGCCACATAATCGATGCCAACCGGAAACTGCACCGGATCGTCAAACGTAGCTGGAGTGTCCACCGTCTGCGGGTCGAACAGCACCAGGTCAGCCTTGGCGCCGTCGCGAATCACACCACGATCGGACAACCCCAACCGTCCGGCCGGCGCTCCGGTCATTTTGCGGATGGCTTCCTCCAGTGAGAAAAGACCCTCGCCCCGCACGAACTGCGCCAGAACATAAGGGTACGTGCCGTAGGTTCGCGGGTTGGGCCGCCCGCCGGTCAGGATGGCGTCAGTGCCGATCATCTGCGCCGGATGGGATGCGATTTCGCGGATGTTCTCCACGTTGCCCGTGCGTGCGACGAACGCTACTTGCAGGTCCTCCTCCAGCAACAAATCGCACACCGCATCGACCATGCGCCCGCCCCGGTGCAGGGCCAGTTCCTCCAGCGAGCGCCCTTCCCATTCCTTGTTCTTGTCGGAGGCGATGTGGGCAAAGATGTAGTTGTCCAGGGTCTGCCCGCCCCATTGGGGTTCCACCGCCTGGACCATCAACTCCCGCACCTGGGGGTCTGCGATGCGGGTCAGCAGCGCCTGGGGCCCGCCGGCATGTACCCAATAGGGTAGGAGGGAGTGCAGGATGGTGCTGGCGGCCGGGTAGGGATATTGGTCGTAGGTCACGTCCTGATCCCGGTTGCGGGCGTCGTCCACGAGCCCCGTCATCTGCTCCCCCAAGCCGGCCACCGGGCTGTGATAGTGCGAAATATGCACCGGCGCGCCCGACCGTCGCCCGATTTCCACCGCTTCCCGGAACGGGTCCAGGAGCCGATCTCCCAGCGTGTAGCGCGCGTGGGTGCAGTAGAATCCGCCCTCCTCGGCGGCAACGGACGCGATGGCAGCCAATTCGTCTGTGTTGCTGTAGGCACCCGGAGCATAGGTCAGCCCGGTGGTAAATCCGAAAGCGCCGTCCCGCATGCCCTGGCGAGTCAGGTCCTGCATCTGCGCTAACTCGGTATCGGTGGGCAAGCGCGACGACCATCCCATCACGGCGACCCTGATCGCGGCGTGGGGAACGAAATGGAACACGTTGCAGGCGGAATTGCCGTCGAACAGCGCCAGGAAATCCGCGACGCTGCTCCAACGCACGCCGTCTGGCGGAGTCCCGTTCACGGCCGCCAGGTACGCCAGCAGTTGCTCCAGCGCGCGCGGCGTAGTCGGCGCATAGGACAGACCATCCATGCCCAGACCCTCGGTAGTAACCCCCTGCCGAACCTTCGCTTCGTGATTCGGCTCGGTCAGCAGTTTCAGGTCGGAGTGGGAATGCATGTCGATGAAACCCGGACAGATGACATATCGGCTGGCGTCGATCACGCGCCCGGCGCCTACCGACGAAGCATCGCCAACGATGACCTGCACAGTGTCTCCCGTAACCGCAACGCTCCCCCGAAACGAAGCGGTTCCGGTGCCGTCAATCACGTTTCCGTTGGCAAACAAAATGTCAACCATGTCCAATCTCCAGAGCGCTCTAAGTTGATCGCGATCATCATACATTGGCGTCGCCGTTCACCGCAGGGCCTTTTCAAAGTCCCGGCTAGCGTCCTTTCACCCCAAACCGTCATTCCGGCGAAAGCCGGAATCCAGAACAATCTGAACACAATGACCGCCTGGGTTCCCCCTTCCGCGGGAATGACGGATCAACTTTGGAAAGGCCCTGCGGACACCGGCTTATCTGTGCCCGTCGCCGGACTATTTCAGATATAATGTCGCATCATACCTTCGGATTATAGGAGGCCTAAAATGCCGGCAACGGTTGATCGTGAAGAAGTCTACGAAGCCCTCAGGACGGTATATGACCCGGAAATCCCGGTCAATGTCGTGGATCTCGGCCTGATTTATGACGTGCAGGTGAGCGACGCCAACGATGTTTTCGTCCAGATGACGCTGACGTTCCCCGGCTGCGGCATGGGGCCCCATATCGCGCAGCAGGCTGAATGGGCAGTGCAGGACGTAGAGGGCGTCGAAGAGGTGAACATCGAACTGACCTTTGATCCCCCTTGGTCCCCCGACCTGATCAGCGAGGAAGCCCGCAACATGCTGGGTATCTAACTCGATTCACCAACAACGTCGCCCCGACCCGGAGGCCAGCGCACGATGGCTACGCCCCAGCAACCCAACGCGCAACAGAACGCCCGCTTGCAGCAGATTCGCCGCCAGTGGGAGCAGAAGCGACAGATCACCGACCGGCTCGCTTCCGTCCGCACCAAGATCGGCGTGTACAGCGGCAAGGGCGGCGTGGGCAAGACCACCGTCGCCTGCAACCTCGCCACTACGCTGGCCGCCCAGGGCGAGCGGGTTGGCCTCCTGGACGTTGACATCGATTGCCCCAACGTTACCCGGGTCATGGGAATCGAGGACAAACCCGATTACCGAGAGGGACAGATCACTCCCGCCCTGGGCCATGGCGTCAAGGTGGTCTCGATGGCGTTCTTCCAGGAGAACGAGGACGAGGCCATCATCTGGCGTGGGCCGATGATCCACAACGCGATCAACCAGTTCCTCCAGGCCACCGATTGGGGTGAACTCGATTACCTCATCGTCGACCTGCCCCCAGGCACCTCCGATTCACCATTGACGGTTATGCAGACGCTTCCGATGGACGGCTTCGTCGTGGTCAGCACGCCGCAGGACCTGGCGATCGTCGACGCCCGGCGGTGCATCAACATGATCCGCAAGCTCAACCTCAACGTCGTCGGTGTGGTCGAGAACTACTGCGGCGAGATCTTCGGAGAAGGCGCCGGTCGCCAATTGGCCGATGATATCGACGCACCGTTCCTGGGCAGCATGTCTTTGCGTCCCTCGTATCGCGACACCAGCAAGCCGACGGTGCTGGTGGACGACACGGTCGGAGCGGAATACGCCTCGGTCGCCGATCAGTTGAGAGGAAGTCTTAAGGCGCACGGCCTGGAAGCGTAGTGTCCTGAAAAGATGAAGAGGCCTACCTCATGTTGGGATAGGCCTCTTTTTTGTTGCCTGGTTTATTGGTCCGGGTGATGGGACCACCCGCACGGGATCATGAGGCTTCCCTTTCAAGCCCTTCCGTCAGCGCCAGCGGTTCGACCCGTGCGTCCAACGCCAAATCCTCTTCGATACCGAGATCACCAGCCCAATGCATCCGCAGCAGGGCAGCCACCTCCTGTTGGATCGCGGAATGGGCAAAGGGATTAAGTTCGCCCATCTGCCTGAATTTCTTGTAGCGACCCTTGATCAGCTTGCTGGTAGAGACTCGGCTCGTTGCGGCCAGGTGCCTGTAGATGGAATATTCCAGGTCCTCTGCGGCCCGGCGCGGGTCGTTGTGGGACCCACCGGCCGGCTCCGGCACTATCTGGTCAATGATGCCCAGTTCCTGGCAGTCCCTTGCCGTCATCATCAGGACCTCCGCCGCTTCACGCGTCAGATATCGCTCCCGAGACGGCCCGCCCACCGTGTGGTGCAGCGAAATGGGCGAATAGACCGCGTATTGCTGCATCAGGATCCGGTCGGACACGCTCATCGCCAACGCCGCTTCGTTGCCCGACTCACCGATGATCACCGACACGACTGGCGTTGGGGCGTCAAGCATCAGTGATAGATTACTCGCAATCGCGTTGCCCACGCCCTGCTCCTCGGATTCCAACCGCGGATCCGCGCCTTGGGAGTCGATGAACGTGACCAGCGGCAGATTGAACCGCGAGGCCAGCCGCATCAACCGTTGTGCCTTCCTCAGACCCTCCGGCCTGATGTGGTAGCGGCTTCCTTCCGCGTCGCCGGCGTGGGTCCTTTGCTGCCCAATCCCCACCACCGGGTGCCCTCGCAACAGTCCCAGCCCGCCGACCACCGAACGGTCGTCTCCGCTCACCCGATCGCCGCAAATCTCGAAGAACTCTTGCAGGATGTGCCGCATGTAGTAGAGGGCATCCGGCCGTTCGTCGTGGGTTACCGCCGCCAAAGACTCCCACGTCTCGGTGTCATCAACCGGCGGCGCTTGGAGCCTGGACACAGCCCTCCGTCCCAATTTAATCCCTTCCGGTTCCACCAGCAGATCCAGCAGTCGGCTCAAACGACCCCGGAGGCTCTCCCGGTCAACCACGTTGTCCAGCAAACCACGTTGCAGGTGATACTCGGCGGTGTGCACATCCGGAGGCAGTTGCCGCCCGGTCGCCTCAATCATGGTACGAATGGGAGACAGTCCGACCACGGAACCCGGTTCCGCGATGATGATGTCTGCCAGGTTGGCGAAGCTAGCGTAGGCTTGCCCGGTTGACGGGTTTGCCAGCACTGCGATAAAGGGTGAGGCTGACTCCCTGAGCCGGTTGGCGGCGGTAACCGTCTTCGCCATCTGCATCAGCGATAGCACGCCTTCTTGAGTTCTCGCCCCTCCTCCCGACACCACCGCAACCATTGGCAAACTGCGGCGCGCAGCGAGTTCAAACGCCAGCGCGACCTTTTCGCCGACCACGCTGCTCATGCTGCCACCCATAAACCCGTAATCCAGGACAATCAGCACGACGTTCCTGCCTTCTATCCGGCACGTCCCGGTCACCGCGGCTTCGGTCAACCCGGTCCGGTCCTGATTCTCCGTCAACTCCGCATCGTATTCAGTCGGAATAGAGTCAGAGCGGTTGGAGAAAGTCAACGGGGACAACGAACGCACATAACGGTTTTGTTCCCGGAAGCTTCGCCGGTCCGCGATCATCTCGATCCGCTGTCTCGCCGACAGGGTGTAATGGAACCGGCAAAACGGACATACCCGGAATTCCAGGTAAGATTTGGAATCGTTGATCGGCTCCCGACAAAACAGGCAGTGGTCGTGTACCGCCGAAAGGTAAATTTCTTCCAGTTCGTCGCTGTCGCCGAACAGGTGCACCAGGAAGTTGGCCAGGTTGCGAACCGACAAATCAGCCTCCCTCAGTTTCCGACGGTTTTATACACGGACAGCGAAAGCCGCAAACAATCTAACTCGCGACAATGTTTTGAGGTCAGATTTTTATTCTACACAAAGATTTAGTCACGAGAATGTGAATGGAAACCCTAAATCTGGTTTTTCGGAGGCCCTTTTGACCACGATAGCCCGTCCCGATGGCGATCCAACGTGAGCAAGGCTTGATCGACACTATTCAGACATCAGAGGTCTCGATGCCGTGTTGATGGTCGAGCTGGAATGTCAACAGAACCGCCTCGGCGTCCTCGCCGGGCGTGGGTTGAACCGCAGCCCAATCGGCTATTCGCACCCCCACGACCCACGCGACACCGCTGGGCGTAACCACCAGCGGTACTCGCGAACGCCAATCCCTGGGTACCCCGGCGTCGGTGAAAAGATCCTGCAACTTGCGATGCCCGGACATCCCTAACGGTTGAATGCGATCGCCCGGTTGCCACGTCCTGACCGTAGCGCCTTCCGCCAGAGCAGCAGCGGAAGCGTAGGTTTGCATGGGATCGCCAGAGTCCAGCGAGTCCCCGCCAGACAGCGTCACTTTCTGGGCGGTCACCTCCCAGCCGCCGCGCTTAGTTACCCCTATGGCGATCGGACCCCAGGGCAATGTAAGCCGAAATTCTCCGAAGGCTTTTGGATACGGGCATCGGCCGATAGGGTTTTCAGCGTAAATCTCCAGCCACTTCCCCTCGGAGCGGACTGTATAACCACCAGGCAGCACCGCCGTTCTTCCCGACGCGTTTCCGGCCGCAATCGACGCCATCTGCTGCAGATGTCCTTCGGTCAAACGTTTGCTGGTTCCGGTTGCCGTCACCCACGCGCGCCTCAAAATCAAAGTCCGCAAAGCCGGATGCAGTTCAGCCAACTTATCCCGGCGCAACCTAACAACGCCGCCCGCGGAAGAAGAATCTGGCGCTACCGTGGGCCAGCATTCATCCGCGCACTTCTCCAGGAAATCCAACTGGATACTGGCGGTTCGGGCCAGCCTACCCAGCGCATTGACCACCCGCGGATTCAGTTGCTCTGCCAGCGCGGGCATGAGATTCAGCCGAACCCGGTTTCGAGCGAAATCCTGCATGTAGTTCGTGGTGTCATCCCGGTAACCGATGCCCCGCGCTCGGCAGTACCCCATGGTGTCGGCTCGTCGCGCCTCCAGCAACGGACGCCACAGCAGCGGCGCGTATTTGTTGCCTGGGTAAGGCCACTCCGAAACTTCGTCCATCCCCCGTAGCCCGTGAACCCCGCTGCCCCTGGCTATATGCAGCAGCACCGTTTCGGCCAGATCATCCGCCGTATGCGCCACGGCCACATACCTGGCGCCCACTGTCTCCGCTACTCGACCCAGGAACTCATAACGCAAGTCGCGCGCCGCCTGTTCGAAAGAGCTTATCCCCTTGTCCTGTTGGTATGCGGCCACGTCCACCTCTTCCACCGTCAGTTGCCGGTTCCATTGCTGACAGTAGTCTCGTACGAACTGGGCATCGTCGTATTTTTCCTGACCCCGGAAGTCGTGGATCAAATGGGCAGCGTGCAGTCCAAACCTGATGCCCAATCGTCGACGGACGTTCGCTAGTACATCCAGCAGGCACGTTGAATCGGGCCCGCCGGAGATGCCCACCACCACCGTGTCGGAGTCCGACACGTCCAGTCGCCGGGCGGACTCCAGGGTTTTGAAATGCACTCTGCGTATCGCTGACACGGGTCTCCGAACGTGCGATGCCGACGAGTTGCGAGGAAGGTAATGGCGGTATCTGCGGCTTCGGCGGCCCTGCATTTCGCAAGCTAATACCCGACACGATTAGCCGGGGTCAGGTGGTCCACCGCGTTGTACCCATTGAGACGCCGACCTCGCCGCCCAGTGGTGATGGTGGTGCGGCTGCCCAACGAAAGGTCCATGTGGTTGATGTTCGCTAGGGGCAGGTGCAGCACCGCCGCCACGATACACCGGATGGTGAAATTGTGGGTCACCGCGATTACCGTGTCGTCAACTTCGTGCCGTTCGTCAAAGTCGTCAATAGCGGCCATGGCCCTCAGTTGCACGTCGCCCAACGATTCACCGTTCGGCATGGTAACGCTGCTGGCGTCCTGTCGCCACCCTTGGTACAAATCGGGCCATCCGTCGCGCATCTGCTGTATGGTAACGCCCTCCAGGGCGCCCATATCCATTTCAATGATTCGCGGCTCTATCTTGACCGCCACCCCCGTCGTTGAACCGATCTGCTCGGCCACGTCCCGAGCCCGCGAAAGGGGGCTGGAATAAATCGCCGCCGGTTGCCACGCGATGCTGGCTACTCCCAGGTCCCGGGCCTGTCGCCTACCCAACGGTGTGAGGGTCGAATCCATTGAACCCTGCAGCCGGCCGGCCGCATTGACGTCCGTTTCTCCGTGCCGCAAAAGGTGCAGCCTCATCGGGCGGACTCCCGACTGGATGCAGGAACCTTTTCGAGTCGCACTTTATTGATGCGCGCCCCGACCATATCGGTCACGGTGACCGCCAACTCACCCGTAAAAACAGTGTCGAAAACGCTCGGTATTTCGCCCTCGCGTTCGTGCAGGATCAACCCCGCTATGGTGTTGTAGTCGCCTTCGGGCACGGCAATCCCGGAAGATTCGAGCCGGTCGTTGATCTCGATGATCGTGATTCCCCCGTCCAGCAGGTAGCCGCCGTCGTCCAATTCCACGATGCTCGAGTGCTCTGCCTCCGCCGGCGGGTCGTCGTCAATCAACGTGCCAACTATCACCCCGGTCAGCTGTTTCAGCGTCACGAGGCCGGCGATGCCCCCGTATTCGTTGGTGACCAGCATCATGGATAACCGTTTTTCCTGCATGGCATCAAACGCATCCGACACTGACACCGTTTCCGGAATGAAATCGACATCGCGCATGGTTTCAGTCACTGCGTCTCCACGGCCAATCTGACCACGACTTTGTGCAATTAGCACCTCTTTGTTGGAAAGCACTCCGAGAACGGTTTCTTGCGTGTCTTCAAACACCGGAAATCTCGTGTGGCTATGCTCCGCGTACAGTTCCAGGAACTCCTCCAGCGTGGTTCCCTTTTCGATCCACACTATTTCCGTCCGCGGCGTCATGATGTCGCTGATCCGTCGGTCTCGAAAATGGAACACGCGATTCAACCGCTCGGCTTCTCCCGATTCAACTGCGCCCTGTTCCCGCGACAGGTCGATCATCATGCGAAGCTCGCCCTCCGTGAACGACGTTTGCCAGCGGTCCTCCTCGGTGCGCAGAATTTTGTAGATCAGCTTGGGCATAACCGTAAAAAAGTAGATGAACGGAGTGCAAAGCCACATCGACCAGCCCACTGGCCGGGCGGCGACCAATGCCCAACGATCGGAGTAAGTCGCGGCCAACGTCTTCGGGGTTATCTCCCCAAAAATGGAAATCACGACGGTCATCACCACGCTCGTCAAGATCGCCGCGTAAGCCGAGTCCTGCAGCGCTTCAGCCGCCAACGCCGTCCCGATGGCCGTCGCGAATATCGTGAACGCGTTCTGACTCAGTAGAATGGTGGCAAAGAACTTTTCGTGTTGAGACAATACTCGATCGACTGTCCTAGCAGCCGCGTTCCCCTGCTCCACCAGGAACCGCACCCGGATCTTGTTGACCGCTATCAGCGCGGACTCGGCGCTGGTGAAGAAGGCTACCCCGAGGAAACTGATGACGAGCAGCGCGACCTGCACGCTCAATGGGATGACGAAATCGCCGTCAATTAGACCGCTCTGCAATAAGACGACGCACCAGGATAAACCATCGGGCGCAATGTCCATCATCGGGGCCGTCTACCTCCTGTGCCTGCTCGGCGTTGTGGCACGAGCATCAGGTCATACCTGATTTTATTTATTCGCAGAGATAATAGCATCGGCGTCCCGTCGGCGCAAAGTTCCCTTGGTATGCAAGTTGCCTTGATATAATCCAAGAATCCAATTTTGGCGGCTACGCAAGACATGCTCATCCTGGGAATAGAAACTTCGTGCGACGAAACGGCCGTTGGCGTGGTCGAGGATGGGAGGATACTCCACTCCAACGTGATTGCGTCTCAGGCCCGACTCCATGCGGAACATGGCGGAGTCGTCCCGGAGCTAGCCTCACGGCAACACATCCGCGACATGGAGCCCACCCTTCGCCGCGCTCTCGCAGACGCCGGCGTAAGTCTTGAAGACGTCGATGCAGTTGCCGTAACCCACGGCCCTGGACTCGCCGGAGCTTTGATCAGCGGAGTAAACACCGCCAAGTCCCTGTCCCTGGCGCTGGACCTGCCCTTGATCGGAGTCAACCACCTCGAAGGCCACGTTTACGCGGCGTGGCTGGATGCTGGCGACCTCCCGCCATCTGAGGATCCGGGTTTCCCGCTGGCCTGCCTCATTGCGTCCGGGGGGCACACCGACCTCGTGCTGATGGAAGGGCACGGCAAATACCGGCTGGTCGGACGAACTCGCGACGATGCGGCTGGTGAAGCGTTCGACAAAGCCGCCCGCGTCCTCGGCCTGGGATTCCCCGGCGGCCCCGAAATTCAAAAAGCTGCCGAAACGCTGGATGGTCCGGAACCTCACTCCCACGATTACGACGAAACCGTCCAACGAGCGTCGTCACCCCTACCAAGGGCGTGGATGCGGAACACTCTGGATTTCAGTTTCAGCGGCGTGAAAACCGCCCTGCTGCATCGTGCCCAGGATGTCGGCCTCTATCCGCCGCCGGAATCAGAGCCGGCGCAACTGGACCGGCTGGTGGCCCATTTGGCGCGAGAATTCCAGGAGTCCTTGGTGGATGTCATGGCTGCCAAACTGCTGGCGATGGCAGACCAATACGGAGCCCGCGGGTTGCTGCTTGGTGGCGGTGTCGCCGCCAACTCCCGCTTGAGGCACCGAATCCGGTCCGACTCGCCCCTGCCCGCTCTGATTCCCCGTCCCGTACTATGTACCGACAATGGCGCGATGATCGCGGCGGCGGCTTTCTATCAGTACCAGCGCGGGGAGGTTTCGGACCTTTCCCTGGACGTCGACCCCTCACTCCCCCTCAGCGCAAACTCCTGAATACTGCCAACTTTGGCGTCGCGTCTGCATCAGGGACAACGCGTTGGCGAACCCCATCAAGTCTCGGTATTGGGCGGTGCACTGCGCCTCTACGTCCCAGTTGACGCCGTGGACGTGGATCGTCATTCCGCCCGGCTGCGTGAATCCTCGCCAGAACAACCAACCGGCCAGGATCACTAGGATCATCACTATCAGCGCGAAAACGTGCAGATTCAACCCCGGAATGATGATCTGGGGCAGGCGGTCAACCAGCCAATAGGCCAACGCCACGTAAACGATGATCCCGCCCACGATCAGCGAAACCCATTGTTTCCACGAAAAACCCCGCAGCACGTCGTTCCGGACACTGGCGCCGGACACCGAAGTCATCGCGAAAATTTGCCTGATTTGACTTTGTCCGCTGTCTTCCAGGTTTATGAACCGTCGGTCGGTAGCGACCAATAGCCGCCCATCCTTGGGAGGCTCGCGCAACAGGCCGTCGTCGGGACTGAGGAAGGCAGCCACCCGTTCTCCGGGCAGCAGTTCTACGCCCCTGACTCGGGACAGAAATGATGCGTTCGATGTCATGTAGGGTCAGATTGTTTCGTCAAAGCAACGGATGCCCACGTAAAATGCTAACACAACGTTTTGGGCAGCCATGGACTCCGAGACGACGACGTTATCCTATCGCGCGTGCACAGCCGGTTTTCACGTCTTGAAATCCGAAAAAACCAACCGGACATCGCTGGATGTTTACGTGATTTCGATATCACGCGTCGCGTTTTGAGATATGTACGAAATCATGCCCCGTTTGCCTAATTTCGAGTATCGTGCTAACCTGTTCCCGCACAAACGAGTTGACCCATCACGGGCGAGCAGCCCGCCAAGGCAAGGTAGACAAACAGTAATGTTGGACCCCGACGTCAAGCAGCGAGTCATTGAAGAATATCGGACGCACGAAACCGATACCGGCTCCACCGAATTGCAAGTCGCGATGCTCACCGAACGCATCCGGCAGGTTACCGATCACCTCCGAACACATCGAAAGGATGTGCATTCCCGCAGGGGTTTGGTAACCATGGTGTCAAAAAGGCGCCGCCTGTTGAATTACCTTAGCCGCGAGGACGTCGGACGATACCAAAGTCTGATCGGAAGGCTCGGACTCCGTCGGTAACATAATCTGCTGTTCCAATTCCTGGTCACCGACACTCGCATGTTAAGTGACCGATATCAACTCGCCAAGCCGCGTGGACAAATCGTGCGCGCATCAGCAGGCTCCCAAACATCACGTGCGCGGCCAAAAATCGTTCGCACAGCGACAGATAGTCGCTGATCCAAGGCCGGCGCTTATTCTTGTGCGAGGTGAGAGAGGGAGGAGGATATGGAGGAGGCCGCCGGTGACCCAACGCGGCGGCAGAGAAGAAATCCGGTCGCATTGCCGCACTATTCTGTTCCAGGTTGGCGCATAAACGTACACGGGCGGCCGGAACCACGTATCGGAAGAGAGAGGTAGAAAACAACCCTGTTATGACCACGACTGAAAACACCAACGGACTCATGAACCCATTCGCCATAGAGGGCGAAATCGGCGGACAACCCATCACTCTTGAAACGGGCCGGTTGGCCCAGCAGGCCCACGGGTCGGTAACCATAACCTGCGGCGAAACGATACTACTGGCAACTGCGGTAATGTCCGAGCAGGCTCGGGAAGGGATCGATTTCCTCCCTTTGACCGTGGAATTTGAAGAACGCCTCTACGCGGTCGGCAAGATCCCCGGCAGCTTCTTCCGGCGTGAGGGGCGCCCCGGAACCGAAGCGATCCTGTCGGCGCGCCTCACCGACCGCAGCATCAGGCCCCTGTTTCCCAAGGGCCTGCACAATGAAGTACAGGTAATCATCACCGTTCTGTCGGTGGATGAGAACCACCCGCCGGAAACCTTCGGCATGGTCGCCGCCTCCGCAGCGCTGTCCCTCAGCCAAATCCCCTTCGACGGACCCATCGGCGCATGCCGTGTCACTTGGAATGGCAACGATTACCGCATCAATCCCAGCTTTCAGGACAGCAACGCAGCCGAACTGAACATGGTGGTGGCCAGCAATCGCGATGCCATCATGATGGTCGAATCCGGTTCCGTGGAGGTTTCGGAAGAAGTCATCCTCGAGGGCATCCGCCTGGCCCACGAAAGCAACGTGCAGACCATCGAGCTCATCGACCGCCTGGTTGCCGAACGAGGCTTGGACAAGGTTTCCGTCCACGTGGATTACGAAACGGCCGACGAGCGTCAGAAAAAGATCGACGCGTTGGTCAACGGCCGAATCGCAGAGGTGCTTGAGCGCAATTCCTTCAAGAGCGAACGCGATGCCAGCCTTGACGCCATCGAAGCCGAGGTCATGACCCAGTTGGTGGAGGACTATTCATCTGGCGAAATCGCCGAATCCTTCAAGAACTTGGTCAAGGCAGAGGTCCGTGGCCGTATCCTCAACCAGAACGTCAGGCCCGACGGCCGCAGTCTGGATGAAATCCGACCCATCACCTGTAGCGTCGGCGAACTGCCCCGCGCCCACGGAAGCGGCCTGTTCACACGCGGCCAGACCCAGGTGCTGTCTATCGCCACCCTGGCCTCGTTGGCAATGAAGCAGACGCTGGACACCGTCGGCCCCGACAACACCAAGCAGTTCATGCACCATTACAACTTCCCTCCCTATAGTGTGGGAGAGGCCCGGCGTGTGGGATCCCCGGGACGGCGCGAAATCGGGCACGGCGCGCTGGCCGAAAGGGCCATCATGGCCGCCATGCCGCCCGAAGAGGAATTCCCGTACACCGTCCGCGTCGTCAGCGAAGTGCTGGCTTCCAACGGCTCCACGTCCATGGGCAGCGTCTGCGGCTCCTCCATGGCCCTGATGGATGCCGGCGTGCCGCTGGTTGCGCCGGTGGCCGGTATCGCCATGGGTCTGATCACCGAGGGTGATGGCCAACGCTACGCTATCCTCAGCGACATCCAGGGTATCGAGGACTTCTTGGGCGACATGGACTTCAAAGTCGCCGGCACCGAGCGAGGCATAAACGCCCTGCAGATGGACGTGAAAATCGACGGCCTGACCCAGGAATTGCTGAGCGAGGCCCTGGAACAAGCCCGCGTCGGTCGCCTGCACATCCTCGATCGCATGTCGGAAGCGATAACCGAACCGCGCTCGCAGATGAGCAAATACGCGCCCAAGCTCGTGAAGATGCAAATTCCGGTCGAGAAGATCGGAGCCCTCATCGGCCCTGGCGGACGTGTCATCCGCGCAATCCAGGAGGAAACGGGCTGCAACATCGACGTTTCGGACGACGGCGGCGTCATCATCTCCTCCAGCGACCAACCGATGATCGAACTGGCCCGCAGTCGCGTGGACGGTTTGACCCGCGACCCCGAGGTGGGCGACATCATCACCGGCAAGATCACTCGCACCACCAACTTCGGTGTGTTCGTCGAGTTGTCACCGGGTGGAAAAGACGGCCTGGTACGCAACGAGGAACTGGGCGACCTGGCCTACGAAGACGTGGACATCGGTCAGGAAATCACCGTAATGATCCACGAAATCGACCACATGGGCCGCATCAATATGTCCCGGCGAGTGTTGATGGGCGACACGGAGCCGCCTCCTGCACGTCCCGACCGCCCTGCCGGCGACCGGGATCGCGGGCCACGCGGCGGTGGTTACGGTCGCGGCGGATTCGACCGCGATCGTGGCGGTGACCGTGGTGGTCGCGGCGGTTACGGCGGAGGCGGAGGACGCGATCGAGACCGTAGCGGTGGCGGGCGTGGTGGCTTTGGCGGTGACCGAGACCGTGGTGGCCGTGGAGGTTACGGTGGCGGCGGAGACCGGGACCGTGGCGGACGCGGAGGCGGTGGCGGCGGCGGCGACCGCGGCGGCCGTGGCTACGGCGGTGATCGCGAACGCGACCGTAACTCCATGCTGGGCAGTGATCCCAACGACCGCGATCGTGGCGGGCGCCGACCGCCGGGAGGGGGAGGACGCTCCTCCGGAGGCAGCCGAAACCCTGCCGACCGTAGGTTCCTCGGTGGTGGCGGGGGCCGCCGCTAATACCAACTACAACGAGAGGGCAGTCCGCTGGGTCTGCCCTCTCTCACGATGGCCCTACCCTTCGTGGTCGCAGAAGGTAACCGGTTCCGGTCCACTAATCTCACTGTGTTATCATCTTAATCGTAAGGTTTCGATGCAAGCGAACGGCCCAAAATGAGCTTTTGGCGAACAGGGGAGGTAACGTTATGCCAGTAATCACCATTAACGGCCCCATCGGAGCCGGCTCCATCGCGGTTGGCCAGCAGGTCGCCCACGACTTGCATCTCAACTACGTGGACCGCATGGTGTTCGCCGAAGCGGCCCGCATCATCGGTTCTCCCGTATCCATCCTTATGGCAAAGGAGCAGCGCGTCGAACGGTTCGGAGACCGGGTCACCGCGCTACTGGGACGAGTCCTCGAACGCGCTGCGGTTTCCGGCGATTACGATCTGGGTGTTGGAATTGAGACCCTGCCGGAAACGTACCACGAGCTCGCTGGCGAATCCTCGTCCCGGGTGCAGCGCGTCAACGACCAGCTCTTCATCGACACCACGCGCGAGGTCGTGCGCAACCTGGCCCAGGCCGGCCACGTCGTCATCATCGGACGCGGGGCGAACGTCATCCTCGGTGACACTCCCGGCGTGCTCCACGTTGGCATGCTCGCTCCGATGTCCAGGCGCGTGGCAACCATCATGGAGCGCGAACACCTGGGCGAAGCCGAAGCCCGCGAATACCTCGAAGGCCTGGAGGAGGCGCGGGAACGGTTCTTCCAGAAATTCTTCAAAGTCTCCCCGCACAACCCGACCCTTTACCACATGATGCTCGACATGGGCCACATGAGCGACGATACCGCGGCCAAAATTATCGAGCACGCCACTGGCGACCTGGAACACTAACCTTAAACCCACCGGCTATGAGTTGCGAAACGCTCTAAACACATCGTTTCGCGGCAGGCGTTTATCTCAAGGAGGTCAAAAAAACATGTTCATCCGAATGGTCTGGGGTAAGCTCCGGGCAGGTTCCTGGGAGGAGTTTGAGCGGCACTATCACGAGCGCGTGACCGCTGGAGCCAAGCCCACGGGACTGCGCGAAAGGCAGTTGATACGCAGCACTGAGGACCCCGACGAGGGCGTCAGCGTCAGCGTATGGGACACGTTGGGAGACCTCCGCGCTTACGAGACCAGCGATTTTCGCGCCAACATCGCCCGCGAGGTGGAGCACCTCTATCGTGGCGAATACTGGGTGAAGCATTTCGAGGTATCGTCAACCGACTAACACCCTGTCACCGGACATGGATGGGGCCCTGCCGAGACTTGATCCGCAGGGCCCTTTGTTTGGCTCGGTTGCTGTTGGCGGCTGACTAACGGCTGGCGCTGGCCCCTGCGAGCCTGCCAATCCCGGCCCGGGAGCAGTCCTCGTCTTCCTGGGCGGTTCCTCCGCTGCCACCGACGGCGCCGATCAACTCGCCGTTCATGTATATCGGCAACGCGCCCTGGCCGGGAACGAACTCGCCCCGTTCGACCTCCATCACTGCGCGCATGATGGGCGTGGTGGACCGCTCGGTAAGGTCTCCGCTGGGCTCGCCAAAGCAGGCAGACGCGCGAGCTTTCCCCCGGGACACATAAGGGGTGCGCCACGCGGAACCGTCCATCTTGCACATCGTGATCAGGTCGCCGCGGGCGTCCACCACGGAAAAACTGAATGCTTTGCCCAAATCCAGGGCGGCCGCTTTCGCGCCTGCCAGCACTGCTTCGGCTTGATCAAGGGTGATGTTTGGCATGACTAGGACTCTCCTTGAGTGGTTTTCGAAATGGTTGACGTTGGTTTTTGACGCCGGTTGAGGGTCGCAAACCGGCTGCGATATTATAGCAGGGCTGGGCTCTGCGCCATTGTTCCCTGTTTCCCCTCTGCAGTGCCTCTCCTACCGTCCCGCCATGACCAGCTTCTTTCAGTCATTCAACAAAGGATGCGGATGCGTTCTCGGAATAGTGGCGGGTTTGATAATCGCGTCAATAATCCTTACCCTGTTGTTCGGCGATTTCAACGTCCGTTTCTGACCAAACGCCCATCCAGGAGTAACCTAATGCAGTTCGGGTTTTACCTCCCCAATCACGGCCCCAACGCCCAACCGGGCCCATTGGCCCAGATCGCCCAAACCGGAGACCGGCTGGGGTTCTATTGCATGGTCGCGGGTGACCATGTCCTCGTCCCCAACCGTATCGATTCTCCGTATCCCTACACCGTCAGCGGTGAATTTCCAACCGGCGAAAGCGGCGAATACTTCGAGCAACTCACCCTGCTGACCTACTTGGCCGGCGTTACCGAAAACATCCGCCTGGTCCCCAGCGTGATGATCGTGCCCTATCGCCCGCCCATCCTGGCGGCCAAAATTCTCGCCACGTTGGATGTCCTCTCCCAGGGCCGGCTGATCTTGGGCGTCGGAGTGGGCTGGATGGAGGAAGAGTTCGAGGCGCTTGCCACGCCCCCGTTCGCAGAGCGCGGCGCAGTTACCGACGAATACCTCCACGCATACAAGGAACTCTGGACCAGCCCCAATCCGGAATTCGACGGCAAATACGTTCAATTCTCGGGAATCCAGTTCCTGCCGAAACCCGTCCAGAAACCGCACCCGCCGATATGGGTCGGTGGACAGAGCCGTCCCGCGATCCGGCGTGCCGCCACCATCGGCGACGGCTGGCACCCTGTTGGCACCATCCCAGCCGCCACGCTGGAACCTGAGGAATTGGCCGGCGACCTCGTAACGCTGAATCGTTTCGCCGAACAGGCAAATCGCGACCCTTCAGAGATTCAGGTCTCAATGAAGGCTCCGCTCTACGACCCAGCCACGATGCAATCCGGTCCGCGCCGGCGGTTCTCAGGCTCTCCCGACGCCATCCTGGAAGACGTGCAAACCTATACCGATATCGGCGTGTCCCACATCATCTTCGACATCCGGGGCAGCGACCTGAACCAAGGCTTGGAGCGACTCGATTGGTTCGCCAACGACATCATGCGCCACGTTGCATAATCATGGCGAGGATTGACCAGCGCCGTCGGATGTGTTGGTGTCTTTGAATCGACCAATCACCTGATCGATCGGTCTCATCTTCGAGAACTCCGCCTCTTGGGGCACCCAGGTGTCTCCGTCGGTAGCAATACCTACGTTGATGGCGATTTCTTCACCGTACGCCCTTTCAATCTGGGCGAAGGTCATCGTCGCTACTTTTTCGTAAGGCGGGAGGGCAGCAAATTCCTCCGTAGTGAGACCGTTGCGTGAATAACCGTCAGCCATATCTATTTACCTCTCTGCGGTTGGCTCGGCGGAAGCTGATAATTCTCCACACGCTCCCGCGGATGACAAAAACAACCGCATGCAGCCTTGCATCGACATAACCGTAGGCGATGAATCGAGTTTCCCCTTGCCGGTCGCTCCGTAAGATGGTAGATCCTTCCCAATCGAAATTGGGAATGTCGGCGAAGTCCACTCCGTGCTTATCAAAGTTTTCGCGTTGCTTGTCAGGATCCCACTCGTAATTCCTACTCATTGTAAAGCCGATATAACCCATGCAAAAGATTAAGGGCGGGAATACACCCGCCCTTCGATCTTTCGGCTTTAGGGTGACCTAGCCGGGAACTTCGTCGTAGTGGTCAAAGTTGCCGATCACGTTGGCCTCGTACATGGACTGCACCTCGTCCTCACTATAGCCCAACAGTCCGGTAAGCACATCCTCGTTGTGCTCGCCCACGCGCGGAGTCGTACCTACCACCGCAGGGGTGCGGCTGAAATGCCAGAAGTCTCCGGACACGGCGATGGTGCCGGCCAGGAAGTCATCGACCTCCACCATTGCGCGGCGCTCCCACGGATGAGGATCCGCCGCGGCCTGGGCAATGGTGTTGACCGGTGCCGCCACCACATCGTGATGCGTGAAGTGGGCGATCGCGTCCTTCATGCTCATGTTCGCCATTAGGTCTCGCATCGCCTGGTTGACCAATTCGCCGTTGCGTCCCCGCTCGTGGCGAGTCGTGAACCGAGGGTCTTCCAGCCACTCCGGCTTGCCTAGGGCGTTGCACACCCGGTGCCAGTGGTGTTGGTCTCCGGCGGAGATTAGAACCCAGCCATCCGCGCAGGGGTACGTTCCCGAAGGCGGCGCTGCCGATTCACCGCGTCGAGGCTCGATGCCGGCGCCGTGGTAGGCAGTTACTGGGATCTCGGTGTAGCTGTAGCCCGTGTCTGCCAGGCACGCGTCGATACACTGACCCTGTCCCGATGACTCGCGCTCGTGCAGGGCCGCCAGCGTGCCGATAGCCGCGTGCAGGGCGGTAGTCCGGTCGATGATGGGCACGCCGGCGCGAATGGGCGGCATTCCCTCTTCGCCGGTTACCATCGCGATTCCGGACATAGTCTGCCCAATCGGGTCGTATCCGATCTGGTCGCGATACGGGCCGAACTGACCGTAGGCTGATACATTGACCATGATGATGCGCGGGTTCAGCTCGTACAGCACGTCATAGCCGAAGCCCATGATGTCGATGGTGCCGGGCCGGAAGTTCTGCAACAGGACGTCAGAGACACCAACTAGCTTGCGCAGCACCTCTTTGCCGTCCTCTTTGCGGAGGTCGATGCTCAGGCTCTTCTTCCCGCTGTTGTACTGCACCCAGTACGCGGACTGCTTGCGCACCCACGGGGCATGGTAGCGGGTCTCTTCGCCGCCCAGCCGCTCAACCTTGATGACCTCAGCGCCCAGCCGTGCGAGCACTTGCGCGCAGCGCGGACCGGCCTGGTGCCGACCCAGGTCAATTACTCGTATCCCGTCCAGGGGGCCTTTTGCTTCTGCCATGACCGGTTCTCCTAAATCAGGTTTTCCGACACGCGCCGACTTGCAGAAGAGAGCGCGAATCCGGCGTTTGGTTAGTTTCCGGCGTTTCGCCGGCGACGATTTTGAGTGCCGTCATTCTACGCCGGCCAATCATTATGGGCAAGCGCGGCGTCCCGCATTAGTTGTTCAGACTTGGGTGACCCTAAGCGAACCCAGCCCGTCATACCGGCGAAAGCCGGTATCCAGGGACCCATCTCTCTACTCACGTTTGCCGGCCCGTGGCCACTCCGAATTTCCACTTTTGCCGGAACGACTACTGCCACACGGGATAACTCAGCGACTCTGAACAGCTACGTCCCGCACGGACTCCCGCTTCACACGGCGCCCTCCGCCTCCAACGCCGCCAGTTGCTCCGTCGTAAGGCCACCCAGGGTGCACAGGATTTCGGCGTTGTGCTGGCCCAGCGTCGGCGGTGTCTCGGCGCCGGCCGGTTCGCAGGCGCTCAGACGTATCGGCGTCGCCAGGGACCGGAACACGCCTCCAAGTGTGTCTCCGGTTTCAACGTACATTCCTCGCGCCTCTAGTTGAGGACAATCCGCCAGATCAGCCATGCTCTGCGTTACACCCATGGAAAATCCCAGCTCGGTCAGTTTCCCAGCGACTTCCCACTTGGGACGTTGGGAAGACCAGCTTTCTATCGCGGGGACCACCTCGTCAAAAACGAAATCGGAATCCGGGAACTGCTCCAGGTATCGCTCATCCTGCTCCGGCAGATCCCTGCGCCCCACCAGATCCCACAGTGCTGCCAAACGTTGCGGGCTGCGCACGCCGGCCATAATGACATAGCCGTCCGCCGCGCGAAAAACCAGTCCGGCGCTCAGCGATCCCTGCCGCGTCCGACCCGTTGCCTGACCGGTGGCCTGGTAGCCGTTCATGTTGCTCACCATGTGAGACACCATGCACTCGTACATCGCCACATCTACGTGCTGGCCCCGTCCGGTCTGTCGTCGGGTTTCCAGGGCCAAAACGATTCCCAATGCGGCCCACACGCCGGGAACGGAATCGCCGATGTTGTCCCCCACCGCCTGCGGCCGCCCGCCCGGTTCGCCCGTCGCCTCCATCCAGCCCGACATCGCCTGGATCGCCAGGTTGTTGGCCGGCCAGTCGGAGTACGGCCCTCTCGCCCCCTCGTTGTCCCCGTATCCGCTGATCTCGGCATATATGAGGCCCGGATTGATCTCGCTCAGGCGGTCGTAGCCGAGGCCCAACCGTCGGAAAGCGCCCGGCCCCCAGTTGTCCAACAACACGTCCGATTGTGCTACCAGATTCTCAAAAGCCGATTTGCACGTCGCATTCCGCAGGTCCAGGCTCACCGATTTCTTGTTCCGGTTCACGCCCAAGAACCGACTGCCCACCTGCCCGGTTTCAGCATCGCCCACGAACGGGCCGCGACCGCGGGCCAAATCCCCCGTGCGCGGTCGTTCGATCTTGATGACCTCCGCCCCCATATCCGCCAGGATCAACGAACAGAACGGCCCCGCCACAATGTGCGTAGCGTCCAGCACGCGGATGCCCATGAGCGGCAACGGAAAGCTTGAGCGTGGTTCAAGTAGAGCGTGATCATTACCGTCTGGCATCGTTTTGCATCTCCACTACACCGTATTCGTCTGTTTAGTCGGTCTAACCATCCATTTCTGTATCCTCGGCAAGAACACGTTGGTACTCTATCAGCCTGTCGTGCAGCCAGTCCGCCATCTCAGGCCAGTTCTCGCGATCGCGGGTGTTGGTGTATAGACAGTCTTCACCTCCGACGCTGTTCAGCATCTCCCGGTAGTTCTCCACCCGTGAGGCGCTCCGTTCGCTGGCATCACCAGTCCGCGGGCGTATGTATATGCCGACCCTGTTCCGTGAAAGATGCTGCGAGATAACCAACCCGGAGACCTCATGATAAATGTTGCTGTCAACGTGGTTCGGACGCAGTTCAACGTCGTTGGTATGACGTTGGGCATAAAAATGCCAAAAGTCATGCCGGAACTGGCGGGTTTCACTTCCTCTATCAGTACCGGGCTGCCGTCTCTGGTGTTTCTCGCGAGAATATCAGCGGAGAACCGCCCCACCGCAACCTCGGTGTCGCCAGACTCCAACGGGACCCCCACCACTTCCGAAAGTCGCTCCAGGTTATTGACCAGCCATGGCGTGAAGTTGTGGGCTTCGTGGGGCCAAACTTCACGCAAGTTCACATCCTTCAATTCGCCGAATTCCATCTCGTACCTCCGCATCCCTTCTATATGACCATGCCTCCATTACGACACATGCTCCGCCAACGACCGGAGGGCGGCCCGGGCGCCTTGTCGCATCGGCTCGAAGTGGCTAAAGCAAATCACCTCGAAATCCAGTTGGGACAGGCGGCGAACCGATTCCTTGGCGGCTTCCATGTCGCTGGAGAACCAACGGGACGGCAGCGTGAGGCGTCCCTGATACCGTTGCAGCGCGTCAGCGACCAGCAGGACACCTTCGTTGGGGAAATGCAGACTGATGCTGCCCGGCGTATGGCCCGGGGTGTGGACCACGGTGGCGCCGCCCAGCAGCGGCAGCACGTCTCCTCCATTCAACCGGATAGCCACCGGCACGGGTGAGGGAGTCATCCAGGTCAACAGCGGCCACATGAACGGACGGAGCCACCGGGGCTTGACCGGGTTGGGAAGCTTCCGGCCGGCCTCTCCGGCGAGGTAGGGCGCTTCCACTCCGTGGGCAGCCAGCGGCGCGCCGGTCGCTTCGATCAGGCCGGCCATGCCGCCCACGTGGTCCGGGTGGTAGTGGGTGGAGATGAGCCTCCGCACCGACCCTGGACCGTATCCCAGCCGATCCAGGTATTCGATGACCCGTCGATGGTGGTAGAGTCGCCAGCCGGCGTCAATAATCGTAACAGCTTCATCACCGGTTTCTGCGTCTGGTGTGATGACCAGGAAAGCGCTGGTGGTGATCAATCCGCGTTGATGCAAGCCGGGCATGATCTCGCCAACCCGCGCGCGAGGGCCGGGAATGCCGGGCGGCCGGTAGATGGAAGCATCAGGGAGGGGCCATTCCATGGGTCCAGTCCGTCATTCGGGTTCGGCACGGCGCTGGGATACCGCGCCCCGCTATGCGACGATCGATCCTGATGGCGCTGCGGGTCGGTGCAATGGCCTACTGCCGCAGGTCGATCACGCGCCGGGCTTTGAACTGCGTCCGCTCAAATTCGCCCTCCGGTTTCAGTTCCACTGACACGCCCACGCCCAGAGCCCGCCGCAGTGTGTCCGCCACCTGGCCTCGCAACGACTCTAAACCCTCCGGCCCACTTTCACCCGCGCCAGCCCAAACCTCAGCGGCCACCTCAGTTTGCACCGTCAAGCGGTCCAGGTACCCGCGCTCCCGTTCAACCACCAGCCGGAATTCGCCACCAAACTCACCCAAACCTCGCAGCACATCCTCAACTCGGGACGGAAACACGTTCTGCCCGCGGATGATGAGCATATCGTCCGCGCGCCCGTAGATCCCCAGCGGCAACGTCGGATACGTCCGTCCGCATGCGCAGTCCACCATCTCCCAGCGCGCGATGTCCCCCGACCAGTACCGGATCATCGGCTGCGATTCCCGCTCCAGGTGGGTGTACACGGGCACCCCTTCGCTTCCCATCGGTACCGGTTCACGGGTGTCGGGATCCACCAACTGGGTGTACACAATGTCCTGCCACAGGTGCATCCCTCGCTCCAGGTGGCAGCACCCTCCGTTGGTCATCCACGGAGTCATCTCTGCCATGCTGCCCTGGTCAACTACGTAACACCCGTAAGCGTCCTCGATCGCCTGTCGCGTCGCCGGCACGCTCGCCCCCGGCTCGCCGCTGAAAAACATCAGCCGGAAGCCAAGGTCGTCGCGCGGGTCAACTCCCATCTCCCGCGCCGTTTCCGCCATGTATAGGGCGTAGGACGGCGTGGCATACAGCGCCGCCGGCTTGACCATCTGCGCCCATTCCACGGCTCGTTCCGTTTGACCCGGCGCTCCTGCTCCGAACGGGAAACAGGTTGCCCCCAGCCGCTCAGCTCCGACCAGCGCTCCCCAGCTACCCACGTACAGGCTGAACACCGCGGCCACCATCACCGTGTCTCTGGGCCGGACGCCTGCTGCCCACAGGATCCGTGCGTGTGCCTCCCCGATACGGTCCCAATCTCCCCGACTGATCCCGAAAACCGTGGGCCGCCCCGTGGTGCCCGATGTCCCATGGATCCTATACACCTCATCCGGCGACACGCACAGGAAACGGCCGTACGGCGGGTATGCCTCCTGCTCCTGCCGGACCTCCTCCTTGGTCAGAATGGGCAATTGTGCGAACTCTTCCAGGCTGCGGATGTCGGCGGGATCAACCGGAGCGTCCCGCCAGAACTCCCGATAAAACCCGGAATGTTCCCATGCGTAGCTAATCTGCCCCCTCAACTTGTCCAGGATGATCTCATCCCGCTCGTGCGGCGGCATCGTTTCCACACGCTCGTCCCAATGTTCGGCTCCATCAGGCGGAACGTAAGTTGGATCGTATGTCGGTGGCCAGGCCATCGCAAACTACCGGCTCAACGAATCGTTAATGAATCGCACCATCTCGCCCGTAAAAGTCCCCACCGGGAAGACCCCGTCGACGCCCAATTGATGCAACGCGTCAACGTCGCCGTCTGGAATCGTCCCTCCCACCAACAACATCACGTCGTCCGCGCCGTCGCCCCCACGGAGCCCATGCCTTTCCAAAGCCTCCACCATCCGCGGCATCAACCGCATATGCGCCCCCGACAGGATGCTGATGCCAACCACATCTACGTCCTCTTGCGCCGCCGCCGCCGCCACCTGGTCCGCCGTAACCCGCATCCCCAGGTACACCACCTCCATACCCGAATCACGCAACGCCCGCGCAATCACCTTCACCCCGCGGTCATGCCCGTCCAACCCCAGCTTGGCCAGCAACACACGAGGCGGGTTGGGTACCGTTGATGAACTAGTGGAAACCACCGTTCACCCGCCGTCCACCGTATTGCCGGTATCAGAACTCAGCATTCGAAGGATAACCCCGACCACGCCCAGTCCTAGGGATCCGACGATCGACACCAACTGCGGACCTTCGTCGGTCCCTATGCTGATTATCACGCTGGCGATCAATATCGCGGTGATACCCAGGCACATGGTGCCCAAATCACCCAATATCTTTCTCATCGGTAGTGGATTTTAGCAGCGATGATCGCCGTGATGAAAAGTACTGACAATACGGCCCCACCGTACGCTAAAGGCAAAAATTCGGCGATGATGTACCGCTCCGTACTAAACGCGCTCAGTCCTAGCCAATGCCCGGCCAGCATAACCCAGCTGAACCCAAACAAAGCAATCAACCAAATAGTGACGAAAATGGCGAGCGGATTATTCATGGTTCTTCTCAGCGCTCGGACGCCGCGAGCCCGGGTACCTCACTATAGCGCATATCCATCTGGTCGTCTAAAACACCCCCGGGTCCACGTACTCGCCCCATTCCTCCCGCAGCGCGCCCATGATCTCCCCCTCCGTGACTCCCGCACCCACCGCGCTCAGGATGGCCGGCATCAGATTCCCGTCGGCCCGCGCCGTTTCGACAACATCGCGCAGCCCTGCCGCCGCGTCGGATTCGCTCCGACTCTCCCGCGCCGTAACCAGCCGCTCAATCTGCCGTTCCTCCTCCGCGTAGTCGAACTCAAACAACTCCAACGACCCGGCGGAAGCAGCCGCGTCCCGGTACTCGTCGTTTACGCCCACTATGGTGTAATCGCCGGTCTCCACCCGCTGCTGGTAACGGTAAGATGCCTGCGCGATCTCGCTTTCAATATACCCGTTCTCAATGGCCTCCAGCATCCCGTCCAGCATGCTCCCGTTGCCCATACCGTCGATACGCTCGATATATGCCATCGCGGCGCCTTCCAGTTCCTTGGTCAACGTCTCCAGGTACGCCGACCCGCCTAGTGGGTCCGGTGTGGCCGCCACTCCCGATTCGTGCGCCAGAATCATCTGCGTCGCCAGCGATATGCGCATCGCCTCTTCCGATGGTATGTCGTAGGCCTCGTCGTATCCGCTCACGTGCAGCGACTGCGTGCCCCCCAGCACCGCGGCCAACGCCTGCAACCCCCCGCGCAGGATGTTGTTCAGCGGGTCCTGCCGCACCAGCGTCGATCCCAACGTCTGAGTGTGGAATCGCATCCTCATTGATTCCGGCCGGGTCGCGCCGTAACGGTCCCGCATCAACCGCGCCCACATGCGCCTCGCCGCTCTGAACTTGGCGATCTCCTCGAAAAAGTCGTTATGCACCCCAAAAAAGTGAGACAGGCGCGGCGCGAATGCGTCCACCGCCAGCCCCCGCCGCTGCGCCGACTCTACGTAGGCCATCCCTTGGGCGATGGTGAACGCCAACTCCTGCACCGCGTCGGAACCGGCCTCCCGTGTGTGGTAGCCACTGATCGATATCGTGTACCAGTTCGGCACGTGCTGAGTGCAGAACTCCACGACATCGGTGGTCAACTTGAGCGCCGGACCCGGTGGGAGCGCGAATGTCTTCTGGCCGTGAAATTCCTTCAACGAGTCGTTTTGGACGGTGCCCCGCAGCGCAGCCCACGGAGTCCCCCGACGCTCGGCGGTGTGCAGGAACATCGCCAACAGCACGATGGCAGGATGGTTGATGGTCAACGAAACGCTGGCCTGATCCAGGGGGATTCCATCGAAAAGTTCGCCCATGTCTGCGGCGGTATCGATCGCGACGCCGAGACGCCCGACCTCGCCCTCAGCCAACTCGTGGTCGGAGTCATACCCGGTGAGGGTGGGATGGTCGAAATCGGTGCTCAGCCCGGTCTGCCCATGGGCCAGCAGAAACCGGTACCGCTCGTTGGTGGCCCGCGCCGTCCCGAACCCGGCAATCTGCCGCCGCGTCCACAGCCGCCCCCGGTACATGGTCGGGTACGCCCCCCGAGTAAACGGAAACTCCCCGGGATTGCCCAAATCGGCGGCAGGGTCGAAACCCTCGGAATCGAGCTGCGCCGGAGAGTAGAGCGGCGCGATTGGGAGGTTGGAGAGGGTGTGGGGGGGCTTTTCACTGCTATTGGTCATGGCTACCCTCTACCGTCACGCTAAGCGCCATTTTCGATTGTCAAGCACGATGGATCCATCCCGCTTTAATTGCTGTTGGGCGTTTCGTATATCATGCTTCCATCGTTTCCCGAAAGTACGGTCACCTATCACCCGGTCCACTTCATCATCGCAGCGTTCAGGTTTCAGGTTTTTGACCAGCGGGCTCAATTGACTGGTGGGCATTGGACCATGCGTCCGTAGGACGGATAGAACTGCTTCTGCAAATTGAGAAGTGATGGACCCATTCGGATCGCTGGCAAATTTCTCCCCAGCCGTCCTCAGTTTCACCAATCGCTCGTTCATATCATCACGAATGGCGTTGCGTACTGCTTTGACGCTAATGGGAACCGCACTGTTAATCGTTGCCTGGCTGAGTCGTGCCTGATGTGCCAAAGCTTCTAACTCAGCCAGATCATCCGCTGGCACCAGCACACCCAAATTGCCGTGCTCCCGCAAGTCGTCCGCTATGTCTCGCACGCCATCGGGATCCGTGATATCAACTCCCAATTCCGGGTTGCGGCAGAGTCCGCCGTTGGTGAGATTGGTAGAGGTTACGATAGCCGTATGCTCGTCGGCCCAGGGCCTTTGCAAAGTTGTGCGATTGAAGTCTATCCGCGCATCCTGAGCCTGTCGAAGGACGCGCTCGTGGTTCGACAGGCTCACCATGAGCGGGATGTGTTGTGACTTTGGAAAGGCCCTGTCGTCGGCTATGTACGCCTTGACATGCAGATGCCGCAGGTGTCGGACAGTCGTGCCGGGGATCCGCTTACACAGCCACGCCAACGCGCCAATGTCCAGCGAGCCGTCAATCAGGCTGTCCGAGTGCAGGTTGGTCAGCACGTCAACTTGCACCGATGCGCGTCGCGAGCGCAGTTTGCCCACCAACGGTTCAACCGGCTGACGAGTAATGTATGGCGCAGCGATGATTGCCGACTCCTGCATTGAGCCAGCGAATTCGTCAAATCTGAGTGCCCACGGCGGCTTGATGCTCTGCATGCAACATCCCTCAATCCGTCGTGACGCAGCCATTATTGAGCTGACGACACCTGTTACGCAAGTTGCTGCCGATATTCTCAGAGTTCAAACGCGGTCGTGAAAGCGTTTACGCTCACCAACATGTAAGCGGCTGCCCCAATCGAAAACAGCGTGGCAGCCGTGAGGTTGGTGCGAAAGGATCAGAATCACTCCGACCCTGTGGCCGGCACTGGACGAACCACGGTTTTGAGCAGGACTTCTACCGGCATACCTGTTCGCTCGTTCATCAATGTTGCCAACTCCGGCGTGATTGGCTGGCTGCCAGCCAGTATCGCGTCCAGGGCGGTATCGCTGCCGGCCAACGGAATCAACTGATCCCGCGTCGCCATTTGCTGGTCCAGCATAAACTCAAGCATGGAATGCGGGTCCGGGTCATCCATGGGATAATGCTCATCCTCGTACTCTATGACCAGATCGGACAGGCGGTCGAGCTCCCTGCCTTCAGGAGTATCGAGCTCGGCATCCAGTAGCTCGGAAATACGCGCCAACGCAGCATCGTATTCCGCCTCAGTTTGGACTTTGGTGATTTCTACCATTGCTATACCTCTTCGGCGTTGATGCGGTCATAGTCGGCGTGCGTGCCAATGAACCTGATATAAACCACGCGATATGCGTAGTTGGCTTTTACCACCAAGCGATAGCTATTGCCCTTGATGTTGAACACCAACCGATTCCCGGAGATTATACTGGCGCTGGGATATCTCAACCTGACCTGGTGCGGGGCGGCCCAGTCCGCATTCCCAACCGTCTCATACCAGTCCTGTAACGGCCATCGGGCATCAGGATGTCGTTCCCAGAACTCGCGCAGAGTTCTTTTTGCGATAATCCTCACGAGAACCTACAGGTGGAATTGTAGCATGGCTCGCATCTCAACCATGGTACGTGTCCCACCGCCAACCCCTCCTCCAAAACGTACCTCCATCCCATTCATCCCGTTCATCGGTGGAAAATTCCTGTCCCACCGATGACACCACCCCTTGACGCATCGCAGAACGCCCGTTCATAATGACTGTGTGCACAACAAAACCCGGTCAATAGCCAGCCAGAAGTGAATCCAGCCAACCGTCGGTCGTTCACGGCCAACCCCGTCAGACCAAAATCGCAACCGGCCCAGGTGGCCAACGCCGCTCAAAGACCTGACTCCTCACCGGCGCGTGCCCCACTGGTGTCCCCGGGACTGTCCGAGCCCGCGCGCAAGCGCGCCCTAGCCGGCGCGCCGAGTACACGAAAAAGTAAGCCAAATAGTTGCGTACCCATCCCGGCCGTATGCTGACAGCGACCGAACTCAGGCAAACCTCACCTCTGGCAGACCGGAAAACCCCAACAATCGAATCAACATCACGCTCATGGTGCGGAACGCCCCCAGGTCCGCCTCTGGAGAATCCGCCTCTGGCGGGAGCCTGTCGAACCACCAACCCAAAGGAGAAACCTTCCAAGGTCAACCTAACAACCGAATCATCTCGCTAGTCCTGAGCCTGTCGAAGGACGCTCATGGAGAACCTGTTGAACCACCCCAACGGAGGCCACGCCGTGCTTGACACCCTCCGCAAACCCCTCGGCGTCCTGTGCCTACTCACGGCGCTCGTCACGCTGGGAATGTACTACTTCAACGCCGCCGACCCCGTCGCGGCGATACCCATCTGGTACGTCCTGGACATCTTCGTCAGCGTCGCCATCTTCCTGACCGTGGTCGCCAACGTCGTCGATTCCCTGCGCATCCGCAGGGACCCATCAGCCCACCTACGTCAATTACCCCGTGACGTCATAACGGTAATCGCCGCTTTGGTGCTGATGGTCTTCTTGCACAACCACCTGCTGTTCGCCCTGGAGCCCGGCTCCGAAAACATCGCGCTGTGGCTGTACTTGGATCCCGCAGCGGTCGCGGTCCTCACCTGGGAGGGTATCGCGTTGGTGAGGTCCCGCGTTCGGCCCGACTGAGCCCGCCCCGCAACGCTATCCAGCGGTTCATCCGGCCGCCAGCGCGGGGATGATGTGCTCGGCGAACGCCTGCACCTCCGTCTCCGGAGGCGCGAAAGTCAGGCACGGCATCAGATATATCTGGTTCACGCCGTGTTTCGACATCTCGCGAATCCGCTGCGTGCAATGTTCCGGCGTGCCCACCAGCCCCATCGCGTCGCAGAGTTGCGTGTTCACGTCGTCGCTCACGAATTGCGTCAGGTCGATGGCCTCTTCCCAGTTCGGAGCATGCCCCAGGTCCGGATAAACGTCCCGAACCGCCTGCGGAATCTCGTAGTCCGGCAGGTCCACGTCGGAGTACGGCAACCAGTTGGGTCCGCCCCACAGCAGCCCCCAGTGCACCGACACCGGCCGCGCCAGTCGCCGCGCCGCGTCATTCGACTCCGCGATGCAGGTGCGCACCGCGAACACCACGTCCAGGTCGTCCAGTGTGCGCCCGCCCCGTTTCGCCCCCGTTTCCAGGTGCTCCAACGCTTTGCCCACAATGCCGGGAGTGTAGCCCACCAACACCAGCGCTCCGTCCGCCACCTCGCCGGCCAGCTCCAACGATCTGGGACCCGACGCCGCCATCAGCACCGGCACGCCCGCTCCGCCGTCGCTCCCGGCAAAATCCAGGGTGTTGGTCATCCCGTTGTAGTCCACCGATTCTCCCGCCAGCAGCGCCTTGACCTCCATGATGCACCGGCGCATCTGCCGCAGCGTCGCCGGACGTCGACCTATCGTGCTCGCCGATGTGTACCCCGTGCCGATGATGAACTTCGTGCGCCCCGGCGCGATCTCCGCCACGGTCTGTGCGGCTCCGGCCAACACCGACGGTATGCGCCCGAACGGGTTGGTCACGGCCGGGAACAGCCTCAGGCTGCTGGTTGCGCTCGCCGCCAGTCCCATGGTGACGAACGTGTCGCGGCAAATCATCTGGCTGTCCAGGATGCCCGCGCCGTCAAATCCCGCCTCCTCAATCTTCTTGATCAGCGCAAGTAGTTCGGGCATTGGCGACGTGCCGGGTACGCGCATCGATATCTTGATTTCATCTGACATGGTCTTTTCCTCGTGCTGAATCTGGTTGGTAAAGGAGCCGGTATCTCAGGCCGGCAGTATAGCAACCCCCGGCCGCGTCAAACCCACAAATGAAAATCCGGCGCGGACTCCGAAGCACTCCAACGCCGGATCGAATTTTCGGCAGCATGGCGATGCACCTACATCATCTGAGCCGCCGCAACCTCGGGTCCAGCGTGTCGCGCAGCCAGTCCCCGAACAAGTTGAGCGCCATCACCACCACGGTGATCGCCAGCCCCGGCATCAGCGATAGCCACCACAGATCCAGCAGGTTGTTCCTGCCCTCTGAAACCATGATGCCCCACGCCGGTTCCCCTGGTGGCACGCCCACACCCAGGAAGCTCAACGAAGCCTCCAGCAGGATCGTCTGCCCCACCAGCAGGCTGATTATCACCAGCACCGTGTTCACCACGTTGGGGAAAATGTGCCGCCACATGATCACGTGCGGCGGTACCCCGGCCACAATCGCCAGCGTCACGAAGTCGCGTTCCTTGATGCTGAGCACCTCGCCCCGAACCTGCCGCGCAAACCGGGCCCAAACCGTCGCCATGATGGCGATCACCACATTTTGTATGCCCGCGCCACCCTGGATCGCCACGATAATCAGCGCCAGGAGGATGGTCGGGAACCCCATCACGCCGTCGCACACGCGCATGAGTATCGCGTCGATTTTCCCGCCCAGGTAGCCGGAAGCCACTCCCAGCGCAGTTCCCACCAACGCCCCAAATCCCAGCGAAATCAGGCTGATGAAAGCCGATATCCGTGCCCCGTAGATCAGCCGACTGAGAATGTCGCGTCCCAGCAGGTCAACACCCAGCGGGTTTTCAGACGTTTCGAACGGTGCGATTCGTTGCACTCCCTTGAGCACGTCCGGTTCCTGCGGATCGTAAGGAGCCAGCCAGGGAGCGAATAGCGCGCAGATCGCCAACACCAGCAGGACGATAACCGGTATCCACGGAATCCGTGCGCCCCGCAAGAAGACTATCCCTCGCCACGCGGTGTCTAACGTCGACCTGGTCTCTGCCGTTTGTACTGCCATGTCCAGGCTCCGTTATTGGTACCGGATCCGAGGATCCACGTATGCGTAGAGAATGTCCACCACCGTAGACAGGAACACGTAGATGAACCCCGAGGTGAGTATGGTCGCCATGATCACCACCGTATCCCGTTCGCGTATGGCGTCCAGCATCAGCCGACCCAACCCGGGCCACGCGAATACCACCTCGACCACTATGGCTCCGTTCAGCAGTCCCGCGAAGCTGACTCCACCGAACGTGAGTACCGGAATGATGGCGTTCTTCAGAGCGTGCTTGAAGATCACCAGCCGTTCCTGCAGGCCCTTGATTCGGGCGAACTTCACAAACTCGCTGTCCAAAACCTCGAGCATGCTCGAGCGCGTCAGCCGCATGAACCCGGCCATCACGAATGACGAGATGGCGATGCCGGGCAGGATGTAATGGTCGATTCCGCCACGCCCGTAGGTGGGCAGCCATTTCAGCTGCGCTCCGAAGAACATAATCAGCATTATCGCCACCCAAAACTGCGGCGCCGACATGCCAATGATGGCAAACACTTTGGCAAACTGGTCCACTATGGTGTTCCGTTTAACTGCCGCCAGCACTCCTAATGGGATGCCGATAACCATCGCGAGGAACAGTCCCACCGCCGCCAATTGCAGGGTGGGCGGGATGCGTTCCGCCATCATCTCGCTCACCTGGCGCCGGCTGGTACCCGAAACGCCCAGGTCTCCCTGCACGAGGTTGAACAGGTATCGACCGTACCGCTCGTAAGCCGGCCGGTCCAGGCCAAACTTGCGGCGAATTTCCTCCAGCTCTGCTTCGGTGGTGTCCGGAGTGGCCATCGCAAGCGCGATGTCTCCGGTCAGCTCTGCGCCGAAGAACACCACCATGCTGAGCACTATCAGCGTGATGATCGACTGGGCGATGCGGGCTGCAGTGAAGCGGAGCATCGGATCACGTCCTTAGGTCGTCGGATCGTGTTAGGGGTGGGTTACAAACCCACCCCTGTTCGCGTTTACGTTGTTCGGTTACTGTTTGACTTCCACCGTCCACAACGCGCTCATGTAGGGCGCCAGGGGCCACGGGGTCCAACTGGCGACTCGATCGCTCACACCGTACGGCTGGTTGAGGAAGCCCGGCGTGAAGTCGTAGTGCTTGTCGTGGATGGTTCTCAAAGCTTCGTAGTAAGCCTGGTGGCGCTCAGCTTGGGTGCCGATGGTGGCGCCCGCCGCGAGAACCTTGGCGGCAATATCCTGGTCGTACGCGATGTACGCGCCTTCCCTGGCGTAGCGGCCGAGCATCCGGCGCCCGCCGTCGTAGGTGTTCTCGTTGGTGCGGACCAGGTACTGTCCGGCGATTTCACCGGCGTACTGGACTTCCTTCAGGCTCACCTCTTCGCCGACGTTCACCTCACAATCGATGCCCAGCGTGGTCTCCCAGCTCTGGCAGATCAGTGTGGACAATTCGACAGTGAGCGGAGCGCCTGCGCCGGTCCAGGTGTGAATCGGGAAGACCCTGCCCTCGTTGAATCCCGCGCCACCCGGGTAACCCGCGTCGGCCATCAACTGCTGGGCCATTTCGGGGTCATAGGGCAGCGGGCCAAGGTCTGGCTCGTACCCGAGGCCCGATGGGCTGCCAATCCCGTGCATGCCGCGGATCTCGAAGGCATCGGAACCGCCGTATAGGGCCTGAATCTTCGTCTTGTCAATAGCGTAGTCCAGCGCCTCCCGTACCCGCACGTCGTGGCACATAATGGGTAGGCCATCGTTGTCGGTCTCGCGGTCGCAACCGTTGGCGTTGATCCAGATGTGTACCGATTCGGGAGCATAGACAATGCGCCCACCGGCATCCTGGATCTGATTGACCACGGTGTTGTCCGCTTCGATGATGTCAACCTCTCCGGCTTCTCACGCGTACCCGGTTTGGTAGCGTTGAATGGGGAAGAGGTTAGCAGGCGGATCGGGAGTGGCGAGGTAGTATTCGTAGCCCAGATGCAGGATGCCCAACCTCCCACGAGAGCAGACCTGGCGCCGGAATGTTGGCGATGCTCGCATGCCCGCCAGGATCAGGAAGCAACAGGCCAGCAGTAATCCAACAAGTAACCGCTGCAGCCGGTCGGTGGTGGTCACCGTGCTCCGATTGAGCCCGAAGCGTTGCTTGCCGTCCTTGAAATACTGCTCCGGCTGCATCCGCCGTCGATACATCCGCACTGCTTTGCGAGGGTCAGTGAGCGACGTGGCCAGATACCAAGGCTCGCGATGGCCTCGGGCCCAGTAGAGCGCCAAATTGATGACCGCGGCGCCGTCGGAGCGGTAGAGGGTTTGCGGCCAGAACAGGATGCGGCCTTTGCGCAGGGGATAGTTCCGCAATCGACCACGATAGCCGGCGCTCTGGATCACCACGTCGCCCTTGAGACGAATCACGTAGTCCACGGGGTAGCCGGTGTGGTTGGGCATTATCTGCAGGAAATGGATCAGGCTGGCCCGCCCGAAACCGCGGTCAGCCAGCAGCAGGGGCCGGATGGTGGTGGGCAGGTGTCGCAGCAGCCGACCGATAAAGAACTCCTCCACTCGGTTCTGGGAGGGGTTCAGTTCATTGGGAGTGGACGCCCAACTGAGCAGGGGCAAACCACGACCTCGAAAACAGACTGCGGCGAACAGGCCATTACGTCCGCGACCCAGATCAGACCAGTCAATCATGATCGGGGTCAGTCCTCGTAACCGGGTCGCCTGACAGATGGGTTCCAGCAGCGCAGTCTGCACCGCCACCGTGTCAAAACGGTCGTTGGACAGAAAGCGAAAGAGCCGCTTCTTACGCTGGTGGTGCGAATAGGGCAACTGGAGATGCCAGGCCCGCACCAACACCGATATGGCCAGGGCACGCCGCTCCAGGATAGCCACGGTGAGCAGGGCCAGATTGGTCCGACGGGTGGCGCGCAGCTCCGGCAGCGAGTAGTTCAGAAAGGTGGCAATGCGGTGATACCATGACATGGTCGGCCTCCCCTGGCGGAAATGTGGCAGGTAACCCATTCCTTACCCGGAGAGGCCGACCTTTTTCAACCCCTTAGCTCAAAGTGGGTACGCGTGAG
>DAOUJD010000056.1:0-110813 GCA_034423115.1 Dehalococcoidia bacterium | reverse complement strand
CGTTGGGCCGGACGCACCGCCTCAGCGAAATGGGCCAACACCTGGGCATCCAGGGCATCGGTCTTGGCCAACCGGCCGGTGGCTTTGGCAAAGTCCCGCACCTGCCGGGGATTGACCACCACCACCGGCAGACCCGCCGCCGCCAGCGTCGCCACCGCCGGAACTTCCAGGTTGCCGGTGGCTTCCAAAACCACCGCTGCTGGACCCAACTCCGCCAACTCAGCGGCCAACTGCTCCAACCCGGGCTGGTCGTAACCCACTCCCCAACTGTCGCCAGCGGGCCGCACCGCCACGTCCAGCCGTTCCTGAGACACGTCAATGCCCACGTAAATAGCCTCTGCACTCATGAAGCACCCCCCGATCAAATAATGGCCCGTTCTTGCACTATGCGGGCTTGGCTATCCCAGGCAACTGTTCGGGCTCTTTAGGAGACAGTGCGGCGACCCATGCTTTCGATCGGCCTCCACGGACCAGGGCCCTGCCGGTCTGCCGCACCGTTGTCCACCACGGTACCCTTTCACCGTCAAGATACAAGACCCTGGGGCGAGTGGGCAGGGCCTTTTCAAAGTCTCCATGCGCCCCGCTCATGGTGAGCCTGTCGAACCACGAGCGCGTCCTTCGACAGGCTCCCGCCGTAGGCGGACGTTCCGCAGGATGAGCGGACTACCCACTCACCGAGCAATAACCGAATGGCCCTGGGGTCATTTGGGGCCGGCCTTGCCACTAGGTAATCTTTACGTTACGCTACGCCGCAATTTGGAGGGGGACTAATGGTAGCTGCTGACACGCGTCCGATTCTGGAAGTAAAGGATCTGCGAACGTATTTCCATACGCGCACCGGCATCGTAAAAGCTGTCGACGGTGTTAACTTCGACCTCTATCCAGGCGAGACGTTGGGGGTGGTTGGCGAATCCGGTTCCGGGAAAAGCATGACCTCTTTGTCGATCATGGGACTGGTGCCGCAACCGGCCGGCCGAATCGAAGAGGGTTCGCAAATACTGTACCGGGGCGAGAACCTGTTAGAAAAATCGGCTGCCGAAATGCGGCAGATTCGAGGGAAAGAAATCTGCATGATTCTGCAGGACCCGATGACCTCGCTGAACCCGGTGTACACCGTAGGCAACCAGGTGATCGAGACCCTCCGGCAAAACGACGCAGATCAACGAAGCACCAGCCTCAAAGATCGTGCCATCGAGCTACTTTCGAAAGTCAAGATTCCGGCTCCGGATTCCCGGTTCACCAACTTCCCCCACCAGATGTCCGGCGGCATGCGGCAGCGGGTAGTAGGAGCGATCGCAATGGCTGGGGCTCCGAACGTACTGATCGCCGACGAGGCGACTACGTCCCTGGACGCTACCATTCAATACCAGTACCTCGCTCTGTTGAAGGAACTCCAGGAAGATACGGGTATGGCGATCATCTTCGTAACCCACGACTTTGGAATCGTGGCGAAGATGTGCGACCGCGTCGCGGTGATGTATGCCGGGCGGATTGCCGAAATCGCCGACGTGCGCGAACTGTTCAACAACCCTCAACACCCCTACACGGAGGCACTGATGCGCTCGGTGCCCAACGTGGACGAGGACATAGACTTCCTGTATTCGATCGAGGGGCAGCCCCCTGCCCTGGACAACCTGCCTCCGGGGTGCAGTTTCGCCGACCGTTGTCCTTACGTTTTTGACAAATGCCTGGAGGAGTTCCCGCCAGCCGTGGTGGCCGACCAACGTCACATCGCGACGTGCTGGCGGCTGGTCCCCGAATTCGCCAATGAGGAGGCTCGCTGATGACGCAGGCCGTAACCGATGCTGCCACCCCCACCAGCAATGGCAGTGGCAACGCTATCATCGAGCTGGAGAACATCCGGAAATATTTCCCGATAACCCGGGGCGTGCTGCTTCGCCGACTGGTCGGGGAGGTCAAGGCTGTTGATGGGGTGTCCTTCCAAATCAAGGAAGGCGAGACGTACAGCCTGGTGGGCGAGTCGGGGTGCGGCAAGACGACCACGGCGCGCATGGTGCTGCAGGTGGAAACACCCAGCGAAGGCGTGATGAAATTCAACGGGAAAGACGCCAGCCAGTTCACCGGTTCCGAGCGACGAGAATACCGCGCTTCGGTGCAAGCGGTGTTCCAAGACCCGTGGAGTTCGTTGAATCCCCGCATGCGGGTCGGTTCCATCATCCTGGAACCCCTACTGACCAACCAGCCGATGGGCAAACACGAAGCCCAGGAACACCTGGAAACGCTGCTGAGGGACGTGGGGCTGCGGCAAGCCCAGGGCGAGTACTACCCGCACGAGTTCAGCGGCGGCCAGCGACAGCGTATCGCGATCGCGCGCGCCCTTTCCCTGCGTCCCAAGCTGATCGTGCTGGACGAACCGGTGTCAGCGCTGGACGTGTCAATTCGCGCGCAGATCATGAACCTGCTGAGGCAGTTGCAGGACCAGTACGGCGTCAGTTTCCTGTTGATCGCGCACAACCTGGCGACAGTGAGGTACATGAGCCACCAGGTGGGAGTGATGTACCTTGGCCGGATGGTGGAACAGGCGCCGGTGCGAGACCTTTTCGCCAACCCCAGCCACCCGTACACCAAGGCGTTGATCGCCGCTTCGTTGCCGTCGCATCCCGACATTGAGCGGGAGGAGATGGTGATTTCCGGCGAAGTGCCGTCACCGCTGAATCCTCCCACCGGGTGCCATTTCCACCCGCGTTGTCCGATGGTTATGGAGCGTTGTTCGGTGGACGATCCGGAATTGCGACAGCTTTCGCCGGTCCAACAGGTAGCTTGCCACCTGTTCTAGCCTGGGATGATCCCTGACCGGGTTTGCGCCCGGTGTGGCGCCATCCGGCACACGTTGGAGGGCGTCTGTCCGGCGTGCGGTTACTATGGAATCGCGACCGCAACGGATGCCGATTTCAGCCCGGTTGAACCGGCGAACCCGCCCTCTCGTTGCCCACACTGTGGGGCAGTACACGGCTGGGGCGAAACCAACTGCCGCCAATGCGGACGGCGCGTGTACGCCGTGTGTCGCAGTTGTCGAGCGGCCAACGCGGTGGGGCACCGGTTTTGCGTCTACTGTGGCGCCGGGATGGTGGTTGGCGTTCCGAGCCGGACAGAGACCGTATCTTCACTGATCCGTTGGCGTCCCATTGGCGAGGCCGTCGAGCTGGCCGGGCGCACCATCCCACAGGGATTTAGCTCGTTCCTGCTCCCGTTCGGGTTGCTGGGGATTGTAGCGGCCCAATTGGTGTTTGGGCTGGGAGACAGTCGGGAACTGCCTGGGTTTGGAGTGTTCGCGATACTGGTAGGCATCGCCGCCATCGCGCTGTGGGCAGCCACGGTTGGGCGATCCACTATATCCGTCGGTCACGCAGACAGCGCACCGGATACGAACAGCACACCGCGGGTTGTCCAATCCGGTAAGCGGTATCCAAAGCTGATTGCGTTGGGCATTGGCGGCGTGATGGCGTTGGTCCTGCTGGTGAGAGTAACGACCGGCGCTGACAACACATGGGACGTCGGATTGTGGTTGGGCAGCATCGCAGCCTGCGCCTCGTTTTTTGTTCCGGCCGATTACTGGTCATCGGGCAGGTGGCACCCGACCAAATTGCTCGAATACGCGCGCGGGCGATCGAAACGCAATTGGCGCGGCATCTTGCCGCTGCTGGCGATATTGGCAATCTACTGCGTCCTTACCGTTCCCAATCTGACCGCGTGGCGGTACGCGGCCCTGGGCGACGAGTACCTGTTTTATGAGCACGCCCGGCGCGCGTTGGAGATGGGAACCACGAACCCCTTCGGGCAGAACGGGGTGTATGACAACAATCCCGAGTTCAACACGCTCTATAAAGCGGGGTGGATGGCGCTGTTCGGCGACGGCCATTTCGGTTGGAAAATGACTGGGGTCGCCAGCATGGTCCTGGCGATTTCCGGCATGTACGCCTTGGGTGGCGTTCTGGGCGGCAGGGCCACGGCAGTTGCGGCGGCAGGTTTTTTGGCAGCCAGTCACTACCTGTTCGGTTTGTTAAACGGCGGGTATAACCATCTGGACGCGTTGCCGGTCACCATTTGGACGATGGTCGCCTTCGTTTTGGGCCTGCAGAAGAGGACCTCCTCGTTCCTCTTTCTGGCCGGTATTGGCGTCGGTATCGGATTTTATTTCCACTATTCGGCGCGGATCGTGGGCCCGGTGATGCTTCTCGTCGCGATGGTTTCCGTCAGCCCGCGAGAGTACCTCCGACTGTGGCCGGTGATTGCCGGGTTTTTGCTGGCGGCGTGGCCCACTCTGTTGATAGCTCGGGCGGAGATCTTGACCAAAATGCTGGCGCAGACAGCGGCGGGATATTCCGAGGTAGTGGTAGGGTCGGTCGCGGAACGCTTGATATCCAACGTGAAGCTCAATCTGTCCGCATTCCATTTCAACACGGCTTCGCACACCTATGTGGGTGGGCCGCTGCTGGATCGGATCACAGGCGCCTTGGCCGCGATCGGAATTGGAGTCGCGATTGGAAATCCAAGCACCCTAGCCGCCAGACTCTGTTTAATCTGGATCGCCGTGGCGTTCCTGGCGACAGGCTTAACCTCGCCTTACCCGACAACGGCGATCACCCGTCTGTTCCCCATCGTGCTGCCTTTGGCTCTGTTGGCCGGCCTGGCAACCGCCGCCGGATACAGGTTGTTGATCGGTCAACTGTCGCAGTTTCAGATCACTGTGACGCGGGTTGCTGGACCAATCGCGCTGATTGTGGTGTTGGGTTCAGCTTTGTGGCTCAATCAGCATAGGGCGTTGGTCGGAACCCACGAGGTGTTTCACTACACCGGCGAGGCGTTGGCGGTCGGCGCATCCCGTTCCGCTCACTGTGGTTCCCGCGGAGAGAGGACGGTGTTCGTCGGAGCACATCCGGAATCTACGCTCGGCAAAGCGATCTCCAGCTATGACACTGGGATGAATCGGGCCACGGTGGTCCTCTATGCGGAATTTCAAGCGGCAGAACCGTTGGCGAGGCCAGCGTGTGTCATCATCGCGGAATCTGAAAACTCAGAAGCTCAGCCGATCATGATGGAACTGCAAGAACGATATCCTAGCGGGACTTTCTTTACGTACACGACGCCATCGAGGAAAAGTAGCGTAGAGTATTTTCATATTCCTCAAACCTGACGCGCTATTACGGGGGCAGGACGGTGAATTGGTAGATGTTCAGCAGCTCGCCCTCACTGAAAATCGTGAGGGTGGCTCTGCCGGGAGAGCAACCCACCAAATAGAATCGGCTACGAGTCTCAACATCAGAGTGTGGCAAGATTATCGTCAGGCGGGTATCCCCCTCTGGGGCCAATTGCACCTCGGAGCATCCATTTCTGCCGAGGAGCTCGCCGTCGTTGTGAACGACGATTGGAGAACCGCCCGGGCTTGCCGTAATCACTGCCGATCGCTTCGAAACGAAATCAACCGCATGGTGTTGGGTCGGCACGCTGCGGATGTCTAGATCCACCGGGTTGGGTTCGATCACCGCCTCGCCGGTGGTCGCGACGGACGCAGGGAAAGGTGTAGAGGATTCGACGGCGGGCTGTTCCGACGCAGCCAAACGGGAACGGTCCAACAAGCTCAATGTGGGAGACGGAAAGACTACTCCGCCGCCGTGGGCGCAAGCGACCGCCGCCAAGCCTCCCACGAGGAAAATGAACCACTTCCACATGGAGCGAGCCACGGCCGATGGTGTTTGAGCAGCGGTACTCTCAAGGGCCGAAAGGCTACGTAGGAACGAGTTATGTGCGGAAGTTTACACGGCGGAAGGCCTCGGCCAGTTTCAGGCCGGTAATGTCGTCGTCGGTGGAGACGTTGCCGGCCTCTGCCGCTTCTTCGGCGCGGGCATGGATAAAGGCGCGCATTTCGGTTTCCGTGCGTTGCCCGGTTTGGGTGCGGTGGGCCATGACCGCCTGCATCTTGGTGTCGAAATCGTCGGCAATGTCGACGAATGCGTTGGGATTCTCGGAACCCCAGAACAAAATCATGCCGGTCTTGTGCGGCTCGATTCCTTCGTTGGCGAATAGATCGCCAAAGTGCAGATGGTCCCTGGCGTACGGGAACACGGCGTCCAGCGCGACCTGGCCGGTAATCCTGTGGTCGCGGTGCCATTGCATGTTGCGGCGGTAGGGTTCCGAGGTCAGGACGACGTCCGGCTTGATCAACCTGATCTGGCGAACCAAGTCTTTTCGAAAATCGGCCGTGTCTTCCAGTTCGCCGTCGGGTCTACCCAGCATGACAAAGTTTTTGACGCCCAGGATTTCCGCTGCGTCCAGTTGTTCGCGAGCCCTGACTTCCACCAGTTCCTCCGAACTCACCTCGGGGTCTGGGCTACCTTTGCTGCCGTCGGTGCACAGGACTCCGTGCACCTCTGCGCCAGCGCGAACCCATTTGGCGACTACGCCTCCGGCCCATACCGCGGCGGCGCCGGAATGTGGGGTGATCACCAGCACTCGTTCTGGGGTGAGTTCCATGTGGGTAGTTCCTCCTGAATTGCTAAAGAAAGCGATTTAGCGAGCTTGGCCGGTTTTCGTTCGAGGGAAGCACTTTATGCACTAGACGGTATGGATGCGCGTAAGGTTCGCCGGTACACCGTTTCTTTGCCCGAGCGACACATTCAGATCGAGGCGCGGCACGGTTTCGGGCATCGCTAGTCCTGGGGTTCCGTGGTTGGGGCAGGCTCAGGCCTCGGACGAGACCGGACAGCGGTGCGCGACACCGGCGGTTTGCCATCACTGCCATCTCCCCAGTTCCAATCGCGACCGGGCCAGGACGAGGTATCCACGACCTCGCGGGAGTTGAACACGTCCGCGGCCAAGATGCCGCCGGAGATGATCATGCGCATAGCTTCTTCTACAGCGATGTCGGTCGGAGTGACCTGGTTTTCAGGAACTATGACGAGGTATCCAGATGAGGGCACGGGGGTGGTGGGTACATATACAGACAGAAATTCATCTGAGCCGTTGATCTTGCCCAATTCTGCCGTCACCAGGCCGATGGACAAAACTCCCTCCCTGGGGAATTCCAGGAGGACGACGCCTCGGTAGTGGTGGCTTTGAGTTTCCGAAAGAAAGTCGATGCCGTGCCGCGTGGTGTTGTATACGGGTCCAATGACCGGCACCCGACCGATAGCATCGTGAACGCGGTCAATCATCAATCTGGTAACGGCCCAACCGATCAACAAGCCGACCGCGTACAAAATGAACATGATGATAATTATTTCCCCGATGTCCGCGATGTCGACGCCTGGCCCGTGCGGGATGCCAAACTGGCGGATGAAGGGATCCAGAAGGGAGTCGATGATCCCGTAGAAGAAATCCACCACGAAGTAGGTAACGAAGATCGGAAGGAAAACCAGGACGCCCGCCATCAAGCGACGCTGGACATGGCCGGCGATCCTGCCGAACCGACGCCGTGGTGGACGACCGGTTCTGAGAATCCGGTCGTGAAGGTTCGGAGTGGGTTCGCCCGATGAAGACCGGCGATTGAAGCGTCCGCGCATCACACCAACTCCGGAACGTTACGGTAGGCGGAAAGTTCCTGGTAGATTTCCAGGAGTTGACCAGCGACCGCATCCCAGCTCATGCTCTGGGCGGATTCGAGCGCGGCACGGCCCATGCTGTCTTGGAGGCTGCCGTTGACCAGAATCATTTCCAGGGAACTGGCGAACGCCTCGGGGCAGCGCCACGATTTGAGGTAGCCGGTTTTCCCGTGGTCGATGATGGTGGGTAATCCGCCCACCCGAGACGCGACCACCGGTGTGCCGCACGCCATACTTTCCAACGCGACCAACCCAAAACTTTCGTAGTAGGAGGGCACAACGCACACATCCGCGGCCGAGTAGTACCAAGGCAAGCGGTCCTGGTTAACGCGCCCGACGAATTCAATGGAGTCGGCTATTTCCAGATCATTAGCCATCTGCTTGAGATGCGCCAAATCTCCACTGCCATCAGCTTCGTTGCCCACCACAATGACTCTCAGGTCGCGGGCATCGAGATGCGCTGCAGTATGAACGAGCAGATCCAAACCTTTAAGAGCCTCTATTCGTCCCACGAACAACAGGATTTTGCTGCCGTTCAAACCCAGTTCACTGCGCGCCGCCGATCTGCCCAGAGGGCGGAAACGTTTGAGATCTACACCGCACGGAACCAAGCGTATACGGCCCGGATTTCCATTATAGAGCCTCACTATCGCGCCGTGTTCGTGTTCGCTGAACACGATTACGCAATCTGAGTTGGCGATGATGTCAGTTTCCGTTGACTCGCGGATGGGTGGTTCCTGTTCACCAGAACGCGACTGCATCTTGATGCGAGACAGGGTATGGAACGTGGAGACGTGGGGTACGTCCAATTCCTTCGCCAATTTGAGACCAGCCCATCCGCTCATCCAATAATGGGAATGGACCGCCAGGTAACCCGCGTTTTGGGACCGCTGGTATTTCAATATTCCAGACAGGAATCTCGGCAAGTGCTCGAACTGCTGCGGGAGAGCCGCATCCACAGGTCCGCTGGGAATATGGACTACGTTGACTCCCTCGGCGATGTCCGGCAAGTCAAACGACTGCTCCTCGTGTTCACGGGTGAAGATGTCCACTGGAACGCCGCGTCCGGCCATGGCACGGGCCAATTCCCTGACGTGAACGTTCATGCCGCCCGACTTGCCTTGACCAGGAGCGGCGAGGGGGCAGGCGTGGTACGCGATGAGAGCGATCCTTGGAGTTGCCGCGGCGTTCACGCTCCCACACCCGCGCTGGGCCGCTCCAGGTTGATGCGATACAGGTGATGGTCCTGACCACCGAGGCGATATTTGTACGGTTCGTTTCCCCTGAGGAAGTCGAAATACCGGTAACCGCGTTCCAGGGCATCACGCAAGCACAGCGAGTGAAGCAGGAGTCCCACGCTGTAGTAGCGGTATTCGGGGTCGTGACCGCTGTTGTACAGCATGCGCACGTCGTTGTAGTCGAAACACAGGGAGGCCGCCACCGGAAGATCGTCCATTTCCATAAAGAACAGCCTGAGGATTCCTTCGGACGCGGTGGCCTTGACCATGCGCCGGAAAAAGGACTCGCGTTCAGGGGTGAGGAACTCAGCTTTGGCCGGATCGCTGCGACGCATCAGATCGACGAAAGTGTCCATGCGGCCCGCTGCATCATCCGGATCCGTTACGCAATACCAGCGCCAATTTCCCTGGGAATCCAGACGCCGGAGCTTGCGGCGGAGTTCGTGGCGATCCTTCTTGCTCAACCGCATCAGGTAATCGTCCCAGGTCCCGTCGAGTTGGGCGCGAGGCGCTACGTCCTCCTCAGCGACCTCGACTGAAAAACCCCGGTCGCGCGCTAGGGCGGGGAGCAACTCGAGGGTCGGAGAGTCTTCGCTGATGGAAAACAGGTCGAGCCGCTGAGCGCCGTTGGCGGAAATGGTGTCCAGCAACGTTGGGTAAAAAACCGCTTCCTCCCCGGCGGCGACAATAAAGTCGTTATAGTCGAAGGTATCGCTATTGCCGACCAGGGAAAACTGGCTTTCGGCCCGCGAAAGGGACGCAATCGCAGAAACTTCACCGTCGGCGTCGGTGAGGTAAAAACCGGCCAAGGACCGGCCGTCCTGGAAATCTCCCCACCAAAGCTCCTGCCACACCGGCGTCACGTAGAGATTGTTCACGGCGGACCGTTCCAAAAGCGCTTGCCATTGAGAACGGATTTGGTCGAAAGACGTGAGCGGCGTCGGTGAATCCAGCGATGGCATACGGGATATCCTCACGACTCCAACATCGTGAGCAGATCGCGATTGGAGTAACCGGCGGCGTCCGCGCCCATGCGCACGGCGGTGGTGACCATGCGGTGGCCCGGCTTTTGCACACCTCGCATTGACATGCACATGTGCTCAGCTTCGATGCGGCACGCCACGGCCAGTGGGCGCACGCGGCACGCCACGGCATCGGCCAATTGGCCGGTAAGACGCTCCTGGACCTGAAGACGACGCGACGCGGTGTCAAGCGCCCGAGCGATCTTGCTGATCCCAGCGATGTGGCGGTCAGGGATATACACCAAGCTGGCCTGCCCAAAAAACGGCAACATGTGATGCTCGCACATGGAATAGAACCGCAAACCCCGGATCATGACCGGATCCTGGGCGACACCGTCCGAAAATATCGCGTCGATTTCCTCGGCCGGATCCTTGCCGACGCCCGAGAACAGCTCACCGTACATTTCAGCGACGCGTTCGGGCGTGCGCCAAAGACCTTCGCGCCCGCTGTCTTCATCCACGTATTTCAGCACGGTCCCGATGGCTACCTCAATAGCCGCGAGGTTCATCTTGGGGGTGGTGTCGATCATTGGCGATTAGAGACAATGGATGGTCGATTTACGACGCGGCGGGCAGGGATTCCATGATGGCGGATTCGATGGCTTCCAGGTTGGGCTGGACTTCAACCGTGTGGGCCTGGGCGCTGCTGACAGCCAAGTCGGGATCTTTCAGGCCCGTCCCGGTGATCACGCACACGACGCGCTTGCCCTCTAAAGGCAAGCCGTTACGGCTCATTTTGTACAGACCCGCCACTGATGCAGCAGACGCCGGTTCTCCGAAGATACCCTCGCGGGAGGCCAGCAGCCGGTACGCGTCCAGGATTTCATCGTCGCTGACGGCATCGATGATGCCGCCGGACTGATCGCGGGCGCGCTCCGCGAATTTCCAACTGGCGGGGTTCCCGATACGGATGGCGGAGGCGATGGTCTGGGGATGGAGTACGGGTCCGCCCCGCACGATAGGCGCGGCGCCCTCCGCTTGGAAGCCCATCATTTTGGGCAATGATTCGTTCCGTCCCAACTGGTGATACTCGACAAAGCCGCGCCAGTAAGCGGTGATGTTGCCGGCGTTTCCCACGGGGATAAACAAGTAATCCGGCGCGTCGCCCAACACGTCGGAGATTTCGAACGACGCCGTTTTCTGGCCTTCGATACGATGCTGATTCACGGAGTTGACCAGGGTGATGGGGTTGGATTCGGTAAATTGGCGCACCAGGGCCAGGGCGGCGTCGAAATTCCCATCAACCAGAAGGACACGGGCACCGTAAGCCATCGCTTGGGCGAGCTTGCCAAGAGCGACCTCGCCTTTGGGGATAAGCACCCAACAAGTCAGGTCGCAATACGCTGAATAAGCGGCGGCTGACGCACTGGTGTTGCCGGTGGAGGCACACATCACGCCCAAGCAATTTTCCTCCATGGCCTTGGCGATCGCCACAACCATACCGCGATCCTTGAAGGATCCGGTAGGATTGCATCCTTCCAGCTTGAAAAACAGGTCGCAGCCCAACTCGCGACCGAGGTTCCTGGAACGAACCAGCGGCGTGTCGCCTTCCCCCATGGAAAAGATGGGGGTCTCTTCGTTCACCGGCAGCAGATCACGGTACTGTTGTAATACGCCGACGCCCATTATGTTAAGACCGCTTCCTCGATAGCAGCGGACTTTCTTCACTCCTCGATTCGAATCAGGTTGTTGACGCTCACCACAACGCCCAGTTCGGCGACCGCGGCGAGAGCCGTCTGCACGTCGGCTTCCCGTGATGGGTAGGTGGTGATAACCAACTGGGCAGTACCACTACCCGGGTCGGTGTCCTTTTGGATTACCGTCGCGATTGAGATATTTCCGTCCCCGAGGATCCGTGCGATTTGCGCCAACACACCGGCCTGATCGGCGCAGGTGAGACGCATGTAATAAGCGCTGGACAGATCGTCGATGGGTTGCGTCTGGGTCTGTGCCTGCCCACTGCCATCCCGATAATCAGGCTCGGGCAGCGGCGGAGGGCTATCCGAGTTGCCCATCCCGCGGACGATGTTGAGCAAATCGCCCATTACCGCGCTGGTGGTGGCGTCGCGGCCGGCTCCCTGTCCATGCAGGATTATCTGTCCGCACAGGTCGCCCGTCACTTCAACGGCATTATACACGCCGTCTACTTTCGCCAACAGGTGATCGTCGGGGACCAATGCCGGATGCACCCTAGCTCGCACTGTTCCGTCGGGTTCTGCCACGGCGATAGCCAGGGATTTAATGGCGTAGCCCAACTCGGCGGCGTAACGGAAATCCTCGGGAGCGAGACGGCTGATGCCCTCGGTGTAGATTGATTGGTGAGGGATGGGTCGGTGGAAAGCGAGGCTGCCCAAAACAGATAGCTTGTAGGCGGCGTCAATGCCCTCAATGTCGTTGGTGGGGTCGGCTTCTGCGTAGCCGTGCGCCTGGGCCTCGGCAAGAGCGTCCGCGAAAGGCGTTTGATGCCGAGCCATTCGCGTGAGGATGTAATTGGTGGTGCCGTTAATGATGGATCGAACGGAACCTATATCGTTCGCCAGGAGCTGGGACATCAAGCAGCCGACGATGGGTATGCCACCGCCGGCAGATGCCTCGAACAGCAGATTCACGCGTCGTTCCTGAGCCAACTTCTGCAAAGCGGGGCCGCGCCGGGACATCACCTCCTTGTTGGCGGTGACGACATGCTTCCCCGATTCAAGGGCCCGTTGCAGATACTCGCCAGCCGGCGAGTCGCCACCCATCACCTCGACCACGATGTCTATGTCAGGGTCGGCAAGGATTTCCTCTGGGTTCGCCGTCAACAGACCTTGAGGTGGCTCGGGGTTCCTGGATCGGTTGATATCACGGACCAATGCCTTGCGGAGCCGCACGGAACGACCGGTTTTTCGCTTGATGTCATCGGCGTTGCTGATCAACGCGGCAGCCACGCCACCACCCACAGTGCCCAGCCCCATCAGGCCGACATAGATTGTCTGGTCGCCGGTCACCATATCGCTGATCTACCTGGGCAGTCCTAGTGGGTTCGGAGGCGGCTCTTGCGTGACCCGGGGCCTGGTGAGTCGTACCTGTTCAGTTACCCAAGCGTATCGGTTGCTGTCGAAATTGATCTTGACCCAACCTTCGGTGGTTCCCTGGAGGAGTTGGTCATCTTTCCATTGCTCCACGAGAGATCCGGCCATCTGGAACTGCATGGCGGGTTCGATGGCGCGCGTTTCGACGTCGCCCACGGGCTGGATCAAGAATATGTTCTGTTCTTCATAGATGGGATCGGAAACCTCCCCCGCCTCCAGCAGCGCGGGTTTGCGCACCGATTCTCCACTCTCATCGACGACCGTTTCGCCAAAAAGGTAACGATCGAATTCGGGGAACGCGCCTTCGGGCACCCACCCGATGTACCCCTCGTTTCCAGACAGCTCACGGGATACCGTGGCGAAATCCTCTCCCAACTCCAGCCTTTCTTTGACTGCTTCGGGAGCGGCGTCGGAATTGATGCTCAAGCCGATTGCCTGCAACTCGACCTGGGACGCCTCCTCAGGGAGCGATGCGAGCATACGCGCAAAGAGTTCACGCTGCTGCAACTGCTCTTCGACGATGCGACGGTAGGCGTCGTCGGTCAGGTTAACCTGGGTCAGGAAACCGGTGTAGGTATTCTGGTACTCGGCGTCGAGTTGGGCGTCGTCGACTTCCTGTCCCGGTTGGGGTTCCGGACGGAACCGGCTTCGGATGGCTTCCTCGATCTCCTCGTCGGTGATGTTGATGGCGAGTCCAGGCGCGGCTTGACGCAGAATCTCTGCGTGCAGGAGATCGGTAAGGAGTTGGAATGGGATGGTGCTCAAGTCAACCTGCCCGCCCTGGTAGCGGTCGATCCCCTGGAGCACACGGATGCGTTCCACCAGGTCGCCCATGGTGAAACGCACGCCACGAACCTCTCCGGCCATGACTCGCGGCGGCAGAATAAACGCTTGGTAAACGCCGGCCATCACCACGCCGACAATCACCAGGATGAGGACAGCGCCCAGGATGATCGCAATGCGCTGCCGCCTGCGTTCTGCGCTGCGGCGTATCCGGGCGGCTAAAGCGGCGTTCTCATCGGCAACACCAACTCGGCGGTTGCGTCCGCCACGCCGACGTCGCGGCCTCCTACCCGATGCTTCGGGGGCTTCCTCGGCGACGGTGTCAGTGCTGCGTCTCCATGGCAGCGGCAGGTTCAACATGTGTCATCGCCAGCGGCAATAAGGATCCGGGAAGCGGCCTATCAGCGACCGGAACGCATGCCGATGTTGATGCTGTGTTCGGGCGCGTAGGGCAGCAACGCCAGGTAACGAGCCCGCTTGATGGCCTGGGACAACAGCCGCTGGTTCTTGGCCGAGGTACCTGTTTTGCGGGTGGGTTCGATCTTGCCCTGCTCGGAGATGTAGCGGCGCAACCGGTCAACATCCTTGTAATCGGGCACGACACCCTCGACGGTGAACGCGCACACCCGCCGGCGCGGGCCATAGCGCCGACCGCCACGGCCACCACCACGAGGACCCCCTCGTCCCGGAGGACGTCCGCCAGGCCCTCCGGGCCTACCTCCGGGTCCGCCCGGAGGGCCGCCGGGCCGGTTGCCAAAATTGCCGGCAGGACGCTGTTCGGTCGAGCCGCCGGGCGCAGATTGAGGAGCGCCGGAGGGGGGAGGCGTGGAGGGAGCGGGCGTAGTCATTTAGGAGATCCTCCAGTGATTGCGAAAGCTGTAGTAGAGGCTAGAACGGCAGGTCGTCGACGTCTGTGGATGTATCGCTGGGGTCGCCGCCGCCGTAAGAGCCATAGCTGTCCCCGCGCGGCGCGCCATAGCCGGCGCCCTGGGAGGCTCCGTAGCCTCCGCGTTGGTCGCCGTAGCCACCGCCGTAGCCGCCATATCCGCCTTCTTCATTTTGATCGCCGCGTCGCCCAAGCATCTGCATTTCAGTAACGCTTACGTCCAGGGAGAATCCTGGAGTGCCGTCTCGACGGTCGTATTGTCGTGATCTGAGCCTGCCTTCCACGTAAATTTGTTGACCCCTGGTGAGGTACTGATTGCATACATCAGCGAGGCGTCCGAACGCGGTGCAGTTAAACCACTCGGTCTCTTCTCGCTGTTCGCCCGCGGCCGTGGTGTAGCGGCGGTTGCTGGCGATGCTGAAACTGGTCATCGGTTGTCCGGACGGGGAGTACCGCATCTCCGGATCCCGCCCCAAGTTGCCGATGATGATGATCTTGTTCATGAACGTTTTACGATTCGTTCCCGGTAGTGGTTTCGCCAGCGGAAGCGTCAGCGGCAGCCTCCGGCTGGGGAGCGGGCGCCGGCGTTTCGGCGGGAACCTCGGTTGCAGGAGGTTCGGCGGGCGCAGGTTCGGTGGGGCTCGCATCGGCGGGCGCGCTTGGTGCGGGAGAGGCGGCCACCGGAGAGTCCGCAGTACTGGGAGCGGGAGCGGCCGCAGGCTGAGCTTCCTGTGGGCCAGGCGGCGTTGACTGAGCAGGACCGCGCTCCGCCGCGGGTGCAGGGGCTTCGGGAATCGGGCCACCGCCGTCGTTGCGCCGTCCACGTCCGGGCGGGATGTACCGCGACGGAGCAGTCAGCGGGCCGGGGGCCGGCTTGTCTTCCAGGGGACCGTCGCACCGTACGACGAGCGCACGCAGCACGTTGTCATGCAGACGCAGGTAGTTTTCCAACTCCCGATTGAAGGCGTTGTCGACCGTAAAGGAGCTGAGGTAGTAGGAACCTTCCAGGAAGTTGTAGTTGCCCTTGCGGATGGGATACGCAAGGCGGCGGGTTCCCCAAGTCTGTTCAGCGGTGATCTCGCCTTCGCGATTCGTGATGAAGGACTTGATCTCATCCCAAGTGGCGGAGGCGTCGTCCTGGTTCAGCATCGGGCTGAGGATGGTAACGAGTTCGTAGTGGCGCAAGTTGGAATCTCCTGAAATGGTAAGAACGATGAAGGATTATAGCATAATGCCCAGTTCACTCCGCCCTCAAATCGTTCAGGATATCCTGGATCAGATCGACGCCGCGAGCGCCGGAACTGGTGCGCGCCACGCGGCCCTCTTTGTCCAGGAAAACGTAAGAAGGGACGCCCCTGATTCCGTAGGCCGACGCCACCGCAGAATCGGGATCGTAGAAATTGGGAAAAGTGAGTTCATGTTTCTCCACGAATTCCCTGGTCGCCGCCTCCGTGGTATTGAATTGGGACGCGCCGATGACGTGGACTCCGGCTTCCGATAGTTCCTCTCGGTAGAGGGAGGCGACCGCGGGCAACTCCCGCGCACAGTATGGTCACCAGGGCGCCCAAAACGCCAGAAGAGTGGGCGTGCCATAGGTGTCGCTAAGGTTGATCACCGACCCGTCCAGGGTTTGAGCCTGGAACGGGGTGCTTTCAGACCGTGCGCCTTCACCAGCCGGAACCGGAGCGGGACGTGGAGTATAGGTGGGCAACGGCCGCGGAGTGTAAGTGGGTGGAGGCGGCGGGTCGGTGGGCGGAACAGCGGTGTCGGTCGGCGACTGGGAAGCAACCGTCGGAGGAATCGAAGTTGCTGATTCAGATGTAGATTGACTTACGGCCTCGGAGGTTGGGACAAACGCCGGGACGGTGGCCGAGTATTCTGCATCGGGCTGATTGGCCGATGGTGCAGCGCAGGCGACGAGCAACAGACCCAAGCACACCGCAGCACACACCGAGAATGCGGCCATCAATTTACGGATTCGCGGCATGGATGCTCGACTATCGATTGTCAGGGAAATCAAAACCCCGGCTTGGGCCGGGGGAGATGCGCCAAGTACGCACGGTCAATATAACAAGAACGGGGTGTACTGTAAAATGCCCTGGACCGCCGGGTGGGTATAGGCCCAGCGGATACCCATGGGGTCGGGGCACCCTGACCATACGCCGGCAAACCTCTACGGGCTGCGAAAAAAGGGGGCGAATCGGATTCGCCCCCACCAATAGCACCGTGCCTACTTTGGCATCGTCATTGCTAGGCTCTCACATCACCGGCCCCACGTTTTATCAGCAGAGTCGGAACGGACGAATTGCGAATAACCTGATCGGCGACGCTGCCGAAGAGGAGTCTCCGCAGGCCGTGCCGACCGTGAGTAGCCATCACGACCATCGGGTTTTCCAAATTGTCGGCGGCGTCCAAAATCGACCGAACCGGGTTTTGGCGGGTCGCTACGGTTTCTATATCGGCCACCGGGAACCGGCGCGACAAATCGTCGGCCTTTTGCGACAGGTATTCGTTGGTCAAGGCCTCGGCATCCTCGCCCATTCGCACGCAGTCATAATATGCGAAGGACGGCCCACCGAAATAGCATGACCAGCCGGCATGGACGTAGATATTCGCGGCATCGGGAATGGAACGCACCAGCGTGATGCGTGCGTTGAAAGCGGACGCCAGCGCACCCGCGTATCGCAATGCCGATTCGCCCGACTCAGAGCCATCTAGGGGAACTATAACGTTGCTGAAAGACTGGGGAAGCGCCGGGCAGTCCAGTCCGTTGCAACGCACCACAAAAGCGGGATTGTTGACCGAACCGATTACCTTTGATGCAACGCTGCCGCCCAGCAGGCGTGCCAGCCCTCCCTGTCCATGAGTCGACATGGCTATCAGGGAGTCAGGGTCTCGACTGGCGATGCCGGAAATGATCTCGTGGGCCGGACCTTCGCGGGCTTCGATTTCGACCAGCGGGAGGAAACCCTGGCGTTGCAGCCGGAGTCTTTCTCCTGAAAGGTACGCGTCGATCCGATCGTGCTCGGCGAGCGCCATGGAACCCCGCCGCCGGCCGCGGCTGGCGTCGGCCTGCCAATCTGGGATGTCGGGGAAACAGCGCACCAACGTGAGCTTGGCACCGGACGCGCCCGCCATCAAGCGAGCGGCCGGGAGCGCGTGGGCCGATGACTCCGACCCGTCCAAAGGAACGATTATGTTGTTGAACAATTCCATGATGTGCCCTCCTGCCCCGCCGCGATTTGCAACGGTTGTTTTTGTTATCGGTATAGCGGATGATTTTATTTATTGATAATCATTATAATCTATAGAAATATATTACTGGCGAGGGCGCCGTTCGTCAAGGAATCCGCCATCCCAAAGGCAGGCGATACAGCGCGGCTCAAATACGCGCCGGAGGATGAACGGTCACTGACTTGCAACAACATCGACGGTGGTCGAGGTGTCTCAATTCGCCAGACGCGACCGGAGGCGCACTTGTCAATGGCTCGAGGTCGTGGCAACCTTGTACGTCGAGTTGCTCATGGGGCAGGAAAAGGAACAAACGCCCACGCGGTTGATAATAGGCCTGGGAAATCCAGGTCCCCGCTACCGAGACACGCGGCACAACGTGGGGTTCGGCTGCGTCGACCTGCTCGCGGAACGGTGGGGTATCAAAATCGGCGACCGACGCCGGACGACGGCACTGGGCGAGGGCTATCGGGAAGGAAAACCGGTGGTTCTGGCCAAGCCGAGGACCTTCATGAATCTGTCCGGCGAGTCGGTAGCGTATCTGATTGCGAGGTTCGGTGCCCGTCCTGCCGACCTGGTAGTAGTGTACGACGAGATGGCGTTGCCACTGGGTAGGATCCGGTTGCGGGCGCGCGGTTCCGACGCTGGACACAATGGCATCAAGGACATCATCCGCACGGTGCGCACGATCGATTTCCCGCGACTGCGCATCGGTATCGGCGGCCCCGGAATGTCGGGAAGCGTGGACCACGTACTGGGACGGTTTTCCGACGACGAAACTCCGGCGGTCAACGACGCCATCCGGAGGGCAGCCGAGGCGGTCGAGTGCCTGCTGTCCGACGGCATCGATATCGCGATGAACCGCTACAACACAGACCCTCCGCCTGAAAAACCCGAAACCCATGAGCAACCGGAGAAACCAGACCAATAACGGCGAGATCGGGCCACAACGGATCAGGACGTGGCACCTACCAGCGATCATTTCGGCGTTGTTGACGGTGGTGTTGCTGGGATTCGGTTGCAATGCCGAAAACGCTGCCGATGAGGTTCAACGATCGGCGGTAGCCACGCCCGTTCCCGTATCGAGCGCCAGTTCGGCTTCGCCAACAGCAACTCTGAGAGGGTCGGGAGCCACGAAATCGACTAGCCCTACCGAAACGGCGGCTACGGCTACGACGCATCCGCAGGCAGCCCCACCGAAAGTGGCGGCATTACCAACCGATGCCCGGGCTAGCGCAATGACAGCAGATGATTTTCCGGTGCCGCCCGATCGAGATCTGCTGGAATTGGCCCGCCAGATGCGGTGGCAAGGAGTTGAACCAAACACGCCGCCAACGCAGGAATCCGGAGCCTGGAAGGTTGGTGATGTACGGGAATTCTGGACGCTGGATTATCCAAGGCGAACTATGGTCAGCAGTGAATTTCAACTGGTGGCAATTTCAGACAGCGCATACTGGTGGTCAGACTCAGGGGAGGACCTGTCTAGCGACGACACGTCCCGGACGGTAGCCGCAGCCGAGGAGCAGGTATTCCCACGGGTGGAGGCAGTTTTCGCGTCGGGCCAGGAACCGGAGCGGATACACGTCATCAACGGGCGGATTCCAGGGGTCGGCGGATATGTATCGGGTAGCGACCAATATCCGTCGAGCGCGGCCCCATACAGCAACGAAGTGCCAGCCATCTATATCAACACGCGGGCCGCTGCCTATGGTGACGAACGTTTGCTGAACATCCTGGCGCATGAGTTACAGCACGTGATTCACCAGATTGCAGATGAGTCCGAGGCGACTTGGTTGAATGAAGGACTCGCGGAGTTGGCAGTCAGTGAGGCCGGTTACCGCGGTGGCAGCGTCTACCACTACCTGCGCCGGCCGGACGCGTCGCTGGTGAACTGGCCGGACGACCTTTCAAGCAACGTCGGCCTGAATTACGGAGCCGCGTCTCTATTCGCGCATTACGTCCGTGAGCATTACGCCCCGACGGGCGGGTTGCAGGACCTCTTGGCCATCGAAAGCGATGGCATCGTTGCGGTGGACGAGTTTCTGACCCTGCGTGGTGCGCAGACCACCGGCGGGAGCGCAGCCGACTTTCACACAGTATTCGCGGACTGGATGGTGGCCAACCTTTTGGACCAGGACTCGGGGCGGCACGGTTACGAGGATTTGGACATCCAAGCTTCGATTACCGTGCACCAAGACGCCGATAACGAAGGATATCCCCGGGAGTTGGCGCAATACGGCGTTGATTATGTCCACATCCGCGACGTGGAAGACCAAGTCATTGTTCACTTTGAAGGGTTGGGAACGGCGCCCCTGCTGCCGACCGAGGTGGATGGCGAGTGCTGGTGGAGCAACCGGGGCGACACAATTTCGGCGACGTTGAGCCGTAGCCTGAAGGTCCCGGCAACCGCATCCGACGGGTCGGAGCCCAAAGTGACCTACCGGTACTGGCACGACATCGAGGAAGAATGGGACTACCTGTATGTGTCGGTGTCGGTGGACAATGGGCGCACTTGGGATGTGTTGCAGGCTGCTGGGACGACGGATGCCAACCCCGTGGGGAACAGTTATGGATACGGCTACACGGGCGATTCTGGTGGATGGCAGGACGGCGAGGCATCGTTAGGTCCCTACGCCGGGCAGGATGCGCTGGTGCGGTTTCACTACGTGACCGACGATGCAATCAACGGTCCGGGGATGTGCGTACAAGACATCAAGATTACCGGGGATGCGGAAGTTGGCGACGCGGCGGATTGGGTTGCTGACGGGTTTGCACGAGTGAACAACCAGGTGAGGCAGGACTGGATTGTGTGGGTGATCGTGGACGGGCCGGAAAATTCGGCCCAGCAGATGAACCTCACCTGGGACGCCGAATCGGAACGGGTTGTGGGGTCGGTACCAGTGGACAGCACGTCTGATGGTCGCTTGGCCGTAGCGGTGGCCCCGATTGCTCCCGCTACGATGCAACCGGGCTCATATTCGGTTTGGGCGGAGGATCAGCCGTAGGATCCGGCGAGGCCGGGTTCAGGTCGGCGGTGGTGACTATAGGATCGACTTGGCGGGCCGTCAGGTCTCCAAAAGGCATTCCGCAAACTCGAGCAAGGCACCGCTGCGCTGGCAACCGAAGCATCGCCACCTGACGGTTGGCAAGAAAAGCCGGAATTTGGGTTCCTGACAAAACGGACAAACGCCCACCAGCGTGTCCCGCTGCAATCGGGAAGCCCCCGCGATCTTGAGGGCGGATACCGTGGTCACCATCTGGATGAGTCGGGCACGACGGACAGGCCCGGTCGGATCCGTTCCCATGGCGCGACAACCGCGCCAGCGAAGTTCAGCGCGCAGGGGGCCGATGAATCCGGCCATGACCTCCACAGGGATCGGTGGGTTGCTCAGAACCACTGCGGCGGCCAGCCCATACAGAGTCGGTTCGTTGAGGGACGGTAGAGCGCTGGCAAGATCTGAACCTGACACATTGAGCAGATGCGTCAGCATCTCGTGAAGGTATTGTCGTGAATACGCAGGGAATTCAACTGCCTGGAAATGCGGAGTTGATTCGCCACCATGTGTAGCAACGGAACTATCCGTAGACGATTTGTACGTGGTCAACGACGTAGGGCCTCCTGAGCGGTTGGATAGTCTCAGGATAGGCGGCAGCGTAGGACGTCCGCCACACCCTGATGTCATCACTGGGCCTTGAGGCTGCGGCAGTGAGGCGCGGGAGAGAGGTGGCAAGTGACCCAGCGCGCCGGTTTGGGCTTCGCTATAGGCCACAACAAGCGTGGCTTGGATGAAACCGGGTAGCGCTATTCGACGGTTGGCGTTGGAACCGGTTCAGGGCATTTGGCCGGTAGCCCAAGCCTTGATGAGGTGGTGGGCAATGGCGATAGGTCCGGGCACCGTCAGTTCCTCGCTGTCCCCGGCTAACGCTTTCAAAACCTCGGCGCGGTCGAACCACTTGACGTCGGTCATCTCCTCGTTGTCCATGTTGATGTTGGTGGTGTCGGCTTCAGCGATACAGCCGATCATCAGGGACGACGGAAACGGCCAGGGTTGCGACGAGTGGTAGCGGACGTTTTTGACGCGGATGCCGGCTTCCTCCATGACCTCGCGGGCCACGGCTTCCTCGATGCACTCGCCCTGGTCCATGAACCCGGCGAGGGCAGAGTAGGCGCGCATACGCTGGAGACGGCCCCGCGACTGGCCCAGGAGGCAGCGATCATTTTCGATATCGGAGACTACGGTGATGACCACAGGATCGGTACGCGGGAAATGCTGGGCGCGGCAGACGGGACACTGACGCACCTGTCCGCCGCGGCCCTTATCGGTGGGGTGTCCGCACACGGAGCAGAACCCATGGCGCAGGTTCCAGTCCAGTTGTGCGCGGGCCTGGGACAGCAGGCCGGTGTTGGGACCGGACATAGTCTCGCCAGCGGTGCGGCAATCCTCGAAATGCCAGCCGGTCGCGTCGAGAACCCGCTCGGCGATGTCGGCGTCCTTGGAGAGGTCGTAGGCGAAGTGGGCGACGCCATCCAGGAGTCCCAAGAAAATCCACTCAGCGCTGGCCGGCAAAGGCTGCGCCTGCTGCGTGGAGAGCCAGCCCAACTCCGGTGGGGAATCCTCGGTGAGAAGAACGTTCAGGTTTCGGAAGGGCAGGAACCTGCTGGTAGCAGCCTGGGACTGTTGGATTATCCAGTCCTCGTCGCGCCGTTCAACCTCGCCGCGGTCGATGGGATTATCAGCGAAGATGTGTGGTGGGTACATGTGGTGTGTGGTCTCCGTTGAAACTAACCGGTTCGCAGCATTGTAACTACAAATGCATGGGCCCGTGGGCACCTCGTAGCTGGCAATCAGCTATCCGTTTGCCATACCGCAGCGCGTGGGTGGGCGCCAGGCGTTGACGCACTGGGTCAACCACGAGCAAGGCACCTTCCAACGTGTATGCGCCGAGCAAGGCGGGCGCTTCGTCCCCTACAAAAACGACAATAGTTGTCGTCTCGACCCCTTCGACGCGAACGCGGGCTTCACCGATCGCGTCTTCAACTATGCTACCGTCGGCCAACTCTGACCGAATCGTCCGCCGTGGAGTTACGCCCAGATGACGGAGCAACGATGCGGGCAGGCAGGTGTAAGTTGAGCCGGTGTCGACAGTCGCCTCAACCATCTCGGAACGGCTGCCGTCGGCGGAAACGACCTCTATGGGGTAGGTAAACGTACCCATATCAGGCTCCCTTTGCCGACGGGTATTCTGGGCGACGGCGTTCGCGGAGGGCCGCGAGACCTTCCTTGACATCGTCGCCGAAGAAACCGAGGGCCTCGGCAAGCAGGGAATAGTCGAAGGACGTGTGGCCGGCCTGCCGCAGCCACTGGTTCAAGGCGCGCTTGGTGAATCGGATGGCCGGCTGCGGACCGTCGGCGAGACGGCGGGCAATACGCATGGCGGTTTCCATCAGTTCGTCTCGGGGGACGGACATGCTGACGAGCCCGATGCGTTCGGCTTCCTTGCCGTCCAAGAAATCGCAGGTGAGCAGGTAATATTTGGCCTTGGCCATTCCGCAAAGAAGAGGCCAAATGATGGCGGCGTGGTCCCCGGCGGCGACGCCGAGACGGATGTGCCCGTCGGTGATTCGGGCATCCTCGGCGGCGATGGATATGTCGGCCATGAGGGCGACGGCAAGTCCAGCCCCGACCGCGACACCGTTGATGGCAGAGATCACCGGCTTGTCCAGGTTCAGGATGTTGTAGACGATGTCGCCAGCTTCTTGAGTGTTCTGGGCGACGATGGCCGGGTTGTCGATGGCCTGCTCGATCATCTCGAAATCCCCGCCAGCGGAGAATGCCTCCCCGGCGCCGGTGACGACGGCAACGCGCACTTCAGGGTCGGCGGCAATGTCCAGCCAGATGCGGCTCAACTCGTTATGCAGCCTGAAGTTGGTGGAGTTCATTGTTTCCGGGCGGTTCATCGTCAGAGTGATGATGCCGTCGGATTTTTCAATGAGCAGGTGTTCGTACGAGGAATAGTCGGTCAAAGTGGTTCTCCTGAGTAGCCGGGAAATTACCAGACAATCTGGGCCTGTTGCAGTGCGTTGAGCTCGGATTCGGCCATGCCCAGCAAACCGCAGAAGACTTCGTAGTTGTCCTGGCCGAGTTCGGGGGTCCAGCGGAGCGGGTCGGTCGGAGTCGCGGAGAGGCGCCAGGGTGGCGCGACGGCGCGCTGTTCGCCTCGCGTGGAGTCCGTAATCAACGGGAATACACCGCGGGCCGACAGGTGAGGGTCTTCCATGAGTTGGTCAGCAGATAGGGACGGGAACGCGGCGATGCCGGCGTTCTGCAGCTGTGCTGTGAGGTCGAAAGCCTCGTGCGCGACGGTCCATTCTGACAGGCGAGTCTCGAGGGATTCCTGGTTCTGCCAGCGCTGAAACGCGTCGCCGTAGTCGTCGGATTCGGCCCAGACGGGATTGCCCATGGCCGCTTTCAGGGCTCCCCATTCCTCATCGTCTGCAACCGCGATGGTGATCCACTGATCGTCGCCGAGGCAGGGGAACACGCCATGGGGAACCATCGCCTCGTCGCGGTTGCCCATTCGTTGGGCGTCCCGATCATTCATGGCGGTGTCCATGAGGGTGTGCCCCATGAACGCCGTGGCGATGTCGCGGACGGCCACGTCGGCGCGCTGCCCGACCTGGTGGTTGCGATGGGCGCAGAGGGCAGCGACGGCGGAGAAAGCCGCCATCATGCCGCCGGTGTGGTCCATGGCGTGGCGCAGTTCCACGGGCGGCCCGTCGGGGTAGCCGGTCAGGTACCCGAGGCCACCGAGGGCAGCGAACATGGGGGCGTAGCCGGCGTAACGCGCCTCGGGGCCGGTCTGCCCGTTGGAAGATAGCGACACCATGATGATGTCGGGTTTGATCCCGCGCAGTTGGGGATAGCCCAGACCCAGGCGATCCATTACGCCGGGGCGGAAGTTTTCCAGGGCGACGTCGGAGATGCGCACGAGGTCGTATGCGAGTTCAAGCGCGCGGGATTCCTTGAGGTTCAGAGTAACGGAACGCTTGCTGGCATTGACCTGCTCGAAAGACGACGGTGGTTTGCCGTACATGGCATGTGGCCGGCGGGTGATGTCGAGACGGGCGGCCGATTCAATCTTAATGACGTCTGCACCCAGCGACGCCAGGATCATGCCGGCGAAGGGTCCAGCAGCGTGGACGGAGAAGTCGGCGACGCGGACGCCGGAGAGGGGCGCTATTGAGTTGGTCATATCATCCACTCGGATCCTACTCGTGGGAGTTGGCGCCGTTTTGAATCCGTTCCTGGTATTGCTGCAACAGGGCTGGCAGCGAATCAGGATTGGTGCGGGCGGCAGCGTTGAGGATCGTGAGCATCTCATTGGCCTCTTTCAGGCCCTCTTTGCGGCCCTCTTTGCGGCCCTCTTCTTTTGCTGCTTCTATGCGGCGGCGACGTTCTGCCAATGCGATGAACATTTTTGCTCCCAATTCAGCCAATATGACCAGCGACACCGAGATTAGCAGGCCCCACTCCCACAATCCAATCACCGCCTCGGGTGTTGCGTTCCAACTCCACGGGTGACTTCGGGCCCACAACGTCAACAGATTGACAGGCCAAATGCCCAGAATGATGAACGGGATGTTCTTCACCGCGTCCCGTGGCGGTATGTCCATAATATCCGATCTGAACGGCGACGGCAGCGTGGACTGTCTGCCGTCGCTGGGCTGGGTTGCCGTGTTACCTAGTAATACACGGCGTTGCCGGTGCCGCCGCCGGCTGCGATCAATTCACCCGTGATGGCCCAGGCCTTATCGGACGCGAGGAAGGCGGTCAGGTAGCCGATCTCGGAGGCGTCCACCATTCGGCAGATATGGTTGCCGCGGCCGGATCCGGGGGAGAAGTCCTGCGCTTCAGCCTCCTCAGGTGATACGCCGAGTTGCTCGGCGCGGGCGGCCAGCAGGCTGGGCGTGCGCTCGGTGCGGGTGGTGCCGGGATGGATGCAGTTGACGGTGATACCAAACTGGCCCAGTTGTGCGGCGAGGGTCTTGGTCATGTGGACCAAGGAGGTGTTGCGCGCGCCGCCGCTGAGGTTGCCGGCGTTGCGGGCGTTGAGTCCACTGATGTTGATGATGCGGCCGTAGCCCTGGGCCTTGAGCAAGGGGATGGCAGCGCGGGAGCAGCGCAGCGCGCCGACGAACTTGACGTCGAAGTCGCTGATGAGGTCCTCGTCGATTAGGTCCTCGATGGGTCCGGTGGCTGACGGCGAGCCGCCGGGCAGGGACGCGCTGTTGACCAGGATGTGCAGACCGCCCAGGGTATCGGCGGCGGCGTTGATGACACGGTCCACCTGATCGCGCTGGGTGGCGTCGAAGGACATGGGGATGGCGCGGCGGCCGGTGGTTTCGGCGATTTCGGCGGCGGTCGCCTCGAGGTCGGGCATGGAGCGAGAGCCGACGACGACGTCAGCGCCCTCACGGGCGAGTTCCAGGGCGATGGCTTTGCCGATGCCGCGGCTGGCGCCGCCAACAAATGCGAGCTTGCCTTCCAGTCCAAAGTCCATAGGGGTTGCCTCCAATCATGGCGAACGGATCCGCCGGGGAGGCGGGTTCGCCGGGATGCCGGAATTATACAACCCTGTAGGTAACTGTGTGGACGCGGTCAAGGTCATCCCATCACGACACCATGCCAAATTTTGGACGTTGCTGCGCACCGCGCCGAAGATTACATCGCCTTTTCTCCTTGCTCACTCTTACCCGCCAAACAAGCGGTCGTCGTACCATTTGCCGGAGCGAAGACCTCGTTGTTACTGAACCCCCTTCTTAGCCCTCCCGCCAATCTGCTATGTGGCCGGATCTCCACCGCTTCCGTTGTGCATTGGCACGTAGGCGCATTTCTTTGTCATTGGTTCCTACGAAAGCTGGGCTATCCGTCGTACTAACTAAAGTGTGTAGTCCGTAGTCAAATGGCTTCCAGGGTTAAATCGCGTATGGGAGCGGTTGGGACATCCTGCGTAGAGTCACTGGATATCCTTCCCAAAAACTTGGGATCAGGTCCCGAACGCTCCGATTGCTGCGGCTCGTGTAGACAACCAAAATATCATTCCCGTCCACGCACCCGACTCCAACCATGCGCAACCAAGCGTAATCACGCAAATGTTCCTGCAGCGATCCTGCTGCGTCATTTGCCGACGGCGTCATGCGTAATGCCCACCAATCATAGATACACCCAATGTGCTCAAAACCGTATCTATAGGAGCGATCACGCCGTATTCGCCGCGCCCAGCGGCCGCAAACAACAGACCCACGGCATTTTGTCCGTCCTCTGTGATCACCAAGCTGCCAGAGTCACCGGGAAGGGCAAACCAATCACTTGCCGGGTCTACTCTGACGGTCCAAACATCGGTAAACCAAACAGTCGAAGTGAAATGCCGGGTTTTGTATGGTAACGCCATCGCCGTGGGGATTAACGACTCAATCGTCCCATAGGTAAGACCGGTCGTGCGACCGACTTTCTCTACATTCATACCGGCAAACGGCGTCATCGTGCTGGTCGGAGTATCGAAGCCATCAACGTCGTCGCCTTGCCATGACGAGACCATGGAATCATCGGGGACAGTAGCCACCGCCGCATCCGCACGTGCAAGGGGAACTAACGTGGGAGTGCCTGTTCGCAATTCGATAATCTGAGCATGTTGGCAGATTTGTCGGGGTGCAGGAACTCCTGGTCTTGAATCCATCGAACTGGGCGAGAGGATGGGTTGCCCCACCACTATGTGATTACACGCTGCGAATACATGATTATTCGACAATGCCATCATTTGGCCACGAAGGTCCACCAACGCTCCGAACGTCCCGGAATACGCTTCCCCTGCGGGAGCGCAAGAGCTCCCACATGCTATCCTGCCGTTGTGTTCGTAGACATTGCCATGGATCCCCGCCGCCGAAGCGGCTTCAGGCCTGACCACCAATTTGCCCAGATTCACTACGTTTACCATCGTGCCGTCTACTTCAGCCGACAGCTTATCCAGTTGCCGTTTGCCACCCCGAGTAACGTACACGTACACAGCTTCGTCGTCCGCGCCATGGGTATAGCCGACAGATTGCACGGACAACCCAGAAAATCCGTATTCGGAGGTTCGAATTGGCGTCGATCCGGTCGACGCCGGAACGATTTGCTCAACCGTCGATGCGTCCATAGGAGCCCGAAACGCGTCGAAACTACCGTTTCTCAAAAATTCGCTCGCTAATTGCGTCGCAAGTTCAAAAGCTTTGGACTCAAGCATATGCATTCCTCAGAGGGTGTGACGGCTCCCATTCTTTGCTGAGTACATAGGGATGCGACGAGGCTCCGCGAGGTTAGCACCCATCAAAACTAGATGACAAACTAACATGGGCATCGCCGTTTACGACGCGATATTGGACCTGCATTCACACCGCGCCCGTCCTACCCAACACAGATAACTCCCACGCCTTATAGCCCAGCAGGCCGCAATACACATCAACGTTGTGCTCGCCCAGCAGCGGAGCGCGGCTCAACGCCGTAGGGGTTTCGCTGAGTTGGAAGGGGGTGCCGGTATATTCCAGGGGGCCGGTTTCGGGGTGATTGACCGGGGCGTAGAAGTCGCGTTCGCGTTGCTGGGGGCTGGTGAACACCTCGGACGGCGTGTAGTAGGGCGCGACGGGGACACCGTGGGCCTGGCCTTCGGCGTAGAGCCACTCGCGGGTGTGATGGCTGAACCACTGACGCATGTGGCGGTTGAGCTCGGGGCCGTGGGTGGCCGGGTCGCTGAACATCTCCGGCGTGGCCCAGTCGGGGTTGCCCATGAACTCCAGCAGGCCCTGGAACTGGCGCGGCTCCAGCGTTAGTAACTCCACGTAGCCGTCGGACGCTGGCAGGACGCCGCCGACGCGGAAGTAGCGGGAGAATCGGGTCTCGGTGATGCCCTCGGACTCGTGGCGCTGGATAGGCATGTAGCCGACGGATAGCTGGGCTTCCTGGGCCGAAGCGTCCACGGTCTGCCCCGTCACGGCGTCCGGGTTTTCCAGACTGTGGTAAACGGCGGCCAGTCCGCCCACGGCCGCGGTGAGTCCGGCCTGGTAGTCGCCCATGTTGGCGCCGGCGACGATTGGCGGCCGGTCGGGGAAGGTATCGAGGGCGACGCCGTTGGGGAGCAGCCAACCCTCGCCGCCGGCGTGGAATGATGCCAGGTGTCCAGCGCGGTAATCGGCGTAGGGGCCACTGCTGCCGAAGGGTGTGATGGGGACGGTTATGACGTTGGGGTTGGCGGCGTGGAGCGACGTTTCATCGAGTCCGACTGCGGCGGCGCTGACCGGCGTTTGATCGTGGATGACCATATCGACGTGAGCGACCAGTTGGTGCAGCAGGTCGCGGCCGGCGGGATCGTGCAGGTTGAGCGTTACGCTCTGTTTGCCGGTGTTCAGGTACAGGTAGAGGCCGCTGCGCTCGGGATGTGGAACGTCATTTGGGAAGGGGCCGCGCCGTCGGGCCGGGTCGCCGCCATTGGGTGGCTCGGCCTTGATAACGGTGGCGCCGAGGGATGCCAGCAGCTTGCCGCAGTAGGGGCCGGGAATAAGGGAGGCAACCTCCAGGATGCGGAGGTTGGGTACGGCGTCGGGAGCTGGAGTGTTAGAGGTCATACATTGAAAATATACTGCCGCACCGGAAAGGTGAAGCCGGGCAATACGTCCTCTCCGTCCAGAGTTTCCGGATCATCCAGCAATTGCGGCTCCGGTTGACCGGCGCGATAAACGTGAACCTGCCGGAGACGGGCGTCAATAAGCCAACCGAGACGCACGCCACCTTCCATCCATTGGGCCATTTTGTTCTGCAAAGGACGCAGGTTGTCCGTGCGCGAGCGGATTTCCACTACGAAGTCCGGAGCTCCCTCGATGATTGTTTCCCTCTCGTTGTCCGGCAACGCCTCCAATCTTCCTTGTGTTATCCAGGCTGCGTCCGGACCTAGCACCGCGCCGGAAGGCAAACGAAAGCGCACCGTTTGGGACGACGCGCTGCCCCCATTGACTATTTCCCAGTTAGCCAGGAACGTTGCCATATAGAGTTCCCACTTGTTGCCCCGGTATCCAGTCATAGGCAGTATCAGCAACTCCCCCTCGGCGGTGACCTCCATCTCATACAGATCGTTCTGCTCGCAAAACGCGATGAAACGCTCTGGAAAATCGACAGAGCGATGGTCAACCCCAAGAGCCGCCAGACGCAGCACGATAGTCCCTTCGGGTGCGATGGTAACGGAGTCGGTCGCGGGTTTGGGTTTGGTGGTCATGCGCAGTTCCGGCCTTTAGCCAGTTACACCGGGAGAATGGGCGGGGCTTCCTCGGGGAGGGGGACATCGCGGAGGGAGAGGTGGCTGCCGTCGGTGAACCACGGGTTGCGCGGGTCGCGGGACGGGAGTTGCACGGTGGCCATGCCGGGGGCGGTGATTTCGCTGCGCTGGTTTTCGGCCCAGATGTCCACGTCCACGAGGGCGTTGCCGTTGTGGATGTACTTGCGGGCGACCCGGCCTTTGAGGAACTGGGTATCGCCATATACGTTGAAGCGGCGGGTTTCGACGCGGAGGCGCTTTAGGAAGGCGTCGTCGCCCATCCAATTGGTCATGAGGGTGCCGAGCCACGAAACTCGTTGGGGGCCGTAGTCGTAGGCCCCGGGGACGCCCACCGCCTCAGCCACGGAATCGCGCAAGTGTCCAATGCCGGTGTACTCCAGTCCACCGCCGGATTCGGGGTTGCGGAAGAAGTGATTGGGATGGCGCATGGCCTCGCGCAGCAGGACGCCGTGGGCCGACGATCGTCCGGTTCCGACCAGGAAAGCGCTCACGTCCTGCAGCGACAGGGGGCCGCGTACCACGGTGGGCAGTTCCTCGCCGATTTCGGTGTCTTCAAAGTAACGGGGTTGGCCGCCGCGAGCCGTCTCGTTGAGGACCTGCTCATCGATGGCGGCCAGTTCGTCCTCAGTGTATTCGTGGCGCTTGGGCACGTCGGCATACTTGCCGCGTTCGCGTGAGGCACGACGCTGGTGGCGGGTGCACCAGCCCACGACCCGGGCGACCACCTCATCGCGCTGGTTTGAGTAGGTGGTCTCGACGTACTGGATCACCAAACGACCGGAGTAAGCGCTCTGCTTTTCCTGCACGTCCAAAACGCGCTCGACGCAGTTGACGGCGTCACCGGGCCGGAGGACTCTGAAGAACTCCCAGTCGTTGCCGGCGAAGAACCCGTGAACCCCGGGCAGGCCCCAGCGGGTGCGACCCGACCAGTGCCGCATGTAGGGGGCGCAAGGGTGACCCACCACACTGCCGTATTTGGAGTAGGCGGCGTATTCCTGGTCACGAAATAGTGGGTTGGCATCGCCGATGCCGTTGACGAAGTTGAGCATGGTGTCCAGGTTGGCCTGGCGCACGTACTGCTCGGTGCGCATCCGCACGCCGATCATGGCGCGGGCGGCGGCGAGGGCTTCGTCGGAGATGCCGCCCTCGACCTCGGGCAGGGTTTCGACGACCTGTTGCTGGGCTTGTTGCTGTGTCACTTCCAGGCACTCCTAGGGGTCACTCGATGCCAAGTGCTTCGATTACATTCAAGATATACAACCAAGCCAGACTCAACATTTCCATCAGAAACCAAATGATCGGGCCGTTGGCTAATTCTTTGCCTGAAATTTTCTCGTTCGGGAGCATCTTGCCAACGGTGATCAGCACTATGAAATACGATGAGGTAGCTAGCGCAACTCCAACTAACCTCGCCCACAGAATGTCGCGTGATAGGCTTGGTGTTCGGATGAATTCCCCGAATTGAACATCGCTGCCGAATAGCCCAAAACCGATCGCTGCAGTAGCTATGGCCAAAATGGCAACTGCCAATTGGTGGCGGTCGGGGGATTTCGGAGACAATGCAATTAACCCGCACGATTCACTGCTTTTGACGCCGGTCTAACCACCATCCGTAGATGATGGCACCGAATCCGCACGCCGTCATCGTAGCACTCAAGGTGAGTGCCAACCAAGCATCGCCTTCTTCGGGAAATAAGCGCACTGCCCGCACCGAAAACCACATTACGACGGCGCCCATAACCAACGGGCCGATCCCGAAGCGTCCATATGCGACTAGGTTGCTATCTTTCCCAATACCTACCACGATTCCAGCTCCGCCGCGTCGATTGTCCAAGAACCGCAGGATCTTGCCTTAATATACCACCTGCCGCTCTTCCAACTCGGACAGTTCGATTTCGCTGAGCCCGAGCGTCCCACAGAGCACCTGTTGGTTGTGCTCTCCCATCAGTGGGGCGTGGCGGCGTACCATGGAGGGAGTCTTACTAAGGCCCCACATCAGGTTGAAGATGGGCTCTGCCCCCAAGGAAGGATGGTCGATGTCGTTGTAGAGTCCGCGCTCCATGAAGTGAGGGTGGAACAGGCGCTCCTCGGCACTAAACACCGGAGCGGCGGCAACACCGTGGTTCTGTAGTCGGTCGGTGAGTTCGTCAGAGTCATGGCCGGCGGTCCAACGAGAGAGCAGAGCATCAAGTTCGCGCCGGTGACGTTGCCGACGGAACTGACTGCTGAACCGTTGGTCGTCGGCCCACCCGGGGTTGCCCATGGCGGTCAACAATCCCTGCCATTCGCCCTCGGAGGCGACAGCAATGGAAACCCATTTGTCCTCGCCAGAGCAGGGGTAGTTGCCGTAGGGCGCCATGGTGGGATCATAGTTGCCTTTGGGTCTCAGGGACCGCCCGGTGAGAGCATGCTCCATGAGGCCGACACCCTGGGTTACTACAGTGGCACGCAGCATTGAAACGTCGATGTACTGCCCCACCCCAGTCTGGTTTCTCCGGTGGAGGGACGACACGATTGCGAATACCGCATGGAGTGCGCCGCAGATGTCCCCGAATGCGTGCTTCAGGCCTAACGGTCCGCCACCTTCGTAACCCATCGTGCTGTCCAAGCCGGACAACGCGCCAATGGACGGAGCGTACGCCCGCAGGTCGCGCAGCGGACCGTCCTGACCGGTGGACGATATGGACGCCATGATGATGTCGGGTTTGATCGCCCGCAGCGTTTCGTAACCCAGCCCCAATCTATCCATAACGCCGGGGGAAAAGTTTTCGATTACCACATCGCACTTCTCTACCAACCGCTTGGCGAGTTCGACCGCTTCAGGCTCCCCGATGTTGAGCGTGACGCTGAGCTTGCCTCGGTTGACGTTGTGGAACATTGGGTTCTGTTCCGGGTCGGGTTGGTCGCCGACGATGGGGCGGCCCATGCGCATGTAATCGAGGCGCTGGCGGGTTTCCACCTTGATGACCTCAGCGCCCATGTCGGCGAGCGCCATGCCGGGGATTGCGCCGGCCAAAACCCAACCGAAGTCCAGGACGCGGTATCCGTCTAGCGCGCCCGGGGTTGCGGAACGAGCGTCGTTGGTGGTTTGGTTTGCCATGTGCGTTACCTTTGCGATGGGATTACCGGCGTTCCTGGCGTTCGGGGACGATCCACGCTGCAATCGCGGGCATCACCGCGAGAGCGGCCGCGCCGGCGATTTTGGTGTAATTTCCACCATATACCAGGCTGATGGTCCAGAGCACTGCGAAAACGATGGCCCCGACGATCATGCCGGCAATTATGATGACCTCGGGTCGGTGATTCTTGCGCATTGCGATCTGACGGGCGATCAAGCAGCAACCCAGGAACAACACAGCGCAGATTACGGCAATGCGAATTAACATAGGATGCCTGGCTGGGGATTTTGCGCGGCGGGAAACGGGAGGCTGTAAGTTTGACGGGAGAACCTGCTAGATGATTCCGGTCTGGTAAAGCTTGACCAATTCTTCGGACGCATAACCCAGTTCGTCGCAGAGCACGTTTCGGTTGTGCTGTCCCAGAGTTGGTGGCGGTTGGGGCGCGGCAGAACCGGTAGCTGAGAGTTGGTACGGTGTGCCTGGGTAGGTCACGGGGCCGGTATCCTCGCGTTCGATTACCACGAAAAGGTCAGCCAACGATGGGTCGTCGCGCACCTCGTCATAAGTGCGGACCGGAGCCAGCGGGATGCGATGTTCCAGGGCAATTTCCAACAATTCGGCCTTGGTGTAGCCTGCCAGCCATTCCTCCACGTAGCCGTCCACCTCGTCGGCGTAGAGATTGTTCATAGCGGTGCGGTTGCGGAAGCGCTGCTCCTGGGACCACTCAGGGTTGCCCATGATTTGCAGCAGTCGGCCCCACTGACGACCTTCCGGCGAACCCACGAAGATATGCCCGTCTTTGCAGCGCAGGATACAGTTGGGATACGGGAAGTCCAGGGCATGGTGGCCGGTGCGGCGTGTGACTCGCCACTCGTACACTGCCATGAGCGCCTCCGGCCCGTTGTAAAGGCCGGCCATGGTCTCCGCCTCGGCGATGTCGATGTGCTGGCCGCCGTGGGTATCGCGGGCGAGCAGAGCCATGACGATGGACGACGCGGCGGCCATGCCGGCGAAATAGCCCACCTCGGGCGTGCCGAATGTGAGGGGTTCACGGTCAGCTTCGCCAAGCCCTTCGCAGATCCCGCCGGCCGCAGCCAGGTTGATGTCGTAGGCCTTGTAGTCGCGCCAGGGTCCCGACAGGCCCCAAGGGCTGATGCTTGCCATGACCAGATTGGGGTTTTCGGCGGCCAGCGCATCATAGTCCAAGCCGCAGCGATCCATGTCGGCGGGAGGCACATTGTGCACCAGCACGTCGGAAGCAGCGGCCAGCCGCCGCATGATGCCGCGGCCGGTGGGAGTTTCCAGGTTGGCGGTGATCCCTTCCTTGTTTGAGTTCAGGTACAGGTATAGGCCGCTCCGCTCCGGATGGGGAACGTCGTCGGGCCAGGGGCCGTAGCGGCGTGCCGGGTCGCCATCAACCGGCTTTTCCAACTTGATGACACGAGCGCCGGCGTCGGCCAGCAGCTTGCCGCAGTAGGGAGCAGAAAGCATGGAGCCGATTTCGAGGACGCGCAGGCCAGACAGAAGGGAGTAAGTCATGATGGCAAAGTTCAGCACGGCGAGAGGTGTTTGATGTTACCACAGGGGTTTACTGAGGCTGACCTACGGACGTAGAACAGGTCGTTAGGATACCCGATCATTCTGCCCGGATCTCAACTGATTGGTGATCCGGCTATGGCACGACGGCTGGATCGTATCCGCACTTTGACTCAGGGAATTGAGAAGAATAGTTATGTTACACTCTCGCCAAATGCTTTCCCGTTGGAATACTAGCTGATAGGAGGCCCACCATGCCCAAGAAGCGAGGCACCGGCCTGATGATGGTCTGGTGCGAAATTCCCGCCGATGTCGAGGAAGAATTCAACCAGTGGTACAACACCGAGCACCTGCAGGAACTGCTGAGTGTGCCAGGGGTGCTGAACGCCGCTCGCTACGAGGCCACCAGCAGCGGCCCCAAGCACCTGGCGATGTACGAGCTGGAATCCGCCGACGTCATCAACACCGACGCGTTCAAGAACCGCCCACCCACGCCGTGGGGCCAGAAGGTCGGGCCGCGAGCGGTGGCAACGACGCTTATCAACAACGTGTACACGATGATCCATCCCACGGATCTGTCGGATGCGCTGGCCAACTCTGACATGTCGCCGGCGTTGCAGATCGGGCGCATGGACGTGCCGGCCGAGAGCGATGACGAGTGGAACAATTGGTATTCCACCGTGTACGTGCCCAACTACGAGAAGGTGCCCGGCTGCATCCGCGGCCGGCGCTGGAAGGCGGTGCGGGGAGAGCCATCCTACGCCACCGTTTATGAGTTGGAGAACCCTGAGGTGTCCTCCACGGCAGCGTGGCTGGAACAGCGGGAAGCGCATCCCGACAACGGCCGAATGCGAGAGGTCATGACCCACGCACCCGGCTCCCCTGGAATTTGGCGCAAGACATTTCAACCGTAGACGGGCTGGAACATCCAGGCCAACGGTGTTGGCGTACAATATAGGGGCGAACGATGTTTCGCCCCTAATTTCGTGCAGGTGGATTGGTGTTGTCAGGAAAGATTGGGACCCTGATGGGGCTGATTGCTCTGGGACTGATTTGCATTGGAATTGGTTTGCCCGCTGCTGCCCACGGACAGGATATCATCGGGGTGGAGACGCAAAGGGTGGAAACGGTCACCGGTCCTTACAGAATGATCGCAGAAGCCAAACCGTTGCCGTCTTTGCAATCGGTGCAATTCATAATTCGAGTGTGGGACGCCGCGACTGGTGAACCCGTAGAAGACCTGACCGTGTCCATACTGACCAGCTGGAGCGAAAGCGACGAAACCGGCAACAACGTAGCGCTCAGCCCCAACATACCGGGGCTCTACACCGCCACGCTTACGTTCGAGCCGGGACGGTGGGAAACGGTGTTCGACTTAGAACCCCAAGGCGGAGCCTCATACGGAGCGGAGGGCTTCGTTTTTGACATTCCTGAACCGTCAAGAAACCTGGAAGCCGGTTACGTATTCCTGGGCATATTCGCGGCTTTGCTGATCGGCGCCGGGTACCTAGTATGGCGTGTTCGCCGGAACCAACGGCAGCGGGCCGAACAACAGGGCACCACGGCACTATGATGCGTATCGGAATCCCGGCCGGCGTCCTGATCGGCGTCGGCGCCGTTTTCACCGTCGGCGCAGGCATAGCTTCGGCGCACCAGGGGATCCCGCCGGGACAAACTCCGCTCACCGCCTGGGGGTTCATCACGAACCCCGTACCCAGCCTGTTTTTGCTGGCGTCCCTGTATTTCTATATCAACGGGCTGAACAACTGGCCCAACCCAACCCATCCGATCAACAACTGGCAGAAAGCCAGTTTCTTCACCGGGATCGTGGTGCTTTTCGCAGCGTTGCAATCACCGGTCGAACCGCTGGCGGAGCACTATTTCGCGATCCACCAGGTACAACACCTGCTGGTGCGCATGGTAGGGCCGCTGCTGATCCTCCTGGGCGCGCCCCTGACTCCAATGCTGCGGGGGATGCCGACCTGGTTGAGGCAAGGCGTGATCCGGCCGGTGGTGCGAACGTCGGTCGCCCATTGGATATACGGCAAGATCACCAACCCAGTGTTCACCATCGTGCTGTTCCTGGGCCTGCTTTTCTTCTGGCAGGTGCCCGGCCCTCATGATCTGGCGGTGCATAACGATTACGTTCATGAATTGATGCACGGAACGATGCTGCTCAGCGGCTTCCTGTTCTGGTGGATCGTGGTCGACCCGAAACCGCATCGGTCCCGCCTGCACTATGGGCTGAGGGTGCTTTACCTTGGATTGATTGTGCTGCCCAACACTCTCCTGGGAGCCGCCATCACTTTCCAGGAAGGACTGATCTACTCCGCGTACCAGGAATTGCCGCGGCCGTGGGAGGGATTTTCGTACATTTCGGACCAACGGCTGGGCGGACTGACGCTGTGGGTGCCAGGCGACATGATGTGCATCATCGGCGCCGGAGTAGTGATGTTCATGTGGTACCAGCGCGAGATGGAACTGAACCCCAACCCTCCGATGCCAGTGCCAGCGGAGCCGACCGGAGAGGATGACGCGAGCAGCGAAAACAGTCCGTAGCCATCTGGATTTGCCGGTCGAGGCGCAAGCCGTCCGCGTTGCCGTTCGCATCAGATTGATTGTAGGATGTCTCGGAGCAGGAAAATTCGCGCCCCGAACTGAGCGACTGGTGATACATGGTAGACCCTAACGGCAACAACCAACGTCCCGAACCGCTTTTTGACTGGTTCATACCTATTGACGGCGACGGCGACCGCGCCGGCACTCTGAGAGCGCAGCGTCCCCCGACCTTCGACTATCTGAAACAGGTGGCGCAGACCGCGGAAGACTGCGGGTTCTACTCGATGCTGATACCGACGCGGTTCGCCAACGGGCTGTTTTCGGAGGACGCCCCACTAGCCGAGACATGGACCACCGCGACCGCGCTGGCCGCCGTGACCTCCCGGATCCGATTCCTCGTAGCCGTTCGACCAGGGTTTATTGCGTTGGGCCTGTTCGCGCAGATGGCGGCGGCGTTCCACGAAATGTCGGGCGGACGGCTGGACATCAACATCGTCCCCGGTGGCATACAGAACGACTTTGAGCGCGTCGGCGAAGTCAGCAGCCACGCCACCCGCTACGAGCGCGCCGAGGAGTTCATCGAAGCCTGCCGCGCCCTCTGGCAGGAACCCCAGCCGGTCACCTACCAGGGCGATTTCTACCGACTGGAAGACGCCTACTGCGCTCCCGCTCCTGGCGAGGACGCCCCTCGATTCTACCTCGGCGGCGCGTCGCCAAGGGCGTTGGGACTATCTGCGCGGCAGGCCGATGTGCACCTGGGATGGATCGAACCGCTCGAGGACACAGGCCAACGAGTCAATGACCTGCGCGAACAATTGGACGGCACCGGGCGTCCGGTTCAATTGGGTTTGCGCACCCACCTGGTCATCAGAGACAGCGAGGCAGATGCGTGGCAAGCGGCCCGCAGCCTGATTGCCGACGCGTCGCCGGAAGTAAAAGCGCAACGGCAGTCGGCCATCGCCGGCACGCCCATGGTGGGACAGCAGGCGCAGGCGCGGGTCGCTGAGGACCACAGGCTGGGGCGGCACCTGTGGAACGGGCTATCGGAAGTACGCGTAAACTGCGGCAGCGCGCTGGTGGGTACGCCGGAACAGGTTGCCGATGAGTTGGTGGGATACTGGCGGCTCGGCATCGACGAGTTCATCCTGAGCGGGTTTCCCCACGTTGAAGAGTGCGAGCGAGCAGCCGAGCAGTTGTTGCCCATCTTGCGGGACCGGATAGAAGCTGAGCGGACCGGTTAATCGGTAACCCAAAGGGAGAGCCGTTGGAGAAATTTGTAGGGGCAACCCATGGGTCGCCCCTATATTTGTCCTAGCCGAATGTGGGGTTAGAGAGCAGCTTTCACGTCGCGCAGGAAATTCTCGCCGGCGATGCGAAGGAGACCCCAGCCCGACACGGTGACGAAGTTCGCGCCCTGGCGGACGAACTCCGCTACGCCGTCGGTGTCCGCCGGGTTGTTGCCGCCGACGCCGACGTGCTTACCCCCGGCGCGGACGCGCGGGATCACCTCGCTCATGACCTTGCGAACTTCGGCAACGCCGGGGTTGCCCATGCTCTGCCCCAGATCAGATGCCGCGACGTGGAGCACATCCGCCCCGGATACCTGCAAGATGTCGTCCAGGTTTCCGACTGCCTCGACATCCTCGACCATGGGGATAACCAGCACCTGGGAATTGACCCAAGAAGTCGCTTCGTCGCGCGCGACACCGATGCCATAGTCCTGGGCGCGTCCGCCACCCATGCCCCGGTAGCCGTCAGGGTAGTAGCGGGCAGCGCGGGCGATGGCGGCGGCCTGCTCGCCAGTATTGACGTGGGGCACGATGATCCCCTGCAAGCCCCGGTCGAGGTATCGCAGGATGGTCGACTCCGAGTGGTCAGGGATCCTCGCGATGGGGGTGATTCCGAAGGACTCGCCGGCCCGAACCATGTGCTCCACTTGGTCAAGGTCGGCGGGCCCGTGCTCACAGTCGATCATGACGAAGTCGTAGCCGAGAGCGCCGAAAATCTCGACCATGTCAGGGGCGTAGCGGGTGATGATTGCCCCGAAAACCACTCCGCCGTCGTTGAGTTTCGCTTTGGTTGTGTTGGTGCGCATGGGGTTATCTCCTTGAACGACGGTTGGTGAAGTCTTGGTCGATTCTGGGTTCGGTGGCGTTAGTGATTGCCGGAGGCTACAGGGATCCGTCGATCACCATGTCCAGCAGCGCGGGCTTGCCGGATGCCACGGCGCGGTCCACCGCCGGCTTGATCTGGGACGGCTCCGTGATTCGTTCCCCGTGGACGCGCATGCTGTTGGCGATGGCGGCCATGTCGAAGGGCGTGCCGAAGTCCGAATACAGCAGACGCCCGCCGGAGGTCTCCGGCAATTCCAGGATGTCCTGCTGGTACACGTTGAAGTTGACCTTCAAGACCCGATACATGCCGTTGTTGCAAATCACGAAGATGCACGGGATGTTGTCGTTGGCGGCCGTCCACAATCCCTGGATGGTCATCATGGCGCTGCCGTCGCCGATGATTCCGAACACCGGCCGGTCGGGGTTGGCGCACTGGGTTCCCATGGTGGTGCCCATACCGCCGCCGATGGACTGGCCCCGGTATCCGCGCAAGTCGCCGCGCCGCTGAGCCTGGAAGTAGTGCCGCATGACCCCGCGGTTGCTGATGGAATCGTCCACCACGATGGCGTTGTCCGGTATGGCGTCGGCCAACTCAGACATCATGCGCGCCGGCGTCATGGGCCGGTGGTCCCAGTTTTCGGCTACTGATTCCTCGAATGCGTCCCGGCCGGCACGCCTGGCCTCGGCGACGCCGGCTTTGCGCTGGTTGATCTCAGACATGTCGCCAGGCGAAAGTCGTTCCTTCAATGCCGCGATGAGGTCCGAGAGCGCCAGGGCGCAGTTGCCGACGATTCCCACGTCGGTGGGTTCAGACCGACCAATCTTGCTGCGGTCCGGGTCGATGTGCACCAACTTCGCATCGGCGGGCAGAATTACGTCGCCCCAATAGAACAGTTCCTCAAAAGGATCGGAGCCCACCGCCAGAACGAGGTCGACGTCCTGCAATACAGCGCGTTGTTGCGTCACCCGCAGAGACAGCGCGCCCATGAACTGGTCGTGCGTGGTCGGGAACGCCACCTCAGCGCCCCGGGCCTGATAGACGGGCAGACCCATCAATTCCGCCAACTCCACGGCCTGATCGATGGCGTCGTCGTCGGACACGCGGTCGCCCACCATCATTAACGGGCGGCTGGAGTCCATCAGCAGGGATGCGGCCTGGGCGATGCCTTCCGCGCTGGGGCGAGTGGCGTCGTGTACCGGGCGGGACGGCACGATGTTCATTTCGGCCATCCCCTCCAACGCGTTGGATGTGAAGCCCACGTAGACGGGACCTTTGGGATGGCTGTTGGCCTCGTTGAAGGCCCGGCGTATTACGCTGGGAATCTGGTCCGCGTGATCCAGTTCCACGGACCATTTGGTGACCGGCCTAACCAGGTTGGCCAGGTCGGTGATGGTCTCGTTGACCTTGCGGGCGTCGTAGTTGGCGGATGTGACCACCATGGGGGTGCCGGTGTTGAGAGCGTCCAGCATCAGGGCGATGCCATTGGCCAGGCCGCTGTCCACGTGCAGGCTGACGAACGAAGCCCGACCCGTCGCTCGGGCGTATGCCTCGCCCATGCCGACCGCGACGCTTTCCTGCAGCGTGAGAATGTAACGAAACTCGGGGTAATCGCCGAGGAGGTCGATGATCGGGCCCTCGCTGGTGCCGGGGTTACCGAAGATGTAATCGACTCCTTCGGCTTTGAGCATTTCCAAAAGCGCCTGCTTTCCGGTCATCAGCTGAGACATTGCTTCCTCCAATGGTGAACTGCATGACAAAGGGACATTGCTGGGTGTTCAGCGGCGCAATTTTACAACAAACCGCGGACGGCGAAATCGCCAACCAAAACAGCAAGGCGCTTTGCCGCCGAGCCGTTGGTCGAAACTTCGCAGTTTTACCGGCGCATAAGGATGATGTACACTTACGTCAACTCTCGAACTGGACGATATGCTCGTGGCACAAGTTACCGTAATCGGGACCGGTTTGATCGGCACATCGTTGGGTCTGGCCCTCAAAGCTTCGTCCCTGCGAAACCTGACCGTGGTGGGCACTGACGCGGACAGCGGGGCCCGTTCGGGCGCAAACCGCAAGAACGCCTTCGACAAAGTCGAGGGCAGGCTGGGCAACGCCATCGAAGAGGCGGATATCATCATCCTTGCCACCCCGGTGCTCGCCATGCGCGAACTGATGGAGGGCATGGCTCCCTACCTGCCTGAGGGCTGCGTGGTGTCCGACGTGGGCAGCACCAAGACCCAAGTGCTGCAATGGGCCGACGAACTTCTGCCCGACGCGGTAGATTTCGTGGGAGGCCATCCCATGGCCGGTCGCGAAACGCCCGGTCCGGAGAACGCGGACGGGACGCTTTTCGCTGGCAAACCCTATTGCGTGATTCCCAGTCCCAGGGCGAGCCAGCGCGCGGTCGGCGAGATAACCACGCTGGCTGAGGCCGTGGGCGGCGTTCCGTACTTCATCGGCGTGGACGAACACGACAGCTTCGTGGCGGCGGTCAGCCACCTGCCATTCGTACTGTCGACCGCGCTGGTCGGATGCACCAGCAAGTCGGCGAACTGGTCCGACATCGGGCAGTTGGCATCCTCGGGCTATCGAGACATTACGCGGCTGGCGTCGGGCGACACGATCATGCACCGGGACATCTGCGTCAGCAACGCGGAGCCCATCGTGGCATGGATCGACGCATTCATTCGGGAACTTTACGAATACCGTAAGTTGCTGGATACCTCTGGAGAACCGCCCGACGAAAAAGCAGTGGAGACGCTGTTTGAGGACGCGCGCATCGCGCGGGCCCAGTGGATGGCCGGTGAAGTAAACCCAAAAGCGCGGGAGATGCAGCAAGCGCGTGAATACCCGTCGTTCAGCGAGTCTATGAGCCAGATGTTCATGGGCAGTTGGGGACAGCGTGCGCTGCGCAGGATGATGGGCGAGCGCGACGACCGGGGCGGAGACCGCCAGCCTTCGGACCGGCGGGAACGCTAAGGAGGAAACCCTTGGAACAGACGGTCCGCAGTCCGCAACGGCTGGCCGGCGCACTCGCCGTGCCTGGCGACAAGTCGGTTTCTCACCGTTCGCTCATCCTGAACGCCATCGCCAACGGCAGCGCGACGGTAACGGGAATATCCGACGGCGCGGACGTGCGATCCACGGCGGCATGCCTTCGCGCAATGGGAGTGAACATCGACCCGCTGGGCGAACCCGGCAGCTTCAGAGTTGACGGCCTGGGTCCGGACTTGAACGAACCGGCAGACACGCTGGATGCCGGCAACAGCGGTACGTCAATGCGCCTGCTGTCGGGCCTGCTGGCTAGCCAGGGGTTTCTCTCGGTGCTGACCGGCGACGGATCCCTGCGTACGCGGCCAATGGGTCGCATCGTCCAGCCGCTCCAGCAAATGGGCGCGTCGGTCATGGGGCGAAACGGCGACACGTTGGCTCCGTTGGCGATCAGGGGCGGCAGCCTGCGGTCAATCGAATACGAGATGCCGGTGGCCAGCGCGCAGGTCAAATCGTGCCTGATGCTTGCGGGGCTGTCCGCAGTTGGGCCCACGGTGTTGCATCAACCGGCGCTATCCCGCGACCACACCGAGCGCATGATGTCCGCGATGGGAGCGAGGGTGGAAACCGATGGCCTCGCGCTCACCCTGCACCCAGCGGAGCTTCAAGCGGTGGACGTGGCCGTGCCTGGGGACATTTCATCGGCGGCGTTCTGGATGGTGGCCGGACTGATCCACCCCAACGCCCGCGTGACCATCACAGGGGTCGGACTGAATCCCAGCCGCGCCGGTATTATCGACGCCCTGCAAATGATGGGCGCGGGCGATTCTCTCAAGCTGGAGAACGAACGTGTGGAGGGCGGCGAGCCGGTAGCGGACGTGGTCGCAAAATCGGCGAGTCTGAAGGCCATCGATCTCGGCGGCGAGATCATCCCGATCATGATCGATGAGCTTCCCGTGCTGGCGGTTGCCGCCTGCTTTGCAGAAGGCGATACCGTCATCCGGGATGCTGCGGAACTGCGCGTCAAAGAATCCGACCGGATCGCCACCACCGCGTCCGAGCTGACCCGGCTGGGAGGACAACTGGAACCCCGGGATGACGGTATGGTCATCCACGGTGTGGGCGCGTTGTCCGGCGCGGAGGTGGAGAGTCACGGTGACCATCGGCTGGCTATGTCCATGGCAGTGGCCGGGCTGGCCGCGTCCGGCGATACGGTGATTCACGGTGCAGAGGACGCGTCCGTGTCGTACCCGACATTCTGGGAACACCTGGCGTCGTTGACCGGCGGGATATGACCGAGGCAGGTGAGCTGCCCCAGGCGAGTCCCGCGCCGCCGTTGCTGGTGGTCCTGTCGGGCCCGTCGGCATCCGGGAAGGGGACGCTGGTCTCAGCCCTGCGCGACCTGGACCGGCCCTGGCATTTCGCGGTGACGGCTACCACCCGGCCCATGCGCGCGGGCGAAGTCGATGGAGAGGACTACATTTTCCTGGATGTACCCACATTTTTGCGGATGAGAGAAAGGGACGAACTGCTTGAATCGGCGCAGGTGTATGACCGTTGGTACGGCGTGCCAAGGCAGCAGGTGCGCGACCCTCTGATCGCCGGCAAAGATGTTATCCTCGAAATAGACGTCCAGGGAGCCGCCACCTTACGTAGCTTGGCTCCCGAAGCGCTGACGATTTTCGTGATGCCAGCCAGCATGGCTGAACTCAGGAACCGATTGTCCGCCCGGGGCACCGAAGACGACGATGAGATGAACCGGCGCTTGCAGGAAGCATCCGTAGAGATCGGACGAATCAACGAATTCGATTATCGTGTCGTCAACCGAAACGGCGCCCTGATTGACGCCGTGCGGGAAATCGACGCCATAATCGCCGCTGAAAAGTGCCGTGTTAACCCGCGCCTGGTGCAGATGCTTTGACCGGAGACCTCTGATGACGCTACCCGCCAACCCCAGCCCGCCGCTGACCGAACGCTCGGAGGACGCTCCAGCCACCGGCGAACCAGCCATTCGGCCTCGTTTGCCGGACTGGTTGAAGGTACGCATGCCGGGGGGGCCGCGCTACATCGAGCTGAAGCAGTTAATGCGCGACAGCCAGTTGCACACGGTGTGCGAAGAGGCTCGCTGCCCCAACATCGGGGAGTGCTGGGAGAGGTCGGCGGCCACCTTTATGATCTTGGGGGACATCTGCACCCGCGCGTGCGCGTACTGCGCGGTGACCACGGGGCGGCCTGGCACGCTGGACCTCGGCGAACCGTTCCGGCTTGCCTCCACCGTGAAACGGATGGGCCTGAAGTATTGCGTCATCACGTCGGTCAATCGGGACGACCTACCGGATGGCGGCGCCGGGATATTCGCCGCCTGCATCAAGCAGGTGCGGGCCGCCGTGCCCGGGTGCCGGGTGGAGGTCCTCATACCCGACTTTGATGGAAACTGGAACGCGCTTGAGCAGGTGGTGTCGGCCGGGCCCGAGGTTCTGAACCACAACATCGAATCGGTCGAGCGGGTGTTCCACCGTGTCCGCCCCAAGGGAGATTACCACCAATCCCTGGAGTTGATCCACCGGGTCAAGGAAATCAACCCGTCGATGCCCACCAAGTCAGGCATCATCGTGGGCATGGGCGAAACGATGGACGAGGTCAGGCAGACCATGGCCGACCTTCGGTCGGTGAATTGCGATCTGTTGACCATCGGACAATACCTGCGACCGTCGGTCAAGCACATCAAGATCGACCGATTCTACACGCCGGCCGAATTTGAAGAACTGCGCCTGGCCGGCGAGCAGATGGGGTTCAAGCACGTGGCGGCCGGGCCGTTGGTGCGCTCCTCATACCACGCCGACGATCAGCACACCGCCGCCGCATCACAACTGGCGAACCGCTGACGGGAACCTTACTCAACCAACGGCGACGATCCGCCGCTAGGATCGGGCATCCGGATTCCGCAAGGACAGCGGTGCGATTGGGTTGGCTTCGGCCGGCAGCCGGGCTAATTCCACGGTGCGTCCTCGCCACTGGGAGGCCATGGGCCAGGACGGCCACGGAGCCGACTCAGTTTCGATGCTGACGTCCGAGGCCGCGACGGTCGTTGAATCCTGATCATCCTGCGGGTCATCAGCGTCAGGACGCCATGGCCAGGGCAGGTGCCGTACCCACGGATCCGAGCCTGTAGCCCCCTGCGCAGCGTCCACCGCCGCCAAAACCTGGTGGGGTCGATGCAGCCGATAGTTCGGACGTTGCTCCAACGTAGCGTCGCGGTCAATCGCAGACCACAACGCCGCTGCGGACGCGACGCCAACGCTGCGAGCGCACGTTATGTCCTGGGGCCCGTCTCCTATGTAGATCGCGTCTTCAGGACCGATGCCCAACGCATCCAGGACGGTGTGCAGCCCGTCAGGAGCAGGTTTGTAGGGGCGGGCATCGGTCTTGAAATCCGCATACTCGACCAGCGAGGCCAAGCCCGACCGTTGCAACTCGGCGTGACCGAACTCGGGTATCTTGTCCGACAGTATGCCAATGCGGATACCCCGCCGCTTCAGCGCTCCCAGTACGCTGGCAACGCCGGGGAAAAGGTAGTTGCGGAAGTTCAGGATGTCTTCGTACCGGGAAAGGTAGCTGTTGAGTATCCTGTCCAGTTCACTCTCGGCATCGGGCCGGCTGCCGAAGAACCAGAGCAGATGCTGGCGAAATGGGCGATGAAATTCCGCGGCGACCGCCTCCGGGGATGGAACCTCCAAACCCAGTTCGGTCGCCGTATTCTCCATCAACCTGAGGTGGATCCCCCAACTGTCCCAAAGGGTGAGGTCCCAGTCGAATATGACGGCGCGCATGGCATCAACAATGGCCGGGATGGTTGTGCCCGCCGCCCTGGTAGTCAATCGCGCTGGGCATCACCGTGGTGCCCGGGTGTGCGGCACGCCCGATGTTGACCGTGAAGGCCCCGCTGGCGTAGTGAAGTACGCCGCTGACCTCCAGGGTTGGGGAGTCTGCAAGGTAGGTGATGCCACCGTCGGCCTCGACGCGGAAGGGCCGGTCGTGTCCCGGGTAGATGGTGTCAGCCGCCGCTACGATCTTCTGGATACTGGCGCGGGCGTCGGATTCGCTCCAGAAAACGATGGCCGGAGTCCCGCGCCCGATGGCTCCGGCGTCGGACATGGCGTCGCCGCCCACGCAAACGGTGCCGCCGGCGGTGTCGACGACCACGCTTACGTGCCCGCGGGTGTGGCCCGGAGTCTCGATGAGGCGGACGCCGGGTTCCAGTTCAATCTCTCCGGAAACGGTGCGCACGTTTTGATCCAGGAGAGTGTTGGCAAAGTACCGGGCCGTCGCCAGGTCGCCGGGCCGTGGATTACGGCTGTACTCCAACTCGTCGGCATGGATGACGATTTCGGCGTTGGGGAACAGGTCGGTATTCTGCGAGTGGTCCCAGTGGGCATGGGTCAGGATGACACGCCCGATGTCGTCGGTGGATATGCCGTTGGCCTCCAGTTGGTCCACCAGCATGTTGCGGCGACCGAAGTGGGCCACGTCCACGATGGACAGCACTTCTCCACGGATCAGAGTGACGGTACACAACCCCAGCCGGGTTTGATCGGTGTTGATTGAGTACCCGCCCATGATGATATCCAGTTCCGGCATGGCTCCCTCCTCCATACGGTCTGCGATTGATCTGCTAAATTAAGCGCGCCCGATTATAGCACCGGAGCCAGTAGCCCCAGCCCACAAGTCCTCACGGCATCAGAATGCCCAGAACGTCTAGCATCGTATTACGAAACGCGCGAATACACGACGCTGAAGCCGGAGCGACGGCGTTGGCGATCGCTAACGGCGTAATCATCAAGCTCGGGACAGACGATGCGGTCGTGCGATACGCCGGCTCGCGTTGCGAAGTCGTCGATTGCGGCGGGCGGACCTTGATACCGGGCATCGTTGACGATCACTGCCACCTCTTTGCGACGGCGGCCAAGCGGTTGGCAGTGGACTGCCAGCCATCGGCGACGCCTACGGTTGACACGGTCGTGGCGTCGTTGAAATCTTCGCGAGTCCGCAGCGATGGCTGGATCCGCGGTCATGGCTACGACGATTCGCCGTTGGGGCTGGGCAGCCATCTCAATCGCCAAGACTTGGACGCCGTTTCTCTGGAGCGACCGGTCCGGGTAGAGCATCGTTCCGGCCACGCGTGCGTTCTCAACAGCGCTGGCCTCGATGCTGTAGGTATCAACCGCGACACTCCCCCGCCAGCCGGAGGCACCATCGTCCGCGATCCTGATGGGGAGCCCACGGGCTTGCTGCTGGACATGGAGGAATGGCTCCGACGACGAACGATCTCAAGAGCCGATGGTATCGAACTCCGCACGGCTATCCGGGAACTGAGCCAGGACTTGCTTGGATACGGCATCACCGAGGCGACTGACGCCGGGGCGGACAACGGGATCGAACGGTGGAAGGCGTTTGAGAGTCTCGTAGCGGAAAGGGTGATCCCATTGCGAGTCACCATGATGGTGGGCGCCGGACGGTTGGATGAGACTCACCGAGCCGGATTGAAATACGGCGACGTTGATGAGTCAGGGTTTTTGACGTTAGGGCCGGCAAAGATCATGCTGACCGTGTCGTCTGGGAATCTGCATCCTGATTTTGAAACTTTGTCAAAAGTCGTAAGGCAGGCGCACACAGAGGGATTTCCGGTGGCAATACACGCGGTGGAACGGGAGACAGTCGTCGCATCGGCGTTGGCGCTTGCCGATCATCCTTCGACCGTGGGGCATGACCGGATCGAACACTGTGGCGAGTGTCCGCCAGACGTGGCCGAACTGGTCGCCGCGTCTGGCGCGCGCGTCGTGCCCAACACTGGATTCCTGCATTACGAAGGGGAACGCTACCTACACACGGTGCATGAGGCTCTGGTGCCGCATCTATACCCGGCGGGCGCTCTGGCCGCCCGTGGAGTCCGAGTGTCGTTGGGTTCGGATGCGCCGGTGGTTGAGCCCAACCCGTGGGCTGCAATGGCGGCAGCGGTTGGACGATGCACGGCGCAGGGGAACCGGCTGGGCGGCGTTGGACTGCCTTGCGTGTCGGTCGCGTTGGATATGCACACCGGAGGGCGTCGGATCGCGCCGGGCTCACCGGCCGACCTTGCGGTTATGGAACCGGATCCCCTAACGACGCCTCTAGGGGACTTACCGGAGATAAGGTCGGTGCTGACGGTGGTCGCCGGACGCGTGGTCTGGCGTGACGGAATCTAGCGGGAGCGTTCGCGGATGTAGTCCACCATCTGGAGCAGCGAACGCCGAGACGGGCAATCGGGCAACTCATCCAGGGCGGTGGCGGCTACCGAGCAGTAATCGCGGATGGTGGTGAAGCAGTCGGGAATAATGTCGGAATCGTTGATCATCGCCAGCGATCTTTGGAGAAGCCCATCCACATCGCCGTCTCCGGACTTGATGGCCTTGAACAGAGCTTCGATGGGCTGGTCGTCCGGGTAGCGCTCCATCAGCATGATACTGGGCAGCGTGAGTACGCCTTGGAGTAAGTCATTGCCGACGGGCTTGCCCATCTCGTCCGTGTCTCCCTGCACGTCCAGCAAGTCATCGACGATTTGGAATGCCATTCCAATGTTGTGGCCGTATGTACGCAGAGACGCAACCTCATGCTCAGTGGCGTTGCCCAAAATGGCGCCCGATTCGGCGGAGGTGCAGAACAGCGACGCCGTCTTGCGGTAGATGCGTTCGTCGTACAGCCGACGAGCCTTCACGGAGTCGAAGGTGGTGAAGAACTCGATCAGCTGCCCGCTGGCCAACTCCATTATGGTCTCTGAGAACCTGCGAATTACCCTGATCACACCGGTATCGCAGACAAACGTGGCAGAGGTCGCAAAAAGGTAGTCCCCAAGCAGGACGGCGACGTGGTTGCCGTAGAGCTTGTTGATGGTCGGCTTACCGCGGCGCAACCCCGCGTTGTCCACGGTGTCGTCGTGGATCAGTGTCGCCAGGTGGAGCAGTTCCACCGCGGCCGCCATGATCTGCGACCGGTCGCGATCGTGAGGATGGAATTCGGCGGCAAGCAGCGTGAGCGCGGGCCGGACGCGCTTGCCTCCGGAGCGCAGCGCGTAATCCAGCAAGGGATCAAGGTCGGCAATGTCAGTCTGGCACAGTTCTCGCAGTTGATCCTCCACCTGGACCAACTGATCTGCCACCGGGGCGTATATGGAAACGGTTTTCAGATCCAGCCCGGTTACCACGGCGCGCTGCTCGATGGAGAGGAGATCAGGCGGGGATGCCAAGTTGCTCGGCTTCCTGCTCCGCCACCGCAGTGTCCAGCTTGGCGTACAGAGCCGACGGATTGCGCAGCGGCGCGCCGGCCTGAATATTGCCGGCCAGCGTGTCGAAATCCCAGGGTTCTCGGGACACCTCGCCGTCAAAGCCCAAGAATTCATGGACCTTCTGGCTGGTGAACGGCAAGTAAGGAGACAGAGCCACCTTGAGGCAGTTGAGCACCTGTATCGCTGTGCTCAACGAGCGGGCAGCGTCGGCGCGGTCCGTTTTTATGGACTGCCACGGCGCGCGCGCGTCCAGGTACCGGTTGGTTTCCTGGGCCAAGGCGAAGGCGCGGCTGATGCCGGCCCTGAAACGGGTGTGGGCCAGACAATCGTCAACGTCAGCCATAGCCTGGCGGGCTGATTCAAGCAACGCGATTTCCGCGTCCTCAGGCGGGGCCGCATCCACCGGTACCTGTGCGTCGAAATTGCGGTAGGTGAACCGAAGGACTCGATTAACGAGGTTGCCATAGGTCGCCACCAACTCATCGTTGTTGCGGCGAACGAACTCGCTCCAACTGAAATCGGTATCGCCGGTCTCCGGCATGTTGATGGACAGGAGGTAGCGCAACGGGTCGGGGTCATAACTATCGAGATAGTCAGGGACCCAAACCGCCCAGTTCTGACTGGTGGAGAACTTGCGGCTCTCCAGGCTCAGGAATTCGTTGGCCGGCACATCATAGGGGAGGTTGAGACCACCGTAGCCCATGATCATCGCGGGCCAGATGATGCTGTGGAAGGGGATGTTGTCCTTGCCAATGAAATAGTAGCCTTTGGTGTTTTCGTCCTTCCAGAAGTCTTCCCAGGCCGAAGGGTTTCCGTTGCTCTCTGCCCACTCGACGGCGGCGGACAGGTATCCGATGACGGCCTCGAACCAGACGTAGATGCGCTTTTCGTCGTAGCCGTCTAGCGGCACCGGCACGCCCCAGGTCAGGTCCCGAGTGATGGCCCGGTCCTTCAGACCTCCCTGGAGGAAACCGCGCGTGGAATTAGCGACGTTGGGCCGCCAATGGTCCTTGTCGCCGATCCAGTCCAGCAGCGGTTGTTCAAAGGCCGACAGGCGCAGGAAGAAGTGCTCGGAATCGCGGAAGTCGGGCGTCTCCCCGCAGATGCTGCAACGCGGTTTGACCAACTCAATGGGGTCCAGGGTATGCCCGCAGAGGTCGCACTGATCTCCACGCGCGCGTTCGTTACCGCAATGGGGGCAAACGCCCTCCACGTATCGGTCGGGCAAGAAACGCGTGCAGCCGGCGCAATGAGCCAGCAGCATGGTGTCGGCGTAGATGTAATCCTGTTCCTTGAGTTTCCGAAAGATGTCCTGAACCACCCGACGATGATTATCGGTATGGGTGGTGGTGAACAGGTCGAAGGAGATGCCCAGCCGCTCCCACGTATCCAGGAACTGGGCGTGATACCGCTCCAGGATCACGCCGGGCTCGACGCCTTCCTGGTCGGCCCTGATGGTGATCGGCGTGCCATGGGCGTCCGAGCCGGAGACCATCAAAACATCGTTGCCCTTCATGCGGTGGTAGCGGGCAAAAATATCGGCAGCCAAATAGCAGCCGGCGATGTGTCCCATGTGAAGCGGCCCGTTGGCATAGGGCCACGCAACGCCGATGAAAATTCGCTCGGGCAAGGCTCCCCTCCTCAATCTCACCGCATCCGATTGACAAAATTATTCTAGCACAACCAAATTTCGACCGGGAGTAGCTTGGACTGCGTCAATCGACGATTTCGCCCGATGTTTGTGTTGCACAACGAATGTTCCTTGCGCTGCCCCGTCGTCTTGTTGGTTCACAACCATTCGAGAGACGGAACGATGGAACTGAAGCCTGCATCCAGCCTCACGCGTATCCACTTGTAAATGCGTGGCGAAAGGACGGAAAGGTCGATTTCCCGCTCATTTCCTCTCATTTCCGCTAATTTCTGTAGCGCATTGGGCGGGTGGTGGTGCTGAATGGGGGCCGAGGGAAGGGTTTTGGCGGCGGTTTGGGTGGTATTGGCGGTCAGGTGATCGGGTTTGGGGGAGCGAGGTTCGCGGTGTTGGGAAGTGGGCATTGGGACGGCTGTCGCGAGCCCGGGTGGCGGGTTGGAATTGAGCGTTGGGTAACATGGTACGGATGGAGGAAGGGTTGGAGCAAGGAGGAAGTGTCCCCGGGGCGGGGGATGTCTGAAGTGGGGGTTTTTGGGGGGAATTGGGTGATTATGGGGAGCGATGGTAGGTCTTTTTTGCCACAAAAGGCAGGTAATTCAAAAAAAAGTTGGGCGTATTGGCGCCGGCACGCAGGAATGACTGTGCTACCTGAATTGGGGCGGCGGGGGCGCTGGCAGTGACAGGTAGCGCAAAGCGGGTACGCGTGAGGCATCCCGCCTGTTGACAATGGCTCGGACCATTAGACACAATCCCAGCGACCGGTCGGATGCGCTGGCCGGTTCTCCCGTTTCGTTACCGCGTGAGGTGCACCATGCCGGATTTAACTAACGCAGACGTTTTGGCGCTGGCCAAGGCGTCCAGCATCGATATACCCGACGACCTAATCACGGAGGTACGTGAATCACTCAACGGCCTCCTAGAAGCGTTGGCGGCCATTGAAGAGCCCGACGTGTCGGGGATTCAACCGTTGCCCATCATCGTATCGGCGACCGCGCGGAAGCAGGAGGGGTGATCATGGCGGATAACAACCTGTGTTACCTGTCGGCTACAGAACTGGGAGAGAGAATCGCGGCCGGAGAAGTTTCGTCCCTGGAAGCGACCGAAGCGTACCTGGAACGAATCGAACGGCTGGACGGGAATTACGCTTCGTACATCACCGTTACGCCAGACCGGGCGCGCGAAGACGCGCGGAGAGCGGACGCCGAGATAGCCGCCGGCAACAGGCGTGGCCCCCTCCACGGAGTGCCCGTGGCAGTCAAGGACCAGTTCGACACGGCGGGCATCCTAACAACTAACGGCTCAACCATTCTCGGGGAGAACATCCCCGACAATGACGCCACTATCATGACGCGGCTCAAGGAAGCCGGAACCGTCCTGCTCGGCAAGCTCAACATGAGCGAATACGCCAGCGGCGACGCCTTCCGCCACCCCTACGGACGACCCCGAAATCCCTGGGACACACGGCGAAATCCGGGAACCTCCAGTAGCGGGTCGGGCGCGGCCACGGCGGCATTCCTGTGCGCCACCTCGCTGGGCGAGGACACCGGCGGCAGCATTCGCGGGCCAGCCGCGTTCTGCGGCCTGGTGGGCATCCGACCGACGCTTGGATTGGTAAGCAGGCACGGCGTTTTCGGGGCCAGTTGGTCGATGGACACCGCGGGCCCGATCTCCCGCACCGTCGTCGACTGCGCCAACACGCTGGAAGCCATCGCCGGCTACGACCCCAACGACGCGCAGTCCTGGGACGTGCCGGTGCCAAATTACGCCGCCGCCCTGGATGGAAACATCCGAGGCTTGAAACTCGGCATCATTACCGAGCGCGTGCATACCGACGCCAATGACCCTGAAGTGCGGGATGCGGTGATCGCGGCTACGGAGGTACTTGAGGGACTGGGCGCTGAGGTGCAAGACGTTTCGATTCCGTTGATCGTGAACTCATCGGAGATTTCCTACGGGATAATCAGCAGCGATGCCGCGATGTTGAACTGGGACATCATCTCCACGGACCGGTTGCGCGAGATTGACCACAACAACCAGGTCCGATTGCTGATGGGCAGCGTGATTCCGGCCACGGCGTATCAGAAATCGATGCGATTGCGGGAGGCGCTCCGTCGCCAGATATTGGGTGCGCTGGACAACGTGGACGCGCTGATCATGCCGGCCTCATCTGTGCCGGCGACGCTCATACCCGAGTCCACCGGCCTGGGCACCAAGGAGGACGTGATCGCCGGATTCAAGGGCCGTCGCGGGTTCACCGCGCCGTTCAATCTCGCGAACCTGCCGGCTCTGTCCATCAACTGCGGGTTCACCGCATCCGGTCTGCCGATCGGTTTGCAGATCGCGGGCAGGGCTTTCGACGAAACAACCCTGTTCCGCCTGGCCTACGCCTACGAGCAAGCCACCGATTGGGGAGAACGGAGACCACCAGGCGTATAAGCGCATCCGAGGAAACGATCCGATGAAAAAGACTTTCGACTACGCGCGAGCCGTCGGGCAACTGTCGGTGGAAGCCGCGCTATTTTCAACGGTCGGCAGCTTTTTCTGGATCGCCATCGAGAGAAGTGTCAACGTCGACTTCGTTTTTCGTGAATGACCCGTTGATCGAATCCCGCACCGAAAACTCACCATGCCAACACTCTCACCATGGGGACAAGAGTTGACGCCGCAAATCAGACTTCGGGACGTGCGGGCGACCTTTCGCGGGCATGGGGACGACCAATCCATAGAGCGCGAGCCTCCGACCGACCCGTCTCCCATCGGCCACACAAGCGAAGCAGATCCGAAACGGACCCGAACGGCGAGGCCGAATCCGCCCACGATAAGGAGATCCGCGATGATGCCCAACATTCACGAACTCACCGCGGCGGAAGCGGCGCGGGCGATCGCCAGCCGACGAATCACCGCGACCCAGATGGCGGAAACGTGCCTGAACCGGATTGAATCCCTCGACGAACGGTTACAAGCCTGGGTACACGTGGACCGCGAGGCGGTCCTGGCGGATGCAGGCGCGGCCGACCAAGAGGTGGCGGAGCGGCGACCCCTCGGCCCGTTGCACGGCGTACCCATCGGGGTGAAAGACATTTACTACACGGCAGGGATTCCGACCAAGGCGGGCAGCGAGGTTTACAAGGATTTCGTGCCGGACTACGACGCGGCGTCGTTGACCATGCTGAAGCGGGCCGGCGCGTTGATGCTGGGCAAAGCCGTTACCACCGAGTTCGCGTGCCTTGACCCGTCGCCTACGTTCAATCCCTGGAACAGCGCCCACACCCCGGGCGGCAGCAGCAGCGGGTCAGCCGTGGCGGTGGCTTCCCGCATGTGTCCCGCCGCGCTGGGCTCCCAAACGGTGGGTTCCGTGTTGCGCCCAGCGGCGTACAACGGCGTGGTTGGATTCAAGCCCACGTTTGGGCGGGTAAGTCGATACGGGGTCGTGCCCGTGAGTTGGAACCTGGACACGGTGGGCTGGTTGGTCCGGTCGGTGGAGGATGCCGCGCTCCTGCTGCACGTGACCGCCGGCCCTGATGCATCTGACCCGGTGTCCTCGCGGGAGCGGGTCGGCGATTACCTTTCGGCGATCAAAGACCCGTCGCCGCCACGTATCGGACTGTTGCGCAGGTATTTCTACGAAAGGGCCGACTCGGAAACGCGGCACCACCTGGACAACGTGGCGAGGCTCTTCGCGGAGGCGGGTGCAGTGGTTGAAGAACTGCCCATGCCCAGCAGCATCGACACCGCGTTCGAAGACCAACTATTGATCATGGGGGTGGAGGCCGCCGCGTTCCACGAGCCAATGTACCGGACTCAAGCCGAGGACTATCAACCGAAGTTGCGAGCCATGCTGGCGGACGGGTTGGCTACTGACGCGATTTCGTACTCGCGGGCCCTGGAGAGGAGGCGCGGGTTCATCGACGACATGCAGCAATTGTCATCGCGTTGCGACGTCATGCTCACGCCGGCCACTCCCGCTCCCGCCCAGGCGGACCGAACCAACACCGGAGACCCCGCATTCCAGGGACCTTGGACCTCGTGCGGCTTGCCCGCGATTTCGCTGCCATCAGGTTTGGCTGAATCCGGATTGCCCTTGGGGATCCAATTGGTATCGTCACCCTTCGCAGAATCTAGGTTGTTGTCGGCAGCGAAGTGGTGCGAGGAGGTGATGGGCGTCGATCTAAAACCGCCGTTGTAATGCAGAGTCCGCCGATACGACGAATACTCCCCTTTGACCGCTGGCGTCGCCTTATGCTTTCCCGTAGGGCGGCGTTTTTTGGTGTTGCCACCCTCGATCTCCAAATCATGCTCTCGAAAATGCGGAAACTTCGGTGTACGGTTAGATTCGAGCAGCGAGGAGAACCAACCGATGGAAGGGAGAATACGGGAATATTCACATCAAACCCGGCGGGGCCTCATTACAGGCGAGGACGGAGCGGATTACTCTTTCTCTGAGAGCCAGTGGGAGGCGCACGGATTGCCGATCCCCGGGATGGCCGTCGATTTCCAGCCGGTGGGCGACTCTGCCGCCAACATACGGTTGGCATCGGGCACGTTCTGGTCGCGGCTGTCGGCGGCGCCCGGCCACCGCAGCCGCTCAATCGCTGCTGTCCTCGCCGTATTCGCGGGATACCTGGGGGCGCACAAAATCTACATGGGCAAACCGGGACCGGGCGCAGCGCACCTGGCGCTCACGGCGAGCGGGATATTCCTGTGGGTGGTGCCGAACGTCGTTCTGGAAGACTCGCCCGCCGAAGCCTTGCTGATCTGCGTGCTGGGATGGCTTGCGGCTTTTGGCTTGTACTTTTTCGTTCGCAGGTTCTATTTGCGCCATTCCACCCGCGACATCTTGAGGCCGCTGCGCGTGTTGCGCTGGCCTTTCGTGATATTCCGGATACCGCGAAATCTTGGGCAACGCGCTGCCGGCACGGGGAATCAGCCATCCGGCCAGGGGCAAGCAAGTGCCGGCAGTGGAAACCAGGCGGGCGGGACGGCCGCAGCCCTGATATTCCACACTCTGAGCGTTGCGTTGTACGTTACCTTTGCCATCGCTATTTTGTTTCTGTTCTACGTGCTCGCGATGTTGATCGGGTTTTTTCTCATCGCCGCGTCGCTAGGAATCGGTGTGGTGGAGGGCTTCCAATACTTGAGGAAGTCCGACGCTGAGTTCAGCAGCGTTTATCTGGAGCAGGGACGGTCATGGTTCTAATTCACGTGCGGCCTGAGCCAGTCGTTCCCGCGCTGCCGCCCCCTGCGGGGCAGATGCAATCGCAGTTCGAGTCTGGCACTGCCGGTGAATTTTGGTGTAGGATGGCGCATCGCATTTGCATATGAGGAGCTAACCAAACATGGCTACTACCCGTCCCCGCCGGCTGGCCCGGCAGGTATCCATCGTTGGCGCAGGACTGTCCCAGTTTGGCGCGTACGCTGACAAATCCAGCCGCGACCTGTTCGTGGAGGCGTTCCAGGACCTGCAGGAAAACATTGACACCGGCATAACGGCGTCGGACATCGAGGCCGGTTACCTGGGCAACTACTCGGCGGACCTGTTCGAGCACCAGGGGCACACCGCGCCCATCATGGCCGACTGGCTCGGCATGACGCCGACGCCCATCACGCGAATCGAAAACGCGTGCGCCAGCAGCGGTTCAGCGTTGCGCGAGGGCGTTATGGCAATCGCCAGCGGGATGTATGACGTCGTCCTGGTGGGCGGCGTGGAGAAGATGACGTCCCTTCCCACCGAGGGCGTCACCGATGTGCTGGCCTCGGCCGCCGACGGGCTGTATGAGGTTCCCGCTGGCCTGACCTTCCCGGGGATTTTCGGCGCCATCGCCAAGGCCCACATGGACCGTTACGAGACCAACCTGGACCACTTGCTCAAGGTTGGCATCAAAAACCACGAGAACGGCAAGCTGAATCCCAAGGCACAGTTCCAGGTCACCATCAAAGACATGATGGATCGCCGGAAGGCGCGCTCGGAGCAACGTGGAGAACCGGTGCCGGATTGGGCAGACGAGTTGGACTTCCTGAACGATGCGCGGGCCAACCCCTGGATTGCCTGGCCGTTGCGCCTCTATGACTGCGCGCCAATCACCGATGGAGCATCCTGCGTATTGCTGGTGGCCAGCGAAATCGCCGAACAATTCACGGACAAACCGATCCGCATCGCCGGCATCGGCCAGGCAACGGGGCGTCCGCTGCACGACGCCGACGAGTTGACCTCCCTCTCAGCTGCCAAGGTGGCCTCCGCGCAGGCCTACGAAATGGCTGGCGTGGGCCCCGAGCAGATCGGGTTGGCCGAAGTCCACGACTGCTTCACCATCGCGGAGATTGTCGCCAGCGAGGACCTGGGGTTCTTCGCGCCCGGCGAGGGTCCGCACGCGGTGGACGAAGGCCGAACGGCTAGGACCGGAGACCGACCGATCAACACCAGTGGCGGCCTCAAGGCCAAAGGGCATCCGGTGGGCGCCAGCGGTGTGGCGCAGGTCATCGAGGTTTACAAGCAGCTGCGCGGCGAGGCTGGCGACCGCCAGTTGGACAATCCCAACCTTGAGTTCGGATTGACCCATAACGTGGGCGGGACCGGCGGCACCTGCGTGGTCAACGTTTTGCAACGGGCTTAGGAGGTCGCACTGTGAGTACCGACGCGTCGGCCCGCCCGTTCAATGCGGCATCGTTCTACGAGTTCCTGAAAGAGGGTAAGTTCATGGGCGTGCGGTGCCGGGAAAACGGCAACGTGTACGCCGAAGCCCGACCCATCGATCCGGTGAGCCACAGCAACGACATGGAATGGCACGAGTTGAGCGGTCGCGCCACGTTGAGCACGTTCACTTGCATCTCGGTGGCCCCAGCATCGTTGGAGGCGAAGGGATTCGGACGGAACAACCCCTATTGCACCGGAATCGTCACGCTGGAGGAAGGCCCTCGCATATCGGCCAGGATAGCCGGGGTTGACGCAAGCAATCCCCAGAATATCCGTACCGGGATGGCCTTGCAGTTGGATCTTAGCGAGGTTGATCCCGACGACCCGGGCCTGGTGTTCCGGCCAGCGTAATGTCACTTGACACCGGGAAACATGACGGGCGGGTTGATAGTACCCGCCCGTTCTTAGTTCAGGGACTTCTGCTGTTGCCCAATCGGCATCGGCGCGTTTGATACAGTGATATGTCCGAACGCTACACCCTACCGGACTGTTTGCACACGTGGCATGCCGTGTCGTACCAGGCGTAAGAGGTGTTCGACGACTGGTAGAGATCGAACAGGCCCACATCCCGGTATTTGCGGCAGACGAAGCACAGTTGAGTGTGGTCGGGGTCTAGCTGGGGCGGCAAGCCCCTCTCCGCGTTGATGAATACCTTGCGAATCTGGAGCTTGGAAAACGGCAGGTGTTGCAGAATTCGTTCCTGCACCATCAACTTGAAGGCGTCGCTGCCGGCCATGGGCCGGTAGAGCAGTAGCTGCTCGTCGTCGGGCTGCCGTTCGTACACATACTCGATGTAGTTGTCCACCGCTTCGTAAAGGGAGGAAACGACATCTTCGTAGGAATCTCCGATGGCGGGAACGTCGATGTCGACGCAGAACCCTTCCCAGGTTTCCGGGTCCGATTGAGTCTTCTTGATATAGCAGGTCAATTGCCGCGGTTTGACATTCATGGAACCCTCCCGTGCCAACGCGGAGAGCCTTTAGCGTTATTGCCGCTTACTACAGGATTATTGCACCCCGGCCTGTTTGCAGATGTTGCAGGTCTTGTCGTACCAGACGTATGCGGAATTCGGTTCGTGGAAGACTTCGAACTCACTGATGCTGCGATATTTTTTGCAGGTGAGACAAAGCTCGGTGTAATGCGGATCCAGTTGGATGGGAATTCCCTTCTCTGCGCTCAGGAATATCTTCCTGACCTGTCGATTTGAAAAGGGCAGGCGCTGCAAAAAACGCTCTTCAAACTGGAGCTTCCAAACATCGGCCTTGGGCATCGGGCGATACAGCAGGCGCTGCTCGTCATCGGGTTGATTCTGGTAAACGTAGTCGATGTAGTTATCCACCGCCTGGTACATCATCGCCGCTACTTCTTCGTAGCTGTCTCCGACGGCCGGTATGTCGAGTTCGACACAGAATGCTTCCCACATATCGGGGTTGGAACGAGTTCTTTTGATGTAACAAGTGAGTTGCCTGGGTTGAGTATTCACGGCTGCTCCTTGGGCGATGCGCACGGCATCGCCCTGGTCAGTCTCAATTCGTATGAGTTAGGTCGGAAACCCGGCGCTTAGTCGAGGCCGCGGGTGCCGATCCATCCGGTCTCGGATACGTCTATCATTTCTCCGTTGGGACCCTCGTATTTGGTCTCAACGTTCTGGGTGCGCGGACCACTCATCCCAGCATGGAGGGCATGGTTGACTTCGTCCATCGGCTTGGAATTGGCCTCGGACAGACGCCGCTCGATGTCTTCCAGGTTTTCCACTTCAAACCCGATGTGGTGGATGCCTTCCCAGTCCTTGCCGCGCTCACCGGCCACGGTGTCGTTCTGGAAGTCCAGAATGGCCATGTTGACGTTGCCGTCGCTGAGCATGTAGCCGTTGGCGTTGGCGCTTTCCAGCTTGGCAACTTCGCGCAGTCCGAACACTTCAGCATAGAATTTGGCGGTCTTTTCGGCGTCATTGGTGGCGATGGCGATGTGTTTAATCTGAGGCATTTGTCCCTCCTTGCTAGACGGTAAGATAACAGCCGGCTCTATGCCAACCGGGCAAGCCGACCTACGTATCGGAACGATACCACTTTTGGGGCGCGTGGGCTAGTGTGCGGAACCTGGCCGTATCCGGGACCTCTAGCCGAGGGTGAACCGTTTGAACACCTCGGCATATTCGACCCCGATACGCTTCCCATCCCGTCGTCGCCATTCTTTGAGGTAGCGGTCGGCGGATTCGTAATCCACCTGGCTACGGTGCGCCCTCAACGCGGCCACCGCGGTTTCGATGTGGTCGGTGACGTCCACGACGTGGTCAGGCTCAGTGCGCCCCATTATCCAAACCTGGCGCACCTTGTGGGGCTCCAACCCCTCATCGTTGAATAGCTCGGGGAATGTAAGGCGGTCGCGCGCTGCCGGATACACTGCGCCCATGGCCGCGTCGCCGGATGCAAAGTGGTCAGGATGGTCGATATATCCCGCGCCGTCCAGATTCCGCACCGGATTCATGCAGATCAGAACGTCGGGGCGATGGATGCGAATGGCGCGCGATATGTCCTTACGCAATTGCAGGGTCGACTCCAGATATGCGTCGGGATAACCCAGGAAAAACACCTGAGACAAACCCAGGACGTCGGCGGCATCCCGCTGTTCCTGCTCCCGCATCTTCACCAGCCTCTTAACAGTCATATCCGGATCGTCGCTGCCCTTGCTGCCATCGGTGCAAATGACGTATGCCACGTCCCAGCCCTCGGCGCAAAGGCGCGCCACGGTACCCGCGCAGCCCCACTCGGCATCGTCAGCGTGGGCCACAACGACCATCGCTCTGTTGAAATCCTCGTTCCATTGACTCGACATCTACAGAATCCTTTCCTCGGCGTTTATCGATTGACGTTCGCACCGCGCAGTTGATCGTTGCGTCCCTTGAAATGCAGGATGAACCCCAAGGTCGCCCCGACCAACGCTATTCCGGCGGACATCGCGTAGGACCACTTCAGTGTACCGGTGGCGTCGGCGATAGGTCCCGCGATGATCGGGGAGATGGTGCTCCCGATGCCGGCGCCCATTCCCATCAGTCCAAAGGCAGCCGGCGCCATGTACACCGGAACGTAGTCTCCGGCCGCGGCAGCGCAGATAGTATAGGTGGACCGGAGTGCAAATCCGGCCAGCACTGACGCGATAACAAAAAAGGTCAATTCGGGGGCAAGCCAGAATAGAGTGTGGCACACAACCTCGATCAAAAACGTGGCGCCGAACGCCATCCCTCGGCCGACGCGATCCGAAAGCGCGCCGGACCCGACACCGCTGCCAATGCTGAGCACCCCAATCGACATGAACAGCGCGCCGACTACTGCAACATCGATTCCATGTTCCACTTCCAAGTACGCGCCGTAACTGGAGGTCAGGATACCGTGGACAAAGCCGGAGCAGAACGCCATCCCGGTGATGAGCCAAACGTAGGGGTTGGTATAGACCTGAACCGGCCAACTGGTGGGGGACCGTCCAGCAGGTCTGCGATCAGTTGGTCCCGGGTTAGCCGGCATCGACGCCGAAGGGTTGGACTGTGCCGGCGGAGCTTCACGGATGAAACTCACGCACACCAGTCCAATCAACACGCTGGTGCATGCCAGCACGTACCACGTGTAACGCCAGGCATCATCACCGAAGGCATCGGTCAGGGGCGGCACGATCGCGCCCGTAAAGATGATTGCCAGGCTGCCTCCGGTGGCGGCGATGCCGGCGGCGACTCCGCGGTCATTGACGCGGAACCATGGCGCGAGCATCCCCATCATTGGGGTCAAGGCCGCTCCCGACGACACGCCCACCACGATCATGGCGAGCAGCGCGACCCAATAGTTGGGAGACCAACCCAACAGGATCATGGATGCCGCTTGGGCGAAGACGCTCACGGTCACCATCCACCGCCCGCCATATCGGGACGCCATGGCTCCGGAGAGCAATCCCGAAATGACGCGAGAGATGGACAAGGCCACCACTAGCACGAACACGGTGGTGTAGGACAGCTCGAAGCTGCTCTTCATTCCCGGTATGGTCAGCGCTTGAACGTACAGGGAGAAGCTGGTGATCAGGTTGACGGCCAGCGCCACCGCAAGGACAACGGCGGCGTAGGTCCTGACCCATCCGGGTATTAAAGTGGCGGGGATGAAAGCCATACCAGGGAAACAAAAATGGGCAGCCGCAGGGCCGCCCGCGAAGGTGCAACCGGCGCATCATAGCATACCGATTTTCTCGAAATGCGGAGATGTCGGTACAGGCGGCACGACACCCTTTGCTATAATATCCCAATAAATTTATTGGAAAACTACAAACCCCGCGCCGTACCCGGCGCCAAACCCGCAATCAAACTTCGCTGTATAACAGCACCAAGAGGAGAGAGTAAAAGTTGGAAAACAATACCTTTGTAACCCGCCTGCACAATAAGCTGGAACGGATCACCAATCGGGACGTGGACGTATCCGTGAACGACGAGGATCCCAACTACCTCGAAGTCGATCTGGAGACCACGGTGCCCAAGGTGGTGTTGGGCCGCAACATCTACGAGTACCCCGGCTTCGCTCGTATGTGCCTGGAATACGCCGCGGCGTCCATCAACAAGGGCCGCCACATCGGTGAGCTTGAGTTCCACCTGGTGCTGGCCCGTAACTAACGTGATTTCTCATCGGATGCGGGATCCAGTTAGCGACGATGATCGGGCCGGGGATCCGACCGAGCCCGAGCGCGACCCCGAACGCCCGGCACCGCCAGACCCGCCAACGGCCCCGCCTCCGGTACCGCCGGACGCCTTCAAACCCTGGTACTACCAGGGATGGTTCATAGTCCCGACCTTCGTCTGGTGGCCGTGCAGCGCGATCCTGTTCATACGATCGCCGTGGCACAACAGTGTGCTGTCAGGCGCGCTGTCGTGGGCGTGGATCATCATCGGCGGCGGATGGATATTTCTCAGGACCCAATATCGTTGGCAGAACGGCGAGTCATTGATGGACCCAACGCTGCTGGCGCTGGTTGCCCCGGGTATCGTCCTGACGGTCATCACCCAATCGTTGTGGTTGACACGGGACCGACCGCGCATTCGGCGGATCCGGGACGCTGGAGGGTTCGCCGCCTACGAGTCGGGAGAAACCGTCCCTCCGACCCGTCAAATAAACCAAACAGGCACCGAGGAACCGCGACGGCGCTCAAGCCGTAGCGCCGCTCGCCGCCGGCGCAGGCGACGGTAAAATTCCTGCGGAATCGACGAGACTCTGCACCAATGCCATGCGCTCGTCGGTGGCGGAAAATGCCATGCCCATGGGCGTGATCGTGATGTGATTGTCCTTGTGCGCCGTGATGTCGGTCCCATCGCCGCCCGAGAGAAACGCGCGGTTCCGCGAAATCCAATAGCGACGATGGCCGAAGGAATCCTCCGTCCGCACCGACTCGCCGTAAGCGCGACCGCCCAGTCGGGTGATCCTGACCCCCGCGATTCGTTCCATCGGCTCGTTGGGTACGTTGACGTTGAGGAAAAACTGCGGCGATACGGTTGGTGCGTCATTCAAGCTACGGGCCAGGGCCGCCACAACCTCGGAGGCAAAGCCGTAGCGAGGAGCCTGAACGGAGCCAACGGAGATCGCAATAGTTGGGTAACCGCGCACGAATCCCTGAAACGCCGCGCCAACGGTGCCCGAAACAATGACGTCCCAGCCCAGGTTGGAGCCGCGATTGATGCCGCTAACGACCAGGTCGGGCTTTGGATTCACCAACTGCTCCAGCGCGAGGATGCACGAATCGGCCGGCGTGCCCTGGACCGCCCAAGCGTTGATGGGATTGGGCAGGTCGAGGGTATCGGTGGCGGTCGGCTCGAAAACCGCATCCGCGCTTCTGGGTGGCGTGTCCTCGCCGGGCGCGTACTGCAACAGGTACTGCTCGGCGGGAACCTGGTGGGCAAACACAGGCGCGTGGAGGGTCATGGAGGCGCCAACGCCGGACTGCTCTCGATCAGGCGCAACTACGGCAACCTCTCCGACAGCGGAAAGGCTGCGAGCGGCAGCCCACAGCCCAGTAGCGTGAATGCCATCGTCGTTGGTCAGAAGAATTTTCAAGGGGTGGCCTCGCAGATCAGTTTGGTGGGCCGTTAAATGATACACCCCGCACCCGGCGTAGCCACGCAAAGTGCGGGGTGGTTGAGCCGCAATTTAGGTCGGTCAGTGGTGGGCCAGCCCGATAGCGTGAAGCAGGGCGTGTTTCACTTCCACCGGAGCAATCCTGGCGCGGAAATCAGCAGAGGCGAAAACGTCGCCAATCACGTCCACTCCGGCGGCGTTGATGTCCTCGCTGAGCCGGGATGTGGCGTCAGCGATGCTGTCCATCGTTAGCGTGGTACCGGACAGCGCCTGCTCCACGGCGGCAGCTTTCACCGGCCGTGGAGTCAGTCCGCCGACCGCGACCGAGGCCGCGGTGCAACGGTTACCGTCCATGGTTACCACCACCGCGCCGCCAACTACGGCGTAGAAACTGGCCGGATGGGCCATCTTGGCGTACTCGGCCCGCTGGTTGGCCGCCAGGGTTGGCACGGTTACAGTGGTGATCAACTCGTCGTCAGCCAACGCCGTCGCGAAGGCGTCCTCGACGAAATCGGCGGCGGCGATACTGCGGCTGCCCGACGGCCCCTGCACTGAGACGTTTGCGCCCAGGGCGGTGAGCACGGTGGCCCAGTCGGAAGCGGGGTCGGCGTGGGCCAGGTTGCCTCCGATGGTGCCGCGGTTGCGGACCGCCGGGTCGCCGATGCCGCCGGCGGCTTCCGCGAGCAAGCCGTTGGTGCGCTGCACGTCGGCAGACGCGGCGATCTCCGCGTGGGTGGTCAGCGCGCCGATGTTGATGTGATCCCCGCTGACGGTGATGCCACGCAACCCGTCCACGCCGCCTATGTCGATGATGACCTCGGGGCGAGCCAGGCGAAAACGCATGAGGGGGATCAGGCTGTGGCCTCCGGCCAGGAGCTTGGCCCCGGGATTTTCCGATAGCAGCCGTACCGCATCAGCAATCGAGGATGCCTTTCGGTATTCAAAATTCGCAGGATACATTGCAGTCAGTCCTCCGTCACTCGGTTCGGCTAATGGCCGTGTCCATGACCGTGGTCGTGGTCATGTCCGTGGCTGTGCCCGTGACCGTTCCCGGTATAGCCGGTGGCCTGGATGGCGCGCCAGACCCTTTCCGGTGTCAGAGGCATGTCGATGCTTTCAACGCCCAGCGGCTTGAGAGCGTCCATCACTGCGCTGTAGATCGCCGCGGTGGAAGCGATGGTGCCGGTCTCACCGATGCCCTTGACGCCCAGCGGGTTGTGCGGCGACGGAGTTACCGTTGAATGCACCTCGATATCGGGAACCAGGTGGGCGCGCGGGATGGCGTAGTCCATCATGGATCCGGTCAAGAGTTGACCGTTGTCGTCATAGACGGCGCCTTCCCACAGCGCTTGCCCTGCGCCCTGAACGACGCCGCCGTGCACCTGGCCCTCTACCACCATGGGGTTGATCTGCGGGCCGCAGTCGTCAACCGCGACATACCGATCAAGCGTGATATGCCCATTGTCGGGGTCAATGCTGACGATTGCCGCATGGGCGCCGAAGGGATAGCTGAAGTTGGGCGGATCGTAGTAGGTGCTGGCCTCCATGCCCGGCTCAATACCCTCGGGCAGGTTCCACGCGACGTTGGCCTGTAGGGCGATGTCCTGGATACTCTGGGCCCGATCGGGCGCGCCGCGCACGAAGAACTGGCCGTCGGCGTACTCGATGTCGGCTTCGTCGGCCTCCAGGAGGTGCGCGGCGATAACCCGGGCTTTGTCGCGCAGCTTGCGCATCGTTAGGGCCACGGCTGCGCCACCCACCACAGTGGTACGGCTTCCGTAGGTTCCCCAGCCCATCGGAGTGGTGTCGGTGTCTCCATGCACGATTTCAACGTCGTCAACATCGACGCCAATCTCGTCGGCGACGATCTGGGCGAAGGTCGTTTCCTCACCCTGGCCGTGGGGCGACGTGCCGATGAACACGTTGACCTTGCCGGTGGCGTAGATGCGCACGGTCGCCGACTCCCAGAGGCCGCCGCCAAAACCGACGGCGCCGGCCACCTGCGACGGGCCGAGCCCGCAGATCTCACAGTAGCAGGCGACGCCAACGCCTCGGAACGTTCCGTGCCCGCGCTCGTGTTCCTGGTCATGGCGGAATTGGTCGTAGCCGATGTGTCCCAGCAACTGGTCGAGGGCGTTGGAGTAGTTGCCGCTGTCGTAAGTGATGCCGATGGCGACGTCACGGTTGTTGTCGAATGCTTCGATCAGGTTACGACGACGTACCTCCACGCTGTCGATGCCGACCGCGTCTCCCACCTTGTCCATCAACCGTTCCAGCAGGAACGTCGCCTCCGGGCGTCCCGCGCCGCGATACGCTTCGACCGGCGTGGAGTTGGTGAACACGCCGTACACATCGGCCTTGATGTTGGCAATATCGTAGGGGCCGGAATACATCAGGCCGTGCAGGATGGTCGGGATACCCGGTGCCGCGGTGGACAGATAGGCGCCCATGCCGGCGTAAACCACGCTGCGCACGCCCGTTACCTTGCCATCCGCGTTGGCCGCCATCTCCACGTACTCGATATGATCTCGCCCGTGGGTGGTGGACATGTAGTTCTCGGTGCGGGTCTCCGTCCATTTGACCGGAACCCCAAGCTGCATCGAGCAGAAAACCGTGATCATCTCCCACGGATAGACCGCGATCTTGGCTCCAAAACCGCCGCCGACCTCGGGCGCGATGACACGTATTTTGTGCTCGGCTATCCCGGTGACCAGGCACGTTACGAACCGGGCGATGTGGGGGTTCTGGGTGGTGTTCCAGATTGTCAACTCGCCCATGGCGGACGACCACGAGGCGATGGCCGAGCGCGTCTCCATTGGATTGGGAATCAGCTTCTGTTGCCGGATAGTCTCGCTGACCGTCACGGCCGCATCCGCAAAAGCAGCATCGGTATCCCCACCGGCGGCAACCCAGTGGAACGCCTGGTTGCTGGGAGCGTCCTCGTGAAGCTGGGGCGCGCCATCACCCAGGGCATCTTCCGGGTTGATGATGGCCGGCAGCGGCGAGTAGTCAACCTCGATCAGCTCCAGAGCGTCCTCCGCCTGGTAGCGGTTTTCGGCCACCACCACCGCCACCGCGTCGCCAACGTATCGCACAACGTCGGATGCAATGGCGGGATATGCCACCGCTTTTAGGTCGGAGTCCGGGATTGCCCAGGCGCACGGGATCGGGTTCAGCACGCCTTCAATATCTGCGCCGGTGTACACCGCAAGCACGCCGGCAGAGGATTTGGCGGCATCGGTGTTGATGCTGTTGATCCGAGCGTGGGCATGGGGGCTGCGCAGGATGGCCGCGTGCACCATTCCGGTGAGCTTGATGTCATCGGTGTAGGAGGCCTGGCCGGTGATGAGCCGGGGATCCTCGCGCCGGCGGATGCCGGAACCAAATATACGGGTAGTCATAGCAGTCTTTAGCCTCCTTGCTGGGCAGCAGCGGCGGCCAGAGCGGCCTTGACGATGTTGTTGTAGCCGGTGCAGCGGCACATGTTGCCCTCCAATCCGGCCCGAACTTCTTCGGCCGACGGATTGGGGTTGCGTTCGATGATTTCGGTCACCGACATGATCATGCCGGCCGTGCAATAACCGCACTGGAGTCCGTGGTTGTCCCAGAACGCTTCCTGCACGGCGGACAGGTTGCCGTCCTGCGCCACCCCCTCGATGGTGGTAATGTCCGCGCCATCGGCCTGTACGGCGAACGCTGTGCACGATTTCACTGTCGAGCCATTCATGCGCACGACGCAGGCTCCACACTGGCTGGTGTCGCAACCTATCTTGGTTCCGGTGAGGTTCAAAGTTTCGCGCAGGAAGTGGACCAGCAAGGTACGGGGTTCCACATCCGCCGAGTGGGACCGGCCATTCACGTTGACCGTGATGGGTACTGTATTGGGCAAAATAACACCTCCTCTATACGGGACACCGCGTCGACAATCGAACGCGGCGTAAGGCGGCGCCAGGGAAAATAAAGGGTAAAACGGCGGCTAACCAACCTCGCCGGCAGTATAGTCGGCAGCCGGGAGGCGGTCAAATACACAGGGATTGACCGATTTTGGGGTTTTAAATCCCTACTTTTTGTTGCATATCACGAGTGAGAGGCGGTGTGCTAAATTGTTTCCACACCCATGCCGCAATATCTGAACGATGGAGAACCCGTTTTATGCTGCCGTCTCACCTCACCCACGTATTTCCCGACTCCACGGACACCAACGCCGCCGGCCATCTGACCATCGGAGGCTGCGACGCCACCGACCTGGTCGAACAATATGGCACGCCCTTGTACGTGCTGGACGAAGCCACCCTCCGTTCTCGCTGCCAACAGTTTGCCCAGGCCTTCGGAGACCGTTACTCCAATTCCAAGGCAGTGTATGCGTCCAAGGCGTACATCAACCCCGCGTTGGCCCGAATATTCGCAGAGGAAGGCCTGGGCTTGGACGTGGTTTCGGGCGGTGAGCTCGCCGTGGCGCAGGCCGGAGACGTGCCGCTGGAGCACGTGTATTTCCATGGCAATAACAAAACGCCGGCGGAGCTGGAAGAGGCAGTCGCGGCGGGCATCGGTCGAGTCGTGGTCGACAGCTTCCATGAATTGGATCTGCTCGAACGAATCTGCGCGGACGCCGGAAAAACCCAGGACATCCTCGTCCGAGTTTCTCCCGGTATCGACCCCCATACCCACGCCTACACCACCACGGGGATCATCGACTCCAAATTCGGCTTCTCAATCCAGACCGGAGACGCAGAGCGCGCCATATTACGAGCCATATCGGCGCCGCACCTGAACCTGCTGGGTCTGCATTTCCACCTGGGTTCACCCATTTTTGAACTGGAACCCTACCAGGCTGCGACGGATCTGGTGCTGCGGTTTGCCTCCGGCCTGCGCGAGCAGGGGTTGGAGCTTCAGGAATTCAGCCCCGGCGGCGGTTTCGCCATCGCCTACACCCGAAACGACGCTCCACCATCCGCGGCTGACTACGCCGAGGCCATCGTGAGCACCCTCAACGCCACCTGTACGGAACTGGGGCTGGAGCATCCCAACCTGGTGATCGAGCCCGGTCGTTCCATCATCGGCCCGGCCGGCGTCGCCCTCTACCGCATCGGCGCGATCAAGGACATTCCGGGGATTCGCACCTACGTTAGCGTGGACGGTGGCATGGGAGATAACATCCGGCCGGCCCTGTACCAGGCGTCCTACGAAGTATTGTCGGCGAACCGGCCAGGGGCGGAGCCCGACACCACCGTAACCATCGCCGGCAAGTACTGTGAGTCGGGGGATGTTCTCGCGTCCGACATCCTGCTGCCCGCTCCCTCGGCCGGCGATGTCATCGCCATTCCCGCCGCTGGCGCCTACTGCCCGTCCATGGCCAGCAACTACAACCTGAACCCTCGGCCGCCCATCGTCCTGGTTAAAGACGGCGAAAGCAGGCTCATCCGGCGCCGCGAGTCCTACGCCGACATGATGCTCTGCGACCTGTAGCGGCCCGTTCGCTGCTAGCTACGATCATGTGGCGAACCGTCGGACAGGATCGGCTGCTGAGTCAGCTATCTGGCAGCTTGCGAACGGGCCGCGTTGGGCACGCTTACCTCCTGGCGGGCCCGCCGCACGTCGGCAAGATGACGTTGGCGGTCGACCTGGCCGCCGCCGTCAATTGCCGTCAACCGGACGTAGCCCAAGACGGCCCGTGTGGAATTTGCGATCCGTGCTCCCGCATACAGCGGGGAGTCCACGCTGACCTCCACGTGCTATCCGTTGGAGGCGATCCACAAACCCCAACGCGCATCAGCATCAGGCAGGTTCGGGAGGCCGAGAATTTTCTGTCGGTAACGCCGGTCGAGGGAGGATGGAAAGTCGTAATCCTCGATGGAGCCGAAACCTTGTCAGCAGGTCAGAGCGAATCCGCCAACGCCTTGCTCAAGACCTTGGAGGAACCGCCGGGACGTTCCCTCTTGCTGTTGCTGACCAGCGCGGAAGAAACGATCTTGCCGACAATCCGGTCCCGATGCCGCCTGTTCTCGCTCCGTCCCATGGCCGGCGACATGCTGGCGGATTACCTGGTCTCGGGGCATGGAGCGGATATAGAACACGCTCGTTGGCTCGCGCGGTTGGCCCGTGGGTGTCCGGGCTGGGCCATCAACGCCCTCAAAGACCCTGCGATCCTGGAGGGCAGGTCCGCTGCGTTGGACAACGTTGCCGAGTTGGGCGCCTCAGCTTTGGACCAACGGTTTTCCTATGCAAATACTTTGGCCGGCGGCTTTTCCAACGATCGTGAATCCGTTCGCCAAACCCTGTACCTCTGGCAAAGCTGGTGGCACGACCTGTTGCTGGTCAAAGAAGGGGTCGTCGAGCACGTGCAAAACTCCGACCGACGCGACGAACTGGAATCCTTTGCCAATGGCGCGTCCACCGCATCGATTATCGGATACCTCAGTAGGCTCCAGAATACGCTGGTCGCGCTCGACGCCAACGCGAATCCCAGGCTGGCGATGGAATCTTTGATGCTGGATATGCCCGCAAAATAGACGGGCAACTGGATTAGATCGCGGCGTACTCTTTAACGCGGCCCTTGCTCGCCAGCCGCAATCGACCCTGTTTTTGCAGAGTGCGTACAGCCTGCTGAACTTGCGGGTCGCCGTATCGACGAAACCGTCCCGCTATCTTGCTGAAGGTGCGGGGGTGGTCGCAGTATTCCCAGATGTGCTCCGCCAGCAGTCCGCCCGTGTCCGGCAAGATACGCAACGGCGCAACTAGAGTGTGGCCGGGATTGCCGTCAACATCCTCACCTGGCTTGAATTCCAGACACTGAGGATATTTGGCGAGGAAGCCCCGGAAGCGTTGGCGTAGCACGCCTCCCGACCCGGTGGAACCATACCCATGTACGATGTCCAACGTCGCAGATTCGGTCGCCTTCGCGACGTGGTTGTAGTATTCGAGAAACTCCTCAAGAGCTTCAGTCCACGTCTTGCCGTGTAGGTCGATGCTCGACATAGCTGGTCAGTCGGCTATCGCAAGCGCGGCCGGTTCCTCCTCTCGTTTCCGCCCATTGGCTTGCCAGGGGATGTATTGCTGCCATTCCTTCAGGATGGTGCGGTTTTCCAGGATCCGGTACGGGTTCGGCTGCGGCGCGCTGGGAGCCCTCCGCAGTTTCATGTTGGCTTCCTCGGGGGTACGGCCCGCTTTGTCCAGGTTGCAGCGTCCGCAGGCCGCCACCACGTTATCCCATGTGTGTGGGCCTTGCTGCCTACGGGGAACCACGTGGTCCAGCGTCAACTGTTGGGAACGCTTGCCGCAGTATTGGCAGGTGTAGTGATCGCGGAGGAAAACCTCTTTCTTGGACAACCGACGTGGAGCGAACGGCCGCTTGACCAGGTACACCAGCCTGATGATGGACGGCGCGTCCAGGTGCGTGTTGTACGTGCGAACTCGAACCTCGTCCGAGCGCGGCTCCAGCAACTCGGCCTTGCCCTTGGCCACCAGCACGATAGCCCTGCGCACCGTGCACACGTTGACCGGCACGTAATTCAGGTTGAGCACCAGCACCGGGGCCGTAAGCCGACCCGGGATCGAAGCGCCGCCCTTCCGTCGTTGGCCGTCCTCGAGGTTGGATTCGGACGACTGCGCATTGGTTCTACGCGACGCGCTTGACTGACGGCCACCCCCTTTGGCCGGTCGCCCCGTCGCCTTGCCCTTGGCGGCGCTCTTTCCCCGACTGGTTCGTCCCCGGCTTGCCATCTGCCAACCTCAACGCAGGTTACGCGTTTGCTGCCGTGTCTTGCTGCGTATGTTATGGAAACGATTAGATCAAGGAATATTATACTGGCAAACCGTGGCTTTGGGCAGATATGACTGATAGATCAGTATCTCCTCCCAACCCTATAGCCAAATCGCCCAGACCAGTCCGCCAATCAGCAACCCCAGTAGCAGCCCTCCGGCGTGATTTATTCGCACCGTTTTGGATCCATAGCCCAGCTTGGTCTCCAGGTGCCTGCCGAAGTAACCGATGCTGATCACGCAGATGACGCCAACAAACACCAGCGGGCCATACACCAGCGCGGGCGAATCGGCGTTGCGGAAAGCCCAGGCGAGTGCCACCAGAAGGCCGATCGCGCCCAATGAAAGCGCCATGCGCAAGAGTCCCACCCGGAATCCCCACGCCATCAGGAAACACCACCCGGCTATGCCCAACATGCGCCAGGGAGATTCGCCTATCCATTCCAGCATGCGGGGATTGTCCGCGATACCCGGGCTCGTCGCAAGCGGATCGGGCTGTCATCGCGCCGGGTAAGCGGAGATTATGGATTGGGCATCTCCGAGCGTAATTCAGGGCAATGCGGACTCCGATGCTATAATCGGCTCCATGACGAGCCGCTCTGCAATCGACGCAACGCAAGGCCCGGTGGTCGCTATCGATGGACCCGTAGCATCCGGGAAATCCTCGGTGGGAAGGGCCGCCGCGACGCAGTTGGAATTGCGGTTCCTCGACACGGGGATCATGTATCGTGCCGTAACCTGGCTCGCTCTGGAAATGGGCGAAGACGTTTCCGACGCCGATGCTATGGGGCGGCTGGCTGAGGATTGCGAAATGTCGGTGCCGGGCGACTACGTGGCTAATCTCATCACGGTGAACGGGAACCCGCTGGCCGGTGATGATCTGGCATCCGAGGAAGTCGATCGGCACGTATCCGCGGTGGCGTCGAGTTCCTCCGTACGTCGGGCGCTGGTCGCGCAACAGAGGTCGATTGCGGCCGGGGGCGGTATCGTGATGGTCGGGCGCGACATCGGGTCCGTGGTGCTCACGGATGCTGACGTGAAGCTATATGTCGACGCCTCTCCGGAAGAACGCGCCCGCCGCCGGTTCCAGCAGCAAAAAGAGCAGGGCATCAACGCTGACTATGAGCAATCCCTGGCAGACACCATCAGGCGGGATCGGCTGGACAGCCAGCGAGCGGACTCTCCGCTGACCATACCCGACGATGCCATCGTAATTGACACCGAGCGCATGAACTTTTGCCAGACTGTAGCTGCCGTCGTGCGCGAGATTCGGGCCGCCACGAGCGCCGGAATCGGGCCGGCCGAGATTCGGAGGTAGTCCCGTGGCGTGGTTGTATCAACCCAGCCGCCGCTTTGGGCAGGCGATCTGGTCCATAACCGGCAATTTGAAGGTAACCGGCCAGGAAGCGATGCCGCCATTTGGACCCCTGCTGGTGGCCAGCAACCACCTTTCACTAAATGACGCCGGCACTCTGGTAGTCGCGTTGCCCAGGCCGATTGTCTTCCTTGCCAAGAAGGAACTGTGGAGTACGTCCATTGGCCGTTTCTACTGCAACGCGGTGGGCGCGGTTCCGCTCGACCGTGAACGCGGCGGAGGCGAAGCTCTGCGGTACGCACTGGACGCCCTGCAAAGGGACCAGGCTATCCTCATGTTCCCCGAAGGTGGGATCAGCCAGACCGGTCAACTGCGGCAGGCCCGGACCGGATTGGCATGGCTCGCCCTCAAAACCCAGGCGCCGATTTTACCGGTTGGAATCTCTGGTTCAGAGAAGTTCCCGTCATGGCGGATGCCCGTGCCGTTGGCAAGCTGGCAGGTGAACATCGGCACGCCGTTTACTCCGCCCCAAGTCGATGGGCCAATCACTAAACCGTTGCTGACGTCCGTTACCAACATGATCATGGAACGCATCGCGGCGTTGGTCCCCGAATCGTACCGTGGGGTGTACGCCGACGCGCTGCGACCACGCCAGCCTGTGGATGCGCACCGCAACCAAATGGTTGCGCCCGACCGTGATCGGGCGCAGTAGCTAACGCAGGATGGACTCCGGCTCGTGCCGGTAATGTAACGGTTCGTCGTCCAGCATTCGCTCCAACTCTGCCGTGCGTAGGTTGATGGTATCCATGATCGCCGGCGGTATTCCGGCGTGCTCGTTCACGTAGTTGCTGAGCAACTCAAGCTCATCGAACCCCTGGAAACAGTCCACGACGCCGCGCAGGGCCGAGGAGAAGAACTGCGTGTCGTGGCCCACGCCGCGCCCGACTGAGAAATGGTAAACGTATTTCAGGTTGTCTTTTAGATAACGAACCACCGGGAAGAAGTCGCTGTCGCCTGAGACCAAAACGGCCGCGTCAAAGCTATTCATCTTGGCGATCATATCGACGGCAATGCCGATGTCCACACCCTTTTCGCCGACCTGCGTCCCCTGGAAAGTGATGTTGCCATCGTAGTCATAATCCAGGCGGTAGGGACGGAAAGGTTGCACAACATACTGGCCTACGTACTTGAACTCCAGGAAATTGGTGTTTTGCTGGATCTCCTCAAACACGGACTTCCGCAGTTGGTGGAACCGGCGGAATTCGTGCTCATACCAGTCTTGCGCTTTCGTTATTACCAACTCGGGAGTAAGTTCCGGAATCCGGCCTCCGTGTTCGTCAACGATGCGTTGCGCTCGCCATAGGTTGGGAGACCAGGGCGTGATGCTCTCCGCGTAGTACCAATAGACCCGCACTAACTGGTGGTCCCAGCCAGTCACATCGTCGAACTTCGCCAACGCATCCTGGAAGAACTCCTGCCACCGGAAATGCTTCTCATCAAGCCGGTACTCCGGATTATTGGGATGAGGAGGATCCGAACGAAAGTGGAAATCCCGCAGGTTGTGACGGAAGTTTTGCCCATCCACAAATATCACGGTTTTGAGTGACATCGGGTTGCTCCTGGTCTTATCAAGACAAATGGGATTATTTCCAAATGACTACCACTCCGACCAACCTCTTACGAACAAATCAACATTCCATCATTGATCGGATGAGTTGACGGATTCTTATAGATGCCGACGCCGGTGGACGGTTAATCCACCGGCGCGGTGATGTCGATATCGTAGCGTTGCAGCAATTCGTCCAGCTGGGCTGCGGTCCGCTCATCCGGCGGAACCAGTGGCAAACGAGGGTCGCCCACGCCGAATCCGGATTTATTGAGCCCGTACTTGACGGGGATGGGATTCGATACGATGAACAGCCCTTTGAACATATCGAGGAGCCGCAAGTGCTCGGCGCCCGCCGCCTCAACGTCTCCTTCAAGTGTCAGCCCAATCATGTGCTTGATCTGGTCGCCAACCAAATGCGCTGCGACACTCACGACTCCAAAGCCACCCATGGACATGATGCTGAAAGTTTCGTCATCGTTCCCGGACCATACTCTGAAGTCGTCCGGTGTGTCCCGGATCACTTTCGCAATCTGCACCGGGTCGCTGCTGGCTTCCTTGATTCCGATGATATTCTCGATTTCGGACAACCGCACGGTCGTATCGTTGGTCATGTTGAGGCTGGTGCGGCTCGGTACGTTGTACAGCATCCCCGGCAAGTTCGTGCATTCCGCCAACACCTTGAAGTGCTGGTACAACCCTTCCTGCGGGGGTTTGTTATAAGCGGGAACGGTCAAAAGGAGGGCGTCGGCGCCCACCTGTTCCGCTTCCCGGCTGAGTTCGATGGAGGCCGCTGTGTTGTTGTCGCTGGTCCCAGCAATGACCGCCCCTCGTGATCCGATGGCGTCCTTGACCTCGCCATATAGGCGGGCTTTTTCCTCCATGGACAACGCCGGCCCCTCTCCGGTGGTGCCGGTGACCACCAGGCCGTCCGTTCCGGAATCAAGCAACGCCAGGGCAAGACGCTTGGCCTGTTCATAATCGACCTGCCCATCAGCGTCAAACGGTGTGACCATCGCAGTAATAAGTCGGCCAATCTCAGTAGGCATTACGCGTCCCTCCTCGCCGTTAATTGCCTCGTATTGTGCGAAGCAATCGGTTCGGCGCCAATTACAATCTAGAGTGTATTGCGGGCATTATACACAGTTATGCCATCGCGGGCGATACGCGTAATGAATTGACAAAAGTAAAATGACTTTCGCTATTTTCTCTGCCGCCCATGCACCGTTCCCTTCTCAACCGCATGCTCCGCGATCTGCAACGCATTGAGCGCGGCGCCCTTGACCAGATTGTCGGTCACCACCCACATGACCAGACCATTGGGGTGGGACGCATCCTGCCTGATCCGCCCGACGAACACGTCGTCGAGTCCTGCGGCGTGTACAGGCATTGGATAGACACTGTTGGTTGGGTCGTCCTGTAACGTTACTCCGGGCATCGCACTCAGTAGTTCCCTCGCCTCACCGGCCGAGACCGGCCGTTCGAACTCCAAATGCGCCGCGACGCAATGCGAAACAAAAACCGGAACTCTTACGCACGTAGCCGACACCGCCATTTCCGGTTCATGTAGAATCTTGCGGCTTTCATTGATCATCTTTTCTTCTTCGCGCGTGTATCCGGACGCCGTGAATCCATCAATGTGTGGAAACACGTTGAACGCGATAGCTTGCGGCTGGGCATCTGCCTCGGCCGGCCCGCCGTGCATCACGGTGCGTGTCTGTTCCCGCAGTTCGTCCATCGCCGCGCCGCCGGCCCCAGACACGGACTGGTAGGTGTCCGCCACGATCCTGCGAATCGGGCTGGCCTGACGCAACGGATGCGCCACCATCACCAGCGGGGTCGTGGAGCAGTTGGGAATCGCCACGATGCCGTCGTGCCAGTCGAGATCGTCTCCATTTACCTCCGGCACCACCAGCGGAACCTCTGGATCCATCCTGAAAGCGCTCGAGTCGTCGATCACCATCGCGCCGGCCTGGGCAGCTATCGGCCCATAATGGCGCGACGCTTCCGTGCTGACCGAAATAAACGCTATGTCAACATCGTCGAAAGAATCGTCAGTAGTCTCGGACACGGCGAAGGTCGCGCCGTTGACGTCTATTTTGCGCCCGGCGGAACGCTTGGACGCCAGAAGTTTCAGGTTCTTGTGCTGAGGATATCGCTCTTCGATCAAACGAAGAGTTTCCTGACCAACCGCTCCGGTTGCCCCGACGACCGCGAGTTTCAGTCCCTGTAAGTCCATCACACTCCTGGAAGTGGTGGGGTCAATAGTTGCCCACCTCACCAATCTTCCGCAATCACTTTTTCAACGAATCTATGGATTGACGCCTTTCCCGGTTGCGCCCGCCATCTGAGCACGCAATACAAACACTGTAACGGGAATGTTACTCTCGCATGGAGAATGACGACAGCCCCGTGCTTCCGACGCACAAGCGGCAAACAAAATGCACTATTTCAGGTTACACCCGCTTGGCGCGTTCGTCCATACGAAACACGGACGAATGGGGTCGCTAAAGCCCGAGCACGGTTTCCAAGCCGACCGTCAGGCCGGGACGGCGCACAACCTCTCTGACACACCTCAACACGCCAGGCATATAGCAATCACGTCCGAGAGTGTCATGCCGAATGCTCAACGTCTGACCCGCCGCCCCGAAGATGACCTCGTGATGCGCGCTGCGACCGGGCAGTCGCAGGCTGTGAATCCCAGCGCCCCCGACGTTGCCGCCACGAGTCTCCGGCAAATGATGGACCGTGGTCTCGTTCCGCTGGAAATCGCTATCACGCTGATCTCGCATGCCGCGAGCGATCGCCATGGAAAATCCTGAGGGTGAATCTATCTTCATCTCGTGGTGCGCCTCCACCACGTCGACGTAGTCGAAGAAGGCGGCAGCTTGTTCGGCCAGCTTTTTCAGCACGACAGCGCCCAGGGCAAAATTCGGCGCAACGATCACCCCGATGCCGTGCTCCCGGCTCATCGTATCCAGCGTTTGCAACTGTTCAGCGTTCAGGCCGCTGGCGCCCAGCACCATGTGAATCCCACGGTCGGCGGCCAGGGGAGCGGCTTCCATGCACGCCTCGGCGTGGGTGAATTCCACCATCACAGCCGGCTGAGTGGATTCCAGCATGGATGCAAGATCGGTGGACAGGGGGACCTCGCCGCCCGGAGTGGGCAGAACATCCCCCCTGGGAGTGTGGCAGGTGGCGCCTACCAGCACGATGTCGTCCGCGGCCGACACCGCCCTTACGGTTTCAGCGCCCATGCGCCCCGTCGCTCCGTGTATCACTACCGAGATCGCGCCGTTCTGCGCCGAATTAGTCATGGTCCGGAACTCCTATGATCGGTGCCTCGTTCTTTCGGCGCAGTGTGGACACGTGCGAAAACGCGTTGTCGGGACACGGCCGGCCGTCAGTTGTATCGGATGCGCGGGTCCAGGTAGGCGTACAGAATGTCGATGATGAGATTGGTGACAATGTAGATGATGCTGAAGAACAGAACCACGGTCTGGATCACGGGGAAATCTCGCGCCAGCACCGACTGGAAAGCCAGGAAGCCCACGCCGGGCCATGCAAACACCGTTTCAATGGAAACCGAACCCACCAGCAACGAACCAAGAATGATCCCGAAATAGGTGATAGGCGCGATGGCAGCGTTGCGGAGCGTGTGTTTCCAGATCACCTTCCATTCAGGCAAGCCCTTGACCCGAGCCAGTTTCACGTATTCGCTGTCCAGCGCGTCCAGCATCGATGACCGTATGAGCCGCATCAATGCTGCCACCCAGAACAACCCCAACGAGACCGCGGGCAATATGTATGAGCTTGCGCCCGAGCGCCCGGATGTAGGCACCAGGTCGAAAGCGACCCCAAATATCCAGATCAGCACCAACCCAAGCCAGAATGGAGGCGCGGCCTGTCCAACCAGGGCGAGCGCCTTCCCGCCGTAGTCAATGAACGAATCGCGTTTCACCGCGGTGATGACCCCAACCGGGACTGCCACCAGGGTGGCTATCGTAATCGACAAACCTGCCAAGGCAAGCGTTGCCGGCAAACGGTCAACGACCAACTCGCCGGCGGACATGCGCCACTTGAACGACTCCCCGAATTGCCCGCGCAGCGCATTCCCGACAAAGGTGAAATATTGCACATGGAGCGGCCGATCGAGCCCCCAAGCGGATGCCACCAAGGCGCGGTCCTCGGCGGTGGCCTCAAAGGACAACAAAGTGTCCAGCGGATTTCCCGTGATTCGAGCCAGCGCGAACACTATCACGGTGACCGCCCAAAGGGCGACGATGGTTTGCAGAACTCTGACGAAGATGTACCGCTGCATACGAATGTTCCCAGTTACTCGTCAGTTGTGTTGCATCATCATAGCCCCGGCCATTGCCGTGTCAAGTTTCGCGCAATTGTCTGCAGCCCGACGCGTTGCTTGACGAATGTAGATACCGCCCGTGGCCCCCATTTCCCCAATGAGGGCTGGTTGACACCAACCGATAGATTCACGAAATGGCGCAGACCCGGTCCCGCGACGCATTTCGAAAATTGCCAAGTGCGGAGGTTGCACGCTGAAGCAGCAGGTTACGCTTTTCATTCACAAAGCCTCGAAACCAGTCGGTGATTCACCACTTTTATGATCATCGTGGATTGTTGACGGCCACAAATCGAATAAAGTACATTCGCAACCGCTGTTTTTTGCTTGACGTGGACCCGTTTTGCGGTGTTTTGTAGCTGGCAATCGCGTGTATAGGAGGGACAACGGCAATGATTGGAACCAACGGCGTTAATCGAGTTTTGATATTGATTCCAGCGATCTTGCTGTTGTTTGTATCCGTGGCTTGCGGAAGTGAGCCTGAAACGGTTGCTCCAGGCGCCCCCGCCGCAGCAGCCACCGAAGCCCCGGCTGCTCCCGCTGCGACGCAAGCACCGGCCCCTCAAGCAGCCGCGACCGAAGCGCCAGCGGCTCCGGCGCCATCGCCAACTGCGCCGGCTTTCCGACCCGCCGGTGGTGCAACAGCAGCGCCCACCGCCACTCCCGCTCCGGTGATGGAGCAAATGGGAGAGGTCAAGGTGGACACGTTAGTAATCGCAGTTGATCCGTCAGCAGGCGAGACCAATCTTCCGTGGGGCGGCACTGTCGACCACCACCAGCAAATGGACCTCGTGATGGAGGTGCTGGTGGATATTGACGCTGAGCAAAACATTTGGGTGCCCCAACTGGCCAAGAGCTGGGAGCTTTCCGAAGACGGAACCCGCTGGACCTTCCAGTTGGTTGAAGGCGTGGAATTCCACGACGGTTGGGGAGAGTTCACTGCGCAGGACGTGCCTCACAGCGCCCGGATGCTGACACGGGAAGACTCCTTGCTGGGCTATGCCAATGACTGGCGGAGCATTGACCTTGATGCGTCGGAAATCATCAGCGACCACGAGTTAGTGATCCAACTGAAAGGGCCCAACCCGGACTTCCTGTTTTATATCGCGCCCAGCGGCGGCGGATTGATGATGAGCAAGGCGTATTGGGATGCGGAAGGCCTGGATGGTTATACCGACGACATGATCGGCACCGGGCCGTACCGTTATGTGGACCGTGAATTGGGCGTGGACGTAAACTACGAAAAACTCCCAGATCATTGGCGACTAAACGGGGAGGGCGGCAACCCTGCACCCGTGGACTGGCCAATGGTGAACCTCCGATGGATCTCCGAGCCCGCCACGCGCAATGCCGGCCTGTTGTCCGGCGACATTCACCTAACGGAACTAACCAGGGAATTGGCGGACGCCGCGGTTTCCAACCACGGCATGAAAGTCATCCAGAGCAACTTCCCCGGCAACCAACTCTGGGGCGTATTCCAGGGCCTCTATCCGGAGACTCCCGGGCCGGGCGAATGGAGTAGCTGGGAGGAGCCGTGGATGTACCCCGATTTTGCTCCAACCGACAAGCGAGTGCGCGAAGCTCTAAATCGCGCAGTGGACAAGGACCTGCTGATCGACACGTTGTTCAGTGGAAGGGTTACCATCAGTCCGGTTGGTGGTTTCTACCCCAACCTGCCCGGTTTTGACGACACGTGGTTTGACCGCTTTGATGAGTTGTACGGATACGATCCCGATCGCTCTCGAGAATTGCTGGCTGAAGCGGGATACGGACCAGACAACCCCGCTGAGATCAGTTTGAAGGTCATGAATATCTTCGGCTTCCCCGAATCGGCGGACCTGATGCAGGCCATCGGCGTCATGTTCGACGACGTGGGAATCGACGTCAGCTACGAGGAATGGGAATTCGGCAACTACTACTCGGCCTGGACCAAGAAGGAAGCTGAATCCGTAGGATTCTGGGTGGCTCCGCCCTCGTACAAGACGGTGTACGCGCAACTCAGCATCTTCAACCGTTCCAGCGGAGCGATTCACTTCTTCGAAACGCCGGAATTGGACGAATTGTTCAAGGAACTGGGTCAAACCGTCCCAGTGGACGAGCGCTCCCGCATCCAGAATGAGATGGGCGAGATCATCTTCACCGAGTATGGTTACCTCCCTCTGTTCTACATATTCATCGAGTTCGTTGCCAACCCCGAGATTATCGACACGTGGGAATTCCCAGGATCGGACGGGGCAAACTACGGGCACTTTGACCTGATACGAGCTTGCCGCTCGGCGGATCCATGCTTCTAACTGCGCCCTTTTGAGCATTCCATTGATCCAGCCACCAACATGCGACGCAGGGGCGAGTTCACATTCGCCCCTGCGCTCACCATTTGCGTAACCACAGCGAGAGCGGGACATTGACAACCACCAGTCCAGCAGGTACCGGCAGCCCAACGCCCGGGGAGTTGAGCGTCCCAGCGACCCCTCGACCGCCCAGGGTGCGGCGGTTCTTCGGCGAAGCTCGGCGATACCCGTTGATCCCCATCGCCGTGGTGATGATCATGCTGGTGATACCCGCGATATTCGCCGAGGTCATCGCGCCTTACGATCCGCTGGACGGCGACCTCAGGGTTCGCCTGTTGCCGCCCGCGTGGATCGAGGGTGAGTCCGAAGTCAAAAATGTAGTAGCCCAGATGGACCCTTCGAAAATTGGCACCGAGGTGATGGCGACCAACGCCGCCCGGATGGTAAGAAACGGCGGCGCAATGTTGCTCGACGGAGCCACCGAAGCCGTCCCGGGAACCAGGGTTGCCGTGATATCCAAGCCCGGTGGCACTTGGGAATATCCATTGGGTACCGACAAGGTAGGCCGCGATATCCTGAGCCGGATTATCTACGGGTCGAGAATATCCGTGGTTGTGGCCGCGCTGTCTATCCTGTGCGGCGGAGTGATCGGCACGGCCCTGGGGGTGGGCGCCGGCTACTTCGGAAAGTGGCTGGACATCATCGTGATGCGCGCCGTGGACATCTCGTTGTCCATTCCGATCATCCTGCTGGCCCTGGTGCTGGTGACAGCGCTCGGGGCAAGTTTTGCCACCATCATAGTGGTGCTGGTGTTGCTCCTCTGGGCGCACTACGCCCGTATGGCCCGCGGCGAGACACTGTCGGTGCGGGTCCAGGATTTCGTCGCACGATCCCGCGTTGCGGGATCGTCGCACCCCCGCATCATGGCGCGCCACATCTTTCCCAACGTGTTCAACAGCTTGGTGGTGCTGGCGACGCTGCAAGTCGGGTTCGTCATCATCCTGGAAAGCACCCTCAGCTTCCTGGGCGCCGGTATCCCACGCCCCACTCCGGCGTGGGGGCTGATGGTCGCCGACGGCCGCGAATTGGTTACCTCCGAGAGCGGTTGGTGGGTTTCGTTGTTCCCCGGCCTCGCGATCATGTTGACCGTGCTCTCGATGAACCTGCTCGGCGATTGGCTGCGCGACAGGCTGGATCCCAAGCAGCGCCAGGTCTAAACCCGCACCGGACGAGACCAAACATCTGAAACGGATAGGGCGGGTCGCGAACCCGCCCCTATTTTTCAATCTCAGTTTCCGAACCGTCACTGCTGGGCGATGGCGCAGTCGTATCGCTCCAGGCAGGACTGAACAACCAGGTCGATGTCCTCGGACAACAGATACCCATCGGATGCCAGTTTGGTCGCGGCGGACTTTACCAGCGCGCCGTAGGTCTCACGGTTAGTGTACCGCTCCGCTATTGACGAACGAGGGTCGCCAACTTCGTCGCGCTGGTCGCTGGTGGCAGGGAACCAATGGGACGAGCCTTGCATGGACATCAGTTGCTCGGGCGCGCCGGTGTCCGGGTGGCGCAAGTTCCAACCGGTGTGCGTCCCCACAGGCACGGTCAGGTCGGGGAGCCGGATGCCGGCCGAGTCGTTGCCGTCAGCATCGGAGGCGGACACCAGATGCGGATATTCGCGGCCTTCGAGAACGGGATACGCCGCGGTGCCGCGCTCTGAGTTCGGTCCGACGTCGACCTCCCTCACTCGCCACAGACGATCCGCGTAGGGCCGATTGCGCCCGGGGATCGTGGGCATCCTTTGCAGATAATCGACCTGGGACACCGCGGTGCCGTCGTCCAGGCGCGGGTGCTGGCTGGCCGGGGGTTCCACGCCGTCGGTTACCCAGCGATCCAGGTTGAACAGCGCGGCCCGCAACAGCGGGATATAGTCCACCGCGTTGTACGGGTGATGCCCAGTGGAACCGTCCGGCCCCTGCCCGACCATTAGGTCCGGCGCACCGGGCAAGTGCTGGGTGCCGGCAAAGAGGTAGCGACGGGTCTCCTGGGCGGGTTCCAAATCGGCGTTCCCGGCAGTATCGATGTGGGTGAGGCAAGCGTCGCCGCGCCAATACTCGGCGGCAGAGTCCGTGTATATCATCTTGGGAACGGCGTTGAGTTCACGGAGTCGGTTCAAGAGACCGTCCGTCTGCTCAGTCAACGTGTCGGTAAGGTTGTTGTCCGAAAAGGGGAATTGGTGGCCGAAACCGGGGTTGGACTGGCAGGACGGCTGGGCGAACCGGTGGTTGAACTCACCCATACGTCCACCCGCGACGTGCGGGAGCAACCCGTCGAATACCTGTCCGCCATCCTCATCGACATTCAGCCCCAGATACGCCATGTGGCGCAACAACCGCCCACACTGAGACACGCCGTGCCCGTAGATCTTTTCGTAACCTGGGGCTACTTCATTCTCTCCACGAAACCACGCCGCCGCATCCCGAATGGCCAGCATCCCACAGCCGACGACCACGGGTTTTGAGGCTGTGTAAATCACGTAGTAGATCTTGCCGGGCTGGAATCCCGAATCGAGCGTGATGTGTTCGAGGTCAGGAAAACTCCATTGGGAACGGGGGATCACCGTGTCCGGACCGTCCTCCCAATCCCTTACCGTGAGCATCGCATCGGCATCGTCAAGTTCGGAGACCGGGTATGGTCGGTGCTCGCGATTAGCCAGCAATCTGGTCGTTTCAACCATATTGGGACGCATCTCCACGCACGCCTGGCCGGTCACCGGTTCGCCGTCAATGAAGACTTCGGGTGCGTCCAGACCCAGCAGCGCCTCACTGCGGTACACGTCCCATTGCCAGCCGATGGACAGGACCGAGTAGCCGTGTTTCAGCAAGAATCCGTCTCCCTCGGGCACCTCCGACGAGGTGATCGGCGGCGTTGGAGCGCGGTTGAAGAATGCTACGGTGCGTCGGCGACCGCGATTCACCACCTCGACGATCAACCGCCCGTTGCCGTTCTCCGCAGAAGTCGGCGCGATCAACGTGAAATCGGATTCGAACCGGACGCGACCCTTCCCATCGACGGGCGCGTACTCCAGGTCCACGACGGAGGTGTTGGCGGCGTTTTTTGGATCAACCGAATATGTGAGCACACCCTCGATGCGCTCGTAAGCGCCACTGTCTCCAAACGACTTGCCGTTGGCGTACGGTTCGCGGCTCTTGATGTTCACTGATACGACTGGCATGGTGCGCTCCAGGTCACGCGCGAGGGTTGCTACCATTGCTGCAACCCTTGTGTGGGGGATCAAACCCAGAAGGTTGGTGATGCGGCAAGATCGGCTGCCTATGGCGCTTGCAGCATGGGCCAGAAGGTGGCGGCGGCCCTGCCCATCATCCAGTCAAGATCCTCAGCGGACAGCCACGGCAACGCGGTCTTGCCCAGCGTGACCTGACCCTCAAAACCGCCCACCCGCGACGACGGGAAGTTGGAACCCCACATCATGCGACGAGGCGTGAATGCCTCAATGACGCGGCGGAACATATCCTTGCCGTCGTCGTCCAGGTCGGCGTACGGACCAAGGCTGGTGCTCGAGTAGCGCAGGTGCGCGTTCGGCAGCGTAGCCAGTTCCTCCAGCGCGGTGGTCATGCCGGCCTTGTCGTCAGACCCGCTCCAGCCTGCGAAATGGTCGGGCGCAAACAAGACGTTTGGATGGCGCGCCCCGATATTCCGCATACGGTTGACCCGGTCCGCCGTGCCTCCGCCACCAATGGAGATCGGGACGCCCAGGGACGCGGCGCGCTCCCATATTGCGTCACATCGGGGATCGTCGGGTTCGGCCTGGCTCTGCAGGCGCACGCCCCACATCCCGCGCTCGTTGGTCCAGTAGGACAGCTTGTCCGCAGCGTCTGATGCGGCTGGGTCCAGGATGCCCACGGCGACGGTTCGCGGCGCATACCGCAGCGCGCTGTCGCACTGGTACGAGTTGTCCAGGCCGTAGGTGCCGTTGGGCTGCACCAGGGTGGCGCATTCCACCCCGTCCGCGTCCATCTCCGCGATCAGGTCCTCGACGTTGTTGCTGACCTCCAGCGACCATCCCGTCGCGTCAGGATGGAGCGGGTGGGCGACCTTGTCTGTGCTGACTACGTGGGTGTGAGTGTCAATAATCATGAGCGCAACTCCTGACCGAGATATTGGGACCGTTATAGGTCATTCTACGGCATTAATAGCCTGATGCCAGTTCACGACCGTCAAAACTCACTGAGACGACAGACGACGTGATAAAAACAGCCGATTCTCTACTGAGGCGTTATCCTGGTCGAGGAGCGAAATGCGATTCAGCCGCCGCCAACGCGTCTTTCATCGCCACAGTGAGATGTGGCAATTGCACCTCGCGGTTGGGTTGTAGGAAAAGGAAAACCATCTCTTTCACCCGCTTCCCCGTGATCGTGCTAATCGCCGCCGCGTAAGCCCCGCCTTGCAGGCGGTATCGCTCCATAGTGTCAGACAACCCGGCGTCTGGCACGGAGTCGGTCTTGTAGTCCACTACCACCAGGCTGTCGTCTTCTTCAAAAAGGAGATCGATGAACCCGTGGAGCGACCCATTTCCCACCGGCGACGCCACGGGTACTTCACGCCACAGGCGACGCGAGTTCACGGCACGCCGCACCACGGCGCTGTCCACCGCCACCCGGGCCAGACGGATGATTTCGGCCTCGCGGTCCGGTACCCCTTCGGCGACCGCTTGCGCCCGGGCACGATATTCGATCCCATCGCCGGAGGCCAGGTCTATCGATTGCAAGACGGCGTGAACCGCCCGTCCCACCGACGTGCCGGCCCGACCGCGTCGCCAGGGTTCGGTTGCCGTTGGCTCTGGCTTGTCGTCATCACCGTGCGCTGACAACGCGGTGGCTGCCACGAACGACGGTCGACTCAGCTCAGCCAACAAAGCGGCGCGATCCGCCTTCCACTGGTCGAAAGCCTGGACGGAGTGATCGATCTCTGTATCGGGTCTCGGAACGTTGCCCTGCGGCTCAATATCGAATGGCGAACCCGCTCTCACCCGTTTAAGTTCAACAGGCTTCCATAGCTCCGAATTTTCGTCGATGTAACCGGCGATAACGTCGGCCAGAGATTTGCCGCCGCGCTGTGGCCGTCTGAGACTCAAGACCAGGTGGTCGCGGGCCCGGGTGGTGGCAACATACATCAGGCGAACTTGTTCGGCCTCCGACAACCGATTGTCGCGCTGCAGCAGTTCCTTGTAACCGGAGGTGGCGATGCGATTGTTTTGAGAGCCCACACCCACTTCCACGCGCCCCTGTCGCCGGTCGAACAGTACGCGGTCGGGGCTACGGGATGGCGTCGAGTTGATGCCCGTCAGCACCACCACCGGAAACTCCAAACCCTTGGATCCATGAATGGTCATCACGCGCACCGCGTCCTCGTCGGATTCCGGCACCGGGTTGTCGGATACTCGCGCTCGCCCCTGAATTTGGTCGTCAACCCACTCCAGAAATTTGGCGAGCGGACCACCGCCCGCGCTGGTAAAACGCGTCGCCTGCTCGACCATGAATCGATAGCGCCGCCACTGCTCACGCATCCTGGGATGACCGGTGGCAGCTTCCATCAATCGACGGTCTCGAATGAACCGGTCAACCAACGATTGGGTAGATTCCCAGATCCGCGCCGCGTGGAACTCTCGCAGTATCCTCATGCCCTCTGCGACCGGCCCCTCGACCGCCAGCGAATGCTCGTCTAGATAATCGAAACCCCCGCCCGATTCCCGGTGCAACGCTAGATCGACGTCGCTGCACGCGAAAGCCTGAGACCGCAATGCTGCAACCGTAGAGACCTGGTCCGCCGGATTGTCGATGGATTTCAGGCAGTTCAGAAGATCGCGAATTTCCTGGGTCTCGAACACAAGCGAGGCGCTTTCCAGCCGGTAGGGAATGTCGTGCTCCTCCAACCCGCGCTCAAGGTCGGGAAGTCCGGTGCGGGTCGGCATGAGGATGCAGATATCCGAGTATCTGGCCGGCCTATAGCTCTCCTCACCGCCCGTCTCAGAGGCCTCCTGATCCAGAATGTCCCACTGTTCGCTCACGATCTGCCGTAGCAACGTTCCGATGTCGTCCGCCTCCCGCTGCCGGATGGCGCCGACGGACTCGGCCACCGCCTCGTTAGCTAGCGTCCAGACAGCAGGATGACGCTCCCCGGCGCTGTCGCCTTGCCACACAGCCGACATGGAATCGTACTCAGCCTGGGCGTCGTCCTCGGCGGCGGACGAATCCTGATCGCTTGACAGCCACTGCTCAAACAGCGCGTTGACCCACTGGACCACCGGTTCCTGCGAGCGGAAATTCTGCGTGAGTTTGATGGTGCGACCGCCGGCGTCCTCCAATCGCTGCCGCAACATCATCATCTGTTGCACGTCGGCGCGCCGGAAACGGTAGATCGACTGCTTGGGATCACCCACCACGAACAGCTTGCCAGTCTCTGGCAAGGCTTCCGTCCAATTCGAAGTGCGCTGTCCGACGCGATTGTCGTCCGAAACCGCCTCCGCCAACAGGACAGCGATTTCAGCCTGGATGGGATCGGTATCCTGCGCTTCGTCAATGAGCAGATGGGAGTACTTACGCCGGAAATAATCCCTGACTTCCAGGTTGTCTCCGAGCAGGTCCCGTGCCCATATCAACAGGTCGTGGAACTCGGCGCGACCTTCGGCACGGCGTTGTTCTGCATAGTCGATGGCGAACGAGCGGAGGCTCTCGATAATCGGTATCAGGCAGGCGTTCCGCATCTCCTGGATCTCGGCATTGGCATCTTGATCCAAGTCCGACAGTAGCGCTTTGAGGCTCGCGCACGCATTGCTTCCGGTTTCCGGATCAGTTTGCCAATCCGCTTGCCGTCCTCCGCTTTGCCTGATGGGCAGGACATCCAGCAGCAGCCGGTACGAAGCCGGAGATCCTGCGGGCGTTTCAGACAGACGCCGTAACCCACCGAGCTTGCTTTGCACATGGTCGTACAGGGTATCCCCTGCTCCAATTTTCGAGAATGCGCACAGCCGTTGCATCTCGGCGATCGCATCTGAAAGCTCAGCCGCCGCGTTAGGGGTCCGGTATGGCGCCGGATCGAAGGGCGATCCGCTGAGGTCGCCGTAGTTGGCGTGGAAACCCTGCGCGATCTCCTTCATGTGCGATGGGCTCAGGCCGAATGTCAATGCCAAAGCCAAATGCGGAGCCAGGTCGGTCTCGCCGTCCAGGTGGAGATTTAGCCATGCGTCCCATCGCTCGTTGAACCGGATGCCCGCCACAATCTCGTCGCTGGTGTCGAAAGCCGGCGGCAGACCGGCTTCGAGGGGGCGTTCGCGGAGAATACTGCCAGCGAATGAATGCAGAGTGCAGATGTCCGCCTGGTCAAGATCTATGATCCCCTGGCGGCAACGGATTCGCTCGTCTTCGTCGCGTCCGGGATCTACGGAGGCGCGCTCCAGGCTAGCGCGAACGCGATCCCGCAATTCGGCGGCGGCGGCTTCCGTAAACGTGATGGCCGCCACCCGGTTGAGGGTCGTGCGTCCTGTCGATACCAGGTTCACCACCCGTTGTACGAGGCTGGTCGTCTTGCCGGTGCCCGCGCTGGCTTCGACGAACAACGTGACGTCCAGTTCCTCGGCGATGACCCGCCTCGCTTCCGCATCTACCGGGGTGAAGTTGACTGTCATTGGTTGGCGACTCAGGCCTCCCTAGCAAGTTCCAGGTAGTCGGATACCAGGGGATCAGATTTTTTGTGGTTCCAGAGTTCCCTTCGCCTTGATGGGCACACCGCGTCGAAATCGCAGTACCGGCAGTTGGCAGGGGTCCCACGATCCAAAGGACCCGGGTTGGTTGGGAACACACCCGCATTAATGCCGGACACGATGTTGGTTATCCCTTCCCGGAAACGTTGGGCAGTGTCTGCATTGTCAATGTCGAATCGTTCGGTGGGAGCGAAAGCGAAACCGCCACGGTTGGTGCTGAACCAATACGCGGCCTCAATGCTGGCGGCGTCAGGGAACAGCGTTCGGGCCGCCAGCGAGTACACACCCAGTTGGAGGTGCCGGCCGGCGTCAATCACGTCGTCCTCCAATCCTGCATACGGCCTGGCGCTTCCGGTCTTGTAATCAATCACCGAGATCGATTCGCCGTCTTCGGCCACGTCCACACGGTCGATCATCCCACGGAAGCGAATCCCGGTCTCAGGGTCCGTAACCTCGACGGTCTCACCGCCGAATCCGAAGGCCGCCTCAACCTCCACGTGGGCCGTTCGGTGGCGAGCGCGCGCTTCGGAATCCTCCTCCAGGAATGTCTCCAGATCGGAGATGATGGTCGCCCGATCCATGTCCCACAAGAGGCGCTTACCTGTGGCGCCCCGTTGCTCCGCGTCTTCGAAGAATCGCTGGGCAATCGCCATCAAACGCTCGCGATCAACTGCTTTCCAGGAACTTCCCGCCGGGGGCAACGATCCGGTCTCTACGCTTTCGCGCATGAACCGTTCAAGAATCTCGTGTATGAGCGCGCCACGATCCAGGGCATTGATCGAGACCGTCTCCTCCGGCGTGTCTAATGCCCGCAGGCCCAGCACGCTCCCGAGAAAATAACGGTACGGGCACGTCGCCCAGGATTCTAAACCCGTAGAGGAAATGGGGGCGCGTCGTAACCCCACACTGAATCGGTCGTCGTGGGATATGGACGACAGGTTCCCGTCAAACTCGGTCAACTGGGGTCGGAATCGGCTGCGGGACAACCGCACAGATCCGGCGACGGGACCGCTCTGCGCGAATGCGTGATCGCTCAAACGCGCGCCCGAGAGCCGCCATTGCAATAGACGATACAAGCGGTAATCGTGCTCGTCCGCCATCAGGGTCGTGGGGAGATTGCTCAGGGCGGCTTCAGCCGAAATGCCCACGCTCAACCACGCCCGTTCGTGCAGACGGGGCAGATCGCTGGTATGCACCGGTTCGTCTTCCAAAGCGGACGCCTGTTCGAGGAACCACCGCGACGGATATGCTTCCCGTTGTGAGGCGGGGTGAGCGACCGGATACGACAATGTTCTGCGAACGGCGCTGTTCACCACCGCAAGGTATTGGTGGCGTTCGTCCGCCATCCGTTGGTCCATGCGATCACCACCGCCGGACGCCAGCCGCTGAGATTCGGGAAGCAACGGATCGGAGTTCCCGGGCGGGGGCACCGCCCCTTCAATCAACCCGACCATCCATACGGCATCGAACGTCATTCCAGCCGCGCCGACGAACGAGGACACGAACACGCCCTGTCCGGTTGGCCCCAAGTGCCCAAGGGGTGTTCGCAACGCATCATCGACCATCTCAAGGAACACGGCGGGGTCGGGTGAATTTCCCACGCCGTCCGCCGTGTTGAATTCGTCCAGAGCCCGGTGAACTCGTCGGAGCGCTTCCTCCTCGGAGCCGCTGAAATCGTCGGCCAGGTATTTGTTCAGCAGTCGCCCAGCCCAATCCGCAAACTCGGCCCACTTGCTGCCGGGCGGGGGCGGTTCAAGGTCAGCCGCCAGGGTTTCGATGAAGGACAACAAATCGCGGGTGGAACTTGCCTCGGCCCTCATACCACGGGCGCGGGCAACGCTGATTTCGCCAGCCGCCTCTCGTCGATCCGCCTCGGTAGAGAGCCAGCCAGCGTGAGAATCCAAACGCGTGCGCCACTGCTCCAGTCCTCCGACGATGCCGGCTTTTCTGGTTATGGCATCCCAGTGGCTGGGGTTGAAATGCCGCGCATGTTGACCTCTGGGACGCACCGGGCATCCGGAGAGCCACGCCATGACGTCCGTTCGTTGAAAGTCGGCGCCCGGCAGCGACAGCAGTCCGCGCAGGGTTCTCCCAACAGCCGTGTTGCCCAATGTTTCCGCATCGGGCCCGGCCATTGGGATGCGGGCCATCCGAAGCTCATCCCGAATCATCGTGGCGTATGGGTCGGCGGTGCGGTAGAGGATCGCCATGCGGTGCAGCGGTATCCTATTCTCCTCCGCTTCCCGGACTACCTGCCGGATCACCCACCGCAGTTCCTCATGGGCGTTGCGCGAGATGTACAGGTGGGCAGAGTCGGGCAGCACCGGCAACTGTTGGTCATCCCGACTGACGTTATCGGTTGTCCCCAACGCCGAGCCCAAACGCGCCTCAAGTTCTCGAACCGTCTCGTCCGCCGCATCGTCGCCGGTGATGCCGAGAACAACCGCACAACGTCCGTCCTGCGCCAACACTTCCAGGAGTTTGGCCTGTGCCGGAGAGACCCGCCCGGGAAGATAGAAAACGATCAATCCGAGATCACAGAGTCCCGGTGTCTCACCCAACCGCACCTGTTCCGCCGCGGCCTCGGCGAGATCTTCCAGGTCGTACCAGTCATCGCGCACCAATTCACGAAACCGGTCGTGCATCCGCGCCACAGCGCCGGACAAATCATCGCGTGCGGCCAGGTTAGCGCGCACGTCGTCGCTGGCGTTTCGCAACTGCCCGAACGCGCTTCTCAGGCTATGCAGGGTGCTGGGATGCTCCCTCACGCGGGCTAAGGGTCCAGTGGACTCCTCCAACACATGCCGTAAGGTGATCGTCTCCACCACCGAGGTCAGCGGCTTGCGTCCATCCCTTTCCAGCGCGGCGCCGCCCAGAAGTTCTGCCAGCATGGGCAGCACCATGAAGCGAACGTTGACGAAACCTTCGCGCCCCAATTCCTGGCGCAAGGCCAGCCCTGCATACCTGGTGGGTGTGACCACCGTCACCGGAGCCAGGACATCGTCCCGTTTCTCGTCCGCGACCAACCGCCAAAGCGTTTGGGGCAATTCCGGTGATAGCCGCTCGACAATCAAGTGGTTCTGGTCGGCGGCGATTTGGGTCGAGTCAATCATTGGTTTTTCGGATGATGGCGTGGGATAACGGACGCCATCAAAACGGCCCGCAGTCTCGTTACCATCTTAACAAATGCCACGGACTGGTGGCGGTGAAAGCATGCAGCGGATTGTGTCGCGTCTCAAAATTGAGAAACGGCAACCTCAGTTAAACAAGGCACCACCCGGGTGGACGGAGACACTTCTGTTCCACGCCGCCCGGGTGGCTGAGTTTCCCAATCGCTGTGCTCCCGGGCTGTAGCCTCAGGGTAAGCCGGAAACCTCAGTCAAAAGCCGTTAGTCGTCGGCTGCTACCGCCGGCTCGCGCAGTCTCAACGGGAAGGTGCCACCGAACAGGCCGCGTTCCGGATGCCGCTCCCACTGCGAGGCCGGCATCTCGTAGTACACCTCGATCTCATTGTCGTCTGGGTCCAGCAGGTACACGCCCAGCGAGACGCCGTGGTCGCTGACGCGCTGGATGCGGACGTTGTTCTCCACCAGACGGTCGTAGAGTTCCTGCAGGTCGTCGAAGGTCTCCATCTGCCAGGCCATGTGCGCCTGCCCGATGATGCTGTGGTCAGGGCCGGCGGCGTCCATTCCGATGGCGCGGATTGCCAATTCGTGGGACTTCTCGGTATTGGCCGACATGAACACCGTCCCGCTCGCAGACCGCTCCATGATGGTCAGGCCCATCACACGGGTGTAGAAATCCAGCGAGCGTTCCATGTCGCGAACTCGCATTACCAAATGGCCAAGGTGTTTTGGCGTGTACGACATCTCTGTCCCTCCTTTGTGTTGATCTCGTTCAGGCTAATCGTCCAGGTCAAGGAACTTCTGCACCTTTTGGCGGAAGGGTTCCTTGTCGTAGTTGTTGAAGAGCATCATGGCGTTGCGGACGGGGTTGCCACCAAACATCCGCTCGTACAATACCTGCCGCCCGCTGAACGAACTGCACGACACGTCCCACGCCAGGTGGAACAGCTTGGCCCGGTTCCACGCATCGGTGGTGTCCGTGGCCAGGTACTCGTTGATCTCCGGCGCGATTCCCGTATCAAAGTCCGCCTCGGCCGGCAGCGCCATCAGGCTGCTGGTGCCCAGCATTTGCACGATCTCGATCATACGCGGGTACACCGTCCTGCCGAACAGCGTACGCCCGGCCTGGATCGGCCCCATGGACGGACACATCATGCCCCACTGGTTGGGCCGGGCGTCGGCCTCGGACGCGCGCAGGCAAGCACGTAGCATGTCCCGGTAGGTGATCAGCTCGGCAACTTGCTCCTGGACATGGGGTATGGAGCCGGAGCCCAGTGTTTCCACCATCAGGTCCGCCAGGCCCAGCACGAACTCCGCTTTGACCACGCAGCGGTTCAGCACCTGGTAGCCAGTGTGAGCGTTGGACATGGTGCCCGTGCCGTAGCCGTTGCACAGTTCCACGTCGCCCAGCAGGAACACGCGCTCCCACGGCACCAGCACGTCATCGAAGAACACCACCGTGTCCATCTCCTCGAAACGGGAACCCAACGGGTGATCGTAATGGGAACGCCCCACGTCAAAACTCTCCCGGCACAGGAACTTCACGCCCGGCGTGTCGCACGGGATGGAGAACGAGAAGGAGTGCTTCCAGTCGTCATCCGCCAAACGGTGGCTGGCGACGGGATAGATGGCGATCTCGTCGGAGATCGGCCCGAGCGTCGCCAGCACGCGGCTACCCCGAACCACCAAGCCTGCGTCGGTCTGCTTGATGGCGGTGAGTGCGATGTTCTCGGTGAGGTTGTCCGCCGCCGCCGGCGTGCGGCTGCGCTGCAGGTTGACCAATGCGTGGGTCAGGGTTACATCGTTCTCCCGCAGAAACTCGTGGTAGTCCAATACGTTCTGTTTGAACTCCGGGCGGTCCTGTGCAAAGTAGTCCGCCGAGCCGGCCCACGCCGTGAAAATCGAATTCATGAAGTCCGGCGAGCGGCCCATCATGCCGCAACTGGCCCACGCCCACCGGGACATCATCTCCCGCTTGCGTTGTAGATCTTCCACCGTGCGCGGGATCTGGAAGGACAGACCGACTGGGACGCCCGTGGTCGGGGAGGCGAAGGTCATCTCTTCACGCAGCGCCGCGTCGTGCTGCATGTCGTAGAGGGCAGCGACGGCTTTCACCCCGTTGCGCAGGCCCGGGTGAGCGGTGACGTCGTCAACCCGCTCACCTTCGATCCACACCTCACGGGGTCGGTCTCTGAGGCCGGCGATGTATTCCTGTCCGGTGCGCGCTGGCATGATCCTTCACCTCCTCTCGTAAAACCGGGACGCGGTTGGAATGTGGGCGTCAACCTACGTTATTTGAAAGCGGGCATCACCTCTTCGGTGAGCAGTTTCAGGCTCCGGTGCACCGCCTCCTTGGGAAGGAACCCGCCCGGGTTCAGCTCGGCGGTTATGCCGGAAACGCCGAGCATTTCCTTGAACTCATGGATGCGGTCGATGACCTGTTCGGGGCTGCCGAACACCACGCGGGTTTGCAGCAGGTCCTCGTAGGTGGAGTTCCTCAATTTCTCGTAGCGCTCCCGGCGCCTTTCCGGAGCCGCGACGCCAGCACGCCCCAGCGAGTACTCAAACAGTTCACGCTGCCGGTTGAAGAAGGCCTCGATGCTCTCCTTCGGCTCCTCGATGGCCTCGGCTTCGCTGGGGGCGATGTACATGGGGAACCGCACGTTGATGTCGCCGACGTCGCCGTCATGCCCTGCCGCATTCCACTCGGACTTGTAATCCTCCAAGTTGTTCTTGAGGTCCTCAACGTCCATGGCGCGCAGGCCCAGGAAGATGGGATGGCCCAGCCGGCCGATGCGGGCGAAACTGTCGTCGCTGCTGGCGGCGATGCGAACCTTGGGATGGGGTTGCTGGTAGGGCAGTGGCGACAGCGTGGCGTTGGTGATGGTGTTGTACTTGCCCTCGTAGGAGAAGGTCTCGCCCGACCACGCCATCAGGATGATGTCCAGCGCTTCCTGGAACCGCTCGCGGCTTTCCCCGTAGTCGATGCCCATGATGTCGTAGGCGCGGACGTTGCCGCTGCGCCCGATGCCGAACTCGAAACGGCCTTCGCTGAGCTGGTCCACCGTGGCCGCTTCCTCAGCGATGCGCAGTGGGTGGATCAGCGGCAGCACTTGCACCGCCATCCCGACGCGCAGATTCTTGGTACGCGTGGCAATCGAGCTAGCGATCACGATAGGGGCCGACAGCACCGATCGGTTGGGGTTGAAGTGCATTTCGCCGAGCCACACCGTATCCAGGCCCATCTCCTCCGCCAAGTCCACTTCTTCCATCGCGGACTGCAGAGCGGAGGCATGAGAGGGATGGCTGCCAATGGTAAAGTCTGCGTTGATCCCGAAGTCCATGAGTACTCCTCATAAGTGCGCGGGGAATGCCTAACTCGCAACATGGAACGCCCGCGTCAATCCTGATGATCGGACAATATCGCACGGGGCATTGGGCAGTCAATGCGCGCGGTTCGGGCGCGGGGCCTTTTCAAAGTCCCGTATGGCGGCCTTTCACCCCGAACCGTCATTCCCGCTTTGGCCGGAATCCAGCAGATCGTTGTGTTCGAAATGTTCTGGATTCCGGCTTTCGCCGGAATGACGGATTAACTTTGAAAAAGCCCTAGTTCGGGCGGCAAAGGATTTTATGCGGCAGCGCAGTTTCGCGAACCGGGGAAAGCACATGGTTTGTATGGGCGTAACGAGATTGCCACGGTTCGCCCGATATGCCAGACTGGAATCGCAAAATCGACACGAGAACGACATCAACCTGGATCCGACCACCCTACGTGCAGCGATTAACGGGAGGGCAACATGGCAATCTTGAAAGTGGAAGGCGTAACCCACTGGTCCATACCGGTCAATAACCTGGAGGAGGCCGAAGAGTTCTACGGTGAGCTGTTGGGCCTCGCGCCGGTGGGACGGTTGGGCAACAACGTTATGTCGTGTTTCAACGTCGGCGACCACAACATCCTGCTGTGCGAGAGCCCCAGCGCGGGGGCAGAGCGGTCGAAAGACGACTCAGGCGCGCACCATTCCTTCACGGTGTCGCCGGAAACCTTTGAATTGGCGTGCAAGGTATTCCACGAGCGGAACGTTCCAATCGAGCACCTGACCTATCGGGCCAGGGGCGTGTTCACGGGCCGGGAACTGTACTTCTACGACCCCAGCGGGAACCGGCTGGAGCTGCGCGATCCAACGTGGGTGGAGGGCATGCCGGAGACGCCGTTTGAGGAACTGGCGACCGCCTGATCGGTGGCCGCAGTAGGCCGATATTGGGACGAAAGACAGGGGCGAACTACCGCCCGCCCCTACAATTTTCGCAACGACTGGCCGGGCTATAGAGGCAGGTAAACCGCCTGCCCGGTCATGGCGCTGCGGTACACCGCCTCAGTCCATTCCATGTAGTGGACGCCGGTCTCGAAGGCGACCATATCCACGATTTCCGTGCCGCGAATGGCGTTGGTGAACTGCTCCTCGACGCGATAGCGGGCCTGGGTTTCCGGCGGGTTGGGTACTTCCGTGAGTTCCGTGTCGCCGCGCTTACCGGCCCACACGCGCCGCTGGGAATCGACGTGGATTGTGCCGTCGGCGCCGAACATCCAGATTTGGCTGCCGCGATTCAGGCCGGACGTGGCGCTCATCTGCATATGCACCTGGGCGCCGTTGGCCAATTCATACAGGATGTCGACGTGGTCCGGTATCGTCAACGAGGTCAGGTGCCCGGTCGCGTCCCGGCGGTACGGCACGTGGATCTTGGACATCGCCGTGACCCGATTGCCTCGGCCCAACCAGCGCATCATGGACTCGTAGGACGCGCCGATGTTCAGGGTGTTGTGGCCGCTGAGGGCGCGGTCGTGCCTCCAATGTACCGGACCATCGAAATCGGCGAAATTGTTCTGCAGGGACGTGAAATCAACGGATAGCAGTTCGCCAAGAAACCCCTCGTCAATCAACCGCTTGATCACGTTGTCTATGGTGTAACTGGTGGAGGTGGGCGTGAGCTGGCAGACCAGGTGCGGGTGCGCCAGCGAGGCGTTGAGCATGTCGCGGGCCTCCGCCGCGTCGTTGGCCATGCGCGCCTCGGTGAGCACGTGCTTGCCCGCTTCCAGCGCGGCCAGGGTCATGGTGCGGTGCATGTAGGGCCAGGTGCCGATGCACACCGCGTTGACCTCATCGTCTTCCAGCACCTCGCGCCAATGCGAGTACACCTTGGGGATGTTGAACTGGTCGGCCACCACGCGGCCGGACTGCACCGTGCGGTTGGCGACGGCCACAATCTCGCAGTCGTCCACGCCTTGAAATCCGGGAATGTGGCGGTTGCGGACGTTGCCGCCGGCGCCGATTAGTCCCACTCTGATGGGTTGTTCAGCCATTGTTCCTTCCTCTTCGTTAGTTTGGGCATCCGAGATGTTTGCGAGAATAAGTTGCGAACCAGGCGCGCATCCAGTCTACCGTTGCATCCTACCGCATGGCGCTTCCCGCGTTCTAGAAACCGATGTGGAAACAAGGTAAACTTATTCCGGTCATAAAGGGGATGCCGGATACTAGCCTAATCGGGGAGTTGCGGTTAGGATGTCAGCGGCCCACACCCCTTGTTAATACATACATAGCAACCAACCCCACGGGAAATGAGGAGGGACATTCCCCAGTGGTTCAAACTGACGCACTCCGACGAACGGCGCTGATTCTCGTCTGGATTGGCCTGATTTGGAACCTGGCCGAGGCTGCGGTCGCATTCTTCGCCGGTTTCCGGGCCGGCAGCGTGGTCCTGATCGCGTTCGGAGCCGACAGCCTCATAGAGCTTTTTGCAGGCGGCGTGCTGGTGTGGCGGTTGTCCAAGGAGCAGGGCGACCACGAAGACGACGATGAGGCAGATAACCTGGCGCGGCGACTGGTGGGCATCAGCTTTTTTGTGTTGGCGGGTTATGTCGCCGTCCACTCCATCGTGAGCCTGGTTGGTTTGCTGCCACGACCGGAGCCCAGTCTTACAGGTGTATGGTTGGCCGTGGCCAGCGCCGTCGTAATGAGCGGCCTGTACGTGGCGAAGATGCGTATCGCCGCCCGGATGCAATCCCGAGCGTTACGGGCCGAGGCCGTGGAGAGCCTGTTCTGCGATCTGCAGGACCTGGCGGTGCTGATCGGGCTGGGTTTCAACGTTCTGCTCGCTTGGTGGTGGGCCGACCCGGTGGCGTCCCTGATCCTGGTGCCGTTCTTCATCAAGGAAGGCAGGGAGAATTTCTCCGGCGAGCATGATCATGATCACCATGAGGCCGAAGATGAGCACGAGGAACATGAGGCAGGGAAACCAGGGCGCGTGGCGGCGCTGGTCTGCTTCTGCCGGAGTTGTTTCCTGGGATTGGCGGCATGCCGGGCGGCTTGCTGCCGGGCCTAGTCGTCCCTGAAACGGGGGCGGCGCAACCCTTTCTCACGAGGAACTGGCAGGCATAGGTACTGGACGCTTTGCGGAGATCTCCACCGCCGCGATCGTCTTCCGCCTGAAACGGTCGGTTCGCACCATGAATGGGTTGGTGGGCGGTTCGGCGATGACCGAAAACTCCGGCGCCCGAGTCCCGACATTGACAGCGCTGCGTGTGCGTAACGACGCGCAAATTGACATTGCCGTGGGCGCGTCCCTAAAATCGTCGCAATTGAAAGGATCAAGCGACGGAAACGGCTCGACAGGAGGGCGATATGGCAGAATTACTGGGATTGGGATGTTCGCACGGTCCAATCATTCTCACCCCGCCCGAGGTGTGGGCCCAGGGTCGGGAACGGGTATTTGCGCGGGTGCCAGGATACGAACCGCCGGCACAACTGATCGCGGAATTGGGAGACGACAACGGGTTGAGCCGAGACATCAGCGACCAGAAAAAAGTCGTCGAATCGTTCGAGATCATGCGCGACCGGCTGCACGAATGGAATCCTGACGTGGTGATGGTGATCGGGGACGACCAGGCGGAGAATTTCCTGCAGGACAACCTGCCGCCCTTCTGCCTGTACACGGGCGGCGAGGTGGACGGTTATCCCTTCCAGCGGGGCGCCGCCCGCACCAACCTGTGGAACGCCGAGCCGGAGACGAAATTCACTTTCCATTGCCCCAAGGATTTCTCCCGGGACATGCGGAACTTCCTGATTCGGGACGGGTTCGACATGGCCTCGTCCAGCGCGCTCAGGGGCTGGGACTGGGGATTGGCCCACGCCATCATCAACCCGTTGGTATTCCTGGATCCGGAAGGCAAATTCCCACTGCTGCCGCTGTTCGTGAACTGCTATGGAGAGGAGGCCGGGCCCGACTACCCGCCGCGTCCCACGCCCAAACGTTGCTACCAACTGGGGCAGGGCATCCGCAGGTTCCTGGATACCAGGGACGAACGAGTGGCGGTGGTGGCGTCGTCGAGTTGGTCGCACAGCTTCCTGGCGCACAAGTTCCAGTGCCGGGAGATCGACGTGGAGACCGACCGGAGATACCTGGAGATGGTGCGGTCGGGCAAGGGGAGCAAGCTGGCGGAACTCACGCCCGAGGAAATCCAGGATTCGGGAGACCACGAGATCCTGAACTGGATCATCGCCCTGGGCATCCTGGGTGACACCCCCGCAGAGATTGTCGACGTGCGCGAGTCGAACACCCAACTGGCCTACCGTGTCGCGGCCATCTGGGGCTGACGCAGTCTTCCGCACTTAAGGTTGGCCTCAATCTGCCGCATCGGGCGTCATCCCCCGGCGCGGCAGTCAATTGTTCGCCGAGCGGAGGGAAAGGCAACCGATTATGGTTACAGTACTGGAACCGCGCACTCAGGCGGGTAGCGGCACCGGCCACAGGAAATGCGACGGCTGTCCCCGGTGCGAACGACCCGACGCTCCGACGTGCAACATTCCCCATCCCAAGTTCGCCAACCGGCACCCGGTATGCAACATTTGAGTCACTTTGCCACAAATCCAGGATCCACCACCGCGCTAATGGAGATGTAGTCACGCTTCGCAAGAACCCTTATCCCCAAGGCGTACAGCAGCTCTCTTTTACCCTGGAAATCCAAATCGCCAATTCCGTCCCGGAACCTCTGGCAGTACCCCTCCACCTGATGGCCCGCATCCCTGGCGCTGGCAATCGCCGCCTTTTTCTCCACAGCAGTGCGGAGCCGCCTATCCCACTCCTCCCTGAGCGCTTTCACCGGGCCATTCTGGGCTTCGAACGCTTCCAAGCTCACTACGCCTTTCCGGTATACCTCCAATAGCTTCACTTCTTCAGCACTGCACTTCCGCATCTCGGTTTTGCACCTGCTGATCTCGGCGTCCAGGTCCTCCTCACCTTCCTGCGCCTGCGCCAAAATCTGCGAGATTACGCCAGCTGGATTGGCGACCAAGTTCAGCGCGTACTCCCATACCACACCCTCCAAAATCGTTCCACTGATCCGACGGGCATGGCACGCTGTCGCCAGACCTGGATTAGCGAAATCGCAGTTGCACCGGTAGTACTTGTACTCCACGCCGCGCTTGCCCTGCACCCTGGTGCATCCAATCACAGAGCGCCCGCAGTCAGCACACTTGACCAACCCGGTTAGAAGATAACCGTCCCCGCGCGCCTTTGTTGCTGATGCCTGCGGCGTGCCCATCGTCGCCTGCACCTTGTTCCACAACCACTTTGGCACTATCGTCGGACTGTAGCCCACGATCTCGACCCAATGCTCACGCGCACGCGACACCGTCTTCGGCTTCCCTCCGGGCGTGACGATCACCTCGGTCTGACCGTAATAGTCCACTCCGATGTACGTGGTCCTCTTCAGCATCCGCTTGATCGTATTCGTCCGAAACACCGTCCCATTCGCCGTGCGAATGCCCCTCTTGTTCAGATCACCCGCAATGCTGCGGTATTGCATCCCACTGGCCCTCATCTGGAACACTTGGCGAACGATGTTCGCCTGCTCGCGGATGACGTACCTGCTCTGTGTGACCTTGTCGTAACCGTACCCATAAGGTGCGCGCCCCACCGGCATACGACCTTGGGAAGCCACACTCCACCTCCCGTCAGCCGTCCTCTTTTTGATCAGCTGACTCTCGCGTTCAGCCGCCCACCCCGAGACGTAGTGCAACAATTGCGACAGCTCATCCGTCCCAGAAACGCCGTCCACAAACACCACGTCCACGCCTGCCCTCTTAAACTCCATCAGCAGGTTCAGCTGATCCAAACCGGAACGGGCCATCCTGTCCACACGGAGGACATATACCGTGTCGTAAAGCCCAGAACGGCTCGCAGCCAAAAGCTTCTGCAACGACGCACGGTCGTACACCGTCCCTGACTCCACATCGACGTACACGTCCTTCTGCCAGACCGTGCGTCCTTCCTTCATCGCAAGTTCGAATATCCTTTCCTGCTGAGTGCCAAGTGAGGTTCCGTCAACCTGACCATCCGTGCTCACACGCAGGTAAGCAGCGGCCCTTTTCTTCCCAAGCATTTTCAATGCTCCTTACCGACTTTCAACCAGCCTTCACGATCATAGGAAAGCCGGCCTGGGAATCCCGCGCCCAATCTGCCCGTAAGCGTTCATGACCACTGGTTTCCGCAGACCGACAAACATTTCAGGCGTCTTCACCACCCTCGTCGGTGACACCACCGAACAGCCTAGACTTCAACCATTCCACCTGTGCACGGTTCTGCCCCACCATCACTTCCATCCGCACTTGAATACCGTGTTTTCCCTTCAAGGCGAATTCGCCGACGCCCCCAACGACCGGAATGCCAGCAACCAAACCATCCATGTCCATGGCGTCAAGCCCCGTCACATTCTCCTGCAACTGGGCTATCTCAGGCTCACCCGGCGCCGATTGCAATGCACCGCTCTGGTCGCTAGAATCAAAAAATGCCGCTTCGAGTTCGTCCTCGTTCGGTTTTGGGGCCGCGGCGTAGCGTCCAAACTCCCGCGGCTCCGTTCTCATTCCAGGCCACTTGGGGCCCGGCTTCAAATCAGACATCAAATTACCTCCTTAGGTTCTCCTTTCTGACCGGAGTGCGCCGGTCATCCTCCCACACGGTTTCCCGTAGTGGCACCGTTGAAAAACTGCACCTCCCCGCCGTGCGCGTCAAAATCCCGCGACAGCTGCTCGTTGTCATCAACTCTCATCACTCTCAACTTGAGCGGTGTCTTCTGCTTGGCACTTCTGATTCCTGAGAGATTCCGTCTCATGAGCGAGCCTTTCAAGTGTCGCCCAATCCGCTTCCAGTTCGTCGCCACGGTAGACCAACCAACCCCGTTCGCGCTTCCAATCCCCGCCGTGTTTCACCAAGCCGCCCAGAGACCCACGAATCGACTGCGGACTACTGGCGTTAGTTTCTCCAGTGCGAAATATTGCCTCGGCCAGGGACAATTCCCTGAGACGGTAACCGTAAACTCGCGCCGCAGCGAGCGCCCGTTCCCGAGAGTTCGACTTGCCAGAAACCACACTGACATCGTAGATAGGATCGCCCATACGGTCTACGGCGGGGTTATGTCGCCAGAAGTCTGGCCCACGCATCTCCCTGATGATGGCACCGGGTTCATATGCCAGCGCATCAGCAGCTGCCCACCCAAGTTCGCTACCCGCCAGCGCGGTCTGGATCTCATCGGTCTCATCGTCCGCGGTACCCATCGCAGCGCGGAGTAGTCTGACGACCCTCAGCTGATCCTCAGCCCACTCCCTATCCCGAACTGCTCGGCACCTGAGCACCTCTGCTTCCTGCCAGTCGACCTCCGCCTGCCGGAGCTTCGCCCGCAGACCAGCTTCTAGTCGTTCGATCATATCTATCATGGCGTGCGATCTCTCCCGGAGTAACGGCCTTCTCAAAATGCGCAATTGCAGCTTGCACGCCGGAATCCTATCATTTGCGACCGCACGTGGCAACCCATAAATCGCATATTTTGATAGCGAAAATGGGAAAAGCACGTAATTCCTGAGCGGTATGCGCCAATGCCTCCAAGTGACAGCTGATTTGACTGACTACCCCGGAAACGGGCAACCGGCGGTACCAAAGAGTGCCCCGACTAGTGCCGATAACGTCAGGCACGCCTTCCCAGTCAATGGTTTCCCACCAAGGCATCCCGCGGGAAGGAATATCCCCTAAAGGCATTCGCCACACCGGTGCCTTGGACCTTCCGAGTGTGCCGACACAATCCCAGCCCCCGCTCAAGATGCGCGACAGCGTCTCGCAACAAAGCTCCGAGCCACCTATTCCGGCTAAGCACGTTAGAATCAGAAAAGACCACTGGGCGGCCTTGGAACCGCCGCTAATTCAATCTATCTCAGGACGCCATTACCATGCCCAAAGCCACCAACGCACTCCAGCCCATCGTGACCGAAAATGTCGGTTCCGACGCCCAAGCAGTGATCAAATCTGTGCGGGGAAACACAAGATTTCCGTACCTCATTGACGCGAAACTCGGCAGCGCCGAGCAGGCTCCATTGATGGACGCCGAAACCGCGGCAATAGGCAACACGCCGCTATACACCATCGCTGACAAGTGGAAGGAAATCCTACAGCAACTATACGAAACCGATGCCAAATACGACAGTCCCCTTCGCACCATTGCCCAGCACGCAAACGACGTCATCACGAGAACCGGCATCCTGAACCGACACAATCGCCGGCCTCCCCTCTACTCTGAACCAGCGATTGCAGCATTCGTGGAGATGGGCATATCCACGCCGGAACAATCGCCACTCATCCGAGCAGCGGGCCACGTGGTTCCGCCGCCCGCTCATTCCCGCGATCACGACCTCACACCAATCGTAGAGGACATTGCCGCCCATATGGCGCGAACCCACGAGCCGCAGAGCGTCGACGAAATCCTCCAATCCCTGGAACACCGGCGAGACTTGCTTGCCAAGTGGCCAGACCTCGATCCGGCGCTATTCATACAACGCTCGATGGACATCCAGCCCGACGATCAGGGTGCCTACCACGCGGAACAACCTTGGGGCAGATTCATCAGCGCACAGCAGTTGGTCATAAACACCGTATTCCGCATCTTGGACCGTGAAGGTGCGCCATGCACCACGGATTACCTGCTCAGCGAAACCGAGCGGATGGTCGGGCAGTTCCTGCCCGAGGGGTACAGCACCCTCGTCGCTGTCCGCGTGGCAGTCTCAAAATCCGACGATATCTGTTGGCAAGGTCCATCCACCTTCTGCCTGCGGAAGTGGAACACGGCTGCCGAACCGCAACATGCAACCAGCCGCCGGGGCAACACGGGAGACCTGATCTACGCTTTCCTTCTCCGGAATGGCCCAACCGAGGTCAAGGATGTGATTGAACACATCCACCAAACCTCCGGCTCCAAAGAGAGAACCATTCAGACGGCCATCAACCGTGACCGTGAGAACCGGTTCATCCGGATCTCTGATGACAAGGTGGCCATCAACCCCGTTCCCGATGTGCCGAACGGCACGTCTCCCTCGCTAATGGTGGTGCCAGACCAGCAGGAATGTAAGCCAGCGCCAGTCCTACGAGAGTCGGAACTCGCATGGCTCATGCGTTACGTGCAAGAACTCGACGAGCTGACGCCGCCGCTACCTAGTGAGGTAGCCATCACAGGACCCCGCGCCACCGGCTTCGCGAAGGCAGGCGACACTCTGGAAATAACCGTCATCACAGACCAATGTCACCGTCCGAACCTGGAACCTCGGATCGCTGAATCCGCAGCCGCAGCGACCAAAACGGTCCCGTGTGTACAACCGAACATCAAGGTCCAATCGCGCAAGCAGTGGGCCAAGAAACAAGCCGGGGAAGCGCCCATTGAATACCGCAGCGTGTGGCTGCCGTCTGACGGCGCTCATTCAGAAAGGCCCCTCGGTAAGTCTTCGGACCGCCGCTAGTTCAAAATGCTCAAGGACACCAACCCCATGCCCAATGCCACCAAAACAATCAAACTCATCGTGGAGGACCACATCGGCTCCTGCGCCCGAGCGGTGATCGAATCCGTGCGACGGAACACACGATTCCCGTACCTCATCGACGCGAAACTCGGCAGCGCTGAGCAGGCCCCGTCGATGGAATCCGAAACCGCGGCAAAAGCCGACATCTCGCCATACACCATCGCCAGCAAATGGAGGGAAGTCCAGCAACAGATCTGCGAAGTGGATGCCCAACAGGGCAGCCCCCTTCACATCATTGCCCAGCGCGCCAACGACGTCATCACTAGAGCAGGCATCCTGAACCGACACAACCGCCGGCCGCCGCTGTACTCGGAAGCAACGATTGCAACGTTCATAGAAATGGGCATATCCACGCCAGACGACTCACCGATCATACGAGCCGCTGGGCACGTAGTTCCGCCACCCGTTCACTCTATCAACCACGACCTCGCACCAGTTGTGAAAGAAATCACCGTCCACATGGCCCGAAGCAACGAGCCGCAGAGCGTCAATCAAATCCTCCAATCCCTGGAACATCGAGAGGACCTTCTGGCAGAGTGGCCAGATCTTGATCTGGCTCTCTTCATACAACGCACGACGGGCATCCAGCCCGACGAGCAAGGCTCCTACCACCCTGAACAGCCCTGGGGCAAGTTCATCAACGCGCAGCATTTGGTCACCAACACGGTACTCCGCATCTTCGCCCGCGAAGACGAGCCACGCACCACGGATTACCTGGTCAGGGAAACCGAGCGCATGGTTGGAGAATTCTTGCCGGAGGGATACAACACCCTCGTCGCCGTGCGCGGAACAATCAGGAAATCCGACGAAATCTCCTGGCAGGGTCCGTCCACCTACGGCCTCCAGAAATGGGACACAGCCGTCAAACCGCAGCATGCAGCCGGCCATCGGAACAACACCGGAGACCTGATCTACGCCTTCCTGCTGGAGCGTGGCCCAACCGAAACGGAGGATGTAATCAAGCACATCCAGCAAACATACGGCGCCAAGAAGAGAACCATTCAGGAAGCCATCAACCACGACCGTGAGAACCGGTTCATCCGGATCTATGATGACAAGGTGGCTATCAACCCCGTTCCTGATGAGCCGAACGGCACGTCTCCCGCGCTGGTGGTGGTGCCAGACCAGCGGGATTCGAAGCCAGCACCAGTCCTGCGGGAGTCGGAACTCGCGTGGCTCACCCACTACGTGCAGGAACTCAACGAGTTGACGCCACCCCTGCCGTCCCAAGTAGCCATCACCGGAGCCCGGGCCGCCGGCTTCGCGCAAGTAGGCGACGCCCTAGAGATAACCGTCGTCGCCGAACTATGCCACGGGCCAGATATGGAGCTTCGGATAGCAGAGACCGTAGCTGCAGCGACAAAATCAGTCCCGTGTGTGCAACCGAAGATAAAGATCCAATCGTGCAAGCAGTGGGCCAAGGCGCAACTTCGGAAAACGCCCATCAAATACCGCAGCGTGTGGACGCCGCCTGACAGACCGACGGTATCCTTACGATCGGAACATCGCGCCGCTGCCTAACTGCCTCCCGCACCACAGGCTAGGGCCACCAACAAAATCCCAGTTTGACGATCAAAAACCCAGCAACCAGCGACGCTGCGCCGCCGCAGGCCGGCCCCGTGGACCATGGCGACAGCGGCACTGCTATACGCAACGTCGCTGCCGTTGGCAGCGTACGCAGAGGCGCACCGCTACCCGCTGCACTATGCCGCGGTCATCCACATCATCAACGGCACAGTGTTTACCGCCTTCGGCCTGTTATCAGGCACACGGCGCAGCATCACAATGCGACCACGCGCCGTATCCCTCAACCGCAGGGCTGCCCCGCGATCGCCCTATCTTCTTCCGGGCTGCGACAGCCTTTCCCGCACCCGCGGGGCTACCCCCCCAGCGTCGGAGCCTATAACGTGAGCGGCATTCGCCTTTCCCGCACCCGCGGGGCTACCCCTGTTAGTTTTCACCGTGCGCGCTTGACAAAACACCATCCCTGCACCCGCGAGGCTGCTCTTTCGTCGATTTAGATAATCTAGGCACCGAGGCCCCGCACCCGCACCCGTGGGCGTAATCGCCAGCGACTACGCCGGACTGCCGAGGGCCTGATTTGTGACCTGACCCCGGTGTTGCATCTCCTTTGTGGCGTGACGCGGGGCAGTATACTGCCCCGCGTTTGTGGCTCTTGCTGTTGACTACTTGTCAATCGGCGTGATGAAGAACTCCAGCACGGTTGGGTGGTAGTGCAGGAAATTCTTGACTGGAGGCAGCTCGTCTCGCTTAGCTTGGTGAGGACCTATGGGCGGTGATTCCGAGATGGTGAATTGCAGGATTGCTCCTACTTTGTACCGCCGCTTCATTGCTGGTTGGTCTATTCGGCCCCAGAACCTCACGGTGAGGTCTTGAGTGTTGATGACCTCCCAGTTCATGTTCCTCTTCATGATTTCTACAACCAGAGGTCCTCTGGAGCGGGCTTTGTCAAACCCCTCGAATGGCTCAGCTGCTGTGACGAATTCCCTGTGGATCGCGCCTGCTATCCGCAGGGTATATGCCTCTCTGATGGCTGCCTGCAGATTTTCATTGGCGTTTTCGTAGTCGTAGTGGTCCAACTTGCCGTCCAGGAGGTCAAGGGCTGGTCCGTGGAGGTCGGGGTCATCTCCTTCGTAGACGATGATTCTCGACAGGTCTCCAGGGACGTGTATGTCCTTTTCCCACCATTTGCTTTGCAGTCCTTCAGTGAATCCTATCGCGGGTCCCGGTGCCTCAACGAAGCCCTCCGGTTCTCCGTTGGAGTCATAACGGACCACAGCTCCCGCACGGTACCATTTATCTCCCCAGAAAACACGGCGCCAGTACATGACCAAGGGTTCATCGGCATCTGCAATTTCCCAGCCCCAGTCGAGATGCGTCATTCCCCCTATGGCTTGAGCCTCTTGGTCAGCGGGAACAGGGTTTGCTTCCCGAAGCACGGCGGTGACTTGGTCAAGCATCAACGTCCAGACGTCTGCGCTGTGCAGGCGGGTCAACTGACGCCCATGAGGGTGATTCTCCAACACACCAGGTGGCGTTTGGTCTCCGGACCCGGACGGCCCAGGTCGATACCACCAGACTTCTTTTCCTAGCGCTACGCCGGGAGTGAGAATAGCAACTGGCTGAGCGGACACCAATTGAGGTATCCGCGATGCCTTGCCCGACGGTGTGTAGAGCACTCCAGCTCTAGGTTCTTCACACGAACTTTCATAGTCCAACCACACGTGGACCCAGTCATCCAGAGACTGCGGTAGGTCCGTCGATTGATAGCCGCGTACTCGGCAATCAATCAGCGTCATAGGCACTTCGTCCAGTACATACCAGTTGCCTGTTGCGACCTCCAGCTCCAGCTCCTCGTCGCTCACCCTGTCCCCCCACGTATGGATCCTGAAATGAGGACTCCCAACAGCCGACCCAATGATGGCAGGGAGAAGGTCGTAGCCAGGAAAATCATCGTCCTTCATCGGGCCAAAGTAGCCTTGATAATCGCTTGACGTTATCCCCGCCGCCCTTACCCCGTGGACGGAGACGTGGATCTCAATTCCATCCAAGTACGGGCCGCCACGGTCAGACTCATACCCGGGGCTGGGTGCAACCTTGATAGACCCGCGCGTCCCGTCCCATTCCTCGTGAATCACCTGCCAAGCGCCGCTTTCACCGAGGACTGCTTTCTTGCCAGCCTCGGTGTCCCAGTTCTCAGGCCAGCTTACGAGTACCAGCCTTAGTGTCCCCCCACGCTTCGGCACCGGCGTTGGCTCCGGGGCCGGCGTTGCTGCTGCATGCGTCAGCGCCGGCGTGTCAGTAGGCATAGTTTGAGGCGATGCGTCGGTGGTCGTCAGCGTCCGCGGAGGCTCCGACACGACAGCGGGAACTGGCGTATCCGTCGGCGTAGCGACCGCCGCGACCTGAGCCACCGCCGGCGCATCGGTGGGAATCGCAGTAGGAGTCGGCGCGGCACTATCGGATGACTGACCACCCTCCGGTTCCGCATTCGCGCCACAGGCCAACAACGCTGCCATCAGAACGCCGAGCATAGCGATCATCAGGTATTTTGCCGGCCATGCGCCGGCCGTTACCCTTGCGCTCTGTAATCGGCGGTATTCTGCCGCTGGTTTGCGTTTGATCGTCGGCGATGAAGTCGGCTGCTGACTACGCTCGGCGGCGTGTTTTGGTAAGGCTGAGCTGGAGAACTGATCCAAGCCAAGCATGGACCTGGACATTCTTATGCGCGGTGCGCTCATTGGGAACCCCCTTGCGGACGCAGGATTTGGCAACTTGCCACAGCAGCCTAGTCCGAACGCAGATGCCGCAAGGAGGCACGGGGCCAAAACTTGCTGAAACACCTGCGCCCGGCCTCCGCTGCGGAAGGGGGCGACTAAAACTGCTGTGGCGCGGCTACACTACCCACAAGGACCCATGGCGTCAAGTTGAGGTAGGCTTGGAGATGCTATCCCTGTCTCCAGCGCATTTGCCGACGCGGACAGCAACGCGCTAACCGTCACGGCCACATCCTCGGATACGGCAAGGGCCACGGTGTCCGTCGTCGCCGACTACTCCGCGCTGACGGTAACCGCTAGGGCACGGGGTACGGCTACCATCACCGTAACCGCCAACGACGGCACAGTGTCGGACACGTTCACTGTAACGGTGAAAGCCTCGCCGACGGTGGCCTCGGCCATCGGCGACGCTTCCGGTCTGGAGGCAGGAGCCACGCAAGACGTGTCCCTGAGCGGCGTCTTCAGCGACGCCGACAACGACAGCCTGACCATCACGGCGACGTCCTCAAATACCGCCAAAGCCACGGTTTCGGTGGCAGCCGACGGCTCCAAGCTCACCCTTGCCGGGGTGGCCCAAGGCACGACGACCATCACCGTCACCGCCCAAGACAGCGACGGCAACCGGGTCAGCGACGCCTTTGAGGTGTCGGTGGTCGAAGCCCCGGATTCCACCACTGGAGCGCCCACGGTGGCACAGCCGCTTCAAGACATCAGCGTGGAAGGGTCAACGCCGAAGGCAATCTCCCTATCCGGCGTGTTCCACGACCCCGACGGCGCCGACCTAGTCATCACCGCGGTATCGTCTAACCACAGCGTGGCATCCATGTGGGTTTCGCCAGACTACTCGACGCTGACGGTGATCGGAATATCCACCGGCACAGCCACGATTACGGTGACAGCTAAGGATGAAGACGACAACGAGGTCAGCGACCAGCTCAAGGTGACGGTGAAGCCGGCCTCGCAGGAATAGCGGGGACCTGCGGCAATCGCCACTCAAGCACTGAACCCATTTTCGCGGGCGTCCAGCTTCGGTTGGACACCCGTATTTTGGTTGCGCTAGTACCGGATCAATCTAGGAATGACAGGGATAGAGCCGATGGAGTTTGGAGCGGGCATCCTGGGTACTGAACCCCCAGTTGATGGTGGCCTTGGCGGCGTTGCGCCGGAT
>DAOUJD010000055.1:0-71639 GCA_034423115.1 Dehalococcoidia bacterium | reverse complement strand
GACGCGGCCGAGCGGTTCAAGACCATCAACGCCGCCTACGAGGTGCTGTCGGACGCGGACAAGCGGGAAAAGTACGACCGCTACGGCGACCGCTGGGAGCAGGCCGAGCACTTTGATCGGCAGGGGTACGGTCAGCAGGGCAACCCTGACTTCTCTCAGTTCTTCCGGGGCGGCAACTTCGGCGAGGGCGGCCCGGGCGGGTTCAGCTTCTCCACCGGAGGGGCAACGCTGTCGGACCTGCTGGGCGGGTTGGGCGGCTTCGCCTCGGACTTGGGCGGCGGCAGGGGCGAGCGGTTCCGCTCGCGGCCGGCGGACGTGCCGGTGGAGATCACGCTGGAGGAGGCCGACCACGGAACAACCCGGCTGGTGAACCTGCCCGACGGGCGGCGGCTGGAGGTTAAGATACCAGCCGGCATCGCCGAGGGCGGACGGGTACACATCGCGGCGGGCAGCCAGGCCGGTGGCGAGTTCAACCTGCTGGTCACGGTGCTGCCCCACGCCCGGTTCGAGCGCAAGGGCGACGACCTGCACACCACGGTGGACGTGCCGTTGCTGGACGCCGTGCTGGGCGGAAAGGCCACGGTGAAGACGCTGCGGGGACAGATCGAACTGACGCTGCCGCCGGAGACGCAGAACGGCCGCCGGTTCCGGCTGGCCGGCCAGGGCATGGCGCGGCTGAACGACCCGGAAAAGCGGGGCAACCTGTACGCCGTGGTCAATGTGACGCTTCCCACCGGGCTGACCAAAGAGCAGAGGGACCTGTTCGAGCAACTGCGCGACGCAGAATAACGAAGGAGGAAGGAAGATGACGCCGGACAACAACTTCCCGACCGAACCCTGCTTTGTCATCAGCGTGGCCGCGCGGATGGTGGGCCTGCACGCGCAGACCCTGCGCTACTACGAGCGGGTGGGACTGGTGATGCCGTCGCGCTCCGGCGGACGGCAGCGGCTGTACTCCATGGCCGACGTGGAGCGGCTGCGCCGGATCAAGACCTTTGTCGACGAGCTGGGCGTGAACCTGGCCGGCGCCGAGGTGGCCCTGAAACTCATCGACCGCATCACGGAGCTGGAAGCCCAGGTGGAAGCCCTGACCAACGAAGTGGCCCGACTGCGCGCCGTGGAAACCACATCCAGCGGCGGCAGGACACGCAATAACTCAACCAGGAGGTAACCGATATGGTGATGACCGCAGATAAATTCACAAGGCAGGCCCAGGATGCCTTGCAGCGTTCCCAGGAGCTGGTGCGCAACTACCAGCACAGCCAGTGGGACGTGGAGCACGTACTGCTGGCGTTGGTGGCGCTGGAGGACGGGCTGCCGGAGCGCATCTTCCGGGAGCTGGGCGTCGACCCCGAGGCGGTGAAGAGCCGGCTGCACCAGACGCTGGACTCCGCGCCGAAGGTGGTGTCGGGGGCCCAGCAGATTTTCATCACGCCGCGCTTGCAGCGGATGCTGCAGGTGGCCGACGAGGAGGCCCAGCGGCTCAAGGACCAGTTCATCAGCGTGGAGCACCTGCTGGTGGCCGCCGCCCGGGAGGATGCCGGTGACTCGGCGCGGCTGTTCCGGGACCTGGGCGTCAACCAGGAGATGATGTACCAAGCCATGCAGAAGATGCGCGGCTCCCACCGGGTGGACGACCAGAACGCGGAGCAAAAGTACCGCTCTTTGGAGAAGTACAGCGTGGACCTGACCGAGCTGGCGCGTATCGGCAAGCTGGACCCGGTGGTCGGGCGGGAGCAGGAGATCCGCCAGGTGATGCAGACGCTGACCCGGCGCACGAAGAACAATCCCGTTCTCATCGGCGAGGCCGGAGTGGGCAAGACCGCCATCGCCGAGGGACTGGCCAGCAAGATCATCTGCGACGACGTGCCCGACTCGCTGCACAACAAGCGGGTGATGGCGCTGGACATGGGCCGTCTGGTGGCCGGGGCGAAATTCCGCGGCGAGTTCGAGGAACGGCTCAAGTCGGTCATCGACGAGGTGACGTCGTCCAACGGCGAGGTGATCGTCTTCCTGGACGAGATGCACACGCTGGTGGGCGCGGGAGGCGGCGAGGGCGGCCTGGACGCCAGCAACATGCTCAAGCCGGCGTTGGCCCGGGGCGAGCTGCAGGCCATTGGCTCCACGACGCTGGACGAGTACCGCAAGCACATCGAGCGGGACCCGGCGCTGGCGCGGCGGTTCCAGCCGGTGTATGTGGAGGAGCCGACGCCGGAGCAGGCGCTGGACATCTTGCACGTGCTGAAGCCGCGCTACGAGGCCCACCACAAGGTGACGCTCACCGATGGGGCCATCGCGGCCGCGGTGCGCCTGAGCGACCGGTATATCACCGACCGCAAGCTGCCGGACAAGGCCATCGACTTCATCGACGAGGCGGGCAGCAAGGTGCGCATCGACGCCGGGATGCTGCCGCCCCAGCTGCAGGAGATGGAGAACCGGCGGCGGGAACTGCTCGACCTGGAGGAGCGGGCCAACCAGATGTCCGACTACGAGCGGTCGGCCCAGCACCGCACCGAGCGCCTGCGCCTGGAAGCGGATCTGAACGCCGAACGCGAGGCCATCGAACACACCGACGGCCCCGACCTGGTGGTCAACGAAAAGGACATCGCCGAGCTGGTGTCCAACTGGACCGGCATCCCGGTGGGCCAGCTGATGGAGGGCGAGGCAGAGCGGCTGCTGCACATGGAAGAGCACCTGCACCGGCGGGTGATCGGCCAGGACGAGGCCATCAGCGCGGTGGCGGACACCGTCCGGCGGGCGCGTTCGGGCCTCAACGACCCCAAGCGCCCCTTCGGCAGCTTCATCTTCCTGGGTCCTACCGGCGTGGGCAAGACGGAACTGAGCCGGGCGCTGGCGGAGTTCCTGTTCAACGACGAGGACAGCATGGTCCGCTTGGACATGTCGGAGTACGGCGAGCGGCACACGGTGTCACGGCTCATCGGCGCGCCTCCCGGCTACGTGGGGTACGACGACGCCGGCCAGCTGACCGAGGCGGTGCGGCGGCGGCCCCACCGGGTGATCCTGTTCGACGAGATTGAGAAGGCGCACCCGGACGTGTTCAACCTGCTGCTGCAGATCCTGGAGGACGGACGGCTGACCGACGGCCAGGGTCGCACGGTGGACTTCCGCAACACGGTGATCATCATGACCAGCAACCTGGGCACTGGTGACCTGTCGCATCGGCCCTTCGGACTTGGCCCCACGGCCGACCGGGAGCAGGACGCCGGCAAGGTGACGCCGGAACAGTCCCGCGCCGTCCACGAGGCGTTGCAGCGGACCTTCCGGCCGGAGCTATTGAACCGCATCGACGAGACCATCGTGTTCCACCCGCTGAGCCGGGCGCAGATCGGCGAGATCGTCGGGCTGATGGTCGGCGAGGTGCAGAAGCGGCTGGCGGAGCGGGACATCACCTGCGAGCTGACCGAAGCCGGCTGCGACTGGCTGGTGAACGAGGGGTTCAACGTGACCTACGGAGCGCGTCCCCTGCGCCGCGCCATCCAGCGCCACCTCGAGAACCGGCTGGCCCAGGGCGTCCTGTCCGGCGAGTTCCAGGAGCACGACCACGTCATCGCCGACGTGAACGAAGCGGGGAACGGGCTGGCGCTGCGGGTGCGCGACGGCGCGGATGCGGAAAGCGAGCGGGAACTGGCTGGCGTGGTTTAGCGGCTGCTGCGCTGACTGGCTATTGGGCGCGGCTCTGTCCAGTGGGATGGGGCCGCGCTGCTTTTTGGTGTCCTGATTGGGTCACGGTTAGCCGCGCCGCCCATTTACGGACTAATAGCCAAACTTGAACAGTTCGAGCTCTGCGGGATCAATTGTAGGTTCCATCTCCCGGAGGATGTCCTTGCTTATGAGACTGGAATGCTCTATGGACGCACGAACATCACCGGCGTCGAGCCAATCATTGTTCCAAAGGGCAGTTGTCTCATCAACCACCAGTTTACAAAGCGGCTCCACAAATTGAACCGACTGGTCATATGGATAGCTGATCCTCTGTAACCAGACATCCATATGGCCGCCATTTGGGATCTTTGCGAATCGGCGCTGGCTTCGATCAATAACGTCTAGCTTTTCCCAGTCGCCGTGCAGGAACTTGATCAATTCGCCCAAAATCGCTGCCACGCGCGGATAGGTCCTCGGATTGCGTACTGCGATATCGACCGCCATGGCAATCAACGGCATAGGATTCGGATAGTTGTTCCGATTGTGGAGCCTCTTGTGGAAAGCTGACAACGCAGCTTCGAATTGCCCCGAATTCGGATACTCCATTCCATGGTCGTGAATCATAAGCAACGTATTCTGAAGGCCCCTTGACCGCTGCTTTCGAAATATCCACGCCAACCTGTCTGCCTTGATCGAAGACCGCACCACTTCGCTACTGAACCCGGTTTTTGCGGGATTAAGCTGTAAACCAAGTTCAGCTAATACTTCCGCAAGCCGTTTGAGTATTACCTCTCCATCGGGCGGGCTGTTCACGAAAATTCTGTAATCGTCACGGTACCGCAATATCTGGTATTCAGATATCTCATCGTCAGCGCACCTTTGGACAAGTTCAGCATCAGCGTAGCCCAACACCATTTCGGCGATGAAGTCCATGACTGCGGAGCCTTGTGGGATGCCGTTTGTCTGACCCTGGCGCATGTGTTGAATCTTCCGATCGATGACATTGCCAACTAAGTCCATGTCGCTTCGGCGCGTCTTCGCTTCGTCCTTTCCATGCAAAGCCCAAGCGATTGAATGCGAATATATCGACGCATAGCAGTCGATAATATCAGCTTGGAACAAATAATCGAAATCCAATGATAGTTCGATTGACTTCTGCTCCACCGCTGTATGCCACTGCCGGATCTGCGCCGCTTTGTCACTATCGTCCGTCAACGATTGGACGGGCAAGCTAAGGCATTGTACATACGGGATACGTGCGAATTCGGCAAATTTGGCGGTAATCGTGCTCCAATGATCTGGCTGGGTAACTTCGTTGACCAGCGAAACGTACAACGCTGGATGGAGTAAGTCCAACGGGCGCCAAGCGTACCTTCCGTCTTTGTTCGTAGCTAACCGATGGTTGACCTGTTCGTGTTGTACCGCCCCGCGCGTCTCCAGCTTCTGCCCGGCTATCGCGCTTATTACGCCGCTCAGCATCGGACCAAATTGGAAATATTCGGGCAAATGGATACTGCAATAACTCGCTGGCTCGAGCAAGAACTCTCGCGCTTTCTCACTAGTCATTTCAGTGATGCACTTAAAAGGCGGTCCAACATCCCCCGAATGGTCGTCTTCGGGAAACGTCGAGAGATCATCCAGAAACTTCTCAGATGCCATAGCGATGTCGTACTTTACCTGTAAGTCCATCCATCGCTGCGGTTCGGTGTCTGTGAACGCTCCCAATCGCACGGCAGCATCCGCCACCATACTGGCTTTGCCAATGATCAGCTGGTTAACGTAAATGGGGGAAAGACCTGCCTCCTTGGCAATTTGACGCGGCGTCTTACCCAACCCAGACAGTACATCCCGCAACTCACTGCCCGGATGCTTGGCAGCGGCTTCCGGTTTTACTTGAACGTTGTTACCTTGCGTCACGTCTTGCATCTCAAAATCCTGAAATCGTGAAGGTTTTGGCGGCCCCTCACTTGATTGGCGAAGTGCTCACCATTAGCGGAACAAGTCCTTATTCGGCTCCCGCACTATTGCCCGGCTGTCGGCGTCTTCCATGGGTTCGTAGGGGTAGCCCTTGACGAGGGCCACGGGGACGCCCAGGAGCTTGCCGGTGACCAGCTCGGCGGTGGCGGCCAGTTCGTCGGCGACGGCGATGGTGGTGGTGTGCAGCTCGTTGCCGTGGGGGTCGAACTCGCCCACGTAGCTGATGACGGGGTTGAAGCCGGCCACGCCGATGGACACGTTGATGGCGCCGTTGCGCCACGGTCGGCCGAAGGTGTCAGACACCAGCACGGCGACGTCCACGCCGAGACGATCTCGGATGCTGTCGCGGATGCGTCGGGCCGAGGCGTCGGGGTCCACGGGCAGCAGGCAGATGGAGTCGGAGCCGGGGATGTTGGAGGCGTCAATGCCGGCGTTGGCGCAGATGTAGCCGTGGTAGGTCTCGCTGATGATGACGCCGCGGTCCATGCGGACGACGCGGCGGCTCTCCCGGAGGATCATCTCGGTGTGGCGCGGGTCGCGGCGGTGGCCCTCGGTAATAGCTATGGCCAAAGGCGACGCCTCGACCTCGTCGATGGTCATGACGCGGCCCTCGGCCTTGCTGACGATCTTCTGGGTGACCACGACGACGTCGCCAGGCTCAATGGGCGTGCCCTGGGCGGCGGCGGCGTCCATGATCTGGGCGGCCAGGTCGTCACCGGCCTGGACCTCGGGCAGTCCCTCGATTCCTACGGCGCGAATTTCCGGCGGCATGGCGCACCTCCCGTTGTGGCGGCGGGGTGTTGATTACTGTGGAGATGGTTCCAGTTTATCACCGTGTGGCCTGACTTCCGGCGGTGACGAACCGGGTTCCCGCAAGCGGGGAATTCTGGCACAACCCCGTTTGCGTGCGTATGATAGCGGGTATGCAGGATCGACGGCGCAGTGAACAGCGTCGCGGTTTGCTTTGGCGGAGGAGTGGATGAACCAGCAGGGCTATCAACCAGACGACATTTCCATAGATGGGGCATCGTTGGACGGGACAACGCTGGACGGGGCACCATTGGACGGGGCAACGCCAGTCGGGTTACCGCCGGACGGCGCATTGCTCAACGAGGCAACGATCAACGGGGCATCGCTGGCCTTTCCGGAGGCGGAGCGGCAGGCGGTGTACCGGGCGATCTACCAGCGGCGGGACATCCGCAATTTCCGTCCCGACCCGATACCCGACGAAACGCTGGCCCGCATCATACGGGCGGCGCATCACGGTCCCTCGGTAGGGTTCATGCAGCCCTGGGACTTCATCCTGGTGAAGAACATCGAGAAGCGGCGGGAGGTCAAGGGGCTTTTCGACCGGGAGCGGGACGCGGCGGCGTGCTTTTTCGACGAGCCGCGCCGTTCCGCCTATCTTTCGCTGAAGTTGGAAGGCATCCTGGAAGCGCCGGTGAACCTGTGCGTCACCTGTGACCCGACCCGCGCCGAGGTGGTGCTGGGGCGCAACTCCATGCCGGAGACAGACGTGTATTCCACTTGCTGCGCGGTGCAGAACCTCTGGCTGGCGGCGCGGAGCGAGGGTGTCGGCGCAGGTTGGGTGAGCATCCTCAAGCTGCCGCAACTGCGGGGGATACTGGGGATACCGCCGCATATCATCCCGGTGGCGTACCTGTGCCTGGGCTACCCGGTGGAGTTCACCGACGAGCCGGGTTTGCAGCGGGCGGGGTGGCGTGACCGGCTGCCCGTGGAGGACCTGCTCCACTTCGATGACTGGAATTGCTCGACGGGTGAAGATGACTGGAAAGGTCTGCGGGACGCGCTGGAAACTGAGACGAACCGATAAGCATAAAGTCGGTGACATTGGCGCCGACGGTCGTTACGGGTTCTCCTGCGGCGGGAGAAGATCGGCGAGGGGGGATGCCTTTCTCCCACCAGTCTCCCATTGTCGTCCTCAATTTAGCACAATCGCCCCAGCCATCCGGCCGGGGGCGTGATACGGCAACGATGGTATCAGGGGTGGGCGCACTGCCGTCAGTGGTGGGTGTCATCAAATCGAATCTCCGGTGCCGGCAAGAGGGGAGTGGTACAATTTCATCGCTGAGCCCTCCCACATACAAGGAATCCTGGCATCCATGCTGACCCAAAATCACGCCGTAACCGCACAAGAGTTCCTGGAGGCTTCCGACCGGGAGTTCGCTTCCGGGGATCATCTACAGGCCTCCGAGAAACTGTGGGGTGCAGCTACCCACGCGGTAATGGCGGTGGCGCAGCAGCGGGGTTGGCCGCATCGCAGCCATCGGTCGCTGAAAAACGCCGTCGGCAGACTTACCGACGAGACCGGAGACGATGGGATCGCCGGGGCGTTCGCCGCGGCCGAGAAGTTTCACAAAAACTTCTACCATGACGAAATGGAAGATTTCGAGATCGTGCACGACCGGCCGTTAGTGCATCGGTTCGTAGCGCGTATCCTGACACTGCTGAACAACTAGAGAGGTTTGAACCATGTCCATCGACGTCGCTACTTCCATTGCCCGCATCCTCAAGCAGGAGGGTGTCGAGTGGGTTTCCACCTTCCCCGTATGCCGGGTGAACAACGCCCTGGGACGCGAGGGCGTGCCCATGATCATGATGCGGGACGACCGCTACGCCGTGGCCCTGGCCGACGCGTACTCGCGCGTCACCGGCGGCGACCGCATCGGCGTGTGCACGGTGCAGGGCGGCGTGAACGGCGCGGGCTTGCAGTACTCGTACCCCGGGCTGGCGCAGGCGTTCGAGGACAACTCGCCCATGCTGTGCATCACCGACGGCGTGCCGGCCGGCAGCACCGAGAACACGCAGTTCGACGTGACCACCAGCCTCAAGACCGTGACCAAGTGGTTCGGCTACATCGACCGTCCCGAGCGGACGCCGGAGTTCCTGCGCCGCGCGTTCTCGATGCTGCGCAGCGGGCGTCCCGGTCCGGTGGTGCTGGCGGTGCCCAACGCGGCCGGCATCTACGACGAGACCGTGGACCCGTATTACCCCGTGCGCGGGTACCGGTCGGCGCCCGACCCGTCGGACGTCGTGCAGGCCATCGACCTGATGATGGGGGCGTCGAATCCGCTGATCTACGCCGGCGAGGGGGTGATCTACGCGGGGGCGTCGTCGGAGCTGGTGGCGCTGGCGGAGCTGCTGAACGCGCCGGTGATCACCACGCTGAAGGCCAAGGGGGCGTTTCCCGAGAACCACCCGCTGTTCGTGGGCGTGCGCGGCGAGCATCCCATCGCGTACCTGAACAAGAGCGACGTGATCCTGACGGTGGGCAGCAGCCTGTCGCCGGGGCGGTTCACTCACGGCATTCCCAACGCGCCGAGCAAGACGATCATCCAGTGCAACCTGGACGAGTTCCACCTGAACCGCATCTTTCCGACGCATCACGCGGTGCTGGGCGACGCGAAGTTCGTCTTGCAGGCACTGGCCGACGAGGCGTCGCGGCGCACCGACGGCGCGGGTCGTCCCGCCGGCAACGTGGTGGCCGAGGTGAGGGAAACGCGGGACGCCGGCCTGGCGGAGTACCGGGAGGCGATGGCGTCCAACGACGCGCCGATCAACCCGTACCGCGTGTTCGGCGACATGATGAAGGTGCTGGACCCGTACAAGTCGTTCGTGACCCACGACTCGGGCAACACTCGCGACCAGCTGAGCACGGTGTACGACACGCTGATCCCGCGCGGGTTCCTGGGCTGGGGCAACATCTCGACGCTGGGGTTCGGGCTGGCCGGCGCGATGGCGGCCAAGCTGGCGTATCCCGACCGGCAGGCGGTGGCGGTGACCGGCGACGCGGGGGTCGGCTACATGCTGGGCAACCTGGAGGTGCCGGTGCGCCAGAACCTGGGCATCACGGTGGCGCACGTGGCCAACGGCGGGTTCGCGGGCTACGGCCCCGGGTTCTGGGGCGACGGCCACGACCCGTACACGCACCGGGTGCTGGGTCCCGAGGACGTGAACATGTCGCGGGCCGTGGCGGAGCTGGGGCTGTACACTGAGCGGGTCACGGAGCCGTCGGACGTGATACCGGCGTTCCAGCGGGCGATGGCGGCCAACGAGCAGGGCCAGCCGTCCTACCTGGAGTTCATCTGCTCCCAGTACCCGCGGTATGGGGGGTTCGCGCCGAGTTCGGTGGCGCACTAGGTCGGACTGATCCGGGCGCATAGGGGCGCGGCGGTATAATGATACGGCAAGCGAGGATTCATCCCCCGCCTGCCGTATTGATTTGAACGCGGAGGGAACGGCATGAACCTTACGCTGGACATCGACGATGAAATCGTGGCCAAGGTCAGCAAGATTGCCGAGGCGCGGGACATGACGGTGGCGGAGATGGTGGCGGAGTACCTGACGGGGATAGCGACCAGCCCCGCCGCCTCCCGGCTGGAACGCATTGCCAAGTTCCGGGAAGCCATTGAGAGCGCCGAAGAGAAGGCAAGCATTCTGAACTTGAACCGGGAAGACATATATGACCGGCCGTACCGCCACTACTACGGGCAGTAGGGATTTCGTCCGAGGAGCAACATGGGGACGTTCAGCACAACTATTGAAATTGGCAACCTTGACGGCGAACGCTATGAGACGATGGAGGCGTTGGCCGACACAGGGGCCACTACCACCGTTGTCCCCCGCTGCATTCTGGACGGGCTGGGTATACTTCCAACCCGACAGGAAACCTTCGAGTACGCCAGCCGTGAACGTGTGGAACTGGATATGGCGCAGGCGTGGGCGCGAGTGGAAGGGCGAGACACCTATACTTGGGTCATCTTTGGCGAGGATGGTGTTGCTCCAATACTCGGCGCTTATACGCTGGAGGGTGTGTTCCTGGCCGTTGATTCGTACAACGAGCGGTTGATACCTGTGGTGGGGTCGCTTAAATGATCCGTGCTTCGAAGGTTTTGCCGATTTCCCCATGACTAGCCAAGAACACAAACCGGCCGTCACTGGCAGCGGAGACGTTTACGCCGAACCCGCGGGCGAGATTCTGCGCCGGCATACGCTGGGCCATTCCGAGACCGATATCCGCAGCGCCGCGCGGGATTTCATCATTGAGAGCGGGTTGGCCGCGGCGGCAGAGATCACGCAGGAGGAGTCCCCCACGGAGGACGCCAGCGGGCGGGTTGACCTGGCGGCGCGTGATGCCTTCTTTGAGTTCAAGCGCGACCTCTTTGGCGCCGGAGGAATCGATAGGCACATCGAGCAACTGGATGATTACCTGACCGAAGCCCTGAAGGCCGGCAGGGGGATCCGCGTGGGAGTGCTGACCGACGGCAAGCGGTGGCTGCTCCGACACATCGGCGACGGCAGCGTGGAAACTTTCAGCCCTCCGATGTTTGAGTTGGAAACGTCGGAAGGTGGTTTGCGGCTTTACGAGTGGCTGCGCGACCGAGTATTTGCGGAAGGCGCCACGGACATTACGCCGACGCGCGAGAATCTGATCCGTGAGTTCGGCGACGCCAGCCTGAGCACCAACCAGGACCTTGTCACGCTGCGGGTGCTTTACGAAGCGGAGGGCCACCGCGATACCATCCAGGTGAAGCGTCGGCTATGGGAGGACCTGTTGCGGGCAGCGTTGGGTGAGATCGGGAGCACGAAGGAAGAACTGGACGTCCTGTTCATTCGGCACACCTACCTGAGCGCCCTGATCGGCATGGTGGTGCAGGCGGCTTTCGGAATCGACATCCGCGATTTGGCGGCGCAGGAACCGGAGGACCTGCTGCTGGGACGGCGTTTGCGCAACGCCACCGGACTCAGCGGCATCCTGGAGTCGGACTTCTTCGCGTGGCCCACTGAGGTCGCGGGCGGCACGCAGTTCATCCGTCAGATGGCCGATCGCGTCGCCCGGTTTGACTGGCACGACCCCCCGGCGGACGTTGCACCGACCCTGTACGAGATCGTGATTCCGGCCGATGAACGGCGGCAGTTGGGCGAATACTACACGCCGCAGTGGCTGGCGGACGTCATGACCGAGGAACTGGTCAACGACCCGCTGAACCAGCGTGCGCTGGATCCTGCCTGCGGGTCGGGGACGTTCGTGGTGGCTGGTGTCAAGCATTTCATGGCGGCGGCCGCTCAGTCCGACCTTGAGCCCAGCGAAATCCTGGCGAAACTGCGGGATGCGGTGACCGGCATAGACGTGCACCCGGCGGCGGTGCACCTGGCACGGGCGTCGTGGGCGCTGGCGGCGCGGGATGCCATCGCCGCGGCATCGGACTACAACACCGAAATATCCGCGCCGATCTACCTGGGGGACTCGCTGCAACTGCGCTACCGCACCGGCGACATGTTCGCGCAGCAGAGCGTGACCATCGAGACGCGGCTGGAGGAACTGGGCAATCCTACTTTGACCTTCCCCATGTCCCTGGTGGAACGGGCCGCAACCTTCGACGTCCTGATGTCGGACATCGCCGACGCCATTGAGCAAGGCAATGACCCGCTGCTGGCGCTGGACGACAACCACGTTACAGATCCTGCGGAGCGGGCAGCGATGGAAGAGGCCATCGCGACGATGCAGATGCTGCACGCCCAGGACCAAAACCACATCTGGGCGTACTACACGCGCAACATGGTGCGGCCGGTGGTGCTGAGCCGGAACAAGGTTGACGTTGTGGTTGGCAATCCGCCCTGGAATGCTTATCGTTTCACGGCGAACATCTTGCGGGAAGAGTTAGAACTGCAAAGCAAGAACCTATACGGCATTTGGTCGGGCGGCAAAAATGCGGCAAATCAAGATATTGCGGGTCTATTTTTTGCTCGAAGCGTTGATCTATATCTGCGAGATAGCGGCGTAATTGGAATGGTATTACCGCATAGCGCTCTCCAATCAGGACAGTACGCCAAATGGCGCACAGGGGAATGGAAGTCCCGGCCGACTGGTCGTGGCCGCAACAGAGTTCCCGGGCGGATTTTGTCGGTGGATTTTGCTAACAAAGCCGCATGGGACCTGGAGCAATTGGAACCCAACACCTTCTTTCCGATAGCTTCCTGCGTGGTTTTTGCCGAACGAGTAGGCCAGAATGGTCATGGAACCGCATTGACGGGGTCAGCAGAACGTTGGCAGGGCGAGGCGGGATCGGATGACGTGAGACGGGTGTTAAGAGAGATATCTGACACTTCGGGCCGCGGGGGCTCGCCTTATGTTAACTATGCTCGTAAAGGAGCGGCAATCTTTCCGCGGTGTCTTTTCTTTGTTGAGGAAAAGAAAGGCGAGTCAATAATTCAGGCCGGTCAAACCATCACCGTAGACCCGCGACGAGCTTCTCAGGACAAAGTGCCTTGGAAAAATCTGACGTTATCCGAACTCGCTGGAAAGAACGTCGAGAAAGCCCACGTTCATGACGTTCACCTGGGCGAAACGATGGTCCCTTATGCCACACTAAAACCGCTGCAAGCTGCACTACCAATGAGACGTGGCGAATTTGAGATACCAGTTGACCCAAGCGGGCCCGGAGGCGTCCGGTTGGGGGCACTAGAACGGCGAATGCGGGAACGATGGCAGGCCATTACCGAATTGTGGGATGCAAACAAACGCCCGGCGAATAAGTTGGATATGGGCGCACAACTGGACTACTACGGTAAATTGACCACACAGTTGGCATGGCAAAAGGATGGTGGAGACAGACCATTACGGATAGCTTACACCGAATCGGGCCAACCGACAGCGGCATACATCAGTGATAACTCTGCGATCATCGACACTAAGTTGTACTGGATTTCGTGCAAGGATGTTCAGGAAGCGCATTACCTGCTAGCCATCATCAACAGCGATGCGCTGGCAACAGCCGTCAACGAATACACCACGCCAAACTGGGCTGGCAACACACGGGATTTACACAAGCACCTTTGGAAACTGCCCATACCGGAGTTTGACGCTGGCGATTTGGGGCATCAGGTGGTTGCGGAGGCGGGAGCGTGGGCCGCGCAGGAAGCGGCGGACAAGCTGGCGGAACTGCGGGATAAGTATGGCGAGAAGCTCACGGTGACGATTGCACGGCGCGAAATGAGGAAGTGGCTGCGCGACTCGCGGGTCGGCGCGGTCGTGGAATCGGCGGTGGAGGACCTGCTGGGCTGGCCGGAGGGCGCGACTCCGGAGGCCATGGCCCGACGGGCAAAACGTGAGGAGCGTTTCGGCCTGCTGAGTGGCGGTGTTGACAGCGGTACAGTCACGCGGGCGTCAAGGGCGGTGCGGGAATACGAGCTGGCGACCGGGCAGACGGGCAGGTGGTAAGGGTAAGCGCCGAACCATACGTGATTGACGCGTCGGCTGCGGTTGAATACCTGCTGGGAAGCGACGCGGGTTTGCGCGTTGCAGCGTTGATAGAGAGCGGTTCGCCCATCGCGCCCGAGATGATGGACGCTGAAGTGCTGTCCGCCCTGCGCCGGAAAGTACAGGCGCAAGAAATTTCCGAAGCATGGGCACTGGAAGCCCTGGCCCGGCTGGAGGATATGCCCGTTGAGCGCGTTTCGCACCGAACGCTCACGCGGGCAGCCTGGGATTTGCGGCATAACGTCAGCGCGTCTGATGCGTTTTACGTGGCAATAGCTCAGGAGCGCGGCGCCACGTTGCTCACGTTTGACGGACCGATGGCACGCGCGCCCGCGTCGGCGCTGAGTGTGGCAGTGCGAAACGTCGGTATCGTCTGATCGCCGGCGCCGACGATGTTGTCCTCTCGGTCATCACCAGTGTCGGCCGCTTTCCTTCAGGTTGCGAACCCCAGGTTGGCAGCGACGGTTCGTTGTTTGTTGTCCAACGTGATGAAAGCCATGCTGCCCACTGTGGTTTCATCCACATACAGGGCGGTGGCCATGTGCCACAGGTCGGCGCCTTTCAGGTAGCCGCCGATTTCCAGGGCTTTCGCAAGTTCCGGCCCCAGCGACCGGTTTGGATGAACCAATCCGATACTGGAAACTACGCCAGGGTCGTATTGCAACCCCTCTCTGGCGTACACGGAACGCACTTCCGCCTCCAACAGGTTGGCGGACAGCAGCACGGGGAATGACGTTAGCCGGCGCGCGGTCTGTTCCCAACCCGGTTCTTCAAGAGCTACCGCTACGGCGGCAGACGCATCAACGTACGCTAACAACGGGAACGATAGAGTTGCGACCACTTATCGCTTACCCTACCGTCCGTTGGCAAGAAATCGGGCCAATGCTCCCGGTACGTGTGCCGAGGGCTTCAGGCCATCACGCGGCCCATCGCCGCCGGAGATAATTCCTTTGGCGCGCAGTTCCGCCAGTTGCTTGAACAGTTGACGGAGCAGCTGCGATTCATCTTCGGATTCCCGCGGGTCAATTATTTCCGCCTCACCGTGTTGCAAGCTCCCGCGTATGCCGTCCCCTTTGATCAGGACGCCTTCCTTTTCCAACTGATCGAGATGTTGTTCCAAAATCCGAAATTCTTCGGCATCCAGTTCCGGCCAATCTTCCTGACCGCTATCGTCCTGTTGACCAGACGGCGGCTTTTGTGCGCTCATGGTCGCTCCCTCCCAGCGCCGGTTGGATACTCGGTTCCATGCAGTGTATCAACCGCGTCGGGTTACGCGAGGAAGTTTTCGACGAGGGAGACGAACTGGTCCGTCGCCTCCAGCTCGGGGTGGTGGCCGCAGTTTTGGATGATTTCGAGGCGGCTGCCGGGGATGCGGCGGTGGTATTCCTCGGCGGCGGCTACGGGGACTATTGCGTCCTGGGCGCCCCAGATGAGCATGGTGGGCAGACGCTCGAGGCGGTACACCTGGTGCACCAGGCCCGGGTCGTGCATGTAGGGACGCCAGGCGACGCGGCAGGTGGCCTCCATGCCCAATTCCCAACGCTCCAGGATGTCCTCCTCGGGCTCGGCGGGACAGACGGTACGGTACTCGGGCGTGCCGTCGGGGTCATGCAGGGAATCTCGGATGTACATGGGGGGCGTGACCTCGAAGATGTCGTAGATCTCGCCGCCGGGAGGACGGATTCCGCCGGCGCCCACGAGGATCAGGTGGCCGAACTGCTGCGGGCACATGGTGGCCAGCTCGGCGGCGATCCAGCCACCGAGGGAGAAGCCGATGAGGTCGGCGCCCTCCAGTCCGAGTTTGTCCAGCGCGCCCAGGTACCAGATGGCGAGGTCGTGGATGCTCATGGACCAGTCCAGCACGTCGGAGCCGCCGATGCCGGGCAGGAACGGGATGTGCAGGGTGTGGTTCTGGGCCAGGGCCTGGTGGTAGCGCAGCCAGCCGGGATGTCCCAGTTCGTCGGGCAGGATGACGATGGGGGAGCCGGAACCGCCGGAGACGACCTCCACGTTGGAGCCGGCCACCTCGGTGATGCTGGAAGTCCAGGGCTGCGTTGCAGTAGTCATAGCGTCAAAAGTCCTTCGTGGGGGTGTTGGTTCGAACCGTCAGAGGCGGACGTTTTCCACCACGCGCGGCTTGATATTGTGGAACGTAAGTCATCATAGCCGGCGGTATGCGATGGCGCAAGGCAAGGGGTTTTGTTTTGCATGGATGCACAGGATGGACGGGATGTTTGATTGGATGGAGTTGATGGCTTGACCGGCTGACGATGGGGGAGGGGACACCCTCACCCTAACCCTCTCCCATCGAGGGAGAGGGAACAGTCCGAAGGCCCACGCCCCGATCAGTTCAGCAGGGAGAGAGGGTTGGTATCTGGTATCATCCGGGCAGGCGGGTAGCGCCGAGACGGAATGACCATTGAACGACGCAGAATGCAAGGAGGATGACGATGGCGCTGACGATTGACTGCCAGGTGCATGCTTACCAGCGGAACACGCCGGAACGCCCGTGGGTCGGGTTTCTGACCGGGCCGGAGGAGGTTACGGGGGACGACATGGTGGCCGCGATGGACGCCGTGGGCGTGGACGGCGCGATACTGATCTCGCCCTTCGCGATCTACGGGTACGACGCCAGCTACGCGCTGGAGGTGTACGCGCAGCATCCCACCAAGTTCGGGCTGGTGCGGCCCTTTGATCCCAACTCGGAGACCATCGACGCGGACGTGGAGCAGTGGACGTCCACGCCGGGCGTGGTGGGCTGCCGGATCATGCTGGCGAACAACGACTACGAGGCGGACCACCCCGGGCTGAACGCCATCCTGGCGGCCGGCGGACGCGCCGGCGTGCCGGTGAACATCATGGCGGCGGGAAAGCTGCCGCTGCTGCGCCAGTTGGCCCAGCAGAACCCCGACACCCAGATCATCATCGACCACCTGGGCATCGCCCAGCCGTTCAATCCGCCGCCGCCGGACGAGCCCTTCGCCGACCTGCCCAACGTGCTGTCGTGCGCGGAGCTGGACAACGTGGTCATCAAGATCTCGGGAGCGGGCACGCTGTCGCACGCGGGGTTCCCGTATCCGGACATCTGGGAGCCGCTGCACCGGATATTTGACGCGTTTGGGCTGGACCGGTGCCTGTGGGGAACGGACTGGACGCGGGCGGTGGAACTGCTGACCTACGAGCAGGGCGTGGAGGCGTTCCGGCTGACGGACACGCTTTCGGACTCTGACCGCGAGGTGCTGATGGGCGGCACGCTGGCGAACGTTTACAAGTGGTCGCCGGGGGCGGATGAGTAGAACCGTCCACACATCCCGACGTGCCAGGGGCGGGTCTCGAACCCGCCCCTATCTGTTGGCGGCAGACGTGGGCGTGGTGTCGCTATTTCGGCTCAAATTGGTGTGGCGGGCAGTGGACATCCATACATAACGTGTTGCAAGATGTAAATATATTGAATGCTGTCTTCTGACGTTGATGATAAAAAGTTGCTCACGATAGAGGATTTGGAATTGATATGAACACCACGATGAATCGATTTTTCGCCAGGTTTGCCCTGGTCGCAGTGCTGACGGCGGTGGCCCTGTTTGCGGTGGGCTGTTTCGGCGGCAACGACGATGCTCAGGTTGAAGAGCCGGATACGGATGCCACCATCGTGGCGGCGGCGGTGAGGACCATTCTGGAGGCGACGGCCGAGGCCAAGGCCAACGAGGTCCCGACGGCCACGCCGGCTCCCACCGCGACTCCCGAGCCGCCCCCGACGCCGACCGCGGTTCCGACCGTGCCGCCGACGCCGGAGCAGGTTGCCGCGCCCTCCGGATCCGGCGGCGGCGACGGTGAAGCGCTGAAACCGCTGCCGGTGGATGACCTGGGAGCGTTGATGGGCGAGCTGTCGGACTCCGAGCGTGCGTGTCTGGCGAGGAGTTCCGCACTCACGCCGGACCGCATGCAGCAGTTGACAACGTCTCCTGAAATGGCCACTCCCGAGGAACGCGATGCATTCCTGGGCTGCCTGGGGCACGATGCGGAATTGCGGCTGCTGTTGACGCAGGTGTTGACCACCACCGGGCCGCTGAGCGTCGAGTCGTCCGAGTGCCTGCGGGACAGCTACGCGGGCGTTGACCTGGAGGAGTTGCTGGGCGGCATGGCGCCTGACCCGGGCAACGACGTGGCGGCGCAGCAGGCGATGGCCCGGGGCATGGTGATGTTCATAGTGTCCCTGTCGTGCCTGAATGAAGAGGAGTTCGCGTTGGCGGGGCAGGCCATGGGCTTCATGCCGGGCGAGTACGAGGGTTTCCAGTGCGTGCTGGAGGCGGCCGGCGGCCAGGAAGAGCTGGTGGTGTGGTTGAGTCCCGGCGCCGAGTTCCCCGCTGCGCTGTTCGAGGCGGCGCTGAACTGCGGGCTGCAGATGGGAGGCGGACCGCCGCCGGGTTAGGCGAGCCCCGCGGCTGATATTAGGATTTACGTTTCCTAACGGAGTGTCCAGGGGTGGTTTGGACGGGAATTGACATGGATGGAACCGCCGGCGGCGGACCGACGGGCCTGCGGCAGGATTTGCAGGATGATGGTGGGGAGGACCGCATTCACAGGATCCGCCAGAGGCGGACAAGTTCAACAGGATAAATCGGAACAATAGGATTGGGTTAAGGGCGTTGCGGTACAATGGCTGTGGACGAGGCAGGAGACCCTGCGCCATGTTGTTTCAAGTTGATGCTTTCGACCTTCCGGAATGGGCGCACGATGAGCTACGGGCCCAGTGCGCCGAGCGGGCGATTGGCGTCGAAGAGTTTGTGAAATACCTGGTTTGCACCTACATATAATCCTTGCCGTCGCACGCTGGGGCTCAATTTACGGCGCCGCCTGAAATGGGAACCCGGTTGGTCGGTGAGGGTTTCATGGTGGTTCGGCGGACTGCCGAGGGAGTGGTGCTGACGCCGTCCGAGCCGATGGCGTTTGAGGACGCGCTGGCCGAGTTTCAGAGCAACGGCCTGGCCGGGGAAGATATCGTTCGTGCAGTAAACGGTTGATGCCGCTGCGGGTGGTGTATGACACCAGCGCGGTGCTGGCGCAGATGACGCCGAATTAGCAAAACAAATCCCCACAGATTTCGGAGGCTTCACTTGTGGTCAACCAAAAGCACATAAACTGGCTGAAAGCCGGGATAGAGGACTGGAACGCTCGCAGAGTCAGGGAACCCTTTCTCCCCGATTTCTCTGGAGGTTTTGCTAGTGGAGCATCCGATCTCCGCGACATGCAGCTATACGGCGCCAACATGTCGGGGGGCGATTTTTCAGGGGGCCTGTTCGTAGGCGTCAACTTCGCTGGAGCCGACCTGACCGATAGCGATTTTTCTCGTTCAATCCTGTGCAATGCTAACTTCGACGGAGCCAAACTAGACAGAGCGCGTTTCACAGATGCGTACCTTACCGCAGTCGGACCGCGGCTGATGCAGAGGGTCCGAAGACAATTAGGCTCCCTGGCACCAGCCAGTTTATCTGACGCTAGCGTAAAAGAGGCCGACTTTTCTGAGGCATACCTCGCAGACGTAATCTTGGGCGGTACTAAACTATGGGACGCTAATCTGTTTCCCGACAATGACATACTGCTTGAGCCAAATTTAGAGAGTAACGAAGTTTATTCCATGCAAGACTTCATGCAAATTACAGGAGACATCGCCGAATGGTATAGCGCCAAGAATGGGTTGGATGACGTGGTTTTATATTTTAGAGGCGAACCTAGGCTTTCGGACCAAAGTGGCGACTGGAAACTACAACCCTCAGTAAAACGAGAGGGCTTCGCTCCATTTGAAAGCCAAATGTTAGTCGACTTTATGGCAAAGCACCCGCACGAGTTCACGGGGTTGTCTTCGGCGCTATCAAAATGGGTGTTTGCTCAACATCATTTGCTAAAAACACGATTCCTCGATGTAACAACGAACCCGTTAGTCGGCCTGTTTTTCGCGTGCGAGAAAGACCCCACGGAATGCGGAAGAATCCACGTGTTCGTAGTTCCACGATCCATGATTAAATCGCACACTAGCGACTCGGTCAGCATCGTCGCTAATTTCGCAAGATTACCTCGTTCCGATCAAGACATAATACTTGGGAAAATTCCAGATAGCGCCGCTCTTGTAGGAGATGACTACGGGGCTGTCATGGGTCGGCTTTATCAAGCGATTCGAGAGGAAAAGCCGAGCTTCGAGAGACGCATTGACCCGAGAGATTTTTACCGAATCTTCGTGATAGAGCCTCAGTATGCATTTGAACGCATCCGAGCACAGAGCGGGGCTATCATGTCCTCTGCTTTTCACGAGCGATTCGAGAATGTAGAAGTTTCCGCTGTGAAAAATGCAAACACTTATGCTCACTACACGGTGCTGGTGCCATCCAATTGCAAAGGAAGTATGTTGGCGGAACTACGCCGATTCAATGTCGTTAGGGAATCACTATTTCCAGGGCTGGATGAATCAGCTCTGGCCATAGGAGCACGATATCGGTAGGGCTCCTGCACCATAATCCGCGATCTTTGGAGCCCATAAACGCTGTCCCTACGGTGGGGCTACACGCTGCCAGATCGTCTAAACAGCTGTCTGAGCACTGAGGTGGAGATCTATGCTCTTGTGGGAAATAGCACCGCCGATCCTAGATCATGTGTTGTTTTGCAGGTGGCGGTTAGGCGCTGGTGGGGCGGTGTTTTAGGCGGCGGTAGGTTTCGATTAGGGCGGCGGCCAGGGTGGAGACTGCCACCAGGCCTAGGGTGAAGGGGGCGGTCATCATGGCGGTGAGGCGGAAGGCCTCGGGGTAGACGCCGGCTACGCGCACGTCAAGGATGCTCACGGCGGTTACGAATACGGCGATGGCCGCGAGGAAGGCGAGTCCGGCGAGGCCGATGCGTTTGGTCCAATGGTATGAGTTCATCTTTCCTCCTTGTCATGCGAATCCGGTGCATGAAGTCACGGTGGCCTTGGGTTAATTTTACCGAATGACGCAGGGTCGCCTGACTGGCGGTTGGAGCGTCTGCCGGTGATTTTGGTGGCCGCCGTGTCTGCTAGATACGCCGGCATTGTGGGAGGAGATTTGTTGGCGAGCGATGGTTCGGCTGGCTTCCGCCAAAGGCGGACGTTCCTCACCGTGATCGGAAAACGCAGGAATCTTCACCCTCACCCTAGCCCTCTCCCGCCAGAGGCGGACGTTCCACCCGTCGAGGGAGAGAGGACTTGCGTCGCCCCTGAGCGCCATCCTTCAACACGCTCCCACCAGGGGCGGACGTACCGCAGGATGATCCTTCGACACGCTCAGGATGAGCGGATCAATGTTACCGTTAGCGGCCTTCGCGGATGAAGTCGGCGGCGCGTTCGGCCATCATGATGATGGTGGCGTTGGTGTTGGCGCGGACGATGTCGGGCATTACGGCGGCGTCGATGACGCGCAGGTTGCTGATGCCGTGGACGTTGCAGTACTGGTCCACCACGGCCAGCGGGTCGGACGACGGCCCCATCTTGCAGGACACCGAGGAATGACCGGCGATGCCGGCGTTCTGCTGGAGCCAGGTGTCCAGCGACTCGTCGGTGGACAGGTCGGCGTCGGTGGGCGACAGGCGTTCGGCCAGCAGGTCGGCGAAGGCGGGATGCTCGAACATGGCGACGGTGCGGCGCACGGCGTCGCGGAAGCGGTCAACGTCGCGCGGGTCGGTGAGGAAGCGGAAGTCCAGGTGGGGCTGCACGTCCACGTCGGTCGAGGTGAGGGTCAGCACGCCCTCGCTGTAGGGGTATTCCAGGCGGCAGCCGACGCGGATGTCGGGCGCGGTGGGGCTCTCGGGGTAGGACGTGGTTGGCTGCACCTGGATGTCGTTGCGCTCGGTAGAGCCGGTGGCGGTGAAGCGCAGGCCGACCTGGTTGCGCGGCGCGTCGGGCGGCAGGTGGTTTTCGGGTTGCGAGCGGAACACGATGGACACCGACGGATGGTTCTTCATGCTGCGACCCACGCCGGGCAGGTCGTGGAGTGGCTCGACTCCCACGTCGCGCAGGTGGTCGGCGGGTCCAACGCCGGAGAGCATCAGCAGCTGCGGGGATGCGATGGCGCCGGCGGCCAGGATGATCTGATCGCCGTCGACGACGAATGACTCGCCGTTGCTCTCGACTTCGACGCCAATTGCTCGTGGTTCGACAGGCTCACCATGAGCGGTTGGGGGCGAGCCATGAGCGGAAGGGTTGGCACCGTGAGCGGTTGGGGCGGCGCCATGAGCGGAGGGGGTGGAGCCATTGTCGAACACGATGCGTCGGGCTGTCACGTTGGCGCGGATGGTGAGGTTGAGGCGGTGGCGGCAGGCGTCCAGGTAGGTGATGGCGGTGCTCATGCGGACGCCGCCGGGGTTGTTCAGAGGCACCTGGCCCACGCCGGTGGCGTCGGGATGGTTCATGTCTGGGTCGTCGGGGAATCCGGCGTCGCGACAGGCCCGGTAGAAGGCGGCGTGCAGGGGCAGCCAGTCCTCGCGAGCGTGCCGCCACACGGGGATCGGGCCGTCGGTACCGTGGAAGTCGTCGCGGATGTCGGCGTCGTTTTCCAGGCGGCGGAAGTAGGGCAGCGTCTTCTGGTAGCTCCACTCGTCGTTGCCGGCGGCGGCCCAGCCGTCGAAGTCTTCGGGCGTTCCGCGCAGCAGGATCTGGTGGTTGATGGCGCTGCTGCCTCCTGTCACCTTGCCGCGGGCGACGTGGATGGGTCGCGGGTTTTGCGGCGTGGACTGGCCGACGAATGACCAGTTGTGGTCCGCGCCCTGCTCGGAGGCGGCCTGGTTCATGTCGTGCTTGAGCTCGGCGGGCAGTTGGTCGAAGGTGTAGTCCGGCCCTGCTTCTAGTAGCAGGACGGATTGGTCGGCGTCCTCAGACAAGCGGTTGGCGAGGACGCAGCCGGCGGAACCGGCGCCGATGATGATGAAGTCGTATTTCATTTGGCAATTACCTGATTGTGTAGCCGCGATCACCGATGATCGCCAGTCGATGAGTCAGCGGGTTCGCGCTCCATCTGCTCCATTATCTGTGCTGCCAGCTCAGGATTTTCTCGGATCATCTGAGGTGTAACCGCAAGATTTTCCCGAAGCACCTGCGCCGCCAACCCAGGATTTTCTCGGATCGCTTGGGCCAAAAGATCGCTGTTTTCGCTTACGATACGGACGGCATTAGCATTCCGTTCCTGCTTTCTTTCATGTAAGTAATTGAGGATTGCCGCTATCGTATAAAACATCGTCTGACCTCCCAAATCAACAACGACCGAGGTCAATCCATAAACCGCTCTAGTTTATTCGAGGGACGCCAGGTTTCGGTCACTGCGGCAGCAGCGGATCCAGTTTATGCAGGAGCGTCTCCACGCGATCCAAACCCTCAGCAACTTCCGCGCTGGCCAATTCGTCCTCGTAGAAGTTTTCGTGGAGGAGGTTGGCTCTTGCGAAATCGTCCGTGATGGCGCCGTCGCCCAGTTCCGCTCGGAGGCGTCCGACCGTGCGAAAGTGATGGCGATGCCGGCCATGCTCCCAACCCCGCTCCTCAGCGACGGCCTTCAGCATGAGGGCGGCGGCACCCCAACCCTTCTCCGAAGCCTGCCGCACATCGCCGGCGGCGAGTTCGGCCCGCGCTTGAGCCAGAAGATGGTAGCTTGATTCCCGGTATTTCTGTGTGGACATGGCCGGCTAATTCTAACACCGGGTCCCCGACGGCGGCCGGCAGTTCAGCGTACCGGACAATCGTCCCCACGTGTGCGAGTACGCTACGCCGTCTGCATCAGGTTTGGATGCGGTAGGCGCGGACGGCGGTGTCGTGGAGGAGGTTGGCGCGCTCGGAGGGGCTGTACTGGCTCGACATACGCTTGAAGGCGTTGTACATGACGTTGTAGGAGAAGGACACCTTGTCGGGCGGGAAGTTGCTCTCGAACATGCAGCGGTCGGGGCCGAACTGCTCGATGCAGTAGTTCATCCACGGGGCCATGGCCTCGGCCAGTTCCTCGGAGCCGATGGGGATGTCGCGGGCGTGCCAGCCGAACCCCCACCGAGGCATCCCAAGGCCTCCCAGCTTGCAGACTACGTTGGGATTCTGGGCGACGGCGGCGATGCCCTCGCGCCATGCGGGGATCACTTCGTCGTCCTTGCCGGCGTAGATTCCGGTGCGGGACACGCCGCCGACGTGGTTGAGGATGATGGTCACCTCGGGGACGGCGCGGGCGAACTCGGCGACCTCGGGCAGTTGCGGGAAGGACAGCATGATGTCCAGCGACAGACCCATGCTGGCGAGGACGCGGGCGCCGGCGCGGAAGGTCTCGTTGGCGAGAATGCCGGGCGTCTCGCGGTCTTCGATGGACGGGTCGGTGCTCCACGTGACGTTGTGGCGGATGCCCTTGAAGCGGTTGGGACTGGCGGCCTGCAACGCCTCCAGCACGGGCGCGACGTTGTCGCCGAGCTTGAGGTCGGCGTGGCCGACGATGGCAGCGGCGGCGCGTGACTCGCCGTAGGTTCCGCTGGCGCTGGCGGCGGCGAGACCCTGCACGAACTCCACCTCGCCCACGGGCTTAAGCTCGTCGGGTCCGTCGGCGCGGTACATGGAACGGGCCTCGACAAACACGGTGGAGCGGACGTTGTGGCCGGAATCGAGGTCGGCCATCAGCTCATGCAGCAGGTAGCGCTGGTAGGGGACGCTCCCCAACCGGCCGTCCCAGAAGTGGTGGTGAGGGTCGCACAGGGGTATTTCGGGTTCGATGGGGTCTTCCTGGGTCAGGGCCAGCCAGTCATTGTTCCCAAATGGCATTTCGATTCCTCCCGGACGGGTTGGTGTGGGCGCGTATTCTGTTTGTGGTTCGGCAGGCTCCCGCCAGAGGCGGACGTGCCGCACCATGAGCGGCCAGAGCGCTACGATCCGCGGAGACGCCGGACTTCCTCTTCCAATTCGCGCACCCGAGTCTCAGCGCTCTCAGCACGGGTTTCGGCCTGGATGCGGGCGGATCGTTCGTCTTCCAGGGTGGCGATGTGGAGTCCGGTGTCGGGGTCGTGCCATTCCAGGCGGCCGCTATTCCAGCGGAGGTTGAGATTCAGGACCTCGCTGTATCCTTGCAGCACGCCATCGGGGAGTTCCTGTAGCGGCAATGGCTCGTACCGGCCATCGACGAGGCGGTCGCCAGCCAGCCGCGCGCCGTGGAATTCGCCCGTTTCGTCAAAGCGCCAGTACTCCGGTATGCCCAGCTCCGCGTAATGCTCGCGCTTGTCAACCACGTCGATGCGGCCTGAGCTCCGGGACGCGATTTCCATCACGAAGTCGGGCGGCTTGCCCTGATCCGAGATGAAGTACGCGTTGCTCTCGTAGTACGCCGCCGGGTCCACGTCGAAGGCGATGAGCAGATCGGGGAAACGCAAGCCGGTGATGTCATTGGTCGGCACGGGGCTCATGAAGAGCTCGCCGCCGACGAGGGTGGTTTCCGGGTTGCCAAGGTGCTGGATCAGCAGGTACGCGCTGCCGGTGGCGGCCAGATGTTTGAAGGCGGTCATCTTATCGGGCTGGCACTCAGGCGGATCCGGCAGTTGGTAACGGGTTGCCGATTTGGGCGCTTTGGTGGTCATGCTGAACCTCGGGGCCAGCGTAGGGGCGGGTTGCAGCCGAGCGGGCCCGTACGTCGGATTATATCCGAACCAGGCAGGGTGAGCGTGCGCGCAATGATACCACCGGAAATGGGTGTGCCAGGCACGGCGCGATTGCGTGGCGGCGGGTGTATCATCCGCCAATCGTGACGGTTATCGGGAATTGGGCGGCCTCGCTGCGTTTCAGGGATTTTCGCCTGCTGTGGCTATCGACGGTCTTTTACTCCCTGGCCACGGGGATGGAGCAGGTGTCGGTCGGATGGCTGATCTATGAGCTGACGGGATCGGAGTTCATGGTGGGCGTGGGCGCGGGCGCGCGGATGCTGCCGTTCTTCGTGCTGGGCATGCTGTCGGGCGCGATCGCGGATCGGTGGGAGCGGCGGACGCTGCTGCGCATCGGCACGGTGGGCGCATCGGCGGCGGCGTTGACCATGGCGCTGCTGCTGCTGTTTGACCTGGCCAACGAGTGGGTGATCATCGCGCTGGTGCTGGCGCTGGGGAGCGCGATGGCGTTCACCATCACGGTGCGGCAGACCTTCACCTACGACATCGTGGGATCGGGACACGCGCTGAACGGCTTGGCGCTGGGGGCGATGGCGATGCAGGGCGGCGGGATCGTGGGGTCGCTGGTTTCGGGGGCGGTGATCGAGTACGTGGGACCGGGCTGGCAGTTCCTGGCGTCGGCCGGGGCGTACCTGCTGTCCGCCGCCGCGACGCTGGCAATCGCCAATCCGGGACGCTCGCTGCGCACGTCCACCGAGTCGGTACTGCAGAACCTGGTGGGATACGCGCGGCTGATGCGGGAACACCGGCTGATCCTGGCGTTGATGCTGCTGACGGCGACCACGGAGGTGCTGGGGTTCACGCACATGACGCTGCTGCCGGTGTTCGCTAAGGACGTGCTGCACGTAGGACCCGTTGGGCTCAGCATCATGACGGCGGGACGGCAGGCCGGCGGGATGCTGGGCCTGTGGCTGCTGGCCGGGTTGGGCTCCATGGGCAGGAAAGGACTGCTGACGTTCGCCACGGCCATCGGGTTCGGCGTGGGGCTTATGGCGTTCTACCTGACGACCAACATCTACACATTCCTGGTGGTGCTGCTGGTGGTCAATGCGTGCGCGATGGCGGTGGACACGCTGTACAAGGCGCTGATGCAGGACCTGGTGCCCGACGAGGAGCGGGGCCGCGCCATGGGCACGTGGGTGCTGAGCGTCGGGTTCGCGCCGGTGGGCCACGTTGGGGTCGGCGCGTTGGCCGGAGCGGTGGGCGCGCCGGCCGCGCTGCTGATCAACGGGGCCGTGCTGGCGGGGCTAAACGTGGTGACCGGAGTGGGGTTGCCGCGCATCCGGCGGTTGGAGTGAAATGCTAGACCTTACCCACCCATTTGCATCAGGAAAACTCGTCTTTTGGGCGCGATTGGCGGTGTCAGTTATGGTGGCAATAGCGCTGCTCATAGTTATCGCTTGCGCCGGCCCACAACCGATGACGCAGTTGGAGACTCCCACCGCTACCGTCGCCCCGGAGCCGACCCCCACCAGACTGCCAATCGACGGCGCGACCTGGATCCTGGAGACCATCGACGGGCAACCGCCCATTGCGGGAACGCACCTGACGCTGACGTTCAACGAGCCGTGGTTCGGCGGATACGACGGGTGCAATGATTTCGGCGGCCGGCACGAGTCCGGACAACCAATCATTGAACGAGATGGAACTATCTCGTTGCCGCCGGCGGCCAGAACCTTGCAAGGCTGCGTGACTCCACCCGGGATTCTCGATCAGGCAGACCGCTACCTGGATGCTATGAAACAAGATGCCAAAGCCCGAATAGTGGAAGACCGTCTGCATATCCTGGATGGCTCGGGGGAGGTCGTGCTGGTGTTCGCCAAGGAGCAGCCATTGGTGGGGCAGCCCAGGGATCTGGTTGGCACCAGTTGGCGGCTGGTGGACGACGAGGCCACCTACGGTGGAGACGCGACGACAATCTTGTTCTTGAACTCCTGGGCGGCCACGGGAACCACCGTCTGCCGCGATTACAGCATTGGGTACACTGCATCCGAGGGACGCATCCGGATACCAGCCATGGGCATGTCCGGTTCCAGTGAGCCGTGCTCCAGCGAAGTTTCGCGACAGGAGCACGAATTCACCGAGGATTTCGGGTGGGCGGATGAATACTCGATCAACCAGGCCGATGGGTCGGAGCGGTTGTTGGTGCGCACCAGCCGGGGCAAGACGCTGACGTTTGAACGGCTGCCGCAGTCAGCAAGTGCCATATTCGATGGGCAGTGGCGGCTGATTCGTTTCGTGGAGAGTCGTTCGGACGGTTCAGGAATGCGGTGGCCGAGCGATGCCGACGTGGGCATCAGCGAGAATATCACTGCCGCGTTCGCCGAATGGTCCGTAGAAGGGTCGCTCGGGCGCGGTTCGTGCGCCTACCGCGCCGTCGGCCAGGATGCAACGCCATTGGTAGCAGATGAAACGATCTCCATCGCCGCCGCCTTGGTCGTTGAGGATTCGTGCGACGACGGGGTCAGCATCTCGCCCAAGCAGCAACGGTATTTGGATGTCCTGCCGACCGCGGAGCGTTACACCGTGTTCGCGGAACGGCTGGTAATCTTTACGTCAGACGACGGCGCGCTGGTATTTCTACCGGAGTAGGCTACGACGTCGAACCGGCCAACGATCCCGCTGCGACGGTGTACCCATCGGCTGGGTTGCTGATCAACGACGGGGTGCTGGCCGGCATCCGCCCTCTGGAGTTAGCGGCAGCCGGTCAGATTGGTTCATCTCGACTGGTTGCGCAGGCGGCCAAGTTCGGCTTCCAGTTCGCGCACGCGGGCTTCGGCATGCAGACGCCCTGCTGTCTCCCGGTCAAGGTGCTCCTGCAGGTCGTTAAAGGTCACTATGTGCCGCTCCGTGACCGGGTCGTGCCACTTTAGTACGCCACGCTCCCACCGCAACAGCAGGTTCAATGCCCGGCTGTATCCCTGCAACACGTCCTCGGCCAACTGGTCAATGTGTACTGGGACGTAGGTATCACCCTCAAGACGATCCCCCGCCAGCCGCGACCGGTGGTAACGCCCAGTCTCGTCAAACCGCCAGTACTCGGGTATCCGCAGCGCCGCATACGCTTCACGCTTCGCCCCCGTGTCAATGCGCCCGGACGACCGCGAAGCGATTTCCAGCACGAAGTCGGGCGGCTTGCCCTGCTCAGAAATCACGTAGGCGTTGCTTCGGTAGTAGGCCGCCGGGTCCACGTCAAAGGCAATCAGCAGGTCAGGATAATGTACCCCGGTGAGGTCCTGGGTTGGTATCGGGCTGATGTAGAGTTCGCCGGAAACCAGGGTGGTATCTGGATTGCCCAGGTGCTGGACGAGATGGTGAGCGTTGCCGTTGGGGCCCAGTTGCTTGAAAGCGGTCATCTTGTCATCGGGGTTCTCCGGCGGGTCCGGGAACACCAAGGGGCCTGGGCTATGTGGTGGTGCCGTAACAACGGGTTTGCCGGCGTTGGTAGTCATGGCGCACCTGGCGGATTGGTCCGCCTCCGGCGGATGCGTCGCATTATACCAGCGGAACCGATTGCTTATCCGAGCGACTGCGCGCGTGGCCCGTTTCTCCCGCTTGCACATCCAACCAGAGTTTCTGCTTTCAGGCCTCGGTGAGGTAACGATCCAATCGACTGACCATGAGTGTCATCTGGTTGAGGTAGATTCCGACGAACTCCGGGGACAGGTTGTCCTCGTAGAAGTTGACGTGGAGGTTCTGGGCGATGGCAAACCAGGTGGCGATGTTTTCGTCCCCGGTTTGTGTATGCACGTCGCTTGCAATCCGCGCGAGGGCTGCGTGGCTGTGATGGGGGATTCCGTCCTGCTGGGCGATGGCCTTGAGCATCTGGGCTGCCGCGCCCCAGCCCTTTTCGGAAGCCTGGCGGATGTCGCCGGTATCCAGTTCGTCTCGGGCCTTTTGGAGTAGCTCGTGGGCGCTCCGCCGGTATGAATCAGTGGACATTTTGATGCTACTTCGCCTTGATTCGAGTATAGCAGAGGGGTTCAGGCCGGATAGCAAGAGGGCAGGGGCGACGAGTCTATCGGTCATCAAATGCTGTATGATTTCGGCGGAGGTTCCCGATGACCGCTACTGGAAATGGAAGTAATTCACCCTTGGGCCGTGTGCTGATGGTGCAGGGGACGGCGTCGCACGTGGGCAAGAGCGTGCTGGTGTCCGCACTGTGCCGCATCCTGCGCCAGGACGGGCTGCGCGTCGCGCCCTTCAAGGCACAGAACATGTCCAACAACTCGTACGTTACGCCCGACGGCGCGGAGATCGGACGGGCCCAGGCGGTGCAGGCGGAGGCCGCCGGCGTGGAGGCCCGCGCCGAGATGAACCCAGTGCTGCTCAAGCCGGAGGCCGACAGCCACGCCCAGGTGGTGCTGATGGGCAGGCCGTGGACCTCGGCGCGCGCCCGCGACTACTTCGAGATGAAGGCCACGCTGTGGGAGTCGGTGGCGAAATCGCTGGACACGCTGCGGCGGGAGCACGACGTGGTGGTGATCGAGGGCGCCGGCAGTCCCGCCGAGATCAACTTGAAGGCCACCGAGATCGTGAACATGCGGGTCGCGCTGCACGCTGACGCGCCGGTGCTGCTTTGCGGCGACATCGACCGGGGCGGCGTGTTCGCGTCGCTGGTGGGCACGCTGCAACTGCTGGACGACGCGGAGCGGGCGGCGGTGAAGGGCCTGCTGATCAACAAGTTTCGCGGCGACGTGAGCCTCCTCACCGACGGCCTGACCTGGCTGGAGGACTACACCAACAAGCCAGTGGTGGGCGTCATCCACCATTACCGCGACATCCACATCCCTGAGGAGGACTCGGTCGCGCTGGACATCACGCCGCCGGCGTCCACGGCGACCGCGGTGCTGGACGTGGCGGTGGTGCAGGTGCCACATATCTCCAACTTCGACGACTTCGACCCGCTGGCCCGGGAGCCCGGGGTGAACCTGCGCTACGTGCAGCACCGCGACCGGCTGGGCAGCCCTGACCTGGTGATTCTGCCGGGCAGCAAGACCACCATCCCCGACCTGCTGTGGATGGAACGGCAGGGATTGTCGGAGGCGGTGGCATCGGCGCACCAGCGCGGTTCGGCCATCGTGGGCATCTGCGGCGGGTATCAGATGCTGGGCAACACGCTGTACGACCCGGACGGCATCGAGTCCAGCATCGGGCAGGCGGACGGCTTGGGCCTGCTGCCGCTGTCAACGACCTTTGCCGGCAGCAAGGAGACCCACCGGGTGCAGGCCACCGTGCGGTCGGAGGCCAGCGCGAACGGCAGCCTGCTGTCGGGTGCGGCCGGCGAGAGCGTGGTGGGCTACGAGATACACATGGGCCGCACCGCCGGTGAGGGATTCGTACCGGCATTTGAGGTGAACGACCGGGCCGACGCGCCCGTCACCGCCGCCACCGCGCTGGACGGCGCGCTGGACGAGTCGGGCCGCGTGATGGGCACGTACATCCACGGGCTGTTCCACAACGCCGGCGTCCGGCGGGCGATGCTGGGCGAACTGGCGCGGCGCAAGGGCGTTACGCTGCCGGAAGGGGTGGACGTAGCCCGCGACCGCGAGTACGACCGGTTGGCCGACTGGGTGCGGAACAGCCTGCGGATGGACATGGTGTACGAGATGACGGGCATCAATCCCGAGCCATGAGCAGCATCCACCTGGTACTGGGCGGCATCCGCTCCGGAAAAAGCGCGTACGGAGAGGGACTGGCGTTGGCGTTGGGACAGGAACAGCCGGTAATCTACGTCGCCACCGGCACGGTTACCGACGATGAGATGGCCGATCGGATCCGGCTGCACCGGGAGCGTCGGCCGGCGGAGTGGCGGACGGTGGAAGCGCCGCTGAATCCGGTGGGCGCGCTGCGGGAGGCTGGCATAGATTCAGGGCATCGGCCGGTGCTTCTGCTGGACTCGCTGGACGGCTGGGTGTCGAACCTGCTGATTGAGCACGAGCGCATGGATCGGGCCGAGTTGGAGGGCCGTACGGTGGGAGCCGTGCGGCGGTTCGCGTCGTACGTGAGCGAGATTGACGCGGACGCGGTGGTGGTGAGCAGCGAGGTCGGGCATTCGCTGGTGGCAACATCGTCGCTGGGTCGCCAGTTCCAGGACCTGCTGGGCACGGTGAACCAGGCGATGGCTGCGGCGGCGGACGAGGTTACGCTGGTGGTGGCGGGGATTCCGGTGCGGATCAAGCCGCGGGGGTGATTGGAAAACCCACCCTCACCCTAACCCTCTCCCATCAAGGGAGAGGGGACATGTGCTAATCTGGCGCAATGTCTGGCGATGTGATCGGAAGCGCGACGGCGTCGGCCCCGGGAACCTGCGGCGAACTGGTGCAGGGCATGACCGGCGGCGCGCATTTCCTGGTGACCTGCCCCATCAACCAGTTCTCCAAGGCGATGGTGACGCTGCGCGCCGGAGGTTCAAGCAACGCTGAGCCGGAAGTAAGCGGGATTGACCATCTGCCCAAGGCCAGAGAGGCAGTGTTCAAAGCGCTGGCGGAGCTCGCCCTACGCACGGGCATCGGCGTACTGACCGCTGAGGTTGCCATCGCCAATCCGATTCCAGCCGGCAAGGGTATGGGCAGCAGCAGCGCAGACATCACGGCTGCCGTTGGCGCGGTAGGGGCCGCCGCCAGTCAACCGTTTCCGCCCGAATCCATCGCCCTTATCGCGCTTTCGGTGGAGCCTACGGACGGGGTGATGTTTCCAGGCGTCGCTCTCTTCGACCACCGCTGCGGCAGCATGGCGGAATCGCTCGGCCCGCCGCCGCCCATGGAGGTGATCGTAATCGACACGGGCGGCACCGTGGACACGCTGGAGTTCAACCGCGTGGACCGGACTGCGCTATGGCAGAAGGTAGAATCGAGCACCGACGAGGCGCTGGAACTGGTATGCGAGGGTATCCGCCGGAGCGACCCTGGGTTGGTGGGCCGGGCCGCGACCATCAGCGCACGGGCCGGACACCTGCCGGAGGTCGCTGAGTGGGTCGAGCGGGCGGCGGCGTTCGCCGAGGAACAGAGCGCCGCGGGGATCAACGTGGCCCACAGCGGCACGGTGGTGGGCATCCTGCTGGACGCGCGGCAGCGGCGCAGCAAGCCGGTGTATCGCCGGGCGGTGGAGGCGTTCGCCGACGCAGAGAGCGTGCAGCATTTTCGGATGATTGGGGGAGGGGTGCGCGAGATCGGCGGCCTAAAATAGTTGGCGCAACGCCTGCTCGGGAGTGATGGCGGGAATGGGAGAGCTCGCGAAGTCACGCTCGTCGCGGGTAACGATATGCTGCGCATCGGCGGCATGGGCTGCCGCGACCTGCATGGCGTCCTCAAAGTCGGCCATGGGGAGGGAAAGGGCGTACCGCAGCGCGTCCGTTCCGGTCGGCACGACAATCAGGAAGTCGGTCATCCAGGCGACATAGAAACGAGCATTCGTGTTGCCAGCGGCCCTAGCCACCACGTAGTAAAAGGTAGCTACGCTGTGCCAGGCGACGAAAGCGGTCGTCGATGTGCGCTCAATCTGACTAATCAGATCTCGGGACGGCCTGGGATCGGGCGGTCGGTTAAGCGCAACATCAATCAGTATGTTGTTGTCAATCAACATTATGATAGATACTTCTCCACCAAGTACTCATAGCGAGCTTGGTCAGGGGTCATTCCGGGTGGCAACCTGAATTTGCCATGCAACCGGTGAGCGAAGGTCAAAGGTTCATCACCATGCTGACGCCGCCAGTGGAATAGATACTGGTTGGCATAGCCGGCGTATTTGCCGAACACCTGCCTGGCTTGTTCAGACGTTTCGCGTAGGTCTTTATCGCTGGGTTTAGACCCCTCGGAAAATCCCCATTCCGGATATGCCTCGGTGATGGCGCGCCAAACCCACAAGTCCACCGGGAATGCATCCAGTTGGTCGAGCGAAAATAAAGCGATGCAATCTGCGATTTTAGGGCCGATGCCGTTCGGCTTGCTCCTGTGGCGCGGTCCTTCCATCAGCGCGAGCATCACATCTTGATACGACGCGCTCCTGAGTCGGTTCGGATTCAATCCATCGTCTGCAAAGCGATACGCTGCCTTGACTATGTTCTTGTCCCGGTTCAACCCCAATCGCATCTTCTTGAGTTTCGTAACATGGTCGGGGTCCGCAAGTATTTGGTCTGGCGCTGGGAACGTGGTGTTGGTGTTGATATCGCCAGCCAACTCTAACGGGTGTCCGAACTCACAGGCTATCGTTTCCACAATCGCGCTGATACGCTTGACGTTGTTATTTGCCGAGCATAAGTAGGCTACCGTGCACTCCCACGGGTCTTGCCGCAGGATACGCAACCCCGGGAACTCCTCGATGATCGTAGCCATCTTGGGGTCGTTGCTGATCTCTGCGTAGATGGCGGCAACGTCATCAGTATCATCACGAAAGTATCGGCGCAGCTTCTGGTCGTCCGCGTCATCAGCCGGCCGTTCACCGTTAGCGCCTCCGATGCGGTACTCCATGCCGTCGCTGGTTTGGCGGATGTGGATGAGGTTGTCGCCCAGCACGCCGGAGAACCAAGTGTGGCCGTCACCGTAGAACTCGGGGGACAGTTTTTCCCAGCGGAACGCCTGGCCCATGGTCAGGGTGAGTTCCAAATTGAACGGCTGCTGGGTTTTTAATTGTCTGGTCATCAGAGTCTCACAAGTTGACGGTGGGCTCGCCACCTTTGATATCCAAGTATGGCGGAGCCGGCCGATAGCAGCAATATGGCTCCCAGCACCGATGTGAGGGCTACTCGCATGGTGGCGTCGAACCAGAAGCCGCCGGGGAACAGGATCAGCAGGTAGTCGGTGCGGGGGTTCAGGATCCACAGGTCGTTGGCGAAACTCAGGCGGTGGAACAGCAGGAACAACTGCTCGAAGGCGGCGATTGAGGCCAGTCCCACACCCACTACGGCCAGCAGGGTGACCGCGCCGCCCCAGACGGCCAGCCGGGCTGCCGGTCCGACGTATCCGCGCCGCTGCGCCAGGAACCCTGCCGCCAGCGTCACCAGGATCCAAAGACCGGATCCCAGGGCGACCCAGTAGGTGCCGCGCACCAGACGCTTTACGTCGTACATGTGGGCGATCTCGCGCTGGTTGAACACGTCCTGCTCGATGCCGTAGATGGGGGCGCGGACGCTGAGCGGCTCGGTGTCGGAGTTGAAGTAGCGGCGCAGTTCGGCTCCGATGGCGATCAGGTCGGCGTCGGTGATGCCGGAGCGTTGGGCCGTGTTGTATCGCTGGAACCCGTTGTGGTACAGGCCTGCGTCGTTCACCGCCCAGGCCACCGAGCCGGCCACCAGGAACAGCAGGCACGCGGGGATCGTTAGAATCTGCGCCGCCGACAGGGTGCGGGTCGCCAGCAAGCGGCGGTCAGTCATCGGCGGGACGTTGGCGGTGTCGAAATACCTCAGCCAGGGGAATGGCGAGACCGGGCAGCAAGGGCGTGGTCAGCGTGTCGGAGACGGTCAACACGGCGCGTTCGGCGTATTCTCCGTCGTGCAGTTCCAGCAGGGTTGCGGTATCGTCGCTCGGGTCAACAATCCAGTATTCACGGACGCCGGCCTCGGCATAGAGTTGACGCTTGCGCACCAGGTCGCGGCTGCGGTCGGTGGACAGGACTTCCACCGTGATGTCGGGCACGCCTTCAAAGTAGCCGCCGGCTATTTGATACGGGTTACCGGCCAGGGTGACGGCCAGGTCGGGAGCCAGGACGCGGCACTGCTCTCGGGACAGAATGGTGATCTGGTCAACAAATACTAAGGCCGGTGGTTCCGCGAAATCTTCGATATGGTTGGCAATGTGCAGGAACAGGTAAACCGCTAAAAATTGGTGGACAGAGCGGGGTCGGGGCATGATGTAGAGTTCTCCGTCGTCCAGTTCCATTTTCTGCTTTTCTTCCGTGTCGGGCAGATCCAGGAACTCGGCGATGGACATTCGGGTTCCGGCGCGGATGAGTTTCGTGACCATTGCAAGCCTCCTCGCGGGCTTTGGTACGGTACAGGTTACCGGAAATTGCGTCGGCTGTTCAAATGGCAGCAAGGCTTTGGAGTGGCCCTTCGACAGGCTCAGGGTGAGCGGATAGGGGTGGGATGGGATATACTGGCCCGCGCCATGAGTACCAATCACGTTTCACCCATTCCTGAAGAGCGCATCGGCGAATTCCAGTCGCTGATTGACATTGTGGCGCGGCTGCGCGGGCCGGGCGGCTGTCCCTGGGACGCCGAGCAGACCCACGAATCGCTGAAGCGCAACCTGCTGGAGGAATGCTACGAAACCCTGGAGGCCATCGACGACGGCGAGCCGGCTGAACTGGCCGACGAGCTTGGGGACATCCTGGTGCAGGTGGCCTTTCACGCCGACATCGCCCGCGCCGCCGGCGAGTTCGACATCGCCGACGTGCTGGCGGCCATCAACCGCAAGTTGATCCGGCGGCATCCCCACGTGTTCGCCGACGGCAACGCATCGGACGCTCGCCAGGTGGAACGCAACTGGGAGCAGCTGAAAGCCGAGGAACGGCGGCAGGCCGGCAAGCCGGAACCTTCGGCGATGGACAGCGTGCCGGCAGCGTTGCCTGCCCTCTCCGCAGCCCAACTGATCCAGGACCGAGCGGCGCGTTTCGGGTTCGACTGGGATGACGCCGGCGGAGTGCTGGACAAGCTGGTGGAGGAAATCGGTGAGTTTCGGGACGCCGCCACCGACGAGGAACGGCTGGACGAGTTCGGCGACGTGCTGTTCGCGTTGGTGAACGTGGCCCGGTGGTCGGGCATCCAGGCCGAGGACGCGCTGAGGCAGGCCAACGGCAAATTCCGCAACCGCTACAAGGTGATGGAAAGGCTGGCGTCAGAACGCGGTCAGGAGTTCGTCAAGCTCTCCCTGGACGAGAAAGAAGCGCTCTGGCAGGAAGCCAAGCGCGTCGGTGCGTAGGGGCGAGGCATGCCTCGCCCCTACCAATCGCGAGACGTTACATCGCCCAACATCCCCGGTTCCAGGAAGTAGATGCCGCCCGACGCCAGAGTGGCGAGGTTTTCCAGGGCGGGCAGGTATGAGTTCGTGGCACGACCGGGCAGCCCGATGCGGCTGAAGAACGGTCGCTTGGGACGGTAGTGGCGGATCCTACGGCGGGCCCCGCTGAGTCGCATGGCCTCGGCAATGGCGTCGTCGATGCCGCCCTGCCGGTCGATCAACCCCAGTTCCTGCGCCTGTCGCGCGGTATATACCTCGCCGGTGGCAAGCTCGCGCACCTGTTCATCGTTCAGCCGGCGGTTGTCGGTGACCACGGATACGAACAGGTCGTACATCTGGCTGATCAGGCTCTGGAACTTGTCGGATTCCTCGTCGGTGGGCATGCGCCAGAACCCCGACATGTCCTTGAGACGGCCGGCCTTGAACACCGAGAACTCGACGCCCAGCTTGCCGAATAGCTGCTGCAGGATGGGACGCAGGTAGATCACGCCGATGGATCCCACCAGCGCAGCCCGCGACGCCATGATGGTGCCGGCGCCGCACGCGATGTAGTAACCACCTGATGCGCCCAGCCCGCGGATATACGCGACGACGGGCTTGCGTCGGGCAACCTCGCGGACGTTTTCGTAGATCAGGTCGCTGGCGGTGGCGGATCCGCCGGGCGAGTCGATGTCCAGCACCAGCGCGCCGATTTTACGGTTGTTACGGACGTTCTCCAGCAGGCGGGAGTACTCGGGTTCCTTGATGGCGGTGCCGATGACGCCGTGCATCTCGATGACGGCGATGCCGGGCTTGCGCTTGAAAAAGAGCATAATGGGTGTCAATCCGTCGGGTGATGATACGATTATACACGGCGGATCGGCAGCATCGGGTCACCCGCTAGTCCGGCATAGACCGGCAATCGACCACATTGGGAAACATCATGGCTCTGACCAAAGCTAAATTCGAGAATTTCACCGCGTTTGAGGATTTGACGGTGGAGTTTTCGCCCGGCATCAACGCCTTCATTGGCGCCAATGGGACGGGGAAGACGCATTTGATGAAGGCGTGCTATGCGGCGTGTGACGTTTCCAAAACCGGCGGCAGCTTTCAGAAAAAATTGCTCGGCGTGTTTCTGCCTTCCGGCAAGCTGTTACACAGGCTAATTAAACAACAGGCGGAGTCGGCAACCGTGGAGGTGCTTATTGGCGAGGGACTTATGGATGCCCAGTTCTCCGCAGAAGTATCCATAGGCATCGACGGAGTAGGTGAAAGTCCCTGGTCAGGCTTGCCGGTTACCAGCGCTTATATTCCGCCTAAGGAGATGCTGACCAACGCGCCTGGCTTTTTATCCCTATACGCCGCTCGTGAGGTCCATTTTGAAGAGGTGTACCGAGATATTTTGCACCGCGCGTATCTTCCGGCGCTGCGAGAACTCGTCGATGATGCTCACAGACCAATGCTCGATCGGTTGGAAAGCGTGATAGGCGGCAAAGTCACAGTCAAGGGCGAGGAGTTCTTCCTCAGCAATGAGCAGGGTGACCTAGAATTCACCCTTCTGGCCGAGGGGTGGCGCAAGCTTGGGTTGTTGTGGCTGCTAATACAAAACGGCACCTTGCAAAAAGGGGCGGTGTTGTTCTGGGACGAGCCGGAGACCAATCTGAACCCCAAGATGTTCAAAACTGTGATGAACGTTCTACTGGAATTACAGCGGGCTGGAGTGCAGGTCTTCTTCGCCACCCATGATTACGTCATCTTGAAGGAGTTGGACTTGCAGATGACAGAAGAGGACAACGTAGCGTTCCACTCCCTATACCGGGACAAAGAAACCGACGAAATCGCCTGCCACACGACCGACCGGTATTTGGATATCCGACCCAACCCCATCGGGGAGGCTTTCGATCATCTTTACGACCGTCAAATCGAGCGCAGCATGAGGGGCCTCGTATGACGTTGTTTACCGAGGACAATCTGCAAATCACATTCAACAACGTGGTTCATGCCAGGAAATTTGACGATAGCGAACATGGGTTGAGCCACTGCATGAAGGCCGTCGATTTCGTCATAGAACTGCCTGACCGATACCTTTTCATCGAGTTCAAAGACCCAGAAAACCCAAATATTCCAATTCAATATCGCGCCGCAGCGGTTCAAAGTTTGAATAACAGCGAATTCGATGAGGACTTGAAGCATAAATTCCGCGACACTTTTCTCTATGAGTGGGCGTCGGGCCGTGCTGAGAAACCGGTTGAATACTTCGTCCTTGTTGCCTTGGAAGACAGACCGTTACTGTCGCGGCGTTTGGAAGCGCTTGAGTTGAACCTTCCGCTGGGACTGCCGGCGACCGCTACGTGGACACGGCCAATCGTGCATCGTTGTGGAGTTTTCAATATCGCTGACTGGAATACTACCTTTCCCAATTACCCCGTGCGGCGGCTGCCATAGCCCGCATTGCCGCCGAGGGCTTCCCGCGTTATTCTGACCCCATCCAATCGACCCCAAGGAGAACCGCCATGCAATTCGGCCTGTTCATGATGCCGCTGCATCCGCCGCACCGTTCCTATGCCGACTCTTACGACCGTGATATGGACCTCCTCCAAGCCGCCGACAGGCTGGGGTTCCACGAGGCCTGGATCGGCGAGCACCTCACCGAGCGGTGGGAGAACGCGCCCTACCCCGACCTGATGATCGCCAAGGCATCCGCGATGACGGAAAACATCCGGCTCGCCACCGGCGTTACGCTGCTGCCCATCCACAACCCCATCGAGCTGGCGCACCGCATTGCCATGCTGGACCACATGACCCGTGGGCGGTTGTACTGGGGCATCGGCCACCGCGCGATTCCCACCGACCTGCAACTGTTCGGCATGGACCCCGGCCAGGGCGACGACGTACGCCGACGCGCCGCCGAGGTTTTGGACGTGGTGTTGAGCCTGTGGGCGTCGGAGGGCAAGTTTGAGTATCACGGCGAGTTCTTTGACATCGAGGCGCCGGAGCTTGATCCCGTGCTGGAGCGCGGGCTGCACATGAAGCCGTTGCAGCAGCCTCACCCGCCCATCGGAGTGGCCGCCACGTCAATCGGCAGCAGCAGCATTCGCGTGGCCGGACGTGAGGGCTACATCCCCATGAGCAGCAGCAACCTGGCGCCCAAGTACCTGGCCGACCATTGGACGACGGTGGAGGACGCGGCGGCGGAGGCAGGCCGGGAGGCCAAGCGTTCCGACTGGCGCATCGGCAGGGACGTTTTCGTGGCCGAGACCAGCGAAGAGGCGCGGGAACGCGCCCACGCCGTGCTGGGGCGCAATTACCTTCAGCACCAGCTGCCCAACCGCCTAGGGTCAGGACTCATACAGGCCACCAAGATCGACCCCAACATGAGCGACGACGACCTGACCGTCGACTACATGATGGACAACATCTGGATAGTGGGCGACCCCGACGAGTGCGCCCAGCGCATCCGCCAGCTTTACGACGAGGTGGGCGGCTTCGGGCACATGCTGTGCATCACCCAGGATCCCGACGACCACCAGTGGGAAATGGACTGCCTGCGTCTGATCGCCGAGGAAGTCGCGCCGCGGGTGAGCGATTTGACGGGGGAGCCCGATTAGTCACACTGTGCCTAGCACGCAACGATGTGGGGCGGCCGAAAAAGCCGCCCCATTGCTTTTCGCGGGGGCTTGCACAGGTATCGATCAATAGTCGTATGCGTGCTCTTCCGACTCCTGGCGGATAATCGTCACACCGAGTTGTTGGGCAACCGCGCCGATATCGTCAGGCCAGGGGTAATGGGTGGCGAGGAACGCGTCGGCGCGCACGCCGGTGACTCTGCCAATAATGGCAGCGCGCGCCGCGGCATTTTCCAAATCCCGCCGATTGAACGTGACCGATGCTTCAACCACGGCCAGGCGCTCGGAATGGCTGACATCATCCTGAGCCCTGGCGATGATATCTGGGCTCAGGCCGTGCTCGTACTCCGGCCTGCTGATGAGATCGTTCCGACGGGCTTTGAGGAGTTGGCTATTGATGAGTTCGCGGTCGGCCAGAACCGGGCCGTCGAGGAACCCGTCGAGGATCACTCCAATGTAGTAGCGACACGCATCTTCGTAAGACAAACCTCGCAATCTACCCACGTGGCCCTCCAATCTCTTGGTGGATTCTGTGTTTTCGTTCAACACCCGGGTGTTTACATCCAACCGCCGGGTGTTTTCGTCCAACCGCCGGGTGTTTTCATCCAACCGCCGGGTGTTTTCGTCCAACCGCCGGGTGTTTTCGTCCAACCGTTCGTTAACAGACCGGAATTGTTCACGGGTCTCCTCACGGAAGCCATCAAAGTCTTCACGGAGTTTATCGACCCGCTCGGTCAAACCGTCCACCCGCTCGGTGAGCCCGTCCACTCGATCAGACACTCCCTGCACTTGGCCCGGCAACGCCAGAAAGTCCTCAGTGAGCAGCGCACGCAACACCGGTTCGCGCACCTCAGGGTGCGCTTCGATGGTGGCGAGGATCTGCCGTATTGGGTGGTCCGGGGGCAGATCGAGATCGAGGATTGGGGCGGGCAATTTGGTTCTCCGGCTTCGGTAAGTGGCCGGCGGTGTGATTTCAGGTTATCACACCGCTCTTATCCGCCGGCGCGACCTGCTTCGCCGGTTACCGGAACGCAGGGAAGACGTGCTTGCCGAACATCTCTATGGATTCCATGACTTTATCGTGGGCGACGGTCTCGGTGGCCATGAGGAACTGGAGTTGGTCCACGCCGGTGGCCTCGTGCATCTTGGCGGCCTTGATGCAGCTATCCGGGTCTCCGGCGACGATTACACCGCGCTCGGCCAGCGTGTCGGCGTCGAACTCCTCCCAGATCTTCTGGGCCAGCGCGGTGCCGCCAGACAGGTCAACCGAACCGTCGGCCTCTGCTGCGCCTTCGGCAGGTACGTCCACGTACCGGGAGAAGTTCTGCTGCAGGTGCTCGGGGATGCCGCCCCACTGGTCCAGCAGGCGGGCGTAAACGTCCTTCTGGTCCTGGACGTAGGGACGACCCGGGCCGAAGAAGGTCTTGAGCGAGTCCGTGCAGAGCTGGCGGGTCGCTGAGTTATCGGGGCCGCACAGTCCGAACACCGAACTGAGCCACTGGTTGTTGACGAACTGGCCTACCGGCTTGGCTTTCTTGATGTTCTCGCGGTACGCGGCGATGTGGGGCTCCAGCACCGACGGCGCGCTGACGCCCAGGGCCATCACCCCGATGCCCCGCTCGGCGGCCAATTCGTAGGTGGCCGGTTGCAACGCTGCCACCCAGATGGGCGGGTGCGGCTGCTGGTAGGGCTTGGGCAGCACCTGGCGCGGCGGCACGTTCCAGTACCTGCCCTCCCACTCGAAGTAGTCCGAGTCCCAGATCTGGGGAATCATTTTCAGGGACTCTTCCCACATCTCGCGGGTTTCACGGGGGTCGATGCCCATGCCGGTCTGCTCGTAGGCGGCGCTGCGGCCCGTGCCCATATCTACGCGGCCGTTGGTGAGGTGGTCAACCATAGCGACGCGCTCCGCCACTCGGACCGGATGGTGATAGGGCAGGATGATGACGCCGAACCCCAGGCGGATGTTCTTGGTCATCTTGCTCAGCGCGCCGAAGATCACCTCCGGACACGGAGACATGCTGAATGTGGTCAGGAAGTGGTGTTCCACGAACCACACGTAGTCGAAACCCATCTTGTCGGCCAGGCAGACCTGCTCGATGGTTTCCTCGATGACGGCGTGATCGTCCAGTTCGGGACGCTGCATTTCGTAGGCCAGGCCGAATTTCATAGCGTTGTGCTCCATTGGTTGTTTAAGGTGGTATCGGGATTGTACTGCCGGGGCGGAATGTGGGCAATGATAGAATTGGCGGGCACATAATCGCCGGATCTACTGGAGATAACTCATGACCTTGAATCGCAATATAGTCATCGCTGCCATGATCGTTAGTGTCGCCATGGTGATGTTCGCAGTTGCCTGCGCTGGTGAACCGGCAGCGTCGCCCGCCGCGCCACCCCCTACCGCCGAAACCGTTGCTGCGACTACGGTCCCGCCCGCCGCGACGGAGGCTCCAGCCGCTCCCACCACCGCGCCGCCCACGGCAACCACGGCGATGGCAGCCACCGAGGCAAAGGCGGCAACGGAGGTTCCCACAGAGCCCCCACCCGAGCCGGCCACCGCCGCGGCCATGCCATCCGGCGGGGCGACGGTGTTCACGCTGGGCGAGGGAACCATCGCACGCTACAAGGTTGAGGAGGTGCTGGCCAACACCGGATTCAAGGTGGCGACGGGCGAAACGATGGACGTGGAGGGCGTCATCGCTTTCGATGCGGACGGCAACGTGGTGGTCGACGAAAGTCGCATCGCGGTGCAGGCGGCGACGCTGCGCACTGACAGCAACCGTCGAGACGGGTACGTGCGCAACCGCACGCTGGAAACGGACACCTATCCGGAGGTAGTGTTTGTGCCGACCTCAATCGATGGATTGCCCGATACGATTGCCGACGCCAGCGGCCATGCGCATGTGCACATCACTGGCGATCTGACGGTTAAGGACCAGACGCGCGAGATCACTTGGGACGGCGACATTGATTTCCCGGGCGACGGCACGGCCAGCGGTTCCGTTGCGGTCACGTTCACCTTCGACGATTTCGGCATGACGAAGCCCAGCGTGGCCATCGTTCTCAGTGTCGAGGATGAAATCCTGCTGGAACTGGACTTCGCCGGGACGGTTACGGCGCAGTAATCAGGACGACTTCGCACTGCACGGGAACGAAACATCCGAGCCCCAAGAGAAGTTGGTGCGTTGAATTCCTATCCTCCAGGAACAATAATCGAAAACAAATGGACCATTCCCGGCTGAAATAGATACAATGGGTGCAAGGTATCAACATCGTACCGGGAGAGCACCATGACAGGTATAGTGTTGGGGTTGATAGTGTTGGGATTCGTCCCCGTAACTTTCTTTATCTGCGATGGCAGTGAATACTCATGCCAAGTTGTGCGGGCGGCGAGCGTGTTGTTCGGGTTAATGGCCCTCGCCATGACCGGTGTACTAGCAGTGGGGGTATGGCGCGACAAGTACGAAGCCAAAAATTCCGATCGGGCAGAACGACAGTGATATGGCGGATCTTCTTTCCCTGGGTATCCCGCTGGGGCTAGCGCTTATCATCAACACGTTGGCGGAGTGGGCTTTGTTGAGCAGGGACAATTCTCTGGAACTGGCTCTGGCGAAATCGGTCAAAGCCATCGTCATTCCTTTGTTGATAGCGGTGTACGCCCTGGTAATCGCCAATGCGATCAATTTTGCGGGAGTCTAGTCGTTTTTGCTGAGAACGATATCCCGCTGCACCTAGGACGACGCGTAAGGGCAACTGAGTGGCAGGGGCTGTGGATGTCCCTCTCCTATGAAATAAAATGGATGACAAATGGACAAAGCTCGCGCAACGTAATTGCAATTGCCGCCTGACGCAACGGGGCCTTTTCAAAGTCTCGTATGGCGGCCTTTCACCTCGAACCGTCATTCCCGCTTTGGCCGGAATCCAGCAGACTGTCGTGTTCGAAATGTTCTGGATTCCGGCTTTCGCCGGAATGACGGATTAACTTTGAAAAGGCCCTGCTGACGCAAGGAGGCGCTTTGACGACCACCTCGATACAAGACCGTGTGGCGGAACTTTTCGCCGATGCCCGAATGGTCCACGCTCAGGCGTTGGGACGCCTTGAAGCGGGCGATATTCGGGACGCGGCGGAGAAGGCATGGTGCGCCACAAAGCGGGCGACCGACGCGCTCATTCTGTCACGAACCGGAGAAGAACCGGTAACCACCGCTCGAACTACCGACGAACTGGATGCATTCGTGGATCGTGAGCCGGCGGCCCGGACTCTCCTGGGTCGTTATTACAGCCGCTTGGGGCAGCTCCACGGCGCTTGTTTCTACGACGCGCGTTGCAATCCGCAAACGGAGCGCCGAATCAGGGAAACAGCCAGGTACATCGACGACGCAGAGAGCCTTTCATCTACGTAGAAGCTTCACGGGACTAGTTGTTTTTGATGAGAACGATATCCCGCTGCACGGGGGATGAGGCATAGGGCCCGTCCTCGCTCATGTAGGCGTCAATCTCGGAGCGGACGCCGAACTCGGGCAGGTAAATTCCAGGCTCGATGGAGAACCCCACGCCCGGTATGACCCGGCGCGTGTCGTGGGTCTCAAAGTTGTCCAGGTTGACACCCTCTCCGTGCACGGTGTGGTAGATGCTGTGGCCCAGGCGATGGGTGAAGTAATCTCCGTAGCCGCGATCCGTGATGTACCGGCGGGCCACTTCGTCGGCCTGCCAACCCTGGATCGGGTCGCCGGCGGCGTGGGAATCCTGCAGAAACGCCAGGGCGGCGTCGCGCGCGCCCAGAACGATGTCGAAAATCTCCCGGTTACGCGCCGGCGGGTCGTCGCCCACGTAGGCGGTCCAGGTGATATCGGCGTACACGCTGCCCGGCGTGTCCTCGCGCGCCCAGAGGTCGATCAGGACCCAGTCGCCGGGCGCGAACACGCTGCTGCCCTCGGGTTCCGGTTCGTAGTGGGGGTCCGAACAGTGGGCGTTGGCGGACACGATGGGCCCATCGGCAGTAATCAGCCCTTCCTCCCGAAAACGGCGGCGAATGAACTCGGCGATCTCAAACTCCGTGACGCCGTCGGCGAGGCGTTGCCCGATGCGTTCGAATGCCTGGTTGACGATGCGGCCCAGGGTGTCGGCGGAGCGCTGGTGACCGGCCAGCTGTTCCGGCGACCAGCGTTGGGTGGCGTACTGCATCAGGTCCGCCGAGGAGATTACATCCGGCCCCATGCTGCGCACCAACTCCACCGTGCCGGCATCCACGCGGGAGACGCGGGGCAGGCTGTTCCGTGGCGAATACTCCATGGCAACGCTGGAAGCTCCAGTCAACGTTTCCCGCAACGCTGATTCCAGCGTGACGCGACTGCTGTACACGACGGTCTCCACGCCCGAATCAGCGAACTTGCCGGCGTCCACGTGGTGGGTCAGCAGGGTCGGCGAGCCGGAGGCCGGAACGTAGAGGTACACCGGTCGGGTGACGTGCCCTGATGACGGCGCGACCTGCCCCAGCACCGGGTTGCAACCCAGGTAATCGTAGATCAGCCAGCCGGGAACCGCCTCGTTGGTGAGGAATTCCTGGGCGTCGTGAATCATCTGCGCGTTGGCCATTGGGTTCCTCCTGCCGTCCGCCATAGGCGGATCGGACGGGTTCAGGCGTAATACTGCCGGTGTCTGCCGCCGTCCAGGATGATGTTGGCGCCGGTCAAGTATGAGGCGCGGGACGATGCCACCATGGCGACGACATCGCCGATTTCGCAGGGCTGCGCCATCCGGTGCATTGGAGTATCGTCCTCCAGGTGATTGCCGTGGGAACCGTTTTCCCCGGGGCCTGCCGATGGCGCGCCGCCGTTCGCCCGGTCGCGGCCGTTACCATCCGCGTCTCCGTTTTCCGAATCGTCGCTCTCAACACCAAAGTAGATGATGTTGTTGACCGTGATGTGATTGGGCGCGAGTTCGAACGCCAGGCCCTTGAAATAGGCCAGCAGGGGCGCGAGGCTCAGGGACGACAGGGTGCCGCCGGACGAGACCTCGATGGCGGAATACGGGATGAGGTTGATGATGCGGCCCATGCCCAGTCGCCTCATGTGCGGCAAGACTTCGCGGGTTAGCTGCACGGCGGAAAAGAAGTTGCGCGCCATGGCCGGCTCTATGTTCTCCTCTTCAAGTTCCATAGCCGAGGATGGGTCCAGCTCCTGCACCGTGTTGACCAGCACGCCGATATCGTTCTGCCGGTGCAGGGTCTCGCGCACCAGGCGGTGGATGTCCCGGGTGCGGCTGAGGTCTGCGATGACGGCGCGGAAACGGTCCTGGGGGATATTCGACCGGGCCAGCTCGATCTCCACATGGCGCATGTGGTAGTTGTCGGGCGCGGTCAGGGAGAGAATCGCGCCCTCATTGGCAAGAGACGCGGCGGCCGCGGTCGCGATACCCAAATGGGAATCGACCACCAGCGCCACGGTGTCCTGCAAACCCAGATCCATCTAGCCACCCCTCTTCGCACGATCAACGGGTCAGATGACGCCCGACGAGACCATCTGGTCCACGTCCGCGTCCGAGTAGCCCAGGCCGGTGAGGATCTGGTGGTTGTGTTCGCCCAGGAGAGGCGGCGGCTGGTCGAGGCCGCCGGGAGTCTCGGAGAACTTGATCGGCAGGCCGGTCTGCTGGATGCTGCCCAGCGTGGGGTGCGGCATTTCCAGCAGCATCTCCCGGTGCAACACCTGCTCGTCGTTGAAAACGTCGGCCAGGTCGTTGATGGGGCCTGCCGGGACGCTGACGGCCTGTAGGTCGGCCACCCAGTCGTCGGCGTCCTTTTTGAGGAAGTATTCCTGCAGCAGGGGCACCAGCTTGGAGCGGTTGTTGACCCTCACGCCGTTGCTGGCATAGTCGGGATCCTCGTGGAGGTCCATGCGGTCGATGCCCTCGCAGAACCGGTCCCACAGGCGGTCGGACCCCACGGCCACGTTGAAGTACTTGCCGTCTTTGCCCATGAAAGCCTGGTAGGGGACCAGCGTGGGGTGGGCTGCGCCCAGCCGCTTGGGAGCCTCACCGGTGGCGAAGTAGTAACCGGCCTGATAGGTCATCCACGCCACCTGCGCGTCCAGCATGGAGAGGTCGATGTACTGACCCTCGCCGTTGCCGGCGGTATTGCGATGGTGCAGCGCGGCCATGACGGCGAAGGCTGCCCACATGCCGGCGCCGATGTCGGAAACGGCAATGCCGACCTTCTGCGGGTCGCCGCCCAGGTCGCCCGTGATGCTCATCAGGCCACTGATGCCCTGCATGATCTGGTCGTAGGCCGGGCGATTGCGGTAGGGCCCGGTGGCGCCGAAACCGGAGATGGAGCAGTAGATGATGGCGGGGTTGACCTTCTTCACGTCCTCGTAGGCCAGGTTGAAGTTGGGCATCACGTCGGGCGTGAAGTTTTCAACGATGATGTCGGCGTCGGCGGCCAGTTGCAGGAAGACCTGCTGCGCCTTCTCATCGCGCAGGTTCAGCGTCAGGCTGCGCTTGTTGCGGTTGACGTTGAGGAAGTACGCGGACTCTTCGCCGATGAAAGGAGGGCCCCACTTGCGGGTGTCGTCGCCGACGCCGGGACGTTCGATCTTGATTACGTCCGCGCCGTAGTCGCCCAGCATGAGGGCGCAGAAGGGACCGGCCAACGCGCGGGTCAAGTCGAGCACCTTGATGCCTTCCAGTGGTTTCATAATCCAGCAATACCTCCGCCGGCAGTACTGCGCATACTGCTCTCTCACTTTACGCCACGTTATTATAGCGCACGTTACCATAATCGACGCGCTGCCGCCGCAGTCCAATGCTCTGGAAAACTCTCACTACCTGCCGATACGATCAGTCGGTATAATCATCTCCAGTCCGGGAGAGTGAACTATGACTACCGAAAGCCGTCTCAGTCGACTCGAAGGTGCCTACGAGCAGGTTAATGAGCGATTGGCCGACCACATCGAACGCTTCGCCGACATCTCCCGAAGGCTGGACAGACTGCACGAAGATATACAAGGCGTGCGCGGCGAAGTACGAGGTCTCCGCGAAGAGATGAACGCCAACAACGCCAGCCTGCGCGAGGAGATGAACGCCAACAACGCCAGCCTCCGCGAGGAGATGAACACCAACAATGCCAGCCTCCGCGAGGAGATGAGCGCCGGCGACGCGAGCCTGCGTGGAGAGATTAACGCTCTACGTAGCGAGATGCATGCCAACAACGCTAGCATCCGGCGCGAAAGTCGCTGGATCGGCGGCGTGATCATCGCGGGCATCATAATCACCGTGCTCAGTATCGTTATTACTGGGCTTTGACGTGCAGGCATCCTCTCCCGGCCGGCTCGAGGGCGTTGGACTATCAGGATCGTAGGTTTCTCGATTTTGGCCATTCAGTTGGACGATATGTTAAGATGCCGCCATCACGCACACACCCATTGACGCCGCTACGAGGTGAACCATGACGACGACCCAGCGATCCGCCGCCACCGAGGGCTACAGTGTAATCGGCAGCCGGCCTGTCCGCCACGACGGCACCGACAAGGTGACCGGCCGCGCGCAGTACGGCGCCGACCTCAACCTGCCCGGCATGCTCCACGCCAAGATCCTGCGCAGCCCCCACGCCCACGCCCGCATCAAGAGCATCGACACCAGCAAGGCCGAGGCCATGCCCGGCGTCCACGCCGTCGCCACCGCCGCCGACTTGCCGCAAGCCGGTGGGCGCGTGCTGGACCTGGGCGAAGGCGCGATGATCAACCCCAAGTTCCTGAGCAACAACTGCCTGGCCGCCGAGAAGGCCCTGTACAAAGGACACGCTATTGCGGCTGTCGCCGCCGACAGCGCACACGAGGCCGAGCTGGCCCTGGCCCTCATCGACGTGGAGTACGAGGTGCTCACGCCGGTGCAGGACGTGCTGGAGGCCATGCGCGACGACGCCCCGCTGGTCCACGAGCGCCTCGCCAACCTCAACGACCCCAACGTCCGCCCCGGCGGACTGCTGGGCGAGGGCGACGACGGCAAGGTGGGCAACGTGCCCAATCGCTACTTCTACGAGATCGGCGACCTGGAGGCGGGCTTCGCCGCCGCCGACGTTGTCATCGAGCGCGAGTTCCGCACCAAGGCCGTCCACCAGGGCTACATCGAGCCCCATGCGGCCACCGCGCTCTGGAACGCCGACGACACTCTGCACATCTGGTGCAGCAGCCAGGGACACTTCAACGTCCGCGACCAGACGTCCACCATCCTGGGCATGCCGGTATCCAAGGTGCTGGTGACCCAGCTGGAGATCGGCGGCGGATTCGGCGGCAAGACGCTCGTGTACCTGGAACCCGTCGCGGCGGTGCTGTCCAAGAAGACCGGCCGTCCCGTGAAGATCCAGATGTCCCGCACCGAGGTTTTCGAGGGCACGGGCCCAACCTCGGGCGGCTACCTGCGGGTGAAGATGGGCGCGACCAACGACGGCAAGATCACCGCCGCCGACGTCTCGCTGTACTACGAGGCAGGCGCGTTCCCCGGCTCACCCGTGAATCCGGGAGCCCAGTGCGCCCTGTCCTGCTACAACATCGAGAACGGCAAGATCGAAGCGGCCGACGTGGTGCTGAACCACCCCAAGACGGCGGCCTACCGCGCCCCCGGCTCACCAGCCGCGGCCTTCGCCGTGGAGTCGGTGGTCGACGAGATCTGCGAACAGATCGGCATGGACAAGCTGGACTTCCGAACTCAGAACGGCGCCAAGCAGGGCGACCGCCGCGTAACCGGCCCGCAGTTCGGCAGCATCGGCTGGATTGAGACCGTGCAGGCCGCTCGGGAGCACGACCACTGGAACGCTCCCATCGACCGCTCGCCCGAAGCCGAGGGCAAGAAGGTCGGGCGCGGCATCGCCGGCGGCTTCTGGTTCAACGGCACCGGCCCCGCCAGCGCCATCGTCAGCGTGCTGGGCGACGGCACCGTGAGCCTGGTGGAGGGTTCGCCCGACATCGGCGGCAGCCGCGCCGTGGCCGCCATGCACGTCGCCGAGGTTCTGGGCCTGGCCGCCGAGGACGTGGCCCCCGCCGTGGGCGACACCAACTCCATCGGCTGGACCTCCATGACCGGCGGCAGCGGCGTCGCCTTCAAGACCGGCTGGGCATCCTACGAGGCGGCCCAGGACGTGAAACAGCAGATGATCAATCGCGCCGCCCGCATCTGGGACATAGACCCCGAGAACGTCGAGTACGAAGGTGGCGTGATCCAGCACAAGTCGGAGCCTGAGCTTCGCTTCACCTTCCGGCAGTTGGCGTCCCGCCTCAACGGCACGGGCGGCCCCATCGTCGGACGTGCAAACGTGTCTCCCACCGGCGTCGGCGGAGCCTACGCGCTGCACATCGCCGACGTGGCGGTGGACGAGGAAACCGGCAAGGTGGACATCCTGCGCTACACCGCCATCCAGGACGCTGGCACGGCGATCCACCCGTCCTACGTGGAGGGTCAGATCCAGGGCGGCGCGGTGCAGGGCATCGGCTGGGCGCTCAACGAGGAGTACTTCTTCAACGACGACGAGCACATGCAGAATTCCAGCTTCCTGGACTACCGCATGCCCACCGCGTTGGACCTGCCCATGATCGACACGGTGGTGGTGGAGGTGCCCAACCCAGGGCATCCCTACGGCGTGCGCGGCGTGGGAGAGGTGCCCATCGTGCCGCCCATGGCCGCCATCGCCAACGCCATCCACGACGCCACCGGCGTCCGCCTGACCAACCTCCCCATGAACCCCGGCGCAGTGCTGGAAGCGCTGTGGGAGCAGAACGGCGGCTGATCCGGCTGCAAATGCGGCTGGTAAGATGTAAGGGCGGACGAATATCCGCCCTTACGCCGTTAACTGGAGAGGAACGATGACCACAAAAAATGTCATCCCCGAAAACATCCAATCATTGCTTGACCGGGCCGACCTGAGCCTGCTGCGGGGCAACCACGGCGAGGCATCAACGTTCTTCTGGAAGGCCACTGAGGCGGCGATAGAGCAGGCGGCATCGTCCCGCGGTCACAAGCTACCGTCGCTGGATTACGACGATGTGGAGCCGTTCATAGACGGCTTGGAGCGTCGAACCGGGATTCCTCTGGTTTCGGGCTACTTGATTACCCTCGAGTACCACAGGAATGGCGACGGGGACTTGTTGGACTTGGAAGACGTGGCGTTCTACGAGCCAGTAGTACGCTCGTTTATTTCGCGTTTGCTGGCAGCCTGATGACGCGCTCAGCAGACCACTACGAACTTTCACTACGTTGCCGACGCAAGGCGGAGCTGGAGTTTGAGTTGGACGACCTGCTGACCGCTGCTGAAATGATGTGGGGCGCCGTCGCACACGCCATAAAATACATCGCCCCACAGCACACGTCGGCACGACTGAATTCTCACTTTGAAATAAAACGGGCCGTACCAGAAATAGATGCGCACCTCCCGGACGTGGATTTGCGGGAAGGATTCGGTAACGGAGAGGCGCTGCATCGGTATTTCTACCGGGTCCATCTCGCCGACCACTTGGTCAGGAACAGTTTTAGGCAATGTCAGCGTTTTCTGGATGCGCTGCTGGCCTAGCATGAAGGGAGAATAGATATGCCAATACCAGAACTTGGTAACTTGGAAGCCGTGCCTGTGGGTTCGGTTTGGAGCCATGAAAGCCAAGAATTTACTCCGTGGTTAGCAGAGAATTTGCATTTGCTGGGTAACGCTGTCGGGTTAGCTTTAGATTTGGTTCAGACAGAAGCGTATAAATTTGGCGGATACGCAGACATCCTCGCGGAAGACGACTCGGGCAACACGGTTATTGTAGAAAACCAGTTGGGGGCTACTGATGACGACCATTTCGTCAGAATTCTAAAGTATGGAGCTGACCACGAGGCCCGCGTGATCATTTGGGTCGCTCCGGAATTTACTGACGCGCATACAAGAGCACTCAATTGGCTTAATCGAGCGTGTGAGGGCAATACAGAGATATATGGCGTAGAGGTCAGCGCAGTACGCATAGGAGCATCGTCGCCTGCTCCGGTGTTCAAATTGGTCGTTGAGCCTAATGGACGACTTGATCGGTCCAAAGGCGAGTCATCCACGGGTTCAATTAACAGACATACTTATTACAGCGCGTTCTACGCACCATTGAACGAGAGGCTAATGGATCGAGGAATCGGCGCGATTTCTCCAAGGAACGGCGGTTGGGTTTCTCGGTATCGAACTTACCCCAGTGGTTTGGATGGTATGTTCTATATGTTGGTCCACGATGCTGACGATGATTTGGCGACAGTCGGGTTCCGAGTCACAGAGCACAAGCGATCAATTTTCGATGCTCTCTACGAAGATAAAGAGCAGATCGAGAGGGAACTGACAGGCATTTCGCTGGATTGGTATGAAGATTGGGACATTCCTGGCATCTGCGCAACAACTGAAGCACATTTTGGAGATCCGGATGATCTTCAGGAACGCACTCGTCAGTGGATGTTTGACAACCTCCTCAGGCTTCGGGAAGTAATTGAACCCCGTCTCCAAACCATAGTCGGACCAACCCAAACCGAAACAGCTTTTTCACAAAATCTAGAGATTCCTGAAGACAACATTAACGAACCCTCATGAAACTCACCGATCGCATCGCCGCCGCGCCCTGGCGCGAGGCCATAACCTTCCGCAAGACGTGGCCCCACGAGTACGTGCTGCTGAAGTAAGGATGGTGAGCGGGAATTGATGCAGGCGGTGTGCCAGCGGGTCCGCGACGGTGAGGCGTTTCGCGGGTACTTCTTCAAGCGCCAGATGGACTATGTCTTCATCGGCGACTACAAATACTGGTTCATGGCCGACGCCGACACCATCAAGGCCGTCCTGGATAACCCCGATGACGAACGGGAGGTAGTTCTGAACCGCGCCCGCCTGTATCACGACCGCCGCGACTTTATCATTCAGGACGGCGATACCGGTCGCCGTGAGGACTACCCCGCCCCGCCCATCTACCCTGGCACTTACCGGGCCTGATTCAACCGTCGTCGCGCATCCGCTGAGGCGAAACCGATCCCGACGGCTGTTACTCCGCCTGGCGTCCTATTACTCTGCCTGGCGTCCTATTATCAGGTCGCGCATGGTCACGAAGCCGACGGGGTTCCGTTTGTTGTCCACCACGACGGCACGGGAGACTTGAAACTGGACCAGCAGCCGAACCGCGTACCGGATCAACATGTCGGGCGGCAGGGTCAGCGCTGGCTTGGACATGATTTCATACACGTTGACCCGTTCCGGAGAGCGGTGTTGGGCGATTACGTGTTGGGCAATATCGGAGACGACCAGCAGCCCCACCTCGTCCGTTTCGTCCCGACGGTTCACCGCCAGAGCGCCGACATCGTGCCGCTGCATCAGGGCAATGGCGTCGGACACCGTGGCCAGCCCGTCGATGCTATGGAGTTGCGGACTCATCACGTCCGCGACTTTGGTGGGGACGCGCGCGCTCATAGATCGTATTCCAATTCCTCTCGAATGGTGGGCAGTTGAGTCACCAGGCCGACCGCATCCTCGATATCCAGTTGGAATGCGATACCGGACCCGTGTTCGGTGTCGAACTGCGCCGCATCCCGAATACGCTCCAGGATGTCGCGGGCGCGAGTTTCCAGCACCAGGAACAGCAGCACGTCTCGCATGGCCTCAAGGCGAAGACCGAAGAAGGTTTTTCCCGGACGCAAGCCCTCACCCCGCACGCTGGAAATTATGGTTGCGCCGGTGGCGCCGCCGGCGCGGGCGGCCTCCAACACTACTTCGGATTTCTCGTCGCTGACGAGTGCGACGATAAGCTTGAGTCTCATGCCTCTACTCCCTCCCTGCCGCCGGGGGTTCTCCACCGAACCCACCAGGACGCCGCGATGGCGTAGCCCAGCACGGTCATTATAGGAAAAACGCTGGCGAAGGCAATTAGACCAAAACCGTCGATCAGCGGGTTGCGGCCCGGAATGCTGGCGGCCAGCCCGAGGCCCAGCGCCGCCACCACCGGCACGGTAACGGTTGACGTGGTGACCCCTCCACTGTCGTAAGCCAGGGGAATTATGGTCCGGCTGGACCGGAAGGTTTGCACGATGACGATGGCGTAGGCGGCCATGATGTACCAGGGCAGGGGCGTTCCGGTAACGATGCGGAAGCACCCCAGGGACACGCCGATGGCGACGCCCACGGCCACCGCGATCCGCAGGGCCCAGGCATTGATCGTTCCCCCCGATACCTCTTCGGCCTTGATGGCCACGGCGATGAGTGATGGCTCCGCCACCGTGGTTGCGAAGCCGATGGCCGCGCCGAAGGCGTACACCAGCAGGTAGTCGCGCCAATCCACGCCGCCGGCTGCGCTGATCGCGCCGGTTGCGGCATGCGCGGTGAGCTGGCGCGCCATGGTTTCCCCGATGGGGAACAGCGCGTTTTCAAGGCCGACCAGGAAAAGGGCCAGGCCCAGCAGGACGCACACCAGCCCGGCTGCCGTCCGGCGCAGGTTGGGCAGCCGCCGTCGCAGCACGAAGACCTGAAACAGAGTTAGAACCGCGATGATGGGAGCCACGTCAAACACCGTTGACAGTAGCGCCGTCGGAAGCGTGTGCAGAAAACTTATCATCGAGTCACCATGCCGTAAGCCATTACGCAGATCATCGGAGTCAGGCTGGCGAAGGCGATGAGCCCGAAACCGTCCACTATGGGGTTGCGCCCGCGGATCGAAGCGGCGAGCCCTACGCCCAGGGCGGTGACCAAAGGTACGGTGATGGTGCTGGTGGTGACCCCGCCGGAATCGTAGGCCACTCCGATGATCTCGTCGGGAGCGAGGATGGTCATGGCGGTCACCAGGACGTAACCTCCAATTATCAGCCAGTGGATGGGCCAGCCCTTCAGGATGCGCAGGACGCCCAACACGATGGCCAATCCCACCGAAATCGCCACCACTATGCGCAGCTGCAGGGCGTAGGAACCGCGAGCCGAGTCGCTATCGGTGATTGCGCCGGCCTCTGATGCAACCTCCGCCGCTTCGGCGGTGACGGCAATCAGCGCCGGCTCGGCGACGGTCGCGCCGAAACCAAGACAGAAGGCGAAGGCCAACAGCGCGGACAGGCTGCCCTTGTTGGCGAATCCCCGCGCCAGCGCTTCTCCCAGGGGAAACAGTCCGCTTTCCAATCCCTGGATGAAAAGCGCCAGTCCGGCGCACACGCAGAGCAGCCCGACGATCACGTTCCCCAGGTTGGGGAAGGGCTGCTGCAGCACCACGACCTGGAAAAACCCGATGACCAGGACAATGGGAGCGAGGTCGCGCAGCGTATCGACGGTCCGCCGCAACACCGGGGTCAGGAGCCGGGCGGAATTCCTCATTCCCTGTCCGCTTACCGACACCGGTAGGTTGCGTGTGGGGAGGGGTGAATTCGCATCATCGACCTGTCGCGGGGTTGGAATTATAGCATCCCCGTGTGAACGTATGCCGTGCAATCATGCTGCGCGCGGGTTCATGCCCCCGCACTAATGCCAGTTCACTGCGAACGGTCACACCATCAAGGCGCCCTGGACAACGAGGATGATGATGGGGCTCACGCGTACCCGCTTTGCGCAACCTGTAACTGCGAGCTCCTCCGCCGTCCCAATTCAGGTGGCACAGTCATTCCGGTCGGTGCCAAAACGCCCAACTTTTTGTGATTCATCTGCCTTTTGTGGCAAAAAGACCTACCATCGCCCCCCATCATCACCCAAATTCCCCCAAAAAACTCCAGTTCAGACACCCCCACCCGGCGGCACTTCCTCCTTGCTCTAACCCTTCCCCCATCCGTACCATGTTACCCAACGCTCCAATTCCAACCCGCCACCGAGGGCCGCCACAGCCGTCCCAATGCCCACTTCCCAACACCGCGAACTTCGTCCCCCAAACCCGCTCACCTGACCGCCAATACCGCTCAAACTGCCGCCAAAACCCTTCCCTCGACCCCCATTCAGCCCCACGACCCGCTCAATCCCCTACTGGAATTAGCGGAAATGAGAGGAAATGAGCGGGAAATCGACTTTTCCATCCTTTCACCACGCAATTACAAGGTGGGTACGCGTGAGATGATAGGAAGGTGGTGCTGAACCGCGCCCGGCTGTATCATGATCGGCGTGATTTCTACATCCGGTTCGGCGACACCGGTATGCGGGACGACTATCCGTCACCGCTCTACCGGTGGCAACGAGACGAGGACAAGGAGCAAGAACAATGACCACCACCGACCAGCAGACCGGCCTCAAGCCCTACGTGGTGCACACCGTGGGCGATGCCTCCGAGACCATCCAGACGCCCGGCATGGTCCGCCAGCCGGCTATCGTTCCCGGCAAGGGCGACACCACCAAGATCTGGATGGGCAAGGTTACCGCCGCGCCCCTCGAAAAGGGCCCGCCGCACACCCACCTGGAGGCCGAGACCGCTGCCTACGTGCTGAAGGGACACGTCCGCGTCTATTTCGGCGAAAACTTCGAGGAGTGGATCGAAGCCGGCCCCGGCGACTTCATCTTCGTGCCCGCCAATACCCCGCACATCGAGGAGAACCCCTACGACGAGGAACAGGAGGGCATCCTCTGCCGCGCCCCCGACAACCTGGTGGTGAACCTGTAATCGTACCAGCATTGAACTAATCGTACCAGCATTGAACGGTGTAGGGGCGGGTTTCAAACCCGCCCCTACCATGCTTTCACCCGATGACGGTTTCAATTTGACCGACACCGCGATATGGTGAATAATCACCGCGCCTGCTTGCCGACGCCGCTAACGACGGCAACGGGCGCACTGACAGTCAAATCAGAGGAGGAATCAAGATGGCGGACGTCAAGGTAGAAGTTCGTGGCAACGGCCCCCTGCGGGTCTCCGGCGAGATTGAGATCGTTGACCAGAGCGGCAACAACTACACCATCCCAGAGGGGCAGTGGGTCACCTTCTGCCGCTGCGGCCAGTCCAGCAACAAGCCGTTCTGCGACGGCACCCACCGCGATGCCGGATTCGAGGCAGCCAGCGAGGCCCGCTAAAGTCACCGCAAACGCGCAGTCCGACACCTGCGCCGCCGGTCGCCGGGACAGTTTTCCGGCAGCCGGCGGCTTTTTACTATTCCGGCTATTCACCGCAGAGTCCAGCCCCGTCCGTTGCTGCTGATAATCATTGCCATCATCATTGTGGGTATCGCCGAGTTCTGGCTATACCGCAAATACACATCCGGCGGCATTCCGCTGGTTGTGGCTATTATCGTCACGCAGATCGCCGCCGTGGCGTTGTGGCGGATTATCGGCCCGTTCGGCTTTTTGTCGCGTACCGGACTGCTGCTGCTGGCATTATCGGCGGTGATAGTCGCCGTGTTTTGGCTGATCGCCATCCGCTATAATCGGCGACACCAACGGCGCCGTCCTAGCCCATCGCGACAACTCTCCGAAGACGCCGATCCATGACCCTTTACGCCTGATTACACCTCCACTTCATTTGGTTCCATTCCCTAATCGCCAACACAGGAGATGCCCCATGGTAACCACCACGCCGGCCCGCGCGGCCGCCGAGCTGATTTTCGAAAAATACAAGGCGGTTCAGCCCTTTGACCGGCTGCCCGACGGCCTGTTCCCCAAGACGCTGGAGGAAGCCTACTCCATCCAGAAGGAACTCCACTGCATGTTGTCCAGCCTTTGGGGGCCGTTGGCCGGCTACAAGCTGGCGTACACCACGGCCGTGATGCAGGAACGGGCGGGCATCAACCACCCGGTGCTGGGCGGCGTGTTCGAGAAGACCATCCTGCGCTCGCCCGTCGTGCTCAATTTCACCGAGTACGTGAACCTGGGCATCGAGCTTGAGGTCGGCGTTACGCTGGCCAAGGACCTGCCGGCGTCGGGCGCGCCCTACACCAGAGAAACCGTTGAGGACGCCGTGGCTGAGATTGCAACCGCCTTCGAGATCGTGGACATCCGCACGCCCGACGATCTGACCACGGAAGAGCGCACGCTGATGAGCGTGGCCGTCAACATCCTGAACTCCGGCGTGGTGCTGGGCGATCCCGTCACCAACTGGCGGGACCTGGACCTGGTGAACTGCCACGGCGTCATGCAGATCAACCATGAGCAGGTTGGCGAAGGCTACGGCCGCGACGTGATGGGCCATCCCTTCGAGCCGCTGGTCTGGTTGGCCAACGAGTTGTCGCGCCTCAACCACCCGCTGAAGGCCGGCGACACGGTCATCACCGGCAGCCTGGTGCCTCCCACGCCGCTCAGCTTCGCCTCCGAGGGCCGCGTTTCAATCGAGGGCCTGGGCGAAGCCGTCGTCGTCTGCGCCTAGCTGCGGCATCGTCGGTCAATTCAAAGCCGCGTTCGCCATTGCGAGGCTTGCCATGACTACCAAACTGCCGGCAGACGTCCATCGTGGGCGCTTTCCGGACGACATCCACTACCCGGACTCGGATGACGAACCTTTGCCGGACGGACGTTACCAGGAACCCTACTTCACCGAAATCGTGGGCACGGTCCGTCAGCACTTTCGGGATCGCCCGGACGTCGAGGTGAGCGGCAACACCTTCATCTACTACGAAGAGGGCAATCCCCGGCGTTTCATATCGCCCGACTTGCACGTGACCCTGGGCGTCACCGCTGAGGGGTTCGCGTCCATGGACTACCGCAACACTTATCTCGTGTGGGAGATTGGCAAGCCGGCCGATTTCGTGCTGGAAATCGCCTCCGAGAGCACCGCCCGCCGGGACGTTACGGAGAAGCGCGTCCTGTACGCGGGGATTGGTTTCGGCGAATACTGGCGTTTTGACGGTAGCGGCGGCGACTTCTACGGCGAGCCGCTGGTAGGAGAGTACCTGGCAGACGGCGAGTATCACCGCTTCGAAATCACCCCCGACGAGGAGGGCAGGCCCTGCGGATACAGCCCTTCCCTTGACCTGCGCCTGTGTTGGGACAGTGGGCGCCTGAGGTTCTACGATCCGAAGTCAGGGGAATGGCTGCGCAACTATGCCGAAGAACAGGAAGCCCGGGTCGCGGAACACGAGGCCCGAATGGCAGAACAGGCGGCCCGAATCGCGGAACACGAGGGACGGGTTTCGGAACAAGAAGCCCGAATAGCAGCGGAGAACAGGGTCGCCGAGTTGGAAGCCGAACTGAGTCGGCTGCGCGGCGAATCGGCCTAGCCGCCCGTCTCCACCCACAGCGCATACACAACCCGGCGCGAGAGTCCGGTGGCCGCAACGACCTCGGCCACGGCCTCGCGCCCGCGCATTCCGGCCGCCCGCCGCTGAGCCAACGCCTCCCGCGCTGCTTCCACGGTGATGGTCGGCTCACCGCTTACACCTGCATCGTCCGGCGACCCCGGGCCGATCACGATGGTGAACTCGCCTCTCGGTTCGTCGAAGTAGTCCACCGCATCCGACGCTACGCCGCGCCACACCTCCTCGTGCAGCTTGGTCAACTCCCGGCACACCGCCAGCGGCGGGTCGTTGAGCGCATTGGCGATGTCGGTCAACGTGGCGCGCAGGCGGTGGGGCGCCTCAAATATCACCAGCGTCTGACCCAAGCTCGCAGCTTCCGTCAATGCAGCCGATCGCTCAGCACGACGCCGGGGCAGGAACCCCAGGAACACGAACCGGTCGGCGGGGAACCCTGCAACTGACAGCGCAGCCGAAACCGCAGAGACGCCCGGCACGCTGACCACCTCGTACCCGGCATCAGCGACTGCCGCCACCACGCCCGCGCCCGGGTCGCTGATCCCCGGCGACCCCGCGTCAGTCACCAGCGCAACATCCCCCAACTCCAGCGACTCCAGCAGCGCGGGGAGCCGCCGGCTCCAGTTGTGCTCATTGCAACTAACCAGCCGAGGTTTGGCGTCCAGATGCGCCAGCAACCGTCGAGTAACCCGCGTATCCTCCGCCGCCACCAACGCCACCGACGCCAGGATCCGCGCCGCCCGCACGGTAATGTCCTCAAGATTCCCGATAGGGGTGCCGATTACGTAGAGCGTGCCCACGCAGGGAGTATAGCGATTCGGCTCTAACGATAGATCCATACGCTGGTTTTACCAATGAATGGCGTAAGTACGGAGCGCTAAAAGCCTTATGCGCGAAGGGGCTCAGATTTTGACGCAAAAATTATTGCGTATAATGTGAGGAAGGCAAAGTAGTGAAAATTGTTTGGCGCGTAGGAAATGCAGATGGCGCAATATTTCAGCGAGCGCGAATTTGGTACCCGGCCTAGGACGGTCAATCAGATTTCATCCGTCGTTTGGCAGGGCATCGCTCATCTCATAGAAGAGTGTGTCGGAAACGGCTCTTTTGGTCGCAGGTTTCCGGAAACCTGTCAAGATTATCCATTCGACTCTAACGTGTGCTGCGGAGCGAATGTAACTCGGCTTGAGGTCGGGTTGAAAACTGAAATCCCCGAGCTGGCGGATATGGAGCAGCGGTGGCGAGACTCGGAAAGTACCCCAGTGTTCGGATACCCTACAACGTATCGCAAAGACTTGTGGAGGCTGTCTGGAATTGAGCAGCCTCCGCTTCCAGTAATCATGGACATCATTGAGTTCTGTTGGTCATCGATTGGAAAACCAGAGCGGGTCCATTACCACAGTTTTTTTCAACATTACCATCTGAAATTTGATCAACGAGCCGGCCAATCGGAATTCATGGAACAGGTGAATCGGATTTTTGGTCGTAACGGACTCGCGTTTACCCTCACACCGGAGGGTATTATCGAAAGGATCATCCCTGGCCCAGTCGGCGATGTATTGCACTCAGTTGAATTTCTAACCGGCGACTTCGAATTGGATGAATTACTGGAAACCGCTCGGCGAAAAATTTTGCTTCCAGACGACATTGAACACCGCGACGCACTAGAAAAACTATGGGATGCCTGGGAACGTCTCAAAACAATAGAAGACAAAGATAAACGGCGAGGCATCACCAAGGTCCTTGACAAGACCGTCGGACCAAATCAACCCAAACTGAGGGACTTTGTCGATGCCGAAGCTAAAGCTTTGACAGAGGCGGGCAACAGCTTACGGATACGGCATTCGGAAACTATACAAGAGCGTTTGGTAAGTACTGACCAAGTTGATTATCTGTTTCAGCGGCTGTTTTCGTTGATTTATTTCATTCTCAACAAAATGGGACGAATAACGCGATACACTCAGCCAGATACGAACGAGAATAACGTGGCGCAGTCCGACGAAGATTTGCCGTTCTAATGGGGTCGTGGAACAAATAAACTGACTACGCGCTTGAGCCCGACACAACAGCAAACAGCAGATCATCATCGTCTCTATCTTACCGTCCCAACTCCTGCCGCAACCGCTGTACCTCCTCCTCCACAGCGAGCCTCGCCGCCCGCTCTGCGGCCAACGATTCCAGCGCATTCAGCAGGTCCGGCAGGTACTCTTCGGCAACCGGATCCCAAAACCTCAGCTGCCAATCCCGCATGCGCTGCTCCCAATCCGAAATCGGCCAGCCCAACCGATTGACCGTCTGCCAGTCCGCCGCATGCAACTCCAGTCCCAACGCGGGGCTGTAACCCCGGATGATGCCCTCAGCGTCGGTCGTTGTGGGAATCGGTTGATAGGTTGCCTCCACCAAACGGTCACCCGCCAAAGCCGCGACGTAGTAACGGCCGCCGGTGCGATCGAAGCGCCAGTACTCCGATACTCCGAACCTGGCGTAGGTGTCGCGCTTGACGGTCTCGTCTCGGCGGGCGGTGGTCTCCGACGCCACCTCCAGCACGAACTCCGGCGGCTTGCCCACTTCGCTGATGGTGTACCCGTTGGCCACGCTCTCAATCTCGCCTGGCGGTATTTCGAGGTCGAAGGATACTATCAGGTCGGGATTCGGCGAACTGCGGGCGTTGCCGGGTACGTCGCACAGGTAGCCTTCGCCGGATACCAGCATGTTGGAGCGTTGGCCGAAGTGGGCGCGCAGGACCTGGTCCATCTTCGCGATATGGGGACGTTGATACATGGCGTCGGGTGGCTTGGGCGGATCGGGCAGCACGGTCAGCCCGTAGGGGTTGCCGTCCGGCCGGGTTGTTTTCGTCCGTTTGGTGGTCATGGTGAACCTTGCCGCTTGGGGCGATTGCCTGGGGTGTAGCGTGGGGCCGCGGGAGTGCCGATTGCGTGGAGCGTGCCCACGCTGATAATCGTCTCCCTCTACGGCACCACCTCTAGCGCGTCTCCGTTTCCCAGCCGGTAGATGTAAAACTGACGGTCAACGGTGAACACCCTTTGCAATCCCAGTCTTTCCGCCGCCGCTACCAAGGAAGCGTCACCCAAATCCATTGGTAAATCTCGGTACTGTCCCATCAACTGGGTCATACGGAAAATTTCCGCCGGCGTTGGTTCGTGCAGAACCAACCTCCCATCACGGTACATATCCCATAGCGCAGCCTGATAGCGATAGCCGCCATCCCGCCAGAGCAAGTGCATAGCCTCAGTGAAACAAGGCCAAGTGGTGAGCAGCGATTCTGCCGATAAAGCGTCCAACGCTCCGACACATCGGGCGTGATGCTGGTCAGCGGCGTTAATTAAGCCAACCAGCGGCCCGGTGTCGGTCAGTATCATTGCTGCTGCTTACGTTCGCGCTCGTATCGACGTTTGGCCTCGGCCTGGTCGCGTTGATACTCTTCCCAGAGCAGGTCGCTGTACTCTTGGCCGTATTTGGACGCCGAGGTGCGATAGGTGCCGGCGTTCGGGTCCTTGCTGCTGTCCACTACGCCGATATACCCTTCGAGGAACTCGGCTAGATTTTTCGGAGCCGCTTTTTCCTTTCCGACAGCGTCCGCGTTCTGTTCGGTCGGTTCGTTGTTTTCGAGGGTGGTCATGGTAGCGTTGCCTGGGCCGCTGAATGATGTGGTCCGAAGTATAGCACGTGCCTATGATAAGATTGTTTGGCCCGATTGTTCGGGCCTTCATTTGCAGATACTGTCCCTATTAAAGGAGTTGCATCCATGCCGGAGCTGAACGGGGGCCACCTCTTTATCCGATGCCTGAAACAGGAGGGCGTGCAGAAGGTCTTCACCATCGTGGGCGACACCATCCTGCCGTTGGTGGACGCCGCCGCCGATGAGGGTATCGAGTTCATCGACACCCGCCACGAGGGCGCCGCGATGCACATGGCCGACGGCTACGCCCGCATCACCGGCCAGCCCGCCGTCGCCTTGTTCACTGGCGGCCCCGGCTTCGCCAACGCCATCTCCGGCCTGCCCGCCATATACACCTCCGAAAGCCCCGTCATCTTCGTCGCCGGATGCGCCGAACTGCCTGAAAAAGGCCAGGCCACCTTCCAGGAGATCGACCAGGTCGCCATGGCCGCCCCCGTCTCCAAGGGGTCGTGGCTGATCCACGAAAAGAACCGCATACCGGAGTTCGTCGCCACCGCCTTCCGCACCGCCATGAGCGGGCGCCCCGGCCCGGTGCATCTGACCCTGCCCATCGACCTGCAGGAGGCGCCCATCAGCGAGGAGGACCTGCCGCCGTTCCTGCCCCAGGAATACCGCAACATGGGCCGATCCCAGGGCGATCCAGCGCTCATCGAGCAGGCCGCCAACCTCCTGGCCAACGCGCAGCGTCCGGTGATCATCGTCGGCAATCCGGCCCGCTACTCCGTGGAACCGGCGCAACTTGAGGCTCTGGCCGAAGCCACCGGCGCGCCCATCTTCACCGTGGAGCAGGCCCGGGGACTCATCGACGACCTGCATCCCCTGTGCTTCGGCTACGCCGACGGCGCGCTGAACCGCACGGCCCGGAAATTCCGCGAGGCCGACGTCGTCCTGCTGCTGGGCAAGCGCCTGGACCACCGCTATCGCTACGGCGGCATCTTCGACGCCGACGCCAAGCTGATCCAGGCCGACCCGTCCGCCGCCGAAATCGGACGCAACCGGGGCGTCGCCGTGGGCCTGCTGGGCGACCTGGGCGCCATCGTGGACCAACTATCCGGCGCAGCCACCCTCAACCGCAACGTAGGCCCGTGGATCGACGAACTCAGGGCGGAGCAGACGGCCTGGTTGGACAACCTGCGCAGCAACGCCACCAACGAAGCGCCCATGCACCCGCTGGACGTGTACACCCGCATCGAGCACCTGGTGGACGAGGACACTTTCATCGTGCTGGACGGCGGCGACTACGTGCAGTGGGGCCGCTGCTACCTGCCGGCGCGCTCTCCGGGCCACTTCATGCGCCTGGGGCCGTTGAGCCACCTGGGCGGTGCGATTCCCTACGCCATGGCCGCCAAGCTGGCCTACCCGGACAGCAAGGTGCTGGCCTTCATGGGCGACGGATCCTTCGGGTTCTATTCAATGGAATACGACACCTGCATCCGCCACAACCTGCCCATCACCGGCATCATGGGAAACGACGGCAACTGGGGCATCGACCGCACCTTCCAACTGGCCTACTTCGGCCGTGACGTGGGCACCGCCCTGCGCCCCGGCGTGCGCTACGACCAGGTGGTGGAGGGCATCGGTGGGTATGCCGAACTGGTCGAACAGCCCGACGACGTGGGCCCGGCGGTGGAGCGCGCCATCAACTCCGGCCGTCCCTCGCTGGTCAACATCACCGTCAAATCCGGCGCCAGCCCGCTGGCCGACGCCATGATCGCGAGGCGCACCGGCGGCTGACGCGGCAGACCAATGCCGGGGTGTTCCGGGGCTGTCAGCTATCATTTTGCTGGCAGCCCCGCACGTTTTGATATCGTCCATGGGTTTGCATCAAATCGTCGCCGTATAACGGTAGAAAAACGAAATTCGCAAACCAGAGCGATTTCCGCCGAAAAGTCGAAATCCGGTGTTGACAAAGGATTCGCAAGGGTATAAATTGCCCGAAATGCAACCGCCTTTGAGCGGGGAAAGCCAACTGTGAGGAGGCTAATATGCTTACCATTGGGCACGAGGTAGTCCGTCCCGGACGGCACTGGGGGGACTCCGAAGTCACCATTCCGGTTCCCGAAGAACTCGAAACCGTCCCCGGTATTCCGAAGACCGACCGCGAGGTTGACTGGTACGCCCGCGAGTATCCGCTGGAAACCATGAACATCACCGAGCGCGCGTCTCGCGACTGGGCGAACACCCTGCGCGACCTCCACGCCGAAATGCGTGAGATCCGCAAGGAGCACGACAAGCTCAACAGCAACCTGATCATGGCCGGTCGCGCGACCGCCGAGATGGAGCCCACCGCCGAGCCTACCGGCGAGGACGTCTCCGAGCTGATCAAGGACAAGGCTCGCCAGCTGGGCTACCTGGAAGTCGGAATCACCAATTACGACCCCCGGTACGACTACAAGAGCAAGCGCGGCTTCACCGTTCTGCCCCATGCCATCTGCTTGGCCTTTGAGCAGGACTTCGAGCCCACCCAGACCATCCCCAGCGTTGACGCCGAGATCGTGCACTCCAGCACCTATCGGACGCAGGCTGCGGCGGGCCTGGAGCTCGGCAACTTCATCCGCTCCCTGGGTTACAAGGCCCATGTCATCCACTCCAGCGATGCCACCGGCCCCGTGATCCCCATGTTCGTGAACGCGGGCCTCGGCTCCCTGGGCGCCTGCGGCTACCTGCTGACCCCCCATACCGGCAACCGCTGCCGGATCATGATGGTCACCACCGACGCCAATGTTACCTATGACAAGCCCGTCGACTACGGCATCCACGCCTTCTGCCAGGTGTGCCAGGTCTGCGTGAACCGCTGCCCGGGCCGCGCCCTGATGCGCGACAAGATCTGGTGGCGTGGAATTGAGAAGAACAAGCTCTACTTCAAGCGCTGCCGCCCCGTCATGGCCCGCTACCTTGGCTGCGGCGTCTGCATGAAGGTTTGCCCGATCCAGAAGTATGGCCTCAAGAACGTGATGGAGCACTACGCTGCCACCGGTCAGGTCCTCGGCAAGGGCACCCACGACCTCGAAGGCTACAACCTTGAGGGCAAGGGCTACTTCGGACCTGGTGAACTCCCGGTCTTCGAGCGCGACTTCTTCGAAATGCCCCACGGTAACTCCGACGAGTGGGCCTTCGACTCCATGAAGGAAGTTGCTCGCGACAACGACGGCGAGATCCCCGACGAAATGATCGATGATCTCAAGCTGCAGATCCAGCGCGCCATCCAGCTGCAGAGCGGTGACGTTCTGGCCATGATGGCAGAGGACCAGGACTACATCTAGTAGCCCGTTCTCAACCGCCTTATCGGCAAATCGGCCGGCGGGAGCAATCCCGCCGGTCTTTTTTACGATCTATGGGTACGTGCCTCGTTGGGCACGTTTCATTTTTGAGCGAAAACGACTTTTGAAGGTTCCGAACTCGGAACTGAGCATATTAGAATGCGGCTCATTTCAAGCGTGGTGAATTGCCATGTCGCAGCAAAGCGGTTTTGCATTGGACGATGGTTCGGGATTGCGGGTGGTCAATGCTCGTTTCCTGGCGGAAAGAAAATTCGACTGGAATCTATTCAACGGATATGACCGTCTTAGAGTATTGACCTATTCGGCAAGCATACCGGCTGTGGTCAAGATGCTTGACGACTTTGATTTCGCCGAGTTCGAGTGCGTGTTCGGTTGTGAAAATACCCTGCGCGACATCAGAGATGTCCTTGCATTTCAACAAGTCGCAGTTGGGGACGCCAGAGCGGCCATTATGGGTCTGCGGGATGAGCGCCACAGTTACATCCTCGGGAAAGTACGCTCGGGTCAAGCCTCATTCCGGGTACTGCGAAAATACGTTGCTCACGCCAAGTTGTACCTTCTGGATAACACTGAAAATGGCAATACACGGGTCATCATCGGTTCCGCGAATCTCTCCGAGCGCGCATTCTCGGGACTTCAGCCCGAGACCCTGGTGACCTTCGATGATGACGCTGGAGCGTGGCAACACTACACGAAGATGTACCTGGACATCCGGGACTCCGCATCGGATGAAGTCCCGTTGCCGGACGACCGCATCGTAAAGGCCGAAATCGATATCGAGGAGATCCCCGCCATCGCAGACCGGACCAGCACCTTGGTCATCGAACAGACTCCGGCCGAGGAAATACAATTCACCGTGCCGGTGCAGATCGAGCGCATCGAAAAGATCAAAGCCGCCGTTTTCCCGCACATCGCCGCTGCCATCCCGTCGTTCCGCGCCGGGAAGCAGAACATTACCCCACAGGTCAAACGGGAAATCAGTCGCATCAAACTGGTCAAAGCCTCTGACGATACTGACCATCGCTACCTTTCCATCAACAGGGCCGAAGGCACAGGCTCGCTGTCGGGAGAACCCTTCCCGCTGGATTGGGATGGAGACAAGGTATGCACAGACGCTAACCTGCTTTCCGATTATTTCAGTAACTACGAAGGAGCTTTTGAAAGCGACGTGCCGCGGCTCCAACGGGATTATTTCATCCTCTGGTCGTGGCTATACTTTTCGCCACTGATGTGCGATATGCGTTCCCTCGCCCTGATCAAGGACGAGGACATCATCCGCTACCCAACGTTCGCGATCGTATTTGGCAAGTCCAACTGTGGCAAAACCAGCCTCATCGATACTTTGATGACGTCCATGTTCGGCAAATCAACCCCGGTGGATAAATCGGGGTTTACCGCGGCAAGACTGCGGGGCTTGCAGCAAAGCTACAAACGCTACCCGGTCTTCTTCGACGATATCGGGCGCACCGCCTTCCGTAATCACGGCCGCGATATTATCAAGGACGAACTGCTGCCGCCCGTCGCTGAACATCCAGGGTTCGTCTTGTCGATGAACGACGAACCCAAATCGTTCCCTGACGAAATCGTCAAGCGCAGTCTGATGATCTACACCACCACTGCCTTGCCCCCACACGACGAGGCTCTCCGCCAACGCCTGCAGGGCCGGATCCAGGAAATCCGGCGCGGCATCTCCGGCCATCTATACCGCCGTTACCTTGGCGACGTCATGACACGGTTGGGAGAGGACCGGCTTCCCGATGATTGGCTGGCCCTGTCTTCCGGTGTACTCAGCGGTATTATCAATGACTCCATGGACCGGCCCGCGCCTCATTGGTGCCGCGAGGTGTCCTGGCTCAGTTACGCGGAAAAACGCTACGATAGGGTCAAAGCCCGCCTGAATGACCTCTTGCGCGAATCGGCGCGAGCGAAATCAGAGGGCGACATCCCTAACGGCTGGGCGCTGGACGACGACCGCGTCATCGTTTGGGAGCAGCGGGACGCCTTCGGACGGCGTGGCTTCGATTGGGAGGACGTGCCATCAACCCTGATTGACGAGGATGCCAGCAGTGGCGGCCGCACCGTGCTGTTCCGCGCCAGCCTGGAAGACTTCCTCAACCGCGACCTGCGTCCACCGCGACGTTGGCGCCTGCCGTGGGGATGAGACCTCATTAACGCGCGCCATGACCTCCCCTCTCCCCTCCCTGCTCATCTCCATACCCGACGGCGTTGTTGATCTGGGCTGGGGCCACCCATCGCCCCGGCTGCACCCCACCGACGCCCTGGCCGTCGCTGCCCAGTCCGTTCTCGGGCAGCGATCCGCCGTGCCCCTGCAGTACGGCGCGGTACAGGGATTCGGCCCCCTGTTGGAATCCCTGGCCGCCTACCTGTCCACGCAGGATGCTTACGGTGGTGCCGTTGCCCCGGAATCCCTGTTCCTGACGGCCGGCGCGTCCGCGGCCATCGACCTTGCCGCCACCCTCTACGCAACCGCCGGCGATACAGTGATCGTCGAGGAACCCACCTACTACCTCATCGAGCAGATCTTCGTTGACCACGGCCTCAACGTCGTAGGCGTGCCAACGGACGCAGACGGCTTGGACACCGACGCGCTGGAAACCATGCTGGCGTCCGATCGTCTCCCGAAGCCCCGGCTGCTCTACACGATACCCACGTACCAGAACCCCAACGGGTCGGTCCTGCCCCTGCAACGTCGCCGCCACCTGGTCGAACTGGCGCAACGCCACGGTTTCACCGTCATCGCCGACGAGGTGTATCAACTGCTCCATTACGGACCGCCACCGCCGCCGCCAATGGCCATGCTGGACGATTCGCCCGACGGCTGCGTCATATCCCTGGGCTCCTTCTCCAAGATACTGTCCCCAGGCATGAGGCTCGGTTGGGTGCATGCGTCTCCCAACGTCGTTCGGCGTTTCGTGGATTCCGGGGTCGCGGCCAGCGGCGGCGGCCTGAGCCATTTCTCGGCAACCCTGGCCCACGAGATGTTGGAAACGGGCATGCTGCCGGACCATATCGACACGCTCCGCCAGGTATACGGACAGCGCCACGACGATGTCGCCGACCTGCTGCATTCCGAATGCTCCGACTCAGTCGAGTTCACGCCGCCCGGCGGCGGGTATTTCTACTGGCTGACTTTGAACAATGGCGTCAATACCGATGCGTTGCTTGCGTCCGCCCGCGAGGCCGGGGTGTCCTACCGCCCCGGAACCGCGTTCTCCTCGTCCGGCGGATTCACCGATGCCCTGCGCGTCAGCATTTCCCTCTATGAGAGCGACGAACTTGCCGATGGCCTGCGACGACTCGCTGCGGCAATTCGCGCCAATGGGGCGCACGCGTAATCGGGGTCCTGGAGCCGCAGGCGCTTCAAGGCTCCATATGATCCCTTCTCACGCGACCGGGACGAGTGGCATTGACGGGGCCCACGCGCAACGCCACGTTAGCCATCGTCATCGTCGCGGCCCTGGTGGCGCTTGCCCCCACGCTGCTTGCGCTCACCAACTGTATGGGTCTCCGGGGGAGCCACAAGGATTGGTTCGTTGCGGTGGACGCGGGCTCGCTGGTGCAGTTCTCGGACCATATCGTCATCGCCCGTTACCTGGACGAAGCGTTTTACAAGACGCCCAACTCCCCGGACTCTCATCCCAACTCCACCGCGTCGTTCATTGAAGTGTACCGGCGGTTCGAAGTTGCCGAGGTTTTGAAGGGGGACTTCCGCAATGGTGATACGGTGATGGTTGGCTGGAAGGCAGGGTATTACCGCAGGAATCAAGACGAAGAGGGGAAATTCGTACCCCGGGAAGTGGGCCCCTTTTCGCCAGGACAGACCTACGTCTTGTTTCTGACCCCCTTCCTGGGTCGCCGGCCTCCCGACTTGGACTCCGGAGTGCGCGTGTGGACACCGCGGACTGGGGTGGGGATAGCACGCGCGGACTCGCAAGGCCGACTGGTGTTCGAGACCAACGCATACTACCGCGCCGCTCTGAAGGACATGGGCCTGAAACCCGTGGAAGGCTCCGGGGCTCCCTTCGAATTGACCATCGACAACATCCGGGAACTGGTGTCGGCGGCTCCTGAGACGGCAAGGTAATGGCGTCGTGACCGCGTCCCATCGCGCCAATTCAGGCGTCGTTGGCGGCGTCGAATATCGCCAAAATAATGTTCATCATGCAATAGAATATGATGATTCCGTAGCCCAAGTATTGACAACCAGCGCGTGTCCCAGTATCGTTTACGCAATCTGGACCAATAATACGCAGTCCAACCGAAGGAGGAGGATATGCTAACGATCGGTCATGAGGTGCGACGTCCTGGTAAGTATCTGGGCGACGCGTCTGTAACCATCCCGGTGCCGGAGGAGCTAGAAACGACTCCCGGTATCCCCATGAACCAGCGTGAAGTTGACTGGTACTCCCGCGAGTATCCGGTCGAGACCATGAACATCACCGAGCGCGCTTCCCGCGACTGGGCCAACACCCTCCGCGACCAGCACGCCGAGATGCGTGAGATCCGCAAGGAACACGACAAGCTGAACCGCAACCTCGTCATGGCCGCCCGTCTCACCGGCGACCTCGAGCCCACCAATGACGCCACTGGTGAGGACGTCACCGAGGCCGTCAAGCTGAAGGCCCGCGAGCTCGGTTTCGTCGAAGTCGGCATCACCGCCTTTGACATCCGCTACGTGTATCAGAGCAAGAAGGACTGGGTCCGCTTCCCCCACGTCATATGCTTGGCCTACGAGCAGGACTTCGAGCCCACCCAGACCATCCCCAGCATCGACGCTGAGATCGTCCACTCCAGCACCTACCGCACGGAAGGCGCCGCTGGCCTGGAACTCGGCAACTTCATCCGCAGCCTCGGCTATCGCGCCCAGGTCCACAGCCCCAACGACAACACCGGCCCCTACATCCCGATGTTCGTCGCTGCCGGCCTCGGACAGCTCGGCGCCTGCGGCTACCTGCTGACCCCCCACGTCGGCTCCCGCTGCCGCATCATGATGATCACCACCGACGCCAACGTCTCCTATGACGAGCCCGTTGACTACGGCATCCACGCCTTCTGCCAGGTGTGCCAGGTCTGCGTGAACCGCTGCCCCGGCCGCGCCCTCATGCGCGATAAGATCTGGTGGCGCGGAATCGAGAAGAACAAGCTCTACTTCAAGCGCTGCCGCCCCGTCATGGCCCGCTACCTCGGCTGCGGCGTCTGCATGAAGGTTTGCCCGATCCAGAAGTACGGCATGAAGGCCACCATGGAGCACTACGCTGCCACCGGTCAGGTCCTCGGCAAGGGCACCCACGACCTCGAAGGTTACAACATCGAGGGCAAGGG
>DAOUJD010000054.1:0-46578 GCA_034423115.1 Dehalococcoidia bacterium | reverse complement strand
GCATCGACGGCCAACCCCGTCAGTTTCAAAATCGCAACCGGCCCACGGGGGCTAACGCCGCTTAAAGACCTGACTCCTCACCGGCGCAGCCCTACTGGTGTCCCCGGGACTGTCCGAGCCCGCGCGCAGGCGCCCACACAGCGCGCCGAGTACACGAAAAAGTAGGCAAAATAGTTGCGTACCCAACCCGGCCGTACGCTGACAACGATGCCGCAAGGTCCGCCTCTGGCGGGCGAAAAGTCCGCCCCTGGCGGGCAAAGGGATCCTGCCTCCCCAACCAACCCAACCACCCGCTCATCCTGAGCCTGTCGAAGGACAATAACCAACCGGCCAACAACCCAAAGAGAAACCGCCAACCGCAACACCCAAAACCCCATCCCGTTCATCCATGTGAATCCATGAAAAAACCTAACCACGTAGGGGCGAGGCATGCCTCGCCCCTACCTGCCGAGGGCGCATTCCCCCACATATTAAAGGAACGCCATCTGCTCGTAGTCCCCGTGCACAATCGGATTCGGGTCCAGCTCCAGCCACCGGTTCAGGATCGTCGCGTACGTTGACCTGAAGTCGTTGGTGAAGTGCAGGTCGCCCTCCGAGTGGTCCTCGGGGCGCAGCGACGGGTACTCCCCGTACAGCCCGCCGTTCACCGAGCCGCCCATCACGAACGCCGCGCCGCCCGACCCGTGGTCGGTTCCGGTGCCGTTGTCCCGGATGCGCCGGCCGAACTCGGAGAACACCAGGATCAGCGTGTCGTCCAGCATCCCGTGCTCCTCCAGGTCGCTGGTGAAGTCGGCGATCGCCGTCGACACGTCGGTCCACAGCTTGGCGTGCGCCGGAATCTCGTTGCTGTGGGTGTCGAAACTGCCGTGCATGGTGTAGTAGATGCGCGTGCCCAGGCCGGCCGACATCACCTGCGCCATGTTCCGCAGCGACTGGCTGATCGGCGAGTCGGCGTACTCCACCGATGAGGCGTACACGTCCGGCGCGGAGCGCAGCCGGTCGGCGCCCTTGAGCGCGTTCGAGCCCGTCTCCGACAGCACCTGCGCCACGATGTCCTTGGTCTCCGTCGGCCCGTAGATCCGGCTGAAGGCCTCCAGCGCGTACTGCCGCGACTTCTCGTCCTGGATGTCGGGCATCAGGCCGTAGGTCTCCAGGTTCGCGACGGACGCCACGGGCACGCCCTTGCACACCATGGCCCGGGGCAGGCCGCGCCCGAAGTTCACGCCGGTGAGCACGTTCTCGCCCCGGGCGTCCAGGTCCCGGATGGCCGCGCCCAGCCAGCCCTCGGCGCCGATCTTCTCCGACTCGGCGGTGTACCAGACGTCCCGCGACCGGAAGTGCGAGCGGTTGGGGTTCGGGTAGCCGATGCCGTTGATCACCGCCACGTTCCCCTGGTCCCACAGGTGCTTGATGGGGGCCAGGTTGGGGTTGAAGCCCACCTCGCCGTCCAGGTGCAGCACCTCGCCCTCGGGGATGCCCACGTTGCTCCGGAAGTCGTAGTACAGCGGGTTGTTGTAGGGGATCACGGTGTTCAGGGCATCGTTGCCGCCCTGCAGCTCAATCACCACTACCGACCTTTCCCTATTGGTGGAAGTCATCGGGCTATCCTCCTGTTGCGCCTCGGGATTTTCACTCTCGCCCTTACTCTATTTATAAGGAGTCAGGACTTGGGGGAGTTTTCAGTGCCTAACCAAAGTTGTGCGATTGAAGTCTATCCGCTCGTCCTGAGCCTGTCGAAGGACGCGCTCGTGGTTCGACAGGCTCACCATGAGCGGGACGTGTGGCGACGTTGGCAAGACCCTGGGAAGTTTTCCGATCATCTCGTTGGTTGGTACACCTGGATGCGGTGCCGGTTGCTCTCGGTTACGTACAGGTTCCCGTCCCGGTCCAGCTTGACCGACACGGGCGACCAGAAATACTTTTCGATGTGGGACGATTCCTCGTGGGGGTCGTCCACGAAGTAGTCGATCTCGGGTTCCAGGTTGGCGCGGGAGCGGGCATCGCCCTCCTCCACGTTGATCGCCAGGAAGTTGGCCGCCCACGCGGACAGGGTGGCCTCGCCCCGCAGTTTCTGCACGAAGCCGCCGGCGGGATTGAGGATCTGCACCCGCTCGTTGCCCCAGTCCGCCACGTAGATGTAGCCGTTGGGGTCCACAGCCACGCCGGACGGCCGGTGAAACTGGCCGTCGCCGCGCCCCGATGACCCAAAGGATGCCAGGTGCGCGCCGTCGGCGGCGAACTTCTGGACGCGGTCGTTGCCCCAGTCGGCCACGTACACGCAGCCGTCCGCGCCCACGGTGATGCCCCACGGCAGGGTGAACTCGCCGTCGCCGCCGCCCTCCCGTCCGAAGGCCAGCAGGAACCGGCCGTCGTCGGTAAACTTCTGCACCCGGTGGTTGTAGGTGTCGGCCACGTACACGTTGTCGTCGGCGTCGAAGGCCAGGCCCGACGGGGTGTCCAGTTGCCCCTCGCCGGCTCCGTGCTCGCCCCAGGTGGTCAGCAGCGCGCCCTCCCGGTCGAACACCGAGATCCGGTGGGTCGCCTCGTCGCTGACGTACACGCGGCCGCGGCTGTCCAGGTTGCAGGCCGAGGGCCAGACGAACTGCCCCGGCGACTGCCCGTAGGACGCGAACGTGCCGTAATACTCGCTGTCGATGTCGCACACGGTGACGCGCACGCCCCGGGTGACGTTCTCCAGCGAGCGGTTGGCGACGTACATCCGCCCGTCCTCGGCGATGCCAACGTCGGTGGGCGCGTAGAAGCCGCGCCCCTCCATGGTGGTCATCCCCAGGGTCATGCGGTATTCGAGAAGCTTTACCTCGGGTATGTCCTGCACTGTGGTCATGGTCATCTCACCGGTCTTTCATTTAATAGGGTACGCCAATAGGGTATGCCGTCGGGGGATGGCTACGCCCGCTGGAACTCATGGGTGGACGCCACCATCTGCAGCACCTCGGCGATGCGGCCGCTGCCGGCGTCGTCCGGCGAGCCCGCCACCGCGGCGAAGTCCACCAGCTCCCGCCGCGTGTCCTCCGACACCTGGATCGCGCCCACCTGATCCAGGCAGGCGTCCACCAGTCGTTCGGGCGAGACCGCCGTCGGGGTGTGGGCGATGCGCTCCACCATGGTCTGTACGCCCGGCTTGCCGGTGTCGCCAAGCTGCTGGGACGCGAAGTTGATGCGCTCCACCAGGCTGCCCGTGTCGATCCAGTCGGTGCCCTGGTGCCAACCCTCCACGCTGGGCGGGTTGTTCAGGAACTGCCCCATGAAGATGGACTGCTGGTAGCGCTCCAGGATCTCCTTGCGCGGCCGGTCGAACTCGCCGGTGAGCCGCAGCACGCCGGCCACCAGCTCAACGGGGCTCTTGACCTTGCGGTACCACACCGCTTCATCTTTAAAGTGGTCGGAGTTGAACAGCGCGCGCAGCATGGCCGTGATGTCGTAACCGCTGTCGAAGTACGCCTGCACCAGCAGGTCAATGGCCTCGGGGTCCTGCGGCTCGGTGTAGGGCCACTCGGGAACCGGCGGCTCGTCGGCCACGAAGAAGCTGTACATGTGCCGCGAGATGAACCGCGCGGTGGCCTCCTGCTGGCAGATGATGTCCACGATGTCGTCGCCGTTGAACGTGCCGCGCTTGCCCAGGAACTCCTTGTCGCCGAAGTCGTGGTCGTCCTCCTGGAACTCGTAGTGCCAGGCGATGCGTCCGTAGGGCCAGTCGGAGTCGCGCATGGATCGCAGTTCCATGTACTCGCGGTTGCCCAGCGTCCAGCCGGTGAAGGCGCGGGCGCACTCCTGCACGTCCTGCTCGGTGTAGTTCCCCACGCCCATGGAGAACAGCTCCAGCAGCTCGCGCCCGAAGTTCTCGTTGATGGCGTCCTTGTGGTTGTCCTGGTTGTCCAGCCAGATGATCATGGCCGGGTCCTTGGACAAGTCCACCAGCAGGTCGCGGAAGCTGGCCATGCCCTTGTAGCGGAACATGCGCACCTGGTCGGACAGCGCCTTGCCGTGGATGACCTTGGGGTAGCCGGTGGCGAAGATGCCGTGCCAGAACAGGGCGACCTTCTCCCGCAGCGGCGTGGTGGTGGTCGCCATGCGGTACAGCCAGTTCTCGCCGGAGCCCAGCGTGCCCATCATGCCCGAAAGCTCGGGATGGAACCGGCGGATGAGGTCGTCGCCCATGCGCCGCTCGCTGCTCTGGTCCAGCAGCATCTCCACGGTGGCCTCGTAGCCCCGGGCGGCGTATGAATCCAACTGGTCGCGGGTGGCGCCGAAGCCGGCCCGCCGCATCAGGTGGCCGATCAGTTCAACATCGCGGTTTGCCATATCTCTGCCCTCCGATTGCATCGCAGGTTAATTTAAGGAACGCGCGCGCCGGTGATGACCACAACGCCCATCACCGGACGGCGGTGAAATTCAGATGTATCCCGCCGCACTAGCGGCAGGTTCCCGCAATCATACTTTAATGAAGGCGGGAATTCCAGACGGGGGTTCATCTTTACATGGATGAACAGGATGGACGGGATGAATGGGATGTTGGCTGGATTGACGCGTTGGGAAGCCCGTAATACGGTAGTAGCATCAAGTAGTGTCATGCCATGTTGAGGAGGGGACACCAACCGGATCGCGCACTGCGTTTTTCCTCGACGACGAATTTCTGATGTTGCATCGACCTCACCCGGGCAACGAGATGGAAAAGGCGCAGTAGCCTCGCTCCGCAGGTTCCTGGAGCAGGCCGGAGTCCGGCCCAACTGATGGGAGGCAATCCGATGGAGTACAACGGTTATCACGCGGCGGTCACCTTCGATGACGACGTGGGCATCCTGCACGCCGAGGTGATCGACACTCGCGACGTGATCACCTTCCAGGGCCAGTCCGTCGACGAACTGCGGCAGGCTTTCAGGGATTCGGTGGAGGAGTACCTGAAAATCTGCGCGGAGAGAAATCGGGAGCCGGACAAGCCCTTCTCCGGCCGCGTGGTGCTCCGCATGGAACCCGAAATCCACAGAGCCGCGGTGACAGCAGCCAAGACAGGCGGAATAAGCCTGAACTCCTGGATCCTGAACGCGGTCAAGGGCGAACTGGCCTGCGCCGACGGCGGCCGCGAATATGCGACGAATGATCCGGTTCAGAGTCGGGGCTCAGCGAGCAATTCCTGAAAGCCGGCGGGGTTCACGATCCGGAACGCGAACTCGCCGTCCAGGTCAAGGAGGTCAGGGTCGGTGGTGATGATAACGTCCACCTGCTGCCAGATGGCGAGATCCAGCACGGGGACATCCTCAGGGTCGCGGCAATGTGCGCCGGATGGCGGCACCTGGTCGAACGACAGGGCGTGCTGGAGATATTCAACCATAATCGAAGCTCGCTGATCCGTATTCAACCGGAATCGGGGTTCGGCGATCGCCCCTACAAGCTCGTCTATGAGATAGTCGGAGACGATGGGTTGAACCACACCCGATTCCATCCAGTGCCAAATAATTGACCCCCGGTTGGGAGCGGGAGTCATCGAGGAGAGTATGGCGCTGGTGTCGTATATAGCGCGCCACGGCGTCATGATTCTAGGATCTCCAGCACCTGCTCCTCATTGAGTCCGTTGGCTTGGAACGCGGCCAAAGCCTCCTCGAACGGAACGTCCCTGGTGGGCGCAAGCACCACATGCTCGTCAGTGCGACCTACGACCATGAAGCCGTCGCCAACCAAGCGTTGCTCCATAGAGGCCGGAACGGAGAAGTGCCGAGCGCTGCGCGGTTCGAACCCTTCGACGTTCGAGCAAATCAGCGACCGCACCAACTCATCGGGCTGTATGCCCAACTCCCGACTCTTGGCGCTGATGTCCTCAGCGGCCCAGTCGGGTAGATGGATGTCGATGTGCAGGGATTTCATGGGCTGAAGCCTGTAAGCCATTGCGGCTGTGTTGATTGTAGCGTAGAGATGTGAGGGCGAGTGGATTTAGGACACCCTATCGCGATCGCCTCCAAGAACCGTGGGGATCGTCTTCCGGCATGCTCCTCGGAAAACGTACGCCGCCGTGCGCCGCTCGGGCGAACCAATCGATCCACCTTTCGATGAAATCTCCTTCTGCTCCTTGGTCGATAGCCAAAAAAGGCCTGGCAACTCGAGTTTCAGACACTCTTCTACCCAATGCGAGCCCAACTGGTGGACTAGAGGGATCCAACCCAAACGGCTGAAATCCTTTATTGTGCCGTAGCCTCACATCAAAGAACGCTGTTTCATACTAACGAAATTCGCCTTGCGTCTGAGCATCACAAAACCACAGTGAGTGACTACGACCGACAAATCCATCAGAGGATCCAGGTTGAAACACTAGGATCTGCGTGAAAGCTATCACATCAAACGGGATACCGTCGATCTGACCTGGAACCATTCGGTTATGATTGACTTCCAAACCACCGGATTCAAGACGCCATGTTTTTCCTACAGGATCATCCCTGAATCGGACGGTGTGTGCATTGTCTTCTATTTGACGATGCAGTGTGTCCAAAATGGCTGTCAAAGATTGGTCAGAGACTTGGTATAGCTGTTGGCGGCGCTCTGCTTCGGCGCGAGCTACTGACTGGGCTCGCTGCTCCTCGGCAATTCGCTGAACTGCTTGTGCGTTGACTGCTTGAAGCCGCAAAGCTCCGGGAGATGCTTCCGCCCCACTAGTCTGCAACCTGGCAAGCAAATTCTGTGGACGTGGACGCGTTTCGGAGGGTTTGTACAAGCATTCTTCCACTAGGGACGCCAGCTTGAGAGGTATTCCGCTCATCGGCTCCGCCAAGTCTTCGATATGTTGGCGACGAAAATCGGAAGGGTCGGGTCCAGCGAACGGCCATCGACCCGTCAACAATTCATAAGCGATTACCCCAAATGCATAAACGTCAGTTGCCGACGTGGCTGATTCGTCCCTCCACACCTCAGGGGCCGCGTAAGGAGGGGTTTTGGCACCCTTCATCGTATTTGCGGCGGTAGTAGCCTCAGCATACTTGGCGATTCCGAAGTCGGCGAGACACCAGCGACCGTTGAGCAATAGGATATTCTCAGGTTTGAGATCCCTGTGTACGACATGTCTTTCTATTGCCACCAATGCTTCTGCGATGTCGATAAGTGCTGCGACAGCGTCGTCTACTGTCAGGCGGCCACCGTTCTCGTCTAGGTAATCGCGTAACGATTTGTCTGCCTCGGGCATTACCAAAACCCAGTGATCGTTCCATTCACCAGCTTCAATAGTTGGTACGATGTTGGGTATGCCTTCGGGATGTTCAAACAAGAGCTCACGCTCAGCGCCGGGTAATTGAGGTATCAACTTGACCACAGCCGGTTTTAAACCTTCCGCCCAAGCCCGGTATACCTGTGCAAATCCGCCTTCGCCGATCCTGTCGCCCAGCTGCCACCGGTGTTTCAGGTTGATGATTGGTCCTACGTTTGGGTTATTCAATTTGCCCTCCTAGTTCGATATCCTTCAGTATATGACCCGTCCGCGGGTCCGATCATTTATCGCGCGTCATGGGCTCTGATATCACGACCAAATTTGGTTGATCGCACAGTGTCCGATATTGGAGATGCAAGCATCGGCTGCCTTCCAATCTGTTCCTCATCCCTTTTCTGGCAATTATTTTATTCGCCGCAACGCACTAGCGTAATGGGTGGGGCCAGCCTCAAATATCCAAACCTATTCACCATAATGCCGAACTCGTTCGGTTACACCATGTCCCATGCCGTGTGTCCAGGACTGCGGCACCCGGGAGTCCCGGGGCTGCCAGGGCTGGGGCTACGTGGACCGACTGACCTGCTTCCGCCGGCTGGGAAACGACGTTCCGACATCGTGCCGGAAACCGGCCAGCAAAGACTTCTCGCAGCGCACAACGGTATGTGCGCAAGCATATTTTGGGTGTGCTACCATTATTCGCCCAATTTTGTAATTCGCTCGGCCGAACGATTAAGGACAAGAGCATCATGAGCAATATCCGTTCTCTGGGACGCTTTCGGCTGGCCTTGCTGGCGACGATCCTGCTGCTGGTGACGGTGCTGGCGGTGGGCAGCCTGTTCGCCGCCAACGACCGAGCAAATCCGGAAATTCAACCGGTGGTGGAGTCCGCCCATTTCGACGGGGTTGACCCGGGCCTGGATGCCAAACCACCCGTAGCCGAGCGCGTGGAACCGCCGGCTGTGGTCGTGGAATCGCAGCCCGGCGACGGAACGGACCCGGGCGCAGGGCAGGAGGTTGAGGGATCCGGAGGGACCGTCACTCTGTCCCAGTGGCTCTCCGACCGGCCCGACGGGATCGAACATCTCTCGCCCCTGGACGCCATCAAGGCCGATGAAATCGACCTCGAATGGATGCTGTACCAGGCAGTGCAGAAGGACACGATGACCGAAGAGGAGGCAGATTCGTTCCGGGCCTGGTTCGCCGAACGACCCAGCGTCGAAGAGGCCCTCGATCAATTGCAACAACAGCCGGGAACTTACTACTATCCTGGAGATGGCGAAAGCAACTCTGGAACCTCAGGCGGGTTCAAAGCCTACTAGCTACCCGTCGGTCGCCATCCATCCGGAGCAAGCATCTTGAAGTCGATAAAACTCTTTGCCACGCTTTCGTTCGTCATCCTGTCAGTAGCGTTTATCAGCGGCGTCGTTCCCGCCGACGCCCAGGACCGCGCCGCCCCCGCCACCAACATCATTGTGTTCAACGGGCACAACCCCGGCGAGGTGATACTCAGTTGGGACGCTGTTTACGGCACCACACACTACCGTATCGGCTGCGTCAACATGGACCGGGACTACCCCCGGGCCAAGGCCACCGTCACCGGCAACTGGCAGGAGGCGTTCGTTTACGTTGACGTGGAGGCCCAGAACCTGAGCCCCGAACGCCCCTCTTATACCCTGCACGGCCTGCAGGAGGGGGCGTACCACGCGTGCTCGGTGCTCACCAACAACGCGCGCTACGGTCAGCCCACCTGGCCCTTCAATCCCGCGTGGCAGTACCTGACCGTTACGGATCACGGCGGCTCATGCCCGGCATTCGAGCTAACCGTGGCTCCCGATACGACGGAGCCACTTTCCATTGGGCAGGTGTCCCAACTGGTGCGGCCCGCGCTGGTCCAAATCTCATACGCTAACGACCGAGGAGGTATCACGGGCGGATCCGGGTTCATAGTCCGCGCGGATGGTCTGGTGGTGACGAACCGGCATGTTGTGGACGACCGGCAAACGGTGACAGTGCGGTTGGAGACTGCCGATGGGGAACTGTTGGAATTTACCGGCCGCGTATTGGGCAGGGGGATTCTGACAGACCTGGCGGCCATTCAGTTGAGTTCCAACCGCACTTTCAGCACGGTGCCGCTGGGTGATTCTGACGCGCTATCTGTTGGTGAACCGGTGTTCTCTATGGGTTACCCCACCTTGGACTACCTGGGTACAGACCCGACGCTGAACGATGGCATAGTCTCGGCGCCCGAGCGCATTTGGTTTGACACCGAGCTCATCCAGCACAACGCTGACATCACTGGCGGCAACAGCGGGGGGCCATTGCTTGACAGGTTTGGCCAAGTGGTTGGGGTCAACACTTACGGGCTAATCGACAGCGATGGACACGTTCCCGGATTTTATTTGGCAGTCGCGAGCAACGAGGTCAGAGATCACCTGGCCACGTATGAAGCGGGAGGACCGGAGTACGTCACTTACCGAAACCTCCGTTGGGATTACGGATATAGCATAGACATCCCAAAGGGCTGGTACATGTCTGACGAGAGCGGCGAAGGTCTCACCAGGCAATTTTCGTTTTTTGAAGCCTACGGCCTCGAGCGCACCTCGATCATCAGGACTTTCAGATTCTCTTCGCCGTATGTTGATGCCAACAGTTCGCTCGCCGGCTTGACGAATTTCTTCTGGACCAGATACCTGGACCTGGTCGCCGAAGGGAATGAATGGGATTACCTGGAAAGGATTTCAGTTCGTCCGGTGGTCATAGGCGGAAGCAATTTTTTTCGCGTTGAATACCGCTCCCGGGAAACCGAAGAGGATTGCATGCGCTCTCATGTAGCGCTGGTCAGCATATCCTCCACATTCCCGAACAATCCGTTCGGGTTCATAGCTGATTTTGCGGTTTGCGAGGACGTGTTGGACCAGTACAGCGGGGAACGCGAAAGCATACTGTCCACCTTCCGGCCGTAGCGCCGCCCGACTTCCTGCCGAGCATAAATCTCTCTCCGGCTCCGCCCCGCGTGTTTCGCGTCGGGGCGTTTACTTTGTCCCAGCCATGCCTATGCGGTGTTGACGCTCGCCCGCCGCGCGCATAGGATTCGAGCAACCGAACAGCAGGAGACGAGAGCGACATGCGCGAAAACACGATGAAGCAGAAACTGGCCGAGGGGAAGCCCGTGTTCGGGTCGATGATCACCTTCCCGTCGCCAGCGGTGGTGGAGATGCTGGGATTCCTGGGCTACGACTGGGTGCTGATCGACAACGAGCACGGCAGCATCACCGTGGACCTGGCCGAGGACATGATCCGCGCCGCCGAGTACTCGGGCACCGCGCCCATCGTGCGGCCGGTGGGCAACCGGCCCGAGATCATTGCGCCGTTCCTGGACCGCGGAGCCTGGGGCGTGCAGGTGCCCCACGTCAACACGGCGGAGGAGGCGCGTGCGGCGGTGAAGGCGGTCAAGTACTACCCCGATGGTGATCGCGGTCTGTTCAGCGGCGGCCGGCCGGCGGAGTACGGGTTCAACCAGGCCACGCCCGACTACGTGGCCGACGCCAACCGCAATACGCTGGTGTGCCTAATGCTGGAGGAAGTTGAGGCCATCGAGAACATCCCCGAGCTGATCAACGTGCCCGGCGTGGACGTGTACTTCATCGGCGCGGGCGACCTGTCGCAGAGCATGGGCTACCCGGGCCAGCAGACCCATCCTGAGGTGCAGGCGTTGGTGGAGAAGGGCGTGCAGCAGATCGCGGCGGCGGGCATCACGGCCGGGTGCAGTTGCCCCGACAACCTGGTTCCCCACTACCTGGAGTTGGGAGTTCGCTACTTCCACAACACCGTGGGCCGGCTGATCCAGGGCGCCAGCAACGAATACCTCAAAACGATGAGGGCGGCGGCGGACGGGCTATAATGGGTGAGTGCGCCGCCCGTGTCTAACCCGGGCGTTTGGGAGTGCCAAGATGCAAATCGACGTGAACGACCTCCCGGAGGAGATCGCCGATCTCGGCCAGAAAGCGCGGTTGGAAGAAGTCCTGATACTCAAAGATGGTCAGCCGTGGCTGAAAATCGTGAAGCACGACGGATACAAACCCAAAGTACGCGTGGGGTTATTTCCCGATCTGTTCGGCGACGGATATGAACTGCCCGATGACTTTCGCGAAACGCCGGATGACATCATCGACGATTTTTACAAGTAGCGATGGGTAGATACCTGCTCGATACACATGCGTTCATCTGGTTAGTGATGGGAGACCGTCGACTGAGCGCAGAAATCATTGAGTTGGTCGAAAGTTTTGCCAACGACACCTACGTCAGCGCAGCAAACATCTGGGAGATCAGCATCAAGCAAGGCATCGGCAAATTACCGCCACTGTCGAGGGATGCCGAGGAAGTGATCGACGAAACAGGGTTGATCCGGTTGGATATTTCAACACAGCACGCCCAACTCGCCGGCCGTCTACCTCTGCTGCACCGAGACCCGTTTGACCGAATGTTGGTCGCGCAAGCCCAGATCGAAGACCTCGTCCTGATTACCGACGACCCGGATATCCCGCGATATGAAGTGGCCACCCTGCGGCCCTGAACCTATTGGAGACGTAACTTATGACCAGCCCAGTTGATCCCGTACAGATACGCCTGACCGGCGAGAACTCTTTTATCCGCCTTGCCCAGGAGGAGGGCGGAGCGCAGACCGCGCGGACCAGCCACTGGCGCGTGCTCTGGACGCCGGCCGGCGCCGGCCACGTCCTGTTTCTGAAAAGCGATGAGGTGGACGGCGGCCGGGCGCGGGTGTACTCCGACAACATCGCAATGACCCGCTACGTGCAGGAAGAGATCGAGTCCATGCTGTTCCCCGAGTTCGGCGACACCTCACTGCCGGTAATCAGCGCGGAGTTCAGCCGGTCCGGCGGGATTGCCAGCGCGTACAACGAGCATGTGTCAGCGGGGGCGGATTCCGTGGTGTTGAGTTGGCACGATTTCCTCACGCCTTACATGCTCAACAACCCGGCCGGCGAGGCTTCGGGACGCACCCACGGGGTGTACAGCTGCTTCTTCCCGGCGCGGCAGGCCCAGATCACCGTGGGCGGCAAAGCGCTGTCGGGCGTCGTGTCGCTGGAGATGCGCGGCCCCGCCCAGAGCAGCACGGCCTGCATCGCCTGGTCGGAGACGTGGGTGAAGCCATAGGGTCTGGAGCAACCATCCCGTAGGGGCGAGGCATGCCTCGCCCCTACCACGTTAATTCCGGTCCGTAGAGGCGATTCCCGTCGCGGTCAGATGGTTATTGCGCCGTCCACGTAGAGGATCTGCAGGGCCTGTCGGGCGGCGGGCTCGACCTGCCTGATGGATGCGGCATCCATGCCGTTGGTAAGGTCGGCTATGGCGTCGGTGGCGGTGCGCCTGCCGTTCAGACGCGCCAGCAGTTGCGCCACCAGTGCGCTGCACGGCAGTCCTTCGGGATGCCCATCGGTAATCAGGCCAACCCCCCACACGAACCGGTCGTCGGCGAGCACGGGTTGCCGCTGCAACAGCACTCCGTCAGCCAACCGTAAAGGGACGTCTGGTGGCAATCCGTCGCGTTGACGGCGGTTGCGCTCCGTTTCAACCGCGGCCACGCTGTCGCCGTAGGCAGTGGGCGCGAGGCCGTGGGACAGCACCACGCGCTCGTAGCCTCGGGCCGGCTGGCCGGCCACCGCCTGGATGAACGACTGGCGCGGCGTCAGGGTCGGGTCGTCGTCCAAGAGCCGACGAGCCTCCCAGAAGTAGGAATCGGCGGTGCGGTTGCTGGAGTAGAAGAGGCGGGCCAGTTCGCGGAAGTGGTCGTATTCCTTGTAGTAAAGCTGCTGGTACACCTGTCCCGCCGGCGCCGCGATGGTTGGGTCGTCCAGCGCGGATGTAACCGTGGCCGCGGCCAGCGTCGCAGACGTCAGGGCCAGGTGGACGCCGGACGAAAAGAGTGGATCGATGAAGCATCCGGCGTCGCCAACCAGGATGTAGCCCGGCCCGTGCAAAGACTTGCAGCGATAGGACCAGTCCCGCAGCACCTCGGGGCCGGATGCGAACCGGGCGGAGGACAGCATTTCGGCCAGCCGTGGCGCGGCGGCAACTTGGGATTCGAGAAACCGTTGGGGTCCGAGCTCGCGGATTCCCTGCTGCCCGCTGTCGGCGTCCACCACCGCGCCCACGCTGGCCCAGCCGTCGCGCAGGGGAATGTGCCACAGCCATCCGCCGGGCTGAGACTCGATGAGGATGTTGCCGTCGTCGGGCGCGGGCAGCCGATCTCCGCCCTGGTAGTAGCCGTACACGGCCAGGTTGCGAAAGAAATCGTCCCACTGCCGCAGACCAAGCTGGCGGGCCAGCAGGCCGCCCTGTCCGCTGGCGTCAACCACGTAGCGCGCAGAGAGTTCGGTCTCGCCGATTGTTGGGTAGGGGCGGGTTTGAAACCCGCCCCTACGTGCGGATTCCTGGCAGCGCACCGCCACCGCCTGACCGCTTTCGTCGAATGCGACGCCGGTGGCCTGGCAGCCCTCGCGCACGTCCACGCCGGCGCGGCGTGCGTTGTTGAGCAGGATGGCGTCGAACTCGGGTCGCCACACCTGGAATGCGGTGGGGTTGCTGGCGTTGGTCTCGCTGAAATGCCAACTCCAGGGCTCGCGGTCGGTGCCCCAGATCATGGTCGCGCCGCGCTTGACGGTGAAACCGGCCCGCTGTACCTCGTCGAGCACGCCCAGATCCTCCAGGATGGGTATGCTGGCCGGCAGCAGAGACTCACCGACATGGGCACGTGGAAAGCGTTCGCGTTCCAGCAGGACGACGTCCAGCCCTTGGCGGGCGAGGAGGGCGCTGGCGCAGGAACCGGCGGGCCCGCCGCCGATGACGATGATAGGTGGTTCGGGCACGGACGCTGGTAATTACGCAGGCTGCGGCAGGTGGGCGAAGGGGTTTATCACGCGGAGGCCGTCATAGTCCTGGGTGTGGCTCATATCCTCCGAGTACACAGCATCGCATCCCAGCAAGCGGGCGGCGGCAAGGATGGCGCAATCCCAGTAGTTCAGGCCGAACCGGGCGCGGAGGGAGAAAGCGTCCTGCACCAGTTCGAGGGTGACGGCCCGCACTGGAAAGCGCAACAGACGCAGGGTGATGAACCCGACTGCTTCTTCGTGCGTCATTTGCCACGAACCTCGCTCACTGGTCGCCCGAGTATAGAATTCCTGGAGGACCTGCGCCGACAGGGCAAGGTCGCCGCCATCAAGCAGGTCAACGGCGACAGCGCGTTTATCCGCTTCCTCGGTGAGTGGGCTGACCGCATAAAGCGGAACGTTGGTATCAACGAAGCGCATTGCGGTCGTGCAGTTCGTCGCGCGTCAACTTCCTCGAGGGTCGCAGGTCGTCGCCTCTGGCCTTGGCCCGTGCGTCAATACGGGCTTGTATATCTTCCCATAGCTCGCGTCCGCGCTGCGCCTCGGCATCGGAAATCGGCTTGGGCGCCACTTCGGCCAAGCGCGCGGCAACCCACTCTTCGATTGAGGTTCCCACAGCGTCGGCCCTGGATTGATACAGACGGTGAGTTTCTTCGTCCACGGATATGGTGATGGTCTTCATGGCACAGCCTCGCGATTAAAGCATAGCATGGCCGGGCGGAGCGTTCGAGGCGGAACCAGCAGGCCCGCCGCCGATGACGATGATAGGTGGTTCGGGCACGGGAGTTTATGAGTCGGATTGGAGCGCAATCAGATCGTAGCTGGTGCTGCGCCCTCTGGCTTGACTGCGGAGCAAGACACCATATGAGATCAACTCATTGATATCCCTTAATGCCGTGTCGTGCGAGCATTTGGTGATTTGCGCCCACTTGGCGGAGGTCAAGTTGCCTTCGAAACCGTCGAGCAACCGATTCAACATGGTAATTTGCCGTTCGTTGCATGGTAAGTGAGATATTCGGGTCCAGAAATTCCCTTTGGCAACGATGTGAGCCAGGGTATCGTCCGCGCTGTTGATGGCTGCACTGAGGCAATTTAGGAACCACACCAGCCAAGGGGTGACGTCAGCAGCGCCCTTTTGGGTTCGTTCCAGAATCCGATAATAGTCCTGGCGTTCCCTGCGGATTTGAGACGAAACGCTGTAAAAGCGTTGCCCTGTACCATCCGCCCTGGCCAGAGCCATGTCCGCAATCGCCCTGGCAATGCGCCCGTTGCCGTCCTCAAAGGGGTGAATTGTAACGAACCAGAAATGCGCAATCCCCGCCTTGATCACAGGGTCGGTGGCGGCGGCGGTGTTGAACCAATCCAAAAAGGAGCGCATCTCTCGGTCGATCACCGCGGCGGGCGGAGCTTCAAAATGGACCCGTTCGCGACCCATGGGGCCGGACACCACCTGCATCGGTCCTGTTGTATCCTGGCGCCAGCCACCGACCGTAATGCGACGCATACCACTGCGGCCGGAGGGAAACAATGCAGCCTGCCAGGCGAAGAGACGCTCCGAGGTAAGCGGTTGTTCGTATCGCTGGGTTGCATCCAGCATCATCTCAACCGCGCCCTCAACATTCCGGTCTTTGTGCGAGAGACCACCCGCATCAAGGCCCAAACGTCTCGCCACCGAAGAACGCACCAAGTTGGGATTCAGGTTTTCCCCCTCAATTTCACTGGTCTTGACCACGTCCTCGGTCAGGGTGGCGAGCGTCGCCTCCTGTCGCGGGACGAATCCTAAATTTGCCATCTTGCCCAGCAGGATTCCCTGGCGATGGCGGACGTCGGCCAACGTGTCGGCCAGGTTCTCCATGCGCCAGGTGAGCGATGGCCAATCTGGGTGCTGGTATATGTATAATCTACGCATGATTTGCGTAGATTATACAGTTAATCGACGCATGAACCAAGCAAGTGGACCGTCACTGCAGGGCAATCGCATTTCAATTGTCGGCCCTTGGATAAGGCTCTCCCGGCCACCGTCATACCGGCGAAAGTCGCTGATGCGCCTCTGGCGTGCCGGTATCCAGTGCCTGAAATCGGCAGTTTCGTGGTCGCTCGCTTCATTCGGCAGCATCTGGACCCCGGCATCCGCCTATGGCGGACATCTTCGACTTGCGCCGGAGTGACGGGCGTCTAAATTCCAAACGCGATTGCCCTAACCGTCGCTGACCTGCGCTTACCGGTAGTACTGGGAAAACACCGGCTCCTCGCGGGTTATGATCTCCAGCACGCAGGGCTGGCCGGTGGCGGAGATTTCCTTGGCGCGCTCAATGGCGGGGCCGACCTCGCTGGGGTCGGTGACGTGCTCGGCGTGGGCGCCCAGGGACCGGGCCATTTCCGCGTATTCACCGGTCACGTACTTGGTGCGGTAGCGCTCGGTGGCGATGGGGATGTTCTTCTCGTAGCCGCCCATCGCGCCGTTGTTGACGATGACGGTGATGATGCCCAACTGCTCGCGGGCCGCCGTCTCGAAGTCCGTGCCGGCCATGCCCACGGCCACATCGCCCATGAGGTTGACGCACGTTTTCTCGGGAAAGGCCACCTTCGCGCCCATAGCGTAGCCCAGGCCGCTGCCCAGCTGGGTGGAGTTGCCCCAGCCGATGTATCCTCGCGGCGTGGTGGCGGCGTAAAACGGGACAATCTGGTCGCGGGGGTTGCCGGAGTCGTGGGTTACGATGCTGTTCGCCTTGTCCAGCCGAGCGTTGAGCTCGTACACCACGCGGTAGGGGCTGATCGGCGCGTCGTTGCTGGAAAGGCGCGGCATCCACTCCGCGATCCACTCCTGCCGCACTTGACGGATCTCTGCAGCCACTGACTCATCGCCGCGCCGTCCGTCCGCGCCCAGGCGGTCCTTGACCTCCTCGACGAGTTGGGCCAGCACCAGCTTGGCGTCGCCGACGATGATCTCCTCCAGCGGGTACTCGCCGTTCAGGTCCTTCTCGTCGATGGTGGACTGGATGACGGTCTTTCCGGCCGGCACGGGCGCGGAGGCCAGGGTCTTCTGGAAGCTGGTGCCGATGCCGAATACCACGTCGCTTTTGGCCAGGAAGTCGCCGACCATCCTGGTGCCGGTGTTGCCGCCGGCTCCCAGCGCCAGCGCATGGTTCTCCGGAAATCCGCTCTTGCCCAGCGTGGTGGTCATGGTGGGCGCGTTGAGCAACTCGGCCAATTCCACCAACTCGGGCGTGGCCTCGGCGTAGAGGACGCCCTGGCCGGCGTAGATAACCGGACGTCGGGCGTTCACCAGAAGCTCGGCGACGCGGGACACATCCCGGGGGTCGCCGGCCGAGCGATGCCTGCGCTGGGGCTGGTAGTGGAACTGCTCCTCGGAGATTTCGCCGGACAGCACGTCGTTGGGCATCTCCACCAGCACCGGATTGGGCCGGCCCGTGCGCAACTGCGTGTAGGCCCGGCGCATCATCTCGGGGATCCGGTCGGTGTGGTTGGCGGAGTCGGCCCACTTGGTGACGCCCTCATAGTTGCGAGCGGCGTTGAAGTCCGACGACATGCCGTGCCGCCGCGTGCCGGGATGGTTGGGCACCATCATCAGCGGAGACGAGTCGGCGTAGGCCTGGGCAACTCCCGAGAACGCGTTCTCGATGCCGGGGCCACCCTGTACCAGGACCACGCCGTTCTGGTTGCCGTTGTTGACGCGGCTGTAGGCGTCGGCCATGTTGACGGCGGTGCGCTCCATGCGGGAGATGATGGGACGGATGCCGGCGGCGGCGCAGGCGTCGATCAGGATGTTGTTGGGAAAGCAGAAAACGACGTCAACGCCCTCGCGTTCCAGGATCGTGGCGAATGCGGTCTTACCGTCCATGTTGTGCCTCCAGAAAAGTGCGGAAGCATTATAGCGGGTTTGCGGCGCGCGCCCGTCTGGATGCGCAATCTCACGCGTACCTACTTTGCGCAACCTGTCCCTGTGAGCGCCCACGCCGCCCCAATGCAGGTACCACAGACATTCCTGTCGGCGCCAAAACGCCCCAACCTTTTGTGAATCACCTGCCTTTTGTGGCAAAAGGACGCGCCATCTCCCCCCAAACCCCCAGTTCAGACACCCCCACCCGGCGACACTTCCGCCTTGCTCCAACCCTTCCCCCATCCGTACCATGTTACCCAACGCTCCAATCCCAACCCGCCACCCAGGGCCGCCACAGCCGTCCCAATGCCCACTTCCCAACACCGCCAACCCCCTTCCCCCAAACCCGCCCACCTGACCGCCAATACCGCTAAAACCGCCGCTAAAACCCTTCTCTCTGCCCACAATTCAGCCCCACCACCCGCCCCATGCCCTACTGGAATTAGCGGAAACGGGAGGAAATGAGCGGGAAATCGACCTTTCCGTCCTTTCACCACGCAATTGCAAAGTATCCGTGTTGGGTGTCAGGGGTTTTCACGCTACTTGCAGGGCAATCGCATTTCAATTGTCGGCCCTTGGATAAGGCTCTCCCGGACACCGTCATACCGGCGAAAGCCAGTATCCAGTGCCTGAAATCGGCAGTTTCGCGATCGCTCTCTTCATTCGGGGGCCTCTGGACTCCGGCTTGCGCCGGAGCGACGGGCGTCTAAATTCTAAATGCGATTGCCCTGACGCTACTTTTGAGTATGCGCAATACATCACAATTTACGGTTATGATGTAACTCCGTAATCACTCGAAAGGAGCAAACTATGGCCGAGTACATGCCATCCACCAGGGACTGGGTTCGCGAGCAGGTGGAAGTTTACGAAGGCAGCGGCGGCACCGAAGGCACCACGCTGCGCGACACCGGGCTGCCCGTCATCATCGTCACCAACCGGGGGAACCAGAGCGGAGCCATCCGCAAGACGCCGCTGATGCGCGTCAAGGACGGCAACGACTACGTGCTGGTGGCGTCCATGGGCGGCGCGCCGAATAATCCCGTGTGGGTGTACAACCTGCGAGCGGACAACAACGTCGAGATCCGCGACGAGACCGACGTGTACACCATGAGGGTCCGAGAGGTGCAGGACGACGCGGAGCGAGCCCGCCTCTGGGACATCGCGGTGGAGGCGTTCCCACCCTATGAGGAATACCAGGGACGCACCACGCGAAAGATTCCGGTGTTCGTCGCCGAACCCGCGTAACACCGCCAATATCCGCGAACGTTTGGCAGGGGTGAATGGTTATTCGCCCCTCTTGTCGATTGCCGATCGGGTTCGCCGCCAACCATAACCGCACAAAACCAACGCTAAAATCGTTGCTTGTGCGGGTGGTTGCCAGTATAGTGAATCGACAACAGATTGCGCAGGTCCATCTTCCTTGGGTATTGGGAATCGCTTTGCCCGACGAATCCGACCAAACAGCGTGCATCGTGATTACCGACCTCAACGGAGGGGAATAGTGGCTCTATCAGACATGACTCTGGAATGTCGCGACTGCGGCGCAGAGTTTCTTTTCACTGTAGGCGAGCAGGAATTTTACCAATCCCGTGGATTCACCAACTATCCACGGCGATGCCAACCCTGCCGCAACGCCCGCCGCGGGCAGCCTCGGGACAACTTCGGAGGCGGCGGTGGCGGCGGCGGCGGATACGGCGGTCCCAGGGAATCCTTCCCCATCGTCTGCAGCAACTGCGGAGTGGATGCCACGGTACCCTTCCGACCCCGCGGCGACCGACCGGTCTATTGCAGCGACTGCTTCTCGCAGATGCGCAACTCCTGACCCTCTAGGGCATTGACGGCTGGCCCGATCAGGGCCAGCCCCAGTTTTATCCCGTCGGCCGCTGGCCGGCTTTGTCCGGCTGATTCAGTATGCCGTACCAAGATCTGCGCGAGTTCCTCACTTTCCTGGAGAGCCAGGGGGACTTGCGCCGTATTTCTTCTCCGGTCAGTCCCGAGCTGGAGATGACCGAGATCGCCTACCGCCTGATGCGGGCGGATGGACCGGCCCTACTTTTTGAGAACGTCATCGGTCACGACATGCCCGTGGCCATGAACCTCTTCTGCGCCGAGCGTCGGATGAACTGGGCGCTGGAGGTCGACGACGCCAACGACCTCGCCGCCCGCCTGGAGTCCATGATCGACATGGCGCTGGGCGGCCCGCCCCAGGGCCTGATGAACAAGCTGCGTACCCTGGGGCGGCTGGCCCACATCGGCGCGTACCAACCCCGCACGGTGCGCAACGCGCCTTGCCAGGAGGTCGTGCTGACGGGCGAGGACGTCGATCTCTACAGCCTGCCCATCATCAAGTGCTGGCCCGAGGACGCCGGGCCGTACATCACCCTGCCCCTGGTGATCACCAAGGACCCCGAGACGGGCACGCAGAACTACGGCATCTACCGGATGCAGGTGTTCGACTCCCGCACCACCGGCATGCACTGGCAGACCCACAAGGTGGGCGCCAGACACTACCGGGCGAGCAGCGATCGGCTGGACGTAGCCGTCGCGCTGGGCGGCGACCCGGCGTCAATCTGGACCGGCTCGGCTCCGCTGCCGCCGGAGGTGGACGAGATGACCCTGGCCGGCTTCATCCGGGACGCCGGCGTGGAGCTTACGCCGGCCAAAACCGTGGACTTGATGGTGCCCGCCAACGCAGAAATCGTGCTGGAAGGCTACGTCTTGCCCGGCGAGGAACGCACGGAAGGACCTTTCGGCGACCACACCGGCTACTACTCGCTGGCCGAACCGTACCCCGTGTTCCACGTCGAGACCATCACCCGCCGGCGGAATCCCATCTACCCGACGACGTTCGTGGGCCGACCGCCCACCGAGGACTACTGGATGGGCAAGGTCACGGAACGTGTCTTCCTGCCCCTGATCAAGCTGATCCTGCCCGAGGTGGTGGACATCAACATGCCGGCCGAGGGCATCTTCCACAACCTGGTGCTGGTGTCCATGAAGAAGGAGTATCCCGGCCACGCCCGCAAGGTGATGTACGGCCTGTGGGGATTAGGCCTGCTCAGCCTCACCAAGGTCATCGTGGTGGTCGACGATTTCGTGGACGTGCAGAACCCGTCGGAAGTCGCCTGGCGCGTCGCCAACAACATCAACCCCAGCACGGACCTGGTGCTGGTGGAAGGGCCCATCGACGACCTGGACGTTGCATCACCGACGCTGCGATTCGGCAGCAAGGTTGGAATCGACGCGACCCGCAAGGGCCCACAGGAGGGCTACCACCGGGAGTGGCCGCCCGACATCGAGATGAGCGCGGAGATCCGGCAGCAGGTATCCCAGCGTTGGGCCGAGCTTGGCCTGAGCGACATCATACCGCCGGCCAACCTGGGCTAGCGGCTCAGCTTTCCCGCTGCTGATCCTCCAACTGCCGGATACGCTCCAGTGCGGCGTTGAGGGCGGCCTCGGCCGTATCGGCTCGGTTTTGTTCCTGATCGGCGCGGGCTTGTTCCAGGTCGGCGCGGCTCTGCTCCCGATTTGCGCGGTCGCGCTCGTCCTCGAACGTGGTAATGTGCCGGCCGGTGGCAGGGTCGTACCAGCCCAGTTGGCCTTGTTCCCACCTGAGATACAGGTTCAGAACCTCGCTGTACCCATGTAAGCCGCCGTCGGGCAGTTCCTCCAGGTCTATCGGTACATACACGCCGCCCATTAGACGGTCGCAGGCCAGTCGCGTTCCGTGGTGTTCGCCCGTCTCGTCGAAGCGCCAGTATTCCGGTATGCCCAACGCGGCGTAGTCCGCCCTTTTGTCCCCCACGTCCACGTCCGCCGTGCTGGCGGAGGCAACTTCCAGAACGAAGTCAGGAGGTTTGCCCTGTTCTGAGATGATGTAGCCGTTGCTGGCCCGGTATGCGGCGCGGTCCGCGTCGAAGGCGACAAAGAGGTCTGGATACCGGGCCAACGTGCGAAAGGATTGCGGATCGGCCGTGATCCAGTGGTCGGCTCCCACCAGCGTGGTTGCAGGATTGCCCAGGTGTTGAATCAGGTGGTGGGAGTTGCCAGGCTCATGCAGGTGGTCGTAGCTGGTCACTTCGTCGGGCTCACGTTCGGGAGGGTCGGGCAGGCGGAAGCGACCCTGGGTTTTGGGCGTTTTGGCGGTGGTCATGCGCGACCTCCGGTGGCTTGGCGCGGTTGGCGGCGCGGGCAGTGTTAAGTCGATGACGCCGTCGCCGCCGGGTCCAGGTTGACGTCAACTTCAATCTCGAGGACTGCATAGGGGTCCTCTTTTTGGTCGGATGGCGCTGGCGCGGGGAAGTATCCGCCGCCGTAGTCGTTGGGTTGAGCCCGGTGGAAGGCCAGCGCTTGCTGTACGGACATTTGGGGTGATGGCGCCGTTTCGCCGTATTCATGGGTAACTTCAATATGGCCTTCGATGGCCTCCTGGATCATCCGCTGCATCTCCTCCCAATCGCGCCCTGTGCTAATACAACCGGGTAGGTCGGGAACATAAGCGCAGTAGTTATCGGGACCCTTTTCAAAGACCACTACATAGGTCAATTTCATAGGTCTTCCTCCCTGATACCCGCTTGGTTCAAGATGCTCTTCCAAGTCTTGGGATGTAAATCGTCCCGAGGATGCCCCGGAATAGTGACGGTGCCGGACTTGTCGGGATGCCTGAAGTGACGGTGACTACCTTTCGTTCTCACCTGACGCCAACCGTCGCGCTCAACAATGCGTATGGCCTCTCTTACCTTAGGCATAGGCGGCGGGCGAGCCTTGCGGAAATGTACCGCAACACCCGTATGTTACCATGATCCTGCCATGCAGAACGCGCCAGCGCATCCCGGCCCATTCCGTGCGATTGCGGTCAAAGTCCCGCACTATCTCAACGCCATCAACATCTCCGAATCGTTGTTCGCGATGCCGTTCGGGTACATCGGGATGGCGCTGGCGTCCCACTACTCCGGCGGCACCGGTTGGCCGGGCTGGCACGCGTTCATCTGGATCACGCTGGCGTTTCTGGGCGTGCGAACGCTGGGCATGTCGGCCAACCGCATCATCAACGCGAAAGAGGACGCCCGCAACCCCCGCACCGCCGGCCGGCACATCCCTGCCGGCATCCTGAAACCGCTGGAGGTGGGCGGCATGGCCGCGGGCGGCGCGGCGATATTCTTCGTCGCGGCGTGGCAACTCAACCCGCTGGCGTTGATGCTCTCTCCGGTGGCCGCGATCTACGTGGTGGCGTATTCGTTCGCCAAGTATTACACCTGGTTGTGCAGCCTCATGCTGGGCTTCGCGCTGTCCATCGCCCCCACCGGCGCATGGATCGGCGTAACGGGACAATGGGACTGGCAGCCGGTGCTCATCACCTTCGCGGTGATGATGTGGGCCGGCGGGTTCGAGACCGTCTACGGCACCATGGACTACGATTTCGACCGGGAGAACAACATCCACTCCATCGCCTCCCGGTTCGGCATCCGCAACGCCATCCGAACCACGCGGGTGCTGCACAGCCTGTCCGCAGCGGCGCTGCTGGCCGTGGGGATCTGGCTGGACCTGAACGTGTTTTATTTCATTGGCTGGGCTGTTGCCGTGGTATTGCTGGTGTATGAGAACAACCTGGTCAAGTCGGGCGAGCCGCCCATGGTGGGCAAGGCTTTCGCGTTCAACAAGTACATTTCCACGCAGTTGCTGTGCTTCACCATCCTGGCCGTCGCGCTGCCGTTTGACGGCTTTTTCCCGTGGTAAGGATGGCCGGCGCCAACGCCATCAAGCGCGACTTTCCGGTGGTGGTGGGCATCACCGGCGCCAGCGGAGCCGTCATCGCCCGTGAGTTGGTGGACGCTCTGCTGGAGCGGGGTACACCGGTGGCGGCGGTGGCGTCCAACGCTGCGCGTATGGTGTGGCAGGAAGAGCTGGACGAGTCCTACAACGACGCCGTCGCCCGCTGGGTGGAACACCCCAAGTTCCAGCAGTACGCCATCAGCGACCTGTTCGCGCCCATCGCCAGCGGCACCCATCCCACGGCCGGCATGGTGATCGCGCCGGCCAGCATGAACACGGTGGCGTCGCTGGCCCACGGGCTGACGCCCAACCTCTTGCTGCGGGCCGCCGACGTCACCCTGAAAGAACGGCGTCCGTTGACCCTAATCCCCCGGGAGACGCCCCTGCACGCCATCCACCTGGAAAACATGCTGACCCTCTCGCGCATGGGCGCGACCGTCCTGCCGCCGGAGCCGCCCTTCTACCTGAAGCCGCTGGACATCGACGGAGTGGTGCGCTTTGTGGTTCAGCGGGCGCTGGTGTCGCTGGGCATCGCCGACCGCCTGCCCGACGACATGCAGTACCACGACCGGCAGCGCTGACCGGTCACAACGCCGCCTGGCGTATAATCGGGTCACCTGCACAGCAGCAGGTCGAGCAAGGACGCAACCCCGATGGTCAGTACCGGATCCATCACACGACACGACACCAGGGCGGCAGATGTTGCCGGCGCGGTTCACGATGCGCTCAACCCCGTGCAGACCATCCTGTTCGGTTCCCGTGCCCGTGGGGACTACCGGTGGTATTCAGACATCGATATCTTCGTCATTACCGCAGATGAACCCGAGCCGGATTACCGGGAATATGCGAAAAGCGTTGCCGAACAGGCGCGTAAAGAGTTGCTGCCGGAAGCCGATAAGACTGACGTAATTTGCTGGACGCTACGGAAATTCCTCGATAACCGCTGCTTGAAAAATAACCTGGCCAACCATGTCGCAAGGGACGGACTGCCCATTATGCCTCCGGAAGAAATTGGATATTCCAGCGATCACGGTGCAGAGTCCATCGACTGGAACAACGTCAGGACCAGAGTGCGGGACTCGAAGGACAACGCCTATGCTATTCAGCACACCGTTGACTCTTCTCTGACTCCAGAGAAGGTGCTGGGCCACATCGCGCAGCAGGCGTTGGAACACGGTTACAAGGCGGCGCTGGGCGCCAACGGCCACGACTATCCCGTGGGTTGGCAAGGCCACGACCTCGCCGGCCTGATCGCCCTGGTGCGGGAAAAACTCGAGATCCCCGGGGAGGTGTCCGTACCTGGCGAGGAGCACAGCTATCTGACCGAGTTTGCCGGCAGCGCCATCTACGCCGACGACCTACCGCCATTGAATCGAGAGGCAATCCACCGGGACATTCCAGCAGCGGTAGAGCAGTTGCTGCGAATCATCGCTGAAACTTCCGGCTACGATCCCGCGACCGACCCGGAATTGGCGGGCTAGGCGCTCCAGGTACCCATTCGCCAAGCAGCGCCCGCAACGGCATGGGCAAGATCATTTACTACGTCGCCGCCAGCATGGACGGGTACATCGCGGACCCTGACGGCGGCGTGGACTGGCTGCCGGAAGGGGATGTCGAGGGTTATGGCTACGAGGAGTTCTACTCCGGAGTGGATGCGTTGGTGATGGGCCGTCGTACCTACGACCAGGCAGTGGGCTTCGATCAGTGGCTCTTTTCCGACAAGCCCGTCTATGTCTTCACCAGCCACCCGCCGGATGACAACCCACATGATGTTGAATTTGTAAGCAGCACCCCGGATGAGTTTGCACAGTCAGTTGCCGCACAGTACTCGGGAATGGTTTGGCTGCTGGGCGGCGCGAACCTGGCGGAGCAGTTTCGCCGCGCTGGCCTGATCGACGAGTACCTGATCCATGTGATGCCGGTGATCCTGGGCCGCGGCGTTCCCCTGTTCGGCGGCGACGCGCCACCCACTCGGCTGGAACTGGTCGAGACCCAATCCTACGATGACGGCGTGGTGATGTTGCACTACCGCTCTCGCGCCGCATAGACCAATGGCCCACCTGCGCGGCGACGACAAGCGCCGCTACGTGGCAGAGATGTTCGCCCGCATCTCGCCGCGCTACGACCTGATGAACTCGCTGATGACCGGCGGGCTGCACCACCGCTGGAAGCGCGAGACGGCCCGGTTCACCGCCGGCGGGTTGCACGGCGCGGCCCTGGACGTAGCGACAGGCACCGGCGACCTTGCTTTCGCCCTGGCCCGCTGCCCCGGCATCGACCGCGTGGTCGGCGTCGACCTGCTGGCCGAGATGCTCACCATCGCGGTGGACAAGCCCGACGCCGCAGGGACCGGAGTCTCCACGACCTTCGCCATGGCCGACGCCCTGCGACTGCCCTTTGCCGATAACACTTTTGTCTGTGCCACGGCGGGATTCAGCCTGCGCAACATGGCGGATGTGCCGGCCGCCATCGCCGAGATGGCCCGCGTCGTGTCGCCCGGCGGCCGCGTGACTACCCTGGAGTTGACTCCCATTCCCCCGGGGATACGTGCCGCGTTCGGTCGCCTGTATTTCCACCACCTGGTGCCAGTGATGGGTCAGTTGGTGGCGGGAGACCGCACCGCCTACACCTACTTGCCCAGCAGCGTGGACTACTTCCTCACCGCCGATGGCCTCGCCGAGGTTTACCGCAATGCTGGTCTGGTCAACGTTGGCTACCGTCGGCTGGGCTTGGGCGGCGTGGCGCTGCATTACGGCGAGAAACCGTATTAGGCTGCGTCGAGGGTTTCACTGACTGAGTAGTGTTCGAGAGCACTTCGGACGTCTTTCGCCATAATGGAAGGTTTACACAATGGATTTGATCAATCGCGCACAACGATTCATCGAAGGCGGCAAATTTGCCGAACTCGAGCCTCTCTTAGCTGATTGTGTAGCGGCCGGCAACATAGAAGGCCTGCTGGCTGTGAAATTGCTAGCTCGAGACATGTACAACGGGGATACATTCAATCTGTTATTCAAGGCTCCAGCTGCCTATTGCCTATTAGCTTGGGGTCGAGAAGGGCTCACGGCGCTGGTAGAGAATGCTCTCCAAGAGCCGACCTCAAAGAACTTATCGATCGCTTTTCAGTTGCTGGCTAGCACGGCTGAGGGCGGCGAGCCTGCTCCAATCACATCATTCCCATCTGGCAGCCAACTTCCGGAGACTGTATCAAATATTGTTGGGGATTGGGGCACACTAGGTTTGGCAGCTCGTAGCCGTCTGAACGAACTAATGCTAAGTATCGACGATGACGCAGATGTAGCCATATCAGCTGCGACATCCCTGATGAGCATCGCGATGCAAGATCAAGGATCCATAAGAGGCTTGAGTCATGCTCTCGCCCTACGATCAATTGCCGTGAGCCCGAGCATTCTAGCGGCTTACGACGACCTACTTACAACGAATGATAGCGATGAAAGCATCTACCAAGAATTTTTTGAAAACCACCCATTGTTGCTCGATCCGAGAGCGTTCCCAGTTTGGTCGAAGCCAGATTTCCATGGTCAATTAGAGCCCGATTTTTTGATACGCACAAATGAAAACAGTTACGTGATCGTTGAAATTGAAACTCCCGGTAAACTCTTGGTCACACAACAAGGCCAAGTAAGCGCTCAAACAATGCATGCCGTTCGGCAAGTGGCGCAGTATCAGGATTACTTGCGGACCCATTTGGCTGCAGCATCAGAAACGTTTCCTCATTTTGCTCCGCCTTCTGGATTAGTCGTAATCGGCCGCGAAGCATCGCTGGACGCAGCTCAGAAAGATGCACTAGATTGGGAAAATCGAGACAGACACAACATTAGGATCGTTGGGTTCGATTCGCTAGCCCATACGGCTGAAGCAGTGACCAACAACGTAATCCATGGTATCCGAGAAGTGTTCACAGGGACACGCTTGCCCTGATTGCAAGCGCCCCTAAGTTGGACGTTCACCTACTTGATGCTGAACTTGGCGGCCGTGGAATTACCGTCCACAACTGGATAGATTACCTCTCGGCGGCGTCGCGCTGCACTATGGCGAGAAGCCGCGTTAGCCCGCCAGCGCGGAGAGGGTGGAATATGTCCATACTTCGCAAGCGGGTATAATCCAGTCAAACGCCCGTCGAGTTACAGTTCCCACAACCCATTGGCCGAGCCGGGCGAGGTTCAGCATGACCACCGCCAAAACCCCCAAATCTCCACCCTTCCGGCGCTTCCCGGATCCACCTGAGATCCCCGACGAAAAGATGACCGCTGCCCACCACCTGTCCCTCACCGGCAACGCCCACTTCCTGTACCAACATCTGGACAGCCCCGAAACCACCGTGATCGACGCCGAACACTACATCACGCCGGTTCCGCCCAACGAACTCGCCGATATGACCGGCGTTCCCTATCCTGACCTGCTGATCGCTCTCAACGCCGACCCGGCCACCTGTCGCGCCCGCAACGGCTACGTCATCTCGGAACAGGGCAAACCGCCGGATTTTGTGCTGGAGGTGGCCTCTCCGTCCACTGGTCGCCGGGATACCGTGGACAAGCGCATATCCTACGCTGCCCTGGGCATCCCGGAGTATTGGCGCTTTGACGAGGACGGTCGATCCCATGGCGCCCGCCTGGCCGGCGACCGGCTGGTGGATGGACGGTACGAGCCAATCCAGATTGACGAACTGCCCGACGGGAGCCTGCAAGGTTATTGCGTCGTCCTGAACGTCAACCTCCGCTGGACCGATGGGCAGCTGGCCTGGTACGACCCCGCGACCGGCGAACCCGTTGCCACCCTGGAGTCCGAACGCCAGGCCCTCGCGCAGGAGAGAGAAGCCCGTCTCCAGGCCGAGGCGCGGGTGCAGGAGTTGGAAGAGCAGATTCGGCAACTGCGCGGCGAATAGCCTGCGCCTCCATTCGCGACGCCCCTTTGGTCAGCCCGAACGCCGCCGCGTCTCCCGCACGAACAGCATCACCCCGATTCCCGCCGCGGCGAACAGGATCGCGTCCACCCACAGCGCCCACGGGAATCCCCAGACGTCCGCGATCGCGCCAAATGCCAGCGCGCCGCCCACGGTGCCGATGCCGGCCATGCTGCGGAACACTCCCAGCGTAACACCCTCCATCCCGGGCGGCGCGATGTCGGCAAAGAAAACCGTTCCGGCCGGGCTGCCCATACCCTCGCCCATTCCCATCAGGACACCCGACAGCAGCAACTCCCACAGACCGTCCGCGAACACGAACATCGCGATGCCCGCGCACATGAGGACCACCGACGGGATGATGGGCGATTTGCGCCCGAAACGGTCGGACAGGTAGCCGGAGGTCGCGGTGGAAAAGAATTGGGGCAGGTGCGTCAGGGCGAGCCACCAACCCAAATGCTCCGGCCCGAATCCCTTGGCCTTGCCGAACAGCGGCATCACGCTGAACCGTGCCCCCTGCCGGTTCGCCACGATCATGATGGCAAACAGGCCCACGAATATGAACGCGGGGCTCAATATCAGACTCAGAAACGCGCCGCGACGACGCCCGGTCGGTTGGTCGGCCTCCGTTGCGGTTTGCGCCGCAACCGCCGGTGGCTGATTCTGCCGCTCGCGCCACCGCGATTCCGGCAGCGCGAACACGATGAGCGACAGGGACAGGGCCATCAGCGCCGCCTGGGTGAACAACGGGACCCGCAATCCAAACACCGACGCCAGGTAACCGCCCAGCAGTGGCCCCAGGATCTGGCCCGAAAGTATGCTCAGTTCCTGAGTGCTCAGGATGCGCCCCCTGGTGGCCGGCGTCGACTCGTCCCGCAGGTACACCGTGATCACGGTGGTGAAGGCGTTGGCGCCCAGCCCCGACACGAACCGCCATCCGGTGAGCCACCAGAAATGAAAGGACAGCGACACCATGGCCGCGCCCAGCAGGTTGATCGCCGCGCCCAGCGCGATGATGGGCTTGCGGCCGTACCGCTGCGCCAGCAGTCCGGCCGGCACTCCGGTGAAGAGCCGCCCGGCTCCGAACAAGCCGACCGCTATCCCGACCTCGGTCGCGCCAACCTGGTACTCGTGCTGCGTGAACAACGGCAGCACCGGCCCGATGGTGCCCATGCCGAAACTGTTGAGCGCGCCGCAGATGCTCAGGAGGACGACGCTGCGATAGTCGCCGGTCAATGCGGCGTTTGCTTTGCGTATCACGGTTGCGGCGAATCATAGTCGCGCGCGATGGCAGCGTCAATTCGGACTGGTTCCCCTGCCAGCGTCGGCACGATGGGCTTTTCGGCGTCGCAATGGCCCCCTTATCCTGCTGTCCCGGTTACCCTAACCCCGCTAAAAACGTTGACAACCGCAGCGCAGGTAGATAGACTCACCAGCGTTTTCTATCGGCATTCAAAAAGAATTAGCATGCATGCGTTAAATGCTATTCGTACCTTCTAACGGAATAAAGCAACCGACAGGTGCAGCCGCAATGTCTGCACCCTATGCGCTCACGCTGTCGGGCCTGCGTAAATCGTTTCGCGACGTCGTGGCAGTCGCTGACGTGGACCTCACCCTGGAGCATGGCGAGATCCTGTGCCTGTTGGGGCCCAGCGGATGCGGCAAGACCACCACCCTCCGTATCATCGCGGGTTTCGAGCAGCCCGATTCCGGCAGCGTTCAGATTGCCGGCCGTACTGTATTCGGGTCGGGTGTGAATGAAAGCCCCGAAAAGCGCAGGGTGGGCATGGTTTTCCAGGAAGGCGCGCTGTTCCCGCACCTTACCGTCGCGCAGAACGTGGCATTCGGTCTGCCCAAGAACGCCGCCCGCAGGGAAACCATCTCCGAAGCCCTGAACCTCGTGAACCTGGACGGCTACGACAATCGCTATCCGCACCAGCTTTCCGGCGGCCAGCAGCAGCGAGTGGCCCTGGCCCGGGCCCTGGCTCCGGCGCCGGACCTGATCCTGATGGACGAACCCTTTTCCAGCCTTGATCGCAGCCTCCGAGAACAGCTCCGCACCGAGGTCCGTTCGATACTCAAGGAACGGAATGCCACCGCGGTCTGCGTGACCCACGACCAGGAAGAGGCGCTGCAACTCGCTGACCGGGTCGCGGTGATGAACGAAGGCAATATTGAGCAGATCGGGCCCCCGGAAGTGGTCTTTCACAGCCCCGATACTCGCTTTGCGGCCGAGTTTTTCGGCACCGCCGATTTCCTGCCCGCCTGGCGGGACGGCGATTTCCTCGCCAGCGAGGTCGGACAGATGCCCTGGCCTCCATCCTGGCCCACCCCCTGGCCGTCCAACCAGGAATTGCAGGTCATGATGCGCCCCGACTGCGTCGATATCGTTCCCGACGAGAACGGCAGCGGGACGGTGGTGGGCCGGGAGTTCCTGGGCGCATTCAACCTTTATTCCGTGGAATTGCCCTCCGGCAGCCGCGTCCGCGTGATGGTCTCGCACATCGTGCAACTGAACGCCGGAACTCGCGTGAGGATTTTCCCGCGTGAAGGGCACCGCCTGCTGCCATTTGTCGGCAGCCAATCGTTTACCAACACCAACGCGCCAGTCTGACAGAGGAGTTGAGCGAGTCGACGCACTGACGCGAGACAGCCGCTAAAACCGAATAGCAGCCGCTTAAAATCCACGGACGGGCAAACCCAGTCCCGTTGGGGTATAATCGCAACACGATCCTCCATTCGTGTTGGGAGTTAACGTGGCACGTCCTCGCAAATCCAGGGCCAACGCCAACGCTCAAACTCAAGCGTCGGACACTCCTGATCGCTTGTCGCCCGTAACTGAAAACTACCTCCTGTCCCTCTACAAGATGTGGGAGGACTCTGAGGTTCCCACGCTGACCCGGCTGACGGAAGCCCTCCGCCAACTGCCGCCCACCGAAGGGCTCGGCACGTCCGTGCCATCGGTCGCCGGCATGCTGCGGCGCATGGAAAAACAGGGCCTGGTCGAAATCGGCAACGACAAGCGGATCCGCCTGACCGACCGCGGCACCAAGGAAGGCGAAAGCATCGCCCGTCGGCACCGCCTCGCCGAATGGCTGGTGGTGCAACTCCTGGGCATGGAACTTCACGAGGCGCACATCGAAGCCCACCAACTGGAGCACGGCATGTCCCCGGCCCTGGAAGCCAAGCTGATGGAACGGTTGGGCAATCCCACCCATTCTCCCTTCGGTTGGCCGATACCGGGCAACGGTTCTCCGGGGCCAACGCCGGGGGCCGTCACGCTGGACAACGCCGCCAGCGGCGTGCCGTATGTGGTTGACCGCGTACCTGAAGAGGATCCCCAACTGCTGCGGTTCCTGGCCGGAGCCCGCCTGGTGCCCGGTGACCGCATGACGCTCCGGGAGGCGATGCCCTACCTGGGCGTGATGCAGGTGGAGACCGAGGTGGACAGCATCTCCATCGGGTACAACGTGGCGCAGCAAATCGTGGTCCGGCCGGACGAGGCCGAGCAACCGTCATAAGCCCACGGTAGTGCGGCACAACTTTTCGAAGTAGGAGGATCCTGCGTATCCTCCCGGCCCACATCCGCCATGCGCTGAGTAACGCGGTTCTCCCGACCGGACGCGCTGCGGGGCGGCAGGTAGTACGCTACCGGCTCTCGCGGAGCCGGCGAATCTCGGCTTCCAGTTCCTGAACCCGCGCTTCGGCAGTTTCGGCCCGGTCGGTCTCCCGTATGCGGGTGACGTGCTCCGCCTCGGCGCGGTCGGCCTCCCGTATGCGGGCGGCGTGCTCCGCCTCGGCGCGTGCCGTTTGCGATTGCAGGGTGGGAATATGCTCTCCGGTGGCCGGATCATGCCACCCCAGGCGGCCATCCCCCACCCTCAGGTTCAAGTTCAGCGCCGCGCTGTTTCCCTGCACCACCCCGGGGCTGATTTCGCGCACCGCTACGGCGCGGTAGCGACCCTCTTCCAGCCGGTACCCCCTCAGCGTGAATCCGTAAAATTCCCCCGCGCTGTCAAACAGCCAGTATTCGCTCACCCCCAGCTGTTCGTAGTAATCCATCTTGACGCCCAGATCATCGGCGGCGGTGCGTCTCGACGCGACCTCCAAGATGAAGTCCGGAGGCTTGCCCTGTTCGGAAACGATGTAGCCATTGCTGACTTTGTACGCGGCAGGGTTAACGTCAAAGGCTACCAGCAGGTCAGGGTAGCGGCTTTCACCGGCGACGAAAGCAGGACCCGGCACGACGTAGCGTTCGCCGGTGACCAGGGTGGTTTCGGGGTTGCCCAGGTATTGAGACAGGTGGTGCATCTGGCCGGGTTCATGCAGGTGCTCTACGGAGGTCATATCGTCGGGGTGGCGCCGTGGGATGTCGGGAAGACGGAAGGAAGTGGCCGAGGCATCCTGCAGGTCGACGGGGCGTGTGGTGGTCATGCTGAACCTCGACGGGCTGAGCTGGCGGGACATCGTGCCGGAGCCGATCATACCCTGGATTCGATCATACCATTGCGGCGGCAGGTCTGAAAGTTGGCCATTCGGTGCACTGCAATGGTACGTGCGCCCGTCGCCTCAAGTATTGCGTTACAATAGCGTATGAAGCCGCTCAGTGCATGATTGGTTGGAGAAGATGCCGGCAGGTCGCAACGTGAATGAAATCCCGGCCAACCGGCAATAGGGTTTGCTCCAAGAGAATTTACGTTCATACGAGTCCATAAGGTCTGTCCGCACAACATGACCCCAGTTGCTAGGCTTGTTGGTTCCATTCCCCGCTCGCCAACCGGTTGGCTGTTCGAGGGCACGGCCCGACCGCCGGCCGTCATCTGGGCGCCCGCTGTGGTCATCGCTGTGTTGCTGCTCACCGCGCCGGCCTATCTCGCCCTGCGGACCCTGGGAGCCGGTTCCGAGGCCGCCGACCTGATCTTCAGTCCCCGTACCCTGTGGGTGGTGTGGCGCACCGTGGCGTTGATGGCCGGCGTGATGCTGGGCTGCATCGCCATCGCCGCGCCGCTGGCCTGGCTCACCGTGCGCACCGACCTGCCGGCCCGCGGATTCTGGCGTGTGGTAACCATGCTGCCGCTGGCGCTCCCCTCGTACATCATCGCGTTCGCCATCGCGGTGGCCCTGGGACCCCGCGGCATCCTCCAGGGTTGGCTGGAGGCGGCTTTCGGCCCGCTCTCCATTACCATCGACCGCATCCCCAGCATCTATGGGTTCCCCGGCGCGGCGTTCACGCTGATCATCATCAGCTTTCCCTACGTGCTGCTGCCGATCCGCGCCGCCCTGTGGAACATGGACACCTCCCTCGAGGAGTCGGCCCGCGCTCTGGGCCGCACTCCGTGGCAGACCTTCCGCAGCGTAACCCTCCCCATGCTGCGTCCGGCCATTCTTGCCGGCGGTTTGCTTGCCGCGCTGTACGCGCTGAGCGACTTCGGCGCCGCCGCCATCATGCGCTATGAGACTTTCACCTGGAGCATATTCATCCAGTACGATGCGGCGATCAACCGGACCCTGGCCGCCGCGTGGTCGCTGGGGCTGATCGTCCTGGCCCTGGTGGTGGTATGGGGCGAATACATGGCGCGCACCGCCGGCGGCGGTCGTTACTACCGCAGCGGGGGCGGCGCTTCCCGGTTGCCCGAACCGGTCCGTCTGGGCGTGTGGCGCTGGCCGGCCCTGGCCTACTGCGCCTCGGTGGCGCTGGTGTCCCTGGGCCTGCCGGTGGCGGTGCTGGTTTACTGGACGGTTAGGGGCGTCGCGGCCGGCGAGCCGTTGCTCCTGCTGTGGAAAGCGGCCGCCAACTCCGTGGGCGTCTCGGCGCTGGCTGCGGTGCTCACGGTAATCTGCGCCGCGCCCATAGCGGTGCTGGCGGTCCGCTACCCGGGCCAGTTCAGCCGGTGGCTGGAACGTCTAGGATTCGTCGGGTTCGCGCTGCCCGGCATCGTAATCGCCCTGGGCCTGGTGTATTTCGGAGCCAACTACGCGCCGTGGCTCTACCAGTCCCTGGCCATACTGGCCGTTGCGTACGTTACGCTGTTCCTGCCGGCCGCTGTGGGATCACTGCGCGCGTCCCTCGTGCAGGTGCGCCCTGAATTGGAAGATGCCGCGCGCAGCCTGGGCAAGACCCCGTTCATCGTCCTGCTGACCATCACGCTGCCCCTGATCCGGCCCGGCATCCTCACCGGCGCGGCGCTGGTGTTCCTCCTCACCATGAAGGAACTGCCCGCCACCTTGATCCTCAGCCCCATCGGATTCACCACCCTCGCCTCGTCCATCTGGGCGGCGGCGCTGGAGGCTTTCTTCGCCCGCGCCGCGGCGCCAGCCCTGCTGCTGGTTATTGTTTCCTCCATCCCCCTGGCCATCATCACCATGCGCGAGGAGCGCCGCGACGTGTGACTCGCTGCGACAGGGCGGAAATCCAGCAATACGATACGTGCTTCTCGTCAATTGTATTGCTTTGTGAAACATTGTGACGGTTTTGTGAAGATCGCCATTTTCACCTTTTTGGCGTGCTACTATCGCTTATGGGGCGGCGGCGGCCAACGCGGAGCAATGTTCCGTACCGTATAGTGAGGAGATATAAGTCAAAGTCGCCCCGAACCATCAATACATTTACGAATAGGGGTCATAACCCGAGCTGCCGGACACAGATTTCGTGTCCGGCTTTGTTTTTTCATCCGGTATCAGTAACGGTTAGGCGTACGCACACGCCGCTCGTAATCTGTTGCCAGCCGCACAGACGTGCACGCGGCCCGCACATAGCGGACACGCCTCCGTCAAGCCTCGTAACACGCCACCCAGTGGCCTAATCCCTTGTCCTCGGCCGGCGGATGAGGGTTGTCCCGACACCGGTCCGTGGCCATGGGACACCGGTCGTAGAACCGACACCTGGGCGGCGGGTCCACCGGCAGCGACAGGTCCCCCAGTATGTCCGGCGGCTCGCGACGCCGCATGGGGTCGAGACTCGGCACCGCCGACAGCAGCGCCCGCGTGTACGGATGCAGCGGGTTCCGCAGCAACTCTTCAGTCTCCGCCATCTCCACGATCTTGCCCAGGTACATCACGGCGATCCGGTGGCACATGTACCGCGCCACCGCCAAGTCGTGGGTGATGTACAGGTACGCGATGCCCAGGCGATCCGCCAGTTCCTGCATCAGCGACATGATTCCCGTGCGGCTCGACACGTCCAGCATGGAGGTCGGTTCGTCGGCGACCACGAAAGACGGCCCGATCACCAGAGCGCGCGCAATCGCCACCCGCTGACGCTGTCCTCCCGAAAGTTCGTGGGGCCTCCGGAACAAAAACGCGCCGGCCGGCGTGAGCCCCACCAGGTTCAGAATCTCGGAGACTCGATCCAGCCGGTCCTGCACGTGGCCAATCCCCTGCACCGCCAAAGGCTCCGCGATGGTGTCGTACACCGTCCGCCGCGGGTTCATGGACTCGTAGGGGTCCTGGAAAATCATCTGGACCTGCCGGCGAAATACCCGTAGCTGCCTGCCACTGATGTTCGACGCCTCCACCGAGCCGACCAGGTGCCCGCCCACGGCCGGCGCGGGGAACCGGTAGGTGATGCTGCCGTCCGTGGGTTCCTGCAACTTGACCAGCAGTTTGCCCACCGTGGTCTTGCCGCAGCCCGACTCGCCCACCAGTCCCAGGCTCTCTCCGTTGCCCAGCCGGAAGGACACATCGTCCACCGCGTGAATGAAGCTGGTCGGCTTGCGAAACAGGCCGGCGGCTATGGGAAACCGCTTGGTCAGCCCGTACACAGCGACCAGCGGCAGCGTGTCGTCGTCAAATCCGCTAACTGCGATTCCCCTATGAGATTCTGTGCCCATGGCGGCCATTTGGAGTATACCAAGCGTGCGGGTGCGCCCGAAAACGGTATCCGGCTTCACACGTGAGCCAGCGGCTCCAGCAGATCCAGCAACTGCTCCACGTCGTCGAGGGCTTCCGCAATATCCCGGGCTGGCATTATATCTTCGTAAAAGTTGCCGTGGAGTGAATCGGCCACCTGGAAGTAACGGAAGACGTCGCGATTGCCGGTTTCAGACCGCAGCCGGCTGGCCACCCGGGACAACTGCCGATGCTTGCCGTGTTCCCAGTCGCGCTGTTCGGCAATCGCCTTCAGCATCAGGGCCACCGCGCCCCAACCTTTCTCCGACGCCTGCCGCACGTCGCCCTCCGCCAGCTCATATCGGGCCTGCGCCAAAAGGGCGCGACTGTCATCATGGCACTTTTCCGTGGCCATCGCAACGCTCCTATTGCTGTCACAGATATATTGTATGAATATGATAACCGAGAATTGTCAAATATTATCCGATAATATCCAGTTTATCCTGTACATCCATGACAACATCCGCTCCATCCAGCGGATGCCAGCACGCGGCCCACCGGCTACCCCGCTGCGCCTGGGGCGGAAACTCCCGCCGGCATTCCTCGGTGGCGTAGGCGCACCGGGGATGAAACGGGCACCCCGCGGGAGGGTTCACCAAGTTGGGCGGCTCGCCCGGCAGCGTCTCCAGCGCCTGCTTTTCGCCGCTGATGCTGGGGAACGACGACATCAGCGCCGCCGTGTAGGGGTGCATGGGCGCGCCGAACACGTCGGCGGTGTCGCCCAGTTCCACCAGGTGGCCGGCATACATCACGCCGATGCGGTCGGTGACCTCCGCCACCACGCCGATGTCGTGGCTGATGTAGATCATGCCCATCTCGAGTTCCTGCTGCACGCCCTTCAGTTCCCTTAGGATTCTGTCCTGCACGATCACGTCCAACGCGGTGGTCGGCTCGTCGGCGATAATCACGGCCGGGTCGCAGGACAGCGCCATGGCGATTACCGCCCGCTGGCGCATCCCGCCGCTGAACTCGTGGGGATACCGGTCCATCAGTTGCGGGTCCAGTCCCACCATGCGGAACAGCCTGGACACCCGCTCACGGGCGTCGGCCGCGGTCTCCTCGACGCCGTGCGCCTCGATGGCCTCCACCACCTGCTGGCCGACGCGATACACCGGATCCAGGGCGTTCATCGCCGCCTGGAACACCATGGCCATGCGCCGCCAGCGGAAATGGCGCATCTCCTCCTCGGACAGCGTCAGCAGGTCCTGGCCTTCCAGCACAACCTGCCCAGAGGTCAACCGTCCGTTGTCGGGCAGCAGTCGCATCAGGCAGTTGGCGATGGACGTCTTGCCGCAGCCCGACTCGCCCACCAGCCCCAGCGACTGCCCGCGCCCCAACTCAAAGCTCACCGACTGCACCGCATTCACCGGCCCCTGCCGCGTCAGGTAGGACAAGGAGAGGTCAACGACCTCGAGGACTGGTTGGTTATTAGCGGTGGTCATCAGTTTTGATCTTGGCGGGCTCACTGCGAGGTGTCATTGCCAACGAAAGCGCGGCAATCTCGTTAATGGACACACGACATGACAATGTCCAATTTTCATATAAGTAGTGTGCCTACTCAAAAAGATTAGACATTGAATGGTCCATTGTCCAATACAGAGCGGGCATACCCTGTAGTATTCCCTTATCCGACGGCATCCCGCGGAGACCATACCCCACATCACCTCCCGGCTACAAATTCTCCCTCCCGTAGCAAATCAGGCGGTGAATTGAGTCATCAAATCCACACGGGCACGTAGTTCATCACCAGCAATGCTAACCAAATTCTGTTCTTTCAGGTAGTTTAAGTCGCGTGCGAGGGTTTTTTGGGTGACGCCCCTGTAAAGGCTTGCCAGAGGGTCTGATCCCGAACGCAAGGCTTTCACAGACACCGGTCGGCTAGCCAACTCAGTAAGCAACTGCAATTGCCTCTGGCCCGCCGGATTGCCTAGCTTGCCGACGTCGGTCAGGGTGCGACGCGCATAGTCTCGAAAGGCCAATACCCTAACTTCGTCCAGCACTTCGTTATGAACAGCCTCAAGCTCTTGCACCAATCCCTTGAGTGCGAATGAAGCGAATGGAGTCAGGTCGGACCCTCCCCGCATTTGTATCTCGTTCAAACGGTATATGTACTCGTCACGGTGCTGGTAATAATAATTGGCAAGCGAATAATATCCGCGAACGTTTACTCCGGCTTTGTAAAGAAGAAAGCTTTCTACGGCTCTCGACGTGCGCCCGTTGCCGTCTCCAAATGGATGGATGCTCACTACGTAAAAATGCGCAATTATCGCCTTCAGCACCGGGTCCCAAGTGTTCGGGACCCCTGTATGAAACCAGGCGAAGAACGCGGTCATCAGATCTCGCACCTCCTCTCGAGTTGAGGGAGGCCGATAAGGACCTACATTCACGGCGTGGCTTCGATATCTACCGGGTTCGTTGTGCTCATAATTGATTCCAGCGGTGAGAATCTCGTGGAACTGCAGCAACAATGGTTCTGTCAGCAGGGCATCGGGGTGATTCTTGATGTACTCTCCAACAAACTGCATCAGCGCATTCGCGTTGCGCGTTTCCTGTTCTTCACGCTCACGGTCAGGCCCGAGTACCGCGATGTCGATTGGGGAATCTACAATCTGGCTAACTTCTTCCTCGGAAAGTTCAGTACCTTCGATTCCAGTAGTCCCGCGAACGGCCCTCATGATGTTGAGCCGATCCAGACGTTGTTGCACCCATGGCGGAATGGGAATACCTCTGATCACGCTTGACAAGGCGTGAATTTTAGCCAGATCCTCTACAATGTTCTGCGCGCCGGTCGCCAAATGCAGGTCAAAATTCACTTCCCAACTCGGCATGTTGAATACCTCATAAAGTGGACAAGGAACTGGTCAATGTCCAAATAATGCTGAGCATAGATTGTACTCAAATTTTTTGGACATAGCAACGGACAATGTCCACTTCGCCGAGCCCCCGTTGCTACGATGAGGCACCGTTCATTCACTTGCGCCGCCACCCACCGCATCACCCATCATGCCGCCGCAGCCGGGGGTTCACCACCTCGTCGAGGGCGCGACCTACCAGGTAGAACGCGCTGCACAGCAGCGTGATGGACGCGCCGGCGGGGACGATCAGCCACCAGTATGCGGTCCCGCCCAGCAGGTACCCGCCCGTGTTGGCCGTGTGAATCATGATGCCCCAGCTCATCCGAATGTCCAGCAGGCCCAGGAATGACAGCACTGCTTCGGCAAATATCGCCCCCGTCACCGTGAACATCATGTACAGCAGCGACAGCGGCAGCAGGTTGGGGATGATGTGCACGAAAATGACGTGGAAATGGCTCCCGCCGGCCGCCCGCGCCGCCTCGATGTACGGCTTGACGCGGATGCTCAGGGCCTGCGATTTCAGGATAATGGCCGTGCCGCCGAACCCTCCCAGCAGGCCGATGATCAGGGCCAGGTAGAACAGGTTCAGGTTGAAAAGCGCGCTCAGCACGATGAGCAGGGAGATCCCCGGCAGCGCGATGATCAGATCCGCCAGCCGCATCAGCAGCGAGTCCACCAACCCGCCGTAGTACGCGGCCACCGCGCCCACCGTCGTCGCGATGCCCACCGTGACCAGCGCCGCCGTGATGCCCAGGATGAACTCCGACTTCGCGCTGAACAAAAGTTGGCTCAGTATGTCCCGGCCCAGCGAGTCCGTGCCCAGCGGGTGCCTCCAGTCGGGCGGCGCCGGATGATCGAAACGGTCGAAGGCATACCCCGTCACCGGGTCGTACACGTCCGGCGTCCAAACGGTCGCCATGAGTATCGGGTGCGAAAACGCCATCAGCGCGAACAGCGCGATGATCGACAGCGACAGCAGGCCGATGCGGCTCTCCACGAATATCGACCAGCCGTCCCGCAGCGTCCGCCACGCCAGCCGCAGCCGCACCAGCGCCAGGTCCAGGCTCCCGCGGCTCAGGTCAACCTCCGGCGCGTCCCCGAACAGGGCCGATCCCTCGCCCATCGGCGGCGGCTGATTTGGCGGTCTTTCAATCATCTGAAGCTTGCTCAATCATCGGACGGCCTCTTGATCACTGGTAACGAATCCTCGGGTCCAGGTACACGTACAGCACGTCCACGATCACGTGGGCCAACAGCGAGAACAGCCCGATGAACACCATCGCGCCCATCACCAACGGCAGGTCCTCCGAGCGCACCGCCTCCAGCAGCGTCAGGCCGGTTCCCGGCCACGAGAACACCCCCTCGATGATCACGCTGCCGTCGATGGCAAAGATCAGGCTGTACACCAGGCTGGTGATTACCGGCAGCAGGGCGTTGCGCGCCGCGTGCCGGTCCCGCACCACCTTTTCGGGCAATCCCTTGGCCCGCGCCGCCATCACGTAGTCCTCGCGCATCGTTTCCAGCATGCTGTTGCGCGTCAGCAGCATCGTCCCCGCGAACGAGATCAGCGTCAGCGTGGCGATGGGCAGGATCATGTGCCGCAGTATGTCCAGCGCCAGGTAGCCCACTCCCGTGAACGCCCACGCGATGGGAATGGCCGCCGCGCCCAGCGCGATCAGCAACAGCGGCACTCGCCCCGTCCCGAATCGCCCCATCTTTCGGGTCGCCAGTAACGCCAGGAACGCGAATATGATAAAGGCGCCGGCGGTCAGGAGCATGTAGCTGAACACATGGTTGGCGCTCACCTCCGCGCCCCGCCAGATCAGCGGATCCAGGAACTTGCCGATGGGCAGCCACCCCAGCTTGAACGCGAAGATCCAGATCATCATCAGCGCGAACGCCGGCGTGAACGCGGTGAACAGGGTGGCCCCCGAGATGGTCGCCGCGTACTCCAGCACGCCGCCCCTGCGCCACGCGATCGCCTTGCCCAGGAAGAACCCCACGTAGAAGGACACCGCCGTCGCCGAGAGAAACAGCACCACCGTACGCGGCAACCGCTCCGCCAGCACCTCCATCACCGGACGCGGATAATGGCCGAAGGAAACGCCAAAGTTCCCGGTGACCGCATTTTTCATGTGGGTCAGGTACTGCTGCCAAAGCGGCTTGTCCAACCCGAACGACGCCTTGATCTGCTCCCTCACCTCCGCCGGTATGTCGGGGTTGAGCGAGTAGAACGTCGCGTAATCGCCGGGCTGCGCCTGCACCAGGAAGAACGTCAGCGTGATGATCAGGAACAGCGTCAGGACCATCTGCCCGGCCCGACGCACCAGGTAACTCGTCATCGCGACACGCTCCCGTTTTCAGGCATCCAACGGGCTGATTCCACGGGTGAAGACCTGTTCATTCCCGACGAAAAATAGCTGAGGCGCCAAGGCAAGGATGTGTATGACATAAACCCGTTGCACAAATAAAATGCATTTGTTAATATGCTAAGCGCGAGGAGATGAAATGCTATGGAAGACGTTCTGGTTTTGATATTGCTGGCAGTCATGGTCACCGTGGGCATGGTGATGGTCGTGGGCGGCTTGGCCGGGCTCGCGATCAATGGGTATCGCTCGATGCGGCGCTCGCAAACATCCAAACCATCCTGTTGTTGCATCAGAGCCGAGGCTGACGCGTGAACAACTACTTCATCGTCGTCGTTTTGGGCGGACTGATTGTATTGGGAGCCAGCGGCTTTGTATGGCAAGCCTGGGTCGCATCGCCCAGCTTGGCCCCTGCTCAAAGGGAACTGCTGGATGTATTCGATTGGTTGCTGAAAGGCGCGGTGGGCGCACTGTTGGGATTCCTCGCGTGTTGGGCGCGTCACCATCCGTCGCGACGTTGAGGACTGTGTCCGTTCGTTCATACGCGGCAGTCAAAGCAACGCCGTTCCCACAACTGCGTCCGTTCCTGAACTCCCGTTTCATGCACCGGATATGGTCGCTCCCTCACATTCTCATAGCGGCGGAGCCCAACCCGGCCGCTTTCCGGCGCAACTACTTGAACTGCACCAGCGTCGTCATGCCCGCAGCGTCCTGCAACCCGCCCAGCGACTGGGTGTACGGGTATTCGATCCGGTCGCTGCGGTAGGCCTCCACCAGCGGCGTGTCGAACAGTGGCACGTAGGGCAGGTCATCGGCCAGGAATGCCTGCATCTCAAAGACCTTCTGCCGCGCCGCCTCCAGGTCGGTTTCCGCCAATAGTTCGTCGGCCAGCCGGTCAAACTCAGGGTTGTTGTATCCGCCGGCGTTGTGTCCCTCCAGCCCCGCGTGCCGGCTGTGGAAGAACGCCTCCAGGTAGTCGGGGTACAAGCTCAAGCCCCAACCCAGGATCCACATGTCGAACTGCTGGTTGGTGAACACCTTGTCTACGATCAGGTTGAATCCAGTGAGATCCGCACGCACGGGGATGCCCACCTCGTTCAGCCACCGCTCAATCCAGATGGCAAAGGTCGAGCGCAGCGGATCGTAGCCGGGGCTGGGCGCCAGGATGTCCATCTCGGGCATTGGCTCGCCGTTGGGCATCCGCAACCCCTCGCCAGGCTGCTCCACGAACCTGCCGTCTTCACTGACCCGAGGCTCGGTCTCCCAGGTGAACCCTGCGTCCTTGAGCATCTGCACCGCCTGTGTAATGCGTTCGCCTCGGCTCAGGCCCTTGCCGATCAGCGGCACGTCGGGGTTGTACCAGGCCTGGTTCCCCTCCGGCACCGTCGTGTACATGGGCAGGGCCACCCCCTGCAGCACCGTGCTGGTGATGAATTCCTTGTCGATCAGCGTCGCCACGGCCTGCCGGAAAGCCTTGCTCTCCATGGGCTGCTTGCGGAAGTTGAAGCCGAGATACCGCATCCCGTCCGACGCGTTCTCGATGACGGTCAGGCCGTCCTCGCCCTCCAGTTGTTCCTGCAGTCCGCGGGAGAGGCCCAGCGGATTCAGCATGAAGTCTATGTCGCCCTTTTTCAGCGCGAGCACCGTGGCGTCCTGACTCCCGTAAATCGAGTAGATCGCGCTGTCGGCGAAGGGGCCCACCGTGTACTCCAGGGTCGTGTCGCCGCCCGGCTGGCCGTACGCCTCAAAGTCGTACACGCCCGGCTTGGTCTCGGCGTACGCGCCGCTGGCATATTGGGTCACCACGCTGTCGGCGAAGTAGTAGTCGGGGTTGCGTTCCTTCTCCGCAAACGCGCCGCGCTCCCACTTGTCGAACGCGAAGCCTCCGCCGGTGGGCTCGTTCTCGGGAACGTGGGCGTACAGGACCTTCTGCTGCTCAGTGGTGTTGCCGGCCTGTTTGGCCTCGGCCACGATGGGCTCCCAGTAGGATTTCGGGAAGATGGGCATGAAGGCCTGTCCGAACTGCCAGCGCGCCAGCCCCGGCTTCTGCTTGAAATATATCTTCAGATGGTAGGGATCCAGCGCCTCCGCGTGGTCGAAGAACTCGGGATCAACGATGGACGGCCAGTTGCCGGAAAGTTGCAGGTCAGCCGCCGTCTGCGCGGTGAACGCGAAGTCCTCGGCCGTCACGTCGCTGCCGTCGCTCCACTTCACCCCCTGCTTCAGGGGCACCTCGGTGGTCCACAGTGTCTCGCCGCCCACGGTTTCCTCCACCAACGGCGTGGGGAAATCGGAGGCTAGCGACGGCACCCAGTCGAACCGCTGGGCCGAGTAGCTATACAGAGAGGGCTTGGTGCCGCCAAGAACGTACAGGTTCCAGATGGTTCCGTCCTTCCCCAGGTACGACCAATAGTTGGTGGTGGTCAGGTCCGCCGAGATTCCCAGCTGGTAAATGTTTTCGGACACGTTGGTCGCGCTCGGGGCCGCTTGCGCGGCCGGCGGCGCCTCGGTTGGCGCTGCCGCTGGCTGATCTGGACGCGGTGTCGCGGCGGCTGGCCCGGATGAAGGCGGGGCCGCCTGGCTGGTCTGGGTAGTCTGGCTAGCGGCATTCGGATCCGGCGTGGCCGTCACCACCACCTCAACCTCTCGCACCACTTCTTGCGTGACCACCTCCTGACCGCATCCCGCCAGCGCAATAGCCGAAAGTATCAAGGCGCAAAGTATTATCAATCCCACCGCACGCATCAGTTATTCCTCCTTGGTCAACGTGGCGAATCTATCACGCCAGCCCCATCCGGGCAAGAAAGCATATCTATGCATATTTTACTATTTTACTGTGCAATATGCGCGACTCATGTGTACAACCGAGCGCAACTGTCGTTATCTGTCGGGCTGTCCCGCCATGCGGTCCGCCATCGGCTCCGGCGGCGTCTCGTGGCTGCCCAGCATATCCTCGACCACCTCAGCCACCAGCGCCCGTATGCCGCCAAACGCCGCCTCCTGGGTCTGCCCCAGCCAACTCAGTTACGGGAACTCCGCACACAGCCCGACGTACTCACCGTTCTCCGCAGACCACGTACCCCGGTATGTGTAATAATCAGCCGTCATCGCCATACGCGCTTGAACTCTGACGATCCTAACCATACCGCCCGTTGTTTGCGACCTGCAAGCATGGCTCCGACAGCACCGTACTCACTAGTGGGCGTCGGCCTAGCACCCGGCTCAGCAGAACCTGCGAATTGGCGCCCGTGTAGCGCCGGCATTTATACTACTTACGCACAGCACCGGTTCCCGCCACTCCGAATCGCGGCAACTCCAAAGCAAGGTGACAACATGACAGATTGGAGTACCTGCCCAGCCGTCGAAAGCGTATCCGACCGGCTCAGCGGAGCATGGGTCTTCACCGGCACGCGAGTGCCCGTTTCCGCCCTGTTCGGAAACCTCGCCGAAGGCTCCACCATACGAGAATTCCTGGACTGGTTTCCCGGCGTTACGGAATCACAGGTCCGAGCCGTGCTTGAGCACGAGGTGAAAAGTCTTGACTCCCACGTCAAGATTAAAAATCCTGTTTGACCACAACACTCCGAGCCCACTGCGGAGTCACCTGCATCAGCACGAAGTGGACACGGCCAACGAAAAAGGCTTGGCCGCAGTATCAAACGGAGACCTGATCCAATTGGCGGCAGAACAGGGATATGACGTCCTGATCACCGCCGACCAGAATATCCAACACCAGCAGAACACAAGCCAAAGTTCCATCGGCATCGTGGTTCTGCTCTCAAACCGTTGGCCGTTGGTGCGGAACCACACCCGCGCCATCATCCAGGCCGTTCACACCGTTCGGCCCGGTGAAATCATAAGCGTCCCCATTGCGCCGCGACAGTAGCAACGCTCACCATCGGCACGCCCTCATCCGATAAACTCGACTACCGCGCAACCGGCATCGTCCAGTCGGTCGTCTCTAGCCAGTCGGCCGCACCCACGCGGGAGGTACATACCGTGACCACGCCCAACGTTTCCACCGGCGGGTTGGATCAGATGCATGCGGGGGTCTGTCCCGAACACCACGTGTCGAATATCCCTACCAGGGCGAGCTCCACAACTGCCCTGAGTCCGCCGGCGCCACGCCCCACCTGTTGATTCCCCAGTACGCCTGGGTGGTCGGCGACACGCTGCCGCCCTATCTGGACGCGGAGCACCGGTGCGAACTGGTCGGCTCTCCCCAATCTTCAGTAAACGCCTCACAACCCACGGCAGTTTCAACATGACGCAACCCAGGTTGACCGTTCTCTTATCACGCAAATATGATCAAATCCCAACATAATGGCACGAGGTTGAAAGCCCATGACCGCCAGTCCTGAAACCCTCCAGAAAATCGCCAACATCATCCGCTCCGAAGCGCCCAAGTACCTGCCCGCCGAATTCGTCGTCAACGACGTGACGGCGGAAAACCTGCCCGGACCAGACGACGAGGACTACGTCCACATCAGGGTCATCCTCGAAGACGACCACCCCACGCTGGACACGCAAGTCCTCATACGCTTCCGCAGCGACATGGGCGACCTCTTCGAGCAATTGGAGATCCCCCATAACCCGAACATCTCCTACGCCAACCGGAGCGAGCTGAACGTATGACCACGCCCGCCACCACCATGTCATCCCCCATCGAATGGGCCAACCTAATCCAAGTGGGTCGAGACCTCCTCGGCCCGCAGGGAACGGGACGACTGCCCACGCACGAACACATCCGCCGAGCGG
>DAOUJD010000053.1:0-23648 GCA_034423115.1 Dehalococcoidia bacterium | reverse complement strand
CCCGCGGAAGCCACCTCGAATCGAGCCGACAGATCAGTTGCAAGGCATCAGGGCCAGTCTTGCATGGAGTCAGGCCCGAGCCGAGGTGGACCGGGACCCATCATCGCAGTCTTAGATGTCAAGGATTCCCGGCGGTACGGTCACCCATACCGACCTGATCCGTCGGCATGATTACCTGCCGGCCAAAGCCTCGGCGTCGTCGATGTAGGCGGAGGTTTCCCTGATGCGACGCTCGGTCTGGTCGTTGCAGAACCCTGCGTAGAAGCACTGCCCGTGCAGGTTGTGTATGCGGCTGTAGTAGCGCCCCTGCAACTGTCGGGTTTCGGCGTCTCGCCGAGCCAGAGAGTCGAGATTGTTGGTGGTGGCTGAAGTCGTGGATGGCTCTTCCCCGGTTCGAGCCAGGATCACGGCGTCTGTGGCGCTCCTGGTGGCGCACCACGCCTTCTCAGCCGCATCCCGTATGTCGCCCTGCTCGAAACGCTCTTCAGCCTGGGAGTGGACAGCCCTGGCGTCGGCGAAAAGCTCACGAACCCGGTCTTGGATGGCAGCGGTCGTCACGTGTCATCTCCTCTGGCGGCGAGTCTATCACAAGAAATTTCGACACAATGAATAATGTAAAACGACCGCTGACACCGCAAAAGGCCGGGGATATATCCCCGGCCCATGCCATTCGGCGCAATCGGTTATGGTGTCGCGCTTTCAGTTATCCCCCGCACCGGACTGTGAGGAAAGCCCGCCTACGGGGTGGCGCATGCGCTAATCGGCGCTCGTGAAAGCGTAGTAGCGCACGCCGGCCATCGGAATTCCGTAGCCAAAGCCGATTCGCGACGACTTGGTTGCCGGTTCCGCCTCGTGGGCCACAGCCTGGACGCCAAACTCGTTCAGCGCGTTGCTCAGGTCCTGCTCCACCCGGTCCGTCAGCAACCCCTGGCCCTGTTGAGCCTCGGCGTGGATCGAGCGTTCATTGACGGTAACCATCGTTATTTCCTCCTGTGTGTCTTCGTTGCATTGCAACTGACTTGATACGGTTTGTATCATAGCAGATATTCTCTAGGAGGTCAATGCGCTTGATTGTTAAAACCGCATGTTAATCCTTAAATCGCCCCCTGACATCAACCCCGTCCCGTGTGCGTAATTGTTCAGGTTTGAGGTGACCATCCCAAACCAAAACCGTCATACTGGCGAAAGCCGGAGATGTCCGCCATAGGCGGATGCCGGTATCCTGGAAGCCTGCTCATCGGCAATCGTGAGCAGGGCAAAGATTTCCTGGATTCCGGATCAAAGCCTGCCCCGTACCTGATACGGGGTCCGGAATGACATGTTGAACACGCAAATGACTCAGCGAATCTGAACAGTTACCCGTGTGCAGGTCCGCCCGCAGTATCCCGTCTGTGGCGGCCAATCGCGCCAGGACTCCCGCCGGTCAAACTCCGCAGCTACCCGAAAAAACAAGGGGCGGCCCGATTGAGACCGCCCCTTGAAACCGCGCCGCCCTCCTTGAACGCTAACGTTCCGGCACGTAGGTGTAGTACCGCACTCCGGCCATCGGTATGCCGTAGGCCAGGCTCGGCGGCGGGATGTGCCGGACTCGCTCCGGCGCGGCGTCTTCCATCCGTGCCCCGAACTCGGTCAGCACGTCGGCCATATCCTGCTCCACCCATTCGCTAAGCAACCCGGATCGTAGGTCAATCTGTTCTTGCATCAGTCGTTCGTTGACAGTAACCATCGTTGCTTTCCTCCCATTTCGATTTGCCGCGTCATCAATGATTGCGATTTTCATTATCGTAATTGCCGATGCAACCTATGTCAACCCCTACCGACCGTTCAATCAGGGTCTTTCCAAAGTCGCCACGCGTCCCGCTCATGGTGCGGCACGCCCCCAGGTTCGCCTCTGGAGAATCCGCCTCTGGCGGGAGCCTGTCGAACCACGAGCGCGTCCTTCGACAGGCTCAGGACGAGCGGATGCCAGAAGATCACGTAACTTTGGAATGGCCCTGACCGTTCAATTCCCGCCCATCCCAAATTGAGACCATCCTATAAATCGCGCCGGAGCCCCGCAGGCCCGTCGGTCCGCCGCCGGCGGTCCCGCCTCTGCCGGATCCATCCATGCAAATCCCAAAAACACTGACACCACGTCGTTGCCCCCACTCACGCAAACCATCTATCCTAGATTCATCTAGATGAAACACGTGTTTGCAACCCCGACAAAGAGAGGCAGGATTCCAGCATCGACGGCCAACCCCGTCAGTACCAAAATCGCAACCGGCCCAGGTGGCAACCGCCGCTCAAAGACCTGACTCCTCACCGGCATTCGCCCCACTGGTGTCCCCGGGACTGTCCGAGCCCGCGCGCAGGCGCGCACACAGCGCGCCGAGTACACGAAAAAGTAGGCAAAATAGTTGCGTACCCAACCCGGCCGTACCGTCGGAGATGCGCCTCCGGCGTACTGACAACGATGCAACGGATCCTGCCTCTCGCCCACCAAAAACCCAACACGAAACCCCAAAGGAGATACCTCACTGAAACACCGAATCAACCAACCCACCGCCAAATGTAGGGGCGACCCACGGGTCGCCCGATCTTTCCCGCCTCCCTCTCCCTTGATGGGCCGAAGGTCCGCCTACGGCGGACGGAACCTCCGCCCCGGGCGGGGCGGGCGGGGTATCACCCACCCCTGAACTTGGGCATCACCTGCTCGGCCAGCAGCCTGAGCGAACGGTGCGTCTTTTCCCGGTCCACCAGCCCCCGGTTGGTGAGCATCAGGTTGCGAATTCCGCCCGCGCGCATCTGCTCCAGTTGCTCGGCAACCCGACGCGGACTGCCCACCAGGTTCTCGGCGGCGTCCGCGTCCGGATGCTCTCCGTATCCGTCCCGCTGCGCCGGCGGCGCCTGGTACGACATCGGGAACTCTTTGGGATTCCACCGCTCCCGGTATTCCTGCATTATCCAGTAGGCCCGCAGGTTCGCCGGCAGGAACTCTTCCATCGCCTGGTCGTCCGTCTCGGCCAGGTGCATCTCCCGCCACACCCAGATCTGGTCCAGGTTCCGCTCGATGGTCTCCTCGTCAAACCCTGACTCTGCCATCGTGTCCCGGTACAGCGCGATGTCCGCCGCCGTGCTGTTCACCGACCGCCCTCTCAGCAGGATTGGCCGCCCCATGCGCGCCATCTCCATGATCGATTCCTTGTTGATGCACGCCCGCGCCAGCGGCGGGTGCGGTTTCTGGTATGGCCGTGGCCGCACCGACGGGAACGACACCTGGAAGTGCTCGCCCCGAAACTCCACGTTGTCGCACGTCCATGCCTTGACCAGAAGCTCCTCCGCCTCCTCCATTTGCGCCGCGCCCAGCGCCGGATCGGTCCCGAACCCCACGTACTCAAACGCGTTGTAGTTCGATCCCTTGGCCGTGCCTACCACCAGCCGACCCTGCGTCAGGTTGTCCAGCAGCGCCGTCTGCATCGCCACCCGCACCGGGTTGTGCAGCGGCAACTCCAGAATCCCGAACCCCAGCAAAACCCGGTTGGTCTTCATTGCCACCGCGCTGGCGAACACCAGCGGGTCGCCGTAAACGCACTCTCCGGTGAAATAGTGCTCGGCAAACCAGATGGCGTCGAATCCCAGTGCCTCCACCAGTTCCGCCTCCTCCAGGCAGTGCTGAATCTCCTGGTCGTCCTGGGAATCGTCGAATTTCATCGGGTAGAAGAAGTGGCCGAAGCGCATGACGGGCAAGTCCAAATTTGGGATGGCGGCGATTATAGCATCGGCCCTCACGTGTACCCGCTTTGCGCAACCTGTCACTGCGAACGCCCCAGCCGCCGCAATTCAGGTGGCACAGTCATTCCGGTCGGCGCCAAAACGCCCAACTTTTTGTGAATCACCTGCCTTTTGTGGCAAAAAGACGTTCCATCACCCCCCATAATCGCCCAATTATCCCAAAAACCCCCACTTCAGACACCCCCGCCCGGCGACACTTCTCCCTTGCCCCCACCCCCTGCCTATCCTTACCATTTAACTACTGATGCGTTAGCGATTCGCTAAACTACTCAGTCATTCCGGCGCAAGTCGAAGATGCGCCTGCGGCGTGCCGGAATCCAGGATTCGTTGCTACCAAGACGTTCTGGATTCCCGCGAAAGCGGGAATGACGGTGGTGTACCGAAGTTTAGTTATCAATGTACGCATCAGTAATCCAATTGCCACCATCCCATCCTACATCCCCAATCCTGCCCATCCTGTGCATCCATGAAAAAACTCCCCATTGATGTAACCCCATTACCGTCTCCCAACTCCAAGCGCCGCTCCCACAAATCCGCTCACCTGCCCGCCAATACCGCTAAAACCGCCGCCAAAACCCTTCCATCGGCCCCCATTCAGCCCCACCACCCGCGCAATCCTCTACTGGAATTAGCGGAAATGAGAGGAAATGAGCGGGAAATCGACCTTTCCGTCCTTTCACCACGCAATTACAAGCGGGTACGCGTGAGGGTCAGGGCAATCGCATTTCAATTGTCGGCCCTTGGATAAGGTTCTCCCGGCCACCGTCATACCGGCGAAAGTCGCAGATGCGCCGTTGGCGTGCCGGTATCCAGTGCCTGCAATCGGCAGTTTCGTGGTCGCTCGCTTCATTCGGCAGCCTCTGGACTCCGGCTTGTGCCGGAGTGACGGGCGTCTAAATTCCAAATGCGATTGCCCTGGCGTGAGGGTATAGCCCTGTGCAAAACTAAGTGGACCGATTTGAAGTGACGGAAAGCGTTATAATGAAGGATAGATTCGTCACGGCACAAATTGACAGGAGGGCGACCATGCCTATCCATCTCCATCCTTCAAACAGCAATCGCACCAGCGAGCCTCATCCGTTGCAGTGCCGTCGCTGCGGCGCATGGCTCATCATCGGCATGGGCATCTGCGAGAACGGCCACAGTATGTAGGTCGAGGACGCTTAGCGGATATTACCACTTGCGCCGTGCTGATTTCATGGCATATACTCGCGGCACATAAGCGCGGCGGCAGACCTAATCAGGTGGGGGATAGTTGAGTATTCCTCGTCGGGTAGGTTTTCAGGCGGCGACGGGATTTGAACCCGCGACGGAGGGAGTTGAGTCCCTTCCCGGAGAGGCAGTCCGGTGCCTTCGACCACTCGGCCACGCCGCCAAGCGGAACCCTACACTAAATCCTGCCATCCGGGAACCTGCTCATTTTGAGCGTCAAAGGAAAAGGCGCAACTGAGCAGGCAGGCCAATCTTGGCAACCGCTTCCGCCAGCGTAACCAGCATCTGCATAGTGGCGTGGAGCCGTATCTTCGCCAGCCCCATGTAACAGTGCTGTTCCAATCTCCCGGGATATTTCCATCGGCTGAACAACCGCTCGACGCTCCAACGCTTGCGGTACTTCCTTTTCCATTCCGGGCTGGCTCGTCTGATTCTCCCTCCAAACAGCCTGATGTCCTGTGCAGGGTCCTCCCAGCTTTCGTCGTTGCAGGCTGCGTAGCCGAGGTGTTGTTTCAAGCGCGAGCAGCCTCCAGCCGGACACCGATACAGGTGCTGCCCTGTCTGCGAGTCAGTCTTGATGAATTCCATCTCCTGCTTGCCCAAGCAGGTCGGCACTCCGTTAGTGGTGTAGATGCCATCGTGCAGTTTCCCGCCGCTCGGCGGCTTACGTTTGTGGATGACCGGAGCTGCACCGCGTTGATGCACGTACTCGTTGTTGGTTTTGGAATCGTACCCGCGGTCACCAATTACAACGGAGCCCGGCCCTAAACTAAACCAGTCGTGTTCCCGCTCGGCTCGTTCAATCAGTGGCTTGAGTGTAGGCGAATCATTTTGCTTAGCTGTCGTTACTATAATTGAGATCGGGAGCTCGTGATTGGCGTCAGCGATGGCGTGAACCTTGTAGCCGAAGGCCCATTCCTGTTTGGAAGGGTCGCGGGCACTATTCTTTTTGGTCCACGAGGCATCGGGGTCCTTGCCATTATTGGGATTGGCATAAGCAGGGACCGTCGTGGAGTCTAAGGCAGTCTCGCCCCCGTACCCAGGAAGCAGTACGGCGAGATGGCTGTTCAGCTCGATACAGCATTGTTCAACAAGGGCAACGTGCTGGTTGGCGAGAGCCTGAAACACTCGGCTGAACGTACTGCGGTCTGGTAATTGAGTTGTAAACCCACAGACAGATCGCAGGGCAGGATCGTTACGGAGACGACGGACCAGTGCGGAAGTATTGGGGATGCCCAGCGCATAAGACGACAGAAAGGCTCTGACAATCGGTTGTCGTGGGAACTGAGGACGCCCTGTGCGTCGAAGCCCAACAAGGACAGAAACTATCGGCTCAAGGTCTATCTGGTCAAGGAGCCGTCGAACATCGGCAAGGTCTGAGAAGCCTTGCGGCGTGGGTGCAGATGGTATAATATCCGCAACGACCACTTGGGAACCTCACCTCAAATCTTCCCGGGTGGTTTTGCGAACCGCTGACAGTTGGCCCTGCCAGCGGTTACTTTTTGCTACTATATGTTCGGAACTATTATATCATATTCGTGCTCAATTGAGTAGGATTCGGGGCAATTTTGCTTGACAGGCTGGCCGGGCAGGGCGTACCTTGCCCGCGCTACAGATGTCAGTCCGCTCGCAATCTGGCGGGTCAGGGCAGCGTACCCGTGAAAAGGCGTTATACGCCTCTTCGCGACGCTGCTTATGGACTCGGCATCTGTAGCGAGACGCCTTCCGGGTGTCGCGAGGGGGTGCCAGTCGTGGGGAAGACAGTTGCGATTATTGGGCTGATGGGATTGATGGGGTTGGCTGTTATGGGGTGCGCGGAATACTGGAATAATCCGACGCCCGGACCAACTAGGTTTAGATACCCCACACGCGCTCCTACGCCCACGATTGATAAAGACGCAGCTTGCTTGCGTGATGCGAAGTGCGCCTCGGAGCGACGAGACTGGCTTTCATCTGCCGTAGGTCCTTGCGGCAGACTAATCGAGAACCAAGCTGCCTTCGATTACGATTGGACCACTGGCCCGGGAGGACGCTTCGATGGTGTCCAAGTGCAAACTTCTGGACAACAAATCAGGTACTACGGCAGCAACCTGCGATTCCAGAACGGATTTGGCGCGTGGCAGAGAATGAATTACACCTGCCTGTTCGACCCTATCGAGGATCAGGTTCTGTACGTTGAGGTCGAGCCTTGGTGATTGCTACCCCCGGAGCCGGGTGATATATTGAGAGTGCCCTCGACAGGACTCGAACCTGTACCGTCCCCGTTGCAAATGAGGAGCTCTTTCCATTTGAGCTACGAGGGCAACCAGCGTTCGGAGCGTGTGATGTTCCGAACGCTTTTGATTGTCCCGTGACGTTTCCCTTTACGTCAACCTGCTCATTTGTATTTTGAGCACCCTCGATATTGACCCCAGCTAGGCAGCTCGATTACGGATTACGTCGCCCTAGCGTCGCTATTCGCCATCAGAATTTTTGGTCGCTTAGTTTTGCACAGGGCTAGAGGGTATATCGACGGTGGCGGCAATAGCGGCGGGCTGATATTATTGCAAGACGTGTGCCGGTTGCCGGGATTTGAAATACGGAACCGGCGCAGCAAGGGGGCCTATGACTACCAAATCCGCAGCGCAAGTGGGCGGGTCGCTGTACTTCGGATGGTACATCGTCGCAACCTGCTTCTTCGTGGCGTTCCTGTCCATTCCGGGACGGCAGGGGTTCGGCCTGTTCGTAACCGAGATGGAGCCGACGTTCGGCTGGAACCGCGCCGACATCTCGTGGGTGGGTTCCATCGGGTTCCTGCTCAACGGTGCGATGCAGCCCATCATGGGCGCGCTGTTCGACAAGTACGGACCGCGCAAGGTGTTTGGCTTCGGCCTGGTGATCATGGGCCTGGCGATAATGAGCCTGGCGTTCATCAAGGATCTTGAGGCCACGCTTCCCCTGGGATTTGTGAACATACCGCTGGACCTGCTGTGGTTCATCGTAGTGTTTTCCATCGTTGTGAACACCTGCCTGAGCGCGGCGTCGATCACCAACATGCTGGCGCTGGTGGTGCGGTGGTTCCGGCGCAAGCGCAGCAAGGCCACGGCTCTCGCGGCCTGCGGCACGTCCATCGGCGGCCTTTTGACCATTCCGTTCGCGGCGTACCTGATGGGCGTGATCGACTCGTCGGGCATCACGTGGGGGGACACCACGCTGGCGGGCTGGCGGACAGTGTGGTTCCTGCTGGGCATGGTTGTGGTGTTTGCGGCCGCGCCGCTGGCGGTGTTCTTCCTGCGACCGAGCCCGACGGAGATGGGCCTGAACCCGGACGGCGATCCCGATCCCCCGGTCGACAGCGGCGGCGCGCCGGTGCCGAGGGCCACGGGAGCCTACGAGGTGGACAGTTGGCGCAAGTGCTTCAAGTCGGCGCCGATGTGGCAACTTTCCGGCGCCTACGTGGTGTGCGGCATCACCACCGGGCTGTTGAGCATCCACTTCATTCCATACGCAGAGGACGTGCTGCCCGCGCAGGTGAACTTCCTGGGCGGCGTTTGGGATGAAAAAGTGTTTGCGGGGCTGGTGTTCGGCGTGATGACCGGCCTGAACGCGGCCGGCGTCATCATCACCGGGTTCCTGGGAGACCGGATGCGGCGCAAGAACGTGCTGGCGGCGGTGTACGCCACGCGCGGAGTGGCGTTCATGTGCCTGGTGTTCCTGCCGCTGTTCGGCCACGGAATGCTGGGGCTGATCATGTTCGCGCTGCTGTCGGGAATGTCCTGGGTCGCCAGCGTGCCGCTGACATCCACGCTGACGGCGGACGTGTACGGGTTCCGGGCGTTGGGGACCATCAGCGGATGGGTGTTCTTCGCCCACCAGATCGGGTCGTTCTTCAGCATACAGTTCGCCGGATACGCCTACGTGTGGTTCAACGAGAGCTACTTCTGGCCGTTCCTGATCGCGGGCTTGACGCTGATTCCGGCGACGATCATGGCCTTCAGCATCAACGAGTACCACTATTCGGGACGGTACAACACCGCTCCGGCGCCGCAGCTGGCCACGGCGGGCGCGGGCGCCGGGGGCGGAACGCGGACGTACTAGGCCCAGGGAAATGGACAGGTAGGGGCAGGTTTGAAACCTGCCCCTACGGACTAGAGAGCCAAGTTTCATGGCCCGGCCGGCCCCTCTGGAATCGCTCGTTCCGCAATATGAGCTTTTGCGGTAAGAGGCAAAGATGATGGGCGCGTTTTTGAGCGTCGTTCTGCTGGCCGTTGGCCTCCACCACGGAGAGGCAGACCCCACGCTGCTGGGGTGGATCATGACCGCTCTGAGCCACATTCTGCTGGGCACGCTGGGGTTCACCGAGTTGACCGTGGTGATCATCATCGGAATCATCATCCTCGCGATGCCGCTGCTGATCGTGGTCGCATACTGGGCAAACACGCGGGGCGGCCGCTCGGCGCCGGCAGCGGTCAACGAACCCCCACGAGTGGCAGAGGCAGACGAGTAGCCACGATTCCCAAGCCGCGCTGCCACGCCGATTGGACTGCTGACGGTTTCACCAAAGCGCTATTGACGGGTTCCAGGGCCTTCCGAAGTCGCCACACATCCCGCTCATGGTGCGGAACGCCCCCAGGTTCGCCTCCGGAGAATCCGCCTCCGGTGGGAGCTTGTCGAACCACGAGCGCGTCCTTCGACCCGCGCAGGCGGAACCGCCAAGGGCGGACCCAAGGGCCTACGGCAGCTCAGGACGAGCGGATGGACTTCAACGCACAACTTCGGAAAGGCCTTGGAGGCGTTCGGACGGGGGATTGCAGGCGGCGTTGAATGAGAGTAAGATAGCGTGCGCTGCCATAGTCGCTATTGGCCGACCGTCCGCGCACTGAACGGACCTGCGATTCGGGTAGTCGGCGCGATTACCGTCGGCGGTGGCAGGGGAACCGCGAGGCCGCTGACAAACCGGAGGAGGTAACAAACCGATATGTTCGACAAGGATTCGCTGGACGCGCTGTTCGAAGAGCTGAGAGACGAGTTCGAGCTGGAGACCGACTGGGAAGACATTCAGCGAGACGCCCACCTTGCGGTGGCGTACGCCGACGCTGGCGTTCTGGACGACCAGAAGGGCGGCTTGGACGTACGTATCGTTGAGTTCGTGGAGCGGCACAATCCGGGCTAATCAATCGGCCGCTACATGGTTTATTCATAGCCCCGTCGGAGCGCTCCGGCGGGGTTTTTCGTTGCCCGTGGGATTACCCCAAGACTTTAGGGTTGGCGCAGGCCTCCATGGGTTGGCCCTGCAGTCCGGCGACCAGGTTGCGGGCGGCCAGTTTCATGGTGTTGAGACGGGTGGGCAATGCGGCGCTACCGATGTGCGGGGTGATGACCAGATTGTCCACGGTGAGCAGGGGATCATCGGGCGAAATCGGCTCGGGTGACGTGACGTCCAGGGCGGCACGGGCGATCTGGCGGTCGCGCAGGGCGGCATAGAGGGCCGCCGGATCTACTACGGGTCCGCGAGACACGTTGATCAGGATGCCGGACGGTTTCATCATCGCCAGTTGGGGGCCGCTGATCAGGTGGTGGGTTTCAGGAGTCAACGGCACGCTGAGCACGACGAAATCGGCCTGGCTCAGCAGATCAGGGAACTCGGCGTAGCGTACGCCGTACTCGGCCTCCACATCCGGGTAGCGGGTGCGAGAGTGATAGACGATGTCCATGTCGAACCCGCGGGCGCGGCGGGCGATTTCCCGTCCGATTTGCCCAAGGCCCACGATGCCAAGACACGCCTCGTGGACATCCTGCCCCAGCCAGTGGGTGGGATGGAACTGGATTTGCCAGCCGCCGCCGCGCAGCCAGCGCTCGCTTTCGGAGGTGCGACGGGCCGCGCCGAGGATGAGGGCGAATGCCAGGTCGGCGGTGGACTTGGCCAGCACGCCGGGGGTATAGCCGACGGGTATGCCGCGCCGGGTGGCCTCGGCCACGTCCACGTTGTCCAGCCCCACGGCGAGTTGGCTGATGACGCGCAGGTTGGGCGCGGCGTCCAGCAGGTCAGCGTCCACCCGGTCCATGATGGTGGTGAGGATGGCGTCGACGTCGGCGGCCAGCGTGCGCAGTTCGGAAACCGACGGCGGCTCTTCGTCGGGCCAAACCTCGACGTCGGCCACGGAACGCATGATGTCCAGGGCGTCGGGCAGGAGGGTGCGGGTGACCAGGGCTTTGGGGCGAGGCATGTCTATTCACCGTCAGTTGGAGTGCAAATTCTTGATACGCTCACCGAAATATGGACGGATTTTAGATTGACGCCAACGAAATTACCATGCGAACGCCGTTCGACTTTCGACTGTCAATGCCCAGACGGAAAAAGAAAAGGCCCCCGCCATAAAGACGGGGACCATTTCAAGGGTCAAGTGCGTGCGTCGATCAAACGCAAGCCGTTGCCTTCACGGGCTTAGAAATGCGGGCCCTGGGCGCGGAAGTAGCGTTGGTGTTCGTCGATTTTCCGGTTCATGCGCTCCAGGTCGGTCTTGCCGGGGCCGGTGGTGGCGTCCCAGAAGCGACCCAAGGCGGCCATGATTACATCCATGAAAGAACGCTTGGGCGTGTCCCACTGCTCGAGCAGTTCGGCGGGGCTTTCCGGGATTGCGGAAATGTCCACCGCAGGGGCGGCAGTCGTGGCGGCGGCGGGCTCAACGACCGGAGCAGCCACAGCGGCGCTGGTTTCAGTTTCACGATTGACGGTGGTTACCATCGATTGGTCTCCTCTCTCTGATAGTGATAGTCCTTGTTCATCTGTATTAATGATACAGTCGACATAGTATCGTGTCAATAGATATTCACAACATAGCAATATCGGTTTATCGGATGTTATGTATTGCGACCGTGTACATCAAATGACGAGCGCCGGTGTCGCGACGCTCGGCGTCGAACGTATAATGATCGAGCAAGCTCGTTGCATTCCCGTCGCATGAGACGAGGTTCGCCATGACAACCAAACCGGACACGACTGCGTCACCTCTCGGCCAGGAGAGGACGATGAAGCAGTTCCCAGCGATGCCGCCCCGGGAGGATATGAACAACCCGCTATTCCTGCACGACCCGGGCCATCAGGCGGCGTTGCGGATCCACTTTGGAGATTCGGACACCACCATCGTGCTCAGCGAAACGCCACTGGGCTGGACGCATAGCCAGAGAGCGGGAATTCTGGTGCCCGACCTGCTGATCGCTTTCGGCATCGACCGCGACGCCATCGTAGATCAGAGAGGCTATGCCATTGACGAGTGGGGCCAGCCGCCGGACTTTGTGCTTGAAGTCGCGTCGAACGCCACCGGGCGTAACGACTACACGACCAAACGGACCGGCTATGCTGCATACGGAGTTCCGGAATACTGGCGGTTCGACCATACCGGCGGACGGCTATATCCCGTCGGGCTGGCCGGTGATCGCCTCATAAGCGGCACGTACGAACCCATTGGTATCTCGCGAGTAGATGCGAATAGGTACTGGGGACACAGCGACGCGTTGGGCCTGGATCTGTGCTGGGAGTACGGCCAATTGCGGTGGTACGACCCACGTGAGCGTCGTTACCTTCGCACTCACGCCGAGGAGCGCCTGGCCCGACTCGAAGCCGAGGCGCGCAACCGGGAATTGGAAGAAAGAATCCGGGAATTGGAAGGCCGCTGAATCCCTGCGGCGAATCCCTACTGCGGAGATTTACAGGGCCAGCTTGCCCGGGTTCATGATGCCGGCGGGGTCCAGGGCGCGCTTGATGTCCTGCAATGCGCCGCGGTTGGCGCCTAGTTCGCGCTCCAGGAGGTGGTGGAGCTTGATCCCCACGCCGTGGCAGTATTCCATAACGCCGCCCATGTCCTGAGCCAGGGTGAGCACCTCGTCCACGCCGGCCGCCAGGTTGGCGCGCACGTCGGCGTCGTAACCGTCCCTGCCGTTGACGCGGCGGTCTCCGTCGGGCACGACCAGCATGGAGAAGAACTCGGGGCGGCTCCACAGGCAGTACTCCACCACGTGAATTCTGCGGGCGGCCAGCATCTCGTCGGCGCGCTGCCGGTATTCCAGCACCTTGTTGGTGGGCAGGCTCATGTGGAGGTAGTCGAAGGTCCGGCCCCACTGCCTACGCCAACGCTCCGCGCGGGGGCGTCCCAGCGCAGTTTCACGGTAGTTCAAGGCGGAATCGTGCCGGTGGCGCCAGTAGTCCAGGGTTGGCTGCGGGCCAACGCTCCAGCCGCCGGCGGTTTTACAGATGGCGGTCGCCCGCTTGAGGGCCGCATCGACACCCTCGCGGTAACCCTCGAACAACAGGTGCAGCAGGATGCCCTCGCCATCTTCGGTGAGGTCAAGCAGGGTGGGCCGGATGCCCAGGGCAGCCATTTCGGCCACCGCGGCAAAGCCATCGGCGAAATCGGCGAATTCCATGGTGGCGTAGGCGTTGGCCTCGGGTTGGCGAAACACCTTTATGGTGGCCCGGGTGATGACGCCAAAAACGCCCTCGCTGCCGATGAACAGGTGGTTCAGGTCGGGGCCGGAGGACTGCTTGGGCACGGGCCGGGTCTCGATGACTCGGCCATCGGGCAACACAACCTCCAGCGCCACCACCTGATCGCCCATGGGACCGAACGCGGCGGCGCGGTAGCCGACGCCGTTGGTTGAGATGGTGCCGGCGACGGTGGCGATGGGGACGCTGTAAGGATCGTGGCCGGGCATGAGGCCGTAGGGTTTCAGGCCGTCGTAGAGGTCCTGCAGGACCATGCCGGCCTCGACGTCTGCGGTCAGCGAAGGGGGATCCACGTTCAGGAGACGGTTGAGCCGGCTCACATCCAGGATGATGCCGCCTTCAACGGGAAGGATTCCACCCATCACCCCGGTGCCGCCGCCGTACGGAATGACCGGTATGGAGCGTTTTTGGGCGAAGGTGACGACGCTGCTGACTTCACTGGTGTCGGCAGGACGAACGATTACGTCGGCAAGACGGTCGAATGCGGCGTCAGCGTAATAGGCCCGGTACGGCGTGAGGGCGTCAGCCGAGTAGCGGTCGATTGAGTCGGGATCGGCGAGCACATGCTCAGGCCCAACGATGTCCCGGAGCAGGCCGGACACCTGTCGCCAGTCTATCGGGGATGACGAGCGAGTAGGTGTGGACACGGTGGAGCGAGATGGAGGTCAACCAGGGCGGCTAGCTCCGGCTCTGGTATTGCCACTGGGTGCCCTGGGCGCTGTCTTCCAACGTAACGCCCTGCTCGGCGAGACTGTCGCGGATCTGGTCGGCCAGGGCGAACTGGCGGGCGGAGCGGAGTTCGGACCGCACCGATACCAGTAGGTCGATGAAGGGAGCGGCTGCAAGCTCGTTGGCGCTGCTGGCGCGCTCGTCGAACGTGAGCCCCAGTACGCTGCCCAACTCACGCAGGGTGGACTGACCGTCGTCGATGCTCTGGCCGGCGTCCCGACCCCGGTTGATGTCGCGGGCGAGGTCGAACAGGGCGGCCACGGCTTGCGGGGTGTTGAGATCGTCGTCCATGGCGGCGGTGAACCGTTCCCGATGGGGTTTGGCATCCACCTGCTTACCTGATCCGTTGCCGGTCTCCAGAGCGTGGCGTACTCGCTCCAGGCTGCGTTCGACCGCGGCCGCGCCCTCATCGCTGTACGCCAAGGGGCTGCGGTAGTGGCTGCTGAGGAAATAGAGCCGCATGGCGTCCGGGCTGTATCGTTCCAACGCCTCGGCCACCGATACCAGGTTGCCCAGGGACTTGCTCATCTTGTCGGAGCCGAGTTGCAGCAGGCCGTTGTGCATCCAGTAGCGCGCGAAGGGCTTGGCGCCGGTGTAGCACTCGCTCTGTGCGATCTCGTTTTCGTGGTGGGGGAACACCAGGTCCTGGCCGCCGCCGTGGATGTCTACCTGCTCGCCCAGGTACTCCAGGGACATGGCGGTGCACTCGATGTGCCAGCCGGGCCGGCCGGGTCCCCAGGGACTTTCCCAGGAAGGCTCGCCGGACTTGGCCCCCTTCCACAGCACAAAGTCCATGGGGTGTTCTTTGTTCTCGTCAACCTGGATGCGCGCGCCGGCGATCATGCTGTCCAGCGTGCGGTGGCTGAGCTTGCCGTAGTCATCCTTGCTGGTCACGCGGAAATACACGTCGCCTTCGGCGGGGTAGGCGTGGCCGCGGTCGATGAGTCCGGCGATGGCGTCGATGATGCGGGGAATCTCACGGGTGGCCCGGGGGTACTCGGTGGCCCGCTGTATGTTGAGGGCGTCCATGGTGTCGAAGTAGTCGCCGATGAACTCCTCGACCAACTCGTCCTCGGATACGCCACTCTCCTGGGCGCGTTGGATTATCTTGTCGTCAACGTCGGTGAAATTCTGGACATGCCGAACCTTGTAGCCCGTGTATTCAAGGTAGCGCCGCAGGGTGTCGAAAACGACGTAGCTGAGGGCGTGCCCGACGTGGGTTGACGAATAGGGAGTGACGCCGCAGACGTACATTTTGACTTCGTTGGCGTCGGCGGGGACAAATTCTTCGACCTGTCCGCTGAGGGTGTTGTAAAGTTTCATAAACTGCGGGCGAGTTGACGACTGGGATCGATTGATGCCGGGGCAGATGGATGGATGGTTGGGACGGTTTGGCAAGGCTTCAGGTTCGAGAAATGAGGGCAACAGCCATGGCGGCGATGCCTTCTTCTCGGCCGGTAAAGCCAAGATAGTCGGTGGTGGTGGCTTTCACGCTGATTTGCGGCGATTCGACGGACAGGGCGGCGGCGATGTTGCTACGCATTTCCGCCACGTGGGGCGACAATCTGGGCCGCTGCGCCAGAATTGTAGCATCAACGTTGACGATGCACCAACCACCGGCAGTGATAACGGACGCGGTGCGTTCCAATAGCAGCAGGCTGCTGATGCCGGCCAGGGACGGCTCGCCGGGCGGGAAGTGCATGCCGATGTCTCCGGCACCGGCGGCCCCGAGGATGGCGTCAATGATGGCGTGGCTGAGGACGTCTCCGTCGCTATGCCCGGCGAGGCCACGCGGATGGGGGATTGCGACGCCGCCCAGGATCAGATCTCGGTCGTCGGCCAGGCCGTGGGCGTCCGCTCCGGTTCCAACGCGATATTCCACCTTCGATTCTCGTCGCAGGGAGCGCTGGAATATTCGTCGAAACGCGGCAGCTACAGCCGCTTACGGTTTCTGAACGGCCTTCAACGCTCGATGGGCGTCGTCCAAATCTCCAATGGCATCCGCGTTGGCGACAATCGGCGCGAACGCGACGGCGATGGAAACGGGAAACAATATTGCAGAACCCACGATGGCTGCCACGACCGTAGCGTTCTCCATCGCGACGAATTGAACGTGCAGGGTCTGGGCGCGGGCCGCAACGGCCGGAGGCAGGGGCAAACCAAACTCCACGGCGGCAAGCATCAGGATGGGGACCAAGGTCACCACAGCGATGAGAATCCAGATCACTTCCCAATAGAGGAACTTGTTCCGTTCCGCGTTCACCCGTGAGCGCAGCTGCTGGGGACGACCGGGCGCCACGGACGGGTTCAGCGTGCGCGCGCTGACGTGCAGGAAGTGCGCGTACTCCCGATATCGTTCGCGGCTGACGCTGGTGGCCGCCATCTAGTAACCTCCGACTTCAGGCAGGCAGTCTAACACGGCTCTGCCATTATGCACATACAGAAGCGCGACAAGACTACATCTTTAATGATACTGGCCCTAAAGTCGCTACGCTAGCGATTTCGCACGCCGGTTATGGGTTTTTCGCATCTTTGTCGTCGGGCTCGGTGAGCAACTGGCTCACGAAGGCGAGGTCCTCGGGCGTGGTCACCTTCAGGTTTTCGTAGCTGCCCAGAAAAATCCGGACCGCGTGGCCCAAAGCCTCGACCATGCCGGCATCGTCGGTGTATTCGGATGACGCAGATTGGTGAGCCTGCATCAATAGGGAGTAGTCGAAAACCTGGGGAGTCTGCGCGGCCCAGAGAGTCGAGCGTTCCGGAGTGCCGGTGACCACATCGTCATCGCCCACGACTTTGATGGTGTCTTTGACCGGAACCGCCGCAACCGCCGCCGAGCAGCGTTGCGCCGCCTGCAATGCTCGATCCAGTACATCGCCGGTGACGCAGGGGCGTGCCCCGTCGTGGACGGCGACCCACCGACATTCGCCCAGGGCGAGCAGGCCGGCATACACCGAATCCTGACGGCGCTGCCCGCCGGCGCACACCGCCGCGATTTTGTCGATTTGGTGTTCCGCGACCATGGCCTTGGCATGGGCCACGGCATCCTCAGCGACGACCAGCACGATGCGGGAAACTGCGGAAGAGCGGGCCAGCCGACGCAGGGTGTGGGCCACCAGGGGGATGCCGTGGATCTCGGCGAACGTTTTATCCGTGCCGCCCATGCGAGTGCTGCGCCCGGCGGCTACCACCACCACACCCATGCTCTCCTCATTCCGGGGAGACTGGCGACTATCGGTATCTGACATATTTGCGTCGCGCGGAAAGAACCGGATAATTCGCCGCTGGCAGGCCGAATCGGCCGGTTGAAGCCAAGTCAAACTTGGACGTTTCTAAAAAAGCGCACTAGCCACCATTATCGTCGATTGGAGATAATGCGGCAATAGTTTATGATTTGAGCGTTCCAGCACCGATATTGCTGCCCCAGGACAGGCGCTTATTGGTCACGCCTGCAATTGCGCGTGTGACCAAAGCCAGCGCCTCGTCATTCATACAGGAGAATCGGCGCAGTCGTCTGGCGGCGGCGGCCGAGACACACAACACGAAAGGGGGAGACCATGGCTGAATTGGAAAGAGCCTACCGGGTGCAGACGGTCAGTTCGGGCACGCACGGCAGGGCCATCTGCAACGCACGCACGCACCACTGGGTTGCCGACGACAGCACCGGGGACTTCGTGGGGGCCGGCGAATATTTCCTGTCCGGCATCACCGCCTGCGCCGTCAACATGGTGGAGCGCATTGCCCTGACCGACGACTCGCCGGTGGACTTCATGGAGGTCTCCGCGGAAGCCTACCGCGACCCGGACGCCACCCCCGGCGACCTCAGCGTTTACGCCGACGTGCGCGTTCACTTCAAGATCTGGGGTGTGGACGACGACCAGGGCAACTACCTGGTCGATACGTGGAAAAAGCGTTGACCGCTGTACGGTTCGGTCGCCGTGGCGACCCCAAGCACTTCGGTAACCGCTGAATTCGTCGCTGATCCACGCCAGAAACACGGCGACTAGCGACAGCCCAGCACTAATACAGCGTAGGGGCGGATAGTCATTCGCCCCTACAGTTTCGCAAACCCGGCCGGATTTCCGGCACGGGCAGTAGATCCAATGTCCTCGGTCCGGGAGCAACCCTATAGAAATTCTGCTCTCCATATTCTCCGCCGGCCTCTCCGAGGAGGCGGCCGGGCACCTGAAGGATTTCGCCATCGTGATGGCGATTGCCGCCGCAGGGCTGGCTTTCGCCCGCCTGGTGTGGCAGCCGCCCGTGCTGGGTTACCTGGCTGCGGGCCTGCTGATCGGCCCATTCACGCTGCCTCATCCGGTGATCAGCAACCTGGACACCATCGAGTTGATGGCCGAACTGGGGTTGGTGCTGCTCCTTTTCGGCATCGGGTTGGAATTGGGCTGGCGGCGTATTCGCGAGATCGGATTCCTGGTCCTGGTCATCGGACTGGTGGAGATCACCACCCTCACGCTGCTGGGGGTGCTCGTCGCCAACAAACTTCTGGGCATCCCGGGCGCGAGCGGCCTGTACCTGGGCGGCGCAATGGCGATCAGCAGCTCGGCAATCCTGCTGAAGGGTCTGCGGGACAGCGGCAACCTGCGTTCGGGTTGGGGGCAGACCATCGTCGGCATCCTGCTGGTGGAGGACTTCGCGGCGGTGGTCCTGCTGACGTTGCTGGCCGGAATCGCAACCACCGGTTCCACTGATCTAGGAGCCATCGGCTGGCTGGTGGGCAAACTGGCGATTTTCTGCATCGCCGCCCTGGCCATCGGAACGCTGCTGGTGCCGCGACTGATGCGGCTGCTGTCGCGGACCAGGTCCGACGAAACCCTGCTGCTGGCATCTTTGGGATGCTGCTTTGGGCTGGCCCTGGGCGCTCAGTTCCTGGGATTGTCTGCCGCCGCCGGGTCGTTCCTGATCGGCGTGGTCATCGGCGACACCGACGCGGCAGGACGCGTGACGCGGCTGGTGAGCCCGGTGAGGGACATGTTCGGCGCGCTGTTCTTCATGTCCATCGGAATGCTGATCGACTACCGCACCCTGGACGACTTCATCCTGCCCGCGTTGGTGGTCGTGGGCGTGTTCATGGCCGGCAAGATGATTGCCAACACCATCGGATCGGTGCTGTCGGGGAGAAACTCCCGGCAGGCGGTCCAGGTGGGGTTGTCGATGCCGCAGATGGGCGAGTTTTCGCTGGCGATCGGGCGTCTGAGCGTAGCGGACGCGGTGGCAGGACCAATCATTGGCCCGGTGCTGGCGATAGTCACGGCCATAACCTCGGTGCTGGCTCCGTTGACTTCGCGGGTGGCTCTGCCGCTGTGCAACTGGGTGGAGCGCAAAGCGCCGGCGACCCTGTTGGAAATCGACCTGGCAATTCACCTGGGCATAAACGCATTCTGGTCGGCTTTCTCGCTGCCCGGCGCAACCGGTCGCGTTCTGAAAAGCCTGGTGCGGCAGATTCTGATCAACATACTGATTATCACCATTCTGACCGCCATCGGTACGGCGGCGGTTTACACGCTGCCGGAAATGCTGGCCGGGATACTGCCCGTGTCCAAGGATGCCCTGGGACTGATTTTCGGAGGAGCCACCATCGGGTTGGGGATTCCGCCGGCCATAGCAATCTGGCGGGAACTGCGCATCCTGGCGCGGATCACCGCCGGCGCGGCCAGGTGGGCCAGATCCGGAGAACCAACGCGTTTCACCCTCAGAACGGTGATGCAGGACGGCATGGCCACCGTCCTACTGCTGGTGGCGATCCTGTTCCTGCTGCCCCTGATCATCCGGCTGTTCCAGTTGGGGTCGCTTTCGGCCCCCCTGCCCATTCTGCTGTTGGCAACCTCGGCGGTGGCGTTGGTGTTTGTCGGGTTCCACATCCATCGGGCGCTGGAAACGGCTTTCCATGAAACGTTCGTCGCGCCTCCCCCACGGACATCAACGTCAGCGGCTGTAGCCGAGTCCCAGGATGACGTGTTTTCGCCCATCGACCCAGAGACACCAGCCTTGCGCGATGGGCAGCACGCGCCGGCCGGCAATCGGAGACGCGGCGCGGGAGACCCCGAGATAAACGCGACGGAAGAAGCCGCCGAAACCCTGTGGCGAAATCTTGAAGAACACATGGCGCAACTGCGCTACCCCAACCGCACGCGAGACTCCGACCGACAGGTCCAACGCCAGGAAAGCGACTGACGACCGGGCGGGGAATCCTCGCCCGGAAATCGAACGGGAAAGTGCTAAAATGCCGAAAGGGCGCCACCGCACGGAACGCGGCGCCCACCAAACCGCACAGCAACGGGACAGGCTCGATCATGCGTATCTGCTCTTTTTTGCCATCCGCCACCGAAATCGTTTACGCGCTGGGGCTTGAGGACCAACTCTACGGCGTAACCCACGAATGCGACTATCCGGCCGCGGCTCGAAACAAACCGTGGGTGGTGCGCAGCGTTTTCGAGGGCACCAATCCCAGCAGCGGCGAGATCAGCCGCGTTATCTCGGAAAGGCTGGCCGAAGGGCTGGGCATCTACCACATCGACCAGGACATCCTGGATGCGGCCAATCCGGACCTGCTGCTGACCCAGGCCATCTGCGAGGTTTGAGCGGTGTCCTCTCGGCAGGTTGCCGAGTCCACCGCCAACATGGACAAGGAGCCGGAAGTGCTGTCCTTGGATCCGCAGTACCTGGGCGACATTCTGGAGGACGTGTGCCGCGTCGGTCGCGCCACCGGGTCAGAGGACGCGGCTGAACGGGTGACAGCGCGCATGCAGGAACGCATCGACGCCGTGACGGAGCGTTCCAAGTTGGCCGACAGCCAGCCGCGGGTGCTGCACCTGGAATGGACCGACCCGCTGATGTGCGGCGGCCACTGGGTTCCCGAGATGGTGGAACTGGCCGGCGGTGAGAACTGTTTCGGCGACAAGGAAATGGGATCCTTCCCGCTGGAATGGGACGCCGTGGTGGAGAGCCAACCCGAGGTTATCGTGCTGATGCCCTGCGGGTTTGAGGTGCCACGCGCGCTGGAGGATGTGCCCTTGCTGACGGCCAAGGAGGGCTGGAACGACCTGCCGGCGGTGCGGGAAAACCGAGTGTTCGCAATCGACGCCAGCAATTACACCAGCCGGTCGGGCCCACGCCTGGTGACGGGGTTGGAGATACTGGCCGAGATGATCCACCCCGAGCTGTTCTCGGGCATGGTGCCGGAGATGGGCGCGCGACGGATCTACACGTCCGGCAAAGTGGGTTCGCTATGACGACCGCCAAGCGCCCCCCTAACCCATACAATCCACTCCGATCCGTCCAGTTGCCAGACCCGGATCCATGGGACCTTGATGAGACCACCTACGAGCATGTTCTGTTCCACGGATACCCGGCGGCGCTGAGCCACCACCTGGGCAACCCTGAAACCACCATCATCATCAGCGAAATCGGCGCCAGCCTGAGGCCAACCACGCGTTACGCCGACGTTCGCTTCCCCGACCTGCTCATCGCCTTTGACGTGGACCCCGACGCTCGCCGGGATAGCAACGGTTACATCGTTTCCGAACAGGGCAAGCCACCGGACTTCGTGCTGGAGGTGGCGTCGGCCAGGACGGGCCGCAACGACGAAACCATCAAGCGGGACTACTACGAGGGCATGGGGGTGGGCGAATACTGGCGTTTCGACTCATCCGGCGGTCGGTGGCACTCGGCGGCGCTGGCCGGCGATCTGCTGGTTGACGGCGCCTACCAACCCATCCCGATTGAGGAACGAGCGGACGGTACATTCCGAGGCTACAGCCCCGCGCTGAAGCTGGAACTGCGCTGGGAGAACGATAACCTGCGCTGGTGGGATCCCGTGGGCAACCGGTACTTGGAGACCCACATGGAGGTCATCGCGGCGCGCTCGGCTGCGGAAGCACGTGCAACAGCCGCAGAGGAACGGGTACGACAGCTGGAAGAGAAACTGCGCCAGCGACCATCGCCGGATTAGCCCTGGCGCGCCGCTAGTTCAGGCGCGCGCCCTTGAAGGGAGAGTTCTGCTCGACCTGCTCGGCGACGATACGATTGGCCTGCCGCATGAGCGTATGCAGCTTTTCCAGTTGCTCACCGGCGGTACGGGTTTCCAGCAAATCCTGGCGCACGTCGGGCGGGAGGGGCAGGCTGACCGCCAACGCAGCGGACGAACTTCGGGCCAGCTCGATGGGTTCGTCGGGTACCGAAACCTCGCGGTCCCAACCTCCGGCCATAGCAGTCAGGTAACGCTGCAACTGGACGTACTGCTCTCGCACGCCGGCCACGGTGGACGTCGAAACGGTCCCTTCTTCGTCCTCGATGTAGCGCACCAGGCCCACCAGATGCGGCACCGTCTGCACCGTTTCCAGCAGCTCAAATCGCCGTTCGCCCCGGGTCAGGATGTTCATGCGGCCTTCTTCCAGCCGCTGCACCTGGGCGATGCGGGCGGTGGTGCCCACCGAGTGCGGCGACGCCGGTTCGCCAACCTCGTTGCCCTCTCTGATCAGCAGGACGCCGAAAGGTTCCTCGCGCTGGACGCAGTCGCCGATCATCGCCTTGTACCGCTCCTCGAAGATGTGCAGCGGCAGGGGCATGCTAGGAAACAGGACCACGTTGTTCAGGGGGAACAGCGACAGTTCCGCTAAAGTTCCGGGAGGGAAATCGTCGGGATTGATCGCCATGATGCCGCAGTATAGCGGTGGATGCCGGCCTCAGCAACTTTGCCAAGCAAAAGTAACAGTTCAGACTGCTGGGCCATTTGCGCATTTAGCCCGTCATACCGGCCCCCGTATCAGGCACGGGGCGGGATTTGAGCCGGAATCCAGGAAATCCTCGCCCTATTCACGGATGCCTGTCGGCAGGTTACTTGGATACCGGCTTTCGCCGGTATGACAGGTTGCGGTCCTGGTGGTGACCTCGAGTCTGAACAGTTACAAGCAAAACCCCCGCCCGGATTGGGCGGGGGCGTGGTTGCAAAACAATGCCACCGAGGATCAGTGGTGGGCGCCTTCCGCATCCGGCGGGCGGTTGTGGATGGCCTTGGTTCCCTTCCTGAAGATGCACTTGCGGATGTTGTTCTCCAGCTCGGTGGGGTCATCCACACCGGGATAGCGCGCCTGGGCCTCGGGGCTGCTCAGGTACGCAAACATCTTCTGCAACACATCGTCCTCTGAATCCCCAGTAATGACGGTCCGGTCGCGGGGATCCGAAAGGAAGTTGCTGGGCCGGGCATAGTAGACGTCAGGCATGGTTTCCTCCTCCTTCGGCAAGGATATCGATTGTGAGAATCGATGGTCTCTTACAGTAGCAGATTGATACACTAAAAGACGTTGCGTTGTCAATGGCGGGGATTACCTCACGCGTACCCACTTTGAGCTAAGGGGTTGAAAAAGGTCGGCCTCTCCGGGTAAGGAATGGGTTACCTGCCACATTTCCGCCAGGGGAGGCCGACCATGTCATGGTATCA
>DAOUJD010000052.1:0-45527 GCA_034423115.1 Dehalococcoidia bacterium | reverse complement strand
GACGCGGCGGCTTGGGGTCTTTCGTTTTGGTCATCGTGCCAGTCTAACGACAGCCCCAGATGGTTCGCCTTTACTGGCCCGACAACTTTCGATCAGTTATTAGGATAGGCTCTTAGTCCAAATCAATCCAACGTAGTTCAAGATAACGACTATTGCGCCGGGCCATGTCATCTGCGAAAATCACATGACCCAGATCGGCGCGTATAGCCGATCTTAGTTATGCAGTGAGCCACAACAACATGGTGACCGACGTCAACAATCCCATCCGCGTCCTGGTTGCGAAGCCAGGGTTGGACGGCCATGACCGTGGCGCGAAGGTCATCGCACGCGCGCTGCGGGACGCCGGGATGGAAGTCATCTACACCGGCATCCGACAGACGCCGCAGATGGTGGTTCAGGCCGCCGCGCAGGAAGACGTTTCCGTATTGGGGCTGAGTATCCTCTCCGGCGCCCACATGGAGTTGTTGCCCGAAATAATGCGCCTGTTGAACGAGCAGGGCATGGATGATGTCCTGGTGGTCCTGGGCGGGATCGTCCCCGAGGCCGACCGGGAACCTTTGGCCCAAATAGGCGTGTCCGCGGTGTTCGGCCCCGGTACGTCAACCAACGATATAATCGATTACATCAAGACCAACGCCACATCGAATTGAGACGAAGAAAAAATCTCGACTTTTTCTAAAAATTGGTAAAAGCATCGCTTGCCATAAAATAATCGCCAACCTATAATCTCCAAAAGCGAATCAGTGCGCTTGCCTCGAGCGGTGCCATAATGAATTACAACGTTTCGCAACTGTTGAAGGAACCCATTGGTTCCGAACGAGTTTTCACGATAACCGAAGGAGAGTTTGCTGCATATTCTTTTCCCGTTCAGAGCGCCGCCGGCGACGTCAAGCTAGTCCGCACCCACCAGGGCATATGGGTTCAAGCCTTCTTGATTGCCCACGTAGCGCAGGACTGTAGCCGTTGCCTGGCGGATTCCAGCCATACCCTGGATCTGGAAATCGACGAGGAGTTTTTCCCCGAAATAGATGTCAAGACCGGTCGTCACATGCCCGCACCTCCCGATTGGGACGGTATGTACATCGGAGCGGACCATCTGCTGGATCTGGCAGAGGCTGTTCGACAATCGGCCTTGGCTGTCTTGCCCCTCAAACCTCTTTGCAAACCTGACTGTTACGGCATCTGCGATCGTTGCGGCGTTAATCGTAACCAATATGATTGTGGATGCTATTCCGAAGATATCGACCCAAGGTGGGCGGCGTTGCGCTCGCTGATGGTCGAATCCCCAAATTAAAAAAACGGCGACGCCTCGGCCCTCCACAGGTCCGGCCGTCGCTGAATTGGAACCGAAATGGGTGCACTACCAAACAAAAAATTAACTCGAGCCCGAAAAGGTCGTCGGCTGTCTTCGCCGGCTTACCGACTGCGCGCCATGAGCCCTGCGCGTTGTCCCCGCTGCGGGCAAGCCAAGCTACCCCACGCTGCTTGCCCCGCCTGTGGTTACTACCGCGGACGCCTGGTGGCGGTGTGAAGTGATTGGAGAACGTCCGTATGACTGATATCGAACGAGCTCCCATGTATTCGTTCATTTTCCCTGGGCAGGGCGCCCAGAAAGTCGGCATGGGACAATCGCTCCACGAAAACTCCCCAGCTGCCCGCTCCGTATTCGAAGAAGCGGACGACAGCCTGGGCGTGAACCTCACCCAGGTGATGTTCGAGGGCCCTGCGGAAACTCTGCAGGACACGGCTTTCGCCCAACCCGCCATCATGACCGTCAGCATTGCCATCTGGCGGGCATGGGAGGAGTTCCTGGGCGCGTCCGCCCCGAAACCGGCGGCGGTCGCCGGCCACAGCCTGGGCGAATATACGTCCATGGTGGTGGGCGGCGTCATGGATTTCGGCGACGGCGTCCGGCTGGTCCGGGAGCGCGGGCGCCTGATGCATGAAGCATCGGAGGCTAGGCCAGGATCCATGGCCGCCATCATCGGGCTGGATGAAATGGTGGTCGCCCAGGTCGCGCAGGACGCCGGCGTTGAAATGGCCAATATCAACTCCGACGACCAGATAGTGATCAGCGGCGACAAAATGGCCCTGGCCAGGGCGATGGATCTCGCGTCCGCCCGCGGCGCCAAGAAAGTCGTCCCCCTCGCGGTCAGCGGAGCATTCCACTCACGCCTGATGGCCCTGGCCCAGGAAGGCCTGACCGATGCCATCGACAACATCGCCTTACGCGATCCCGAGTTTCCCGTCGTCGCCAACTCCACCGGGGTTCCTATCACCAGCGCCGGGCAGGCCCGCGAGGAGTTGTTGACCGGCCTGTGCAACTGCGTACTGTGGAAGCACTCGGTCCGGTTTATGCTCGATTCCGGCGTTAATCGGTTCGTGGAGTTTGGCCCCGCTCGGGTGCTCTCCAGCCTGGTGCGGCGGATCGACCCCGGAGTTGAGGCGCTGACGCTGTCGGACCCGGACTCTATCCGTAAGGTGGCAGCCGACCAGGAATAAGGCTGTGGCCCTGCCACGGCCTTCGTCATTGGCGGTCGTCGGTCGTTATGGCCATCCAGCGCAGTTCGCGCCGTAAGCGCAATAGCACGTCGGGTCGTCAGGCTCGCGTCCTCGCCCTGCAATGCCTCTACACCCATGACCTGCGCGGGGATCTCGAGACCGATACTGTCGAGTGGTTGTGTTCAGAAGTTGCGGTCGCCAATTCCGTTCGTTCAAACGCTGAGCACATGGTCGCCGGCATCATTGGAGATGCAACGAGATTGGATTCCGTGATCCAGCGATACGCCCCCGCCCTGCCGGTCAACTTGCTGGCCATCGTTGACCGCAGTATATTGCGTGTGGCAATCTATGAGATGATCAATCGGACACAAGTTCCCAGCCGGGTCATCATCAACGAAGCCACCGAATTGGCGTCAGAATACGGGAGCGAAAGTAGCGCGCGCTTCGTGAATGGCGTCCTTGGGTCGGTTCTTAGCGACTCAAATGAAATCCGTCAGCAAACCGCCTGCGGTAGCTGACCAGTTACAATTACCTATGACATTCCTGCGGCATCCGGACGCCGCTCTCTTGTGGAGATGAACCTTTGAGTACCGTGCTTGAGCGCATCACCGACATCGTGGTCGACAAACTTGGCGTCGACGCCGGTGATGTGACCGAAGAATCATCCTTCCAGGACGATTTGGGAGCGGATTCCCTGGACCTGGTCGAGTTGATTATGGCTTTCGAAGAGGAATTCAGTTCCGATGGCAACACCATCGAGATCCCCGACGAGGACGCCGGAGAAATTCACACGGTCGCCGACGCTGTCGAGTACCTCAAAGACAAAGGCGTGCAGGACACATAGCGGCCCCTCGCGGCCCATCCTGCAGCGTCGGAGCTAGTCTCAGCGCCGGTCGAGGTCAGGATTGGTCATGGATACGCTGGAAGACCTGGCTCAACGCGTCAGAGATTGTACCGATTGTCCCCTTCACCTTTCGCGGACCAACGCCGTGCCCGGCGAGGGACCCGCGAACGCCGAGATCCTTTTCATCGGGGAAGGGCCCGGTTTTCATGAAGACCGCCAGGGCCGTCCATTCGTAGGCCCCGCCGGTAACTTTCTCGAAGAATTGCTCCAATCCATTGGAATGACCAGGGATCAGGTATATATCGCCAATATGGTCAAATGCCGTCCGCCCAACAACCGGGACCCCGCGCCTAGCGAGATTTCCGCGTGCAGCAAATTCCTGGATCGCCAGATTGAACTCATCGACCCACTGTTGATCGTAACTCTGGGTCGGTTTTCCATGTCGCGTTTTTTCCCAGGGCAAAGCATCAGTCGCGTAAGGGGGCGTTTGCGGCCGGCCGCCGGCCGCCAGATATTCCCGATCATGCACCCTGCCGCCGGGCTCCGTCGCCAGGAAATGCGCGCCGCCATCGAAGAGGATTTCGCCAAGGTCCCCGGTTTGCTTGACGTATTGCGCATGCAGGCCGAACCCGCATCGGCCGCTGAGATCCACGAAGAACCCGCGGACTATACAGTCGAGCAATCGTCGCCGTCGTTGTGGGACATGGCTCCCAGCCCTCCTGACAACGCCTCTTCCGACGCTCCACCAATCGAGCGTCCCGAAGAACCTGCTGAAACGCCCGTGGATGCGCCGCCGGCGGATGAACCACCCCCCGGCCAGCAGCGACTTTTCTGACGGGCTATAGCGTGTCCACTCGTCCTTTTCCCACTCCGTCTGCCGGCACGTCTCTGCGTGTGGTGCCGTTGGGAGGTCTGGGCGAAATCGGCAAGAACATGATGGCCCTCGAGTGCGGTGAGGACATCATCGTCATCGATTGCGGCATCCAGTTTCCCTCCGAGGACATGCCGGGCGTCGACCTCATCATCCCGGACGTGTCATATCTCACGGCCCGTGCCGACCGCGTGCGTGGCATCCTTATCACCCACGGCCATGAGGACCATATCGGCGCGCTGCCCTACATTTTGCCCGACCTGGAAGTCCCCGTGTACGCGCCGGGCCTGGCCCACGGGCTGATCCAGGTCAAACTTCACGAGCGCCGCCGCACTCGCGACATGGTCGTCCATGCCATCGAGCCCGAACAGCCAATTTCGTTCGGCGATAATTTCATCGCCACCTGGTTCCGGGTGTGCCACAGCATCCCCGATGCCATGGGCATCTTCGTGGAAACACCTCTTGGTCCGATCATTCACACCGGCGATTTCAAGATCGATCACACCCCGGTGGATGGACACACCATCGACCTACCAGCCCTGGCCGCTCGCGGTTCCGATGGTGTGCTACTCCTGTTTTCCGACTCTACTTACGCCGAGTTGCCCGGATACACGCCGTCCGAGCAGGTGATGGGTTCCGCCCTGGACCGCGCCATGGCCGACGCCTCCGGCCGCGTCATCATCGCCACGTTTGCATCCCTAATCAGTCGGGTGCAGCAGGTGATCACCGCTGCCGAAAAGCATGGGCGCAAGGTCGCGTTCGTCGGCCGCAGCATGGTCGCCAACGTGCAGATGGCCACCGAAATGGGCTATTTGAACGCGCGATCCGGAACCGTCATTCCGGTGAGGGAAGCCGACCATTGGGCCCCCAACCGGGTGGTGCTGATGACCACCGGCAGCCAGGGCGAGCCCACCTCCGCTCTGGTGCGCATCGCCAACGGTGAGAGTCGCGACGTCGAACTCATGGAGGGCGACACGGTCATAATCTCTGCGACCCCCATACCGGGCAACGAGCGCGCCGTGAGCCAGACCATCGACAACCTTTTCCGGCAGGGAGCCAACGTGCTTTACGACCGGATCGCGCCGGTTCACGTCCACGGGCACGCCAGTCAGGAAGAGCTCAAGCTGATGCTCAACATCACCCGCCCCAGGTATTTTGTGCCCGTACACGGTGAGTTCCGCCACCTGCGCGCCCATGCCCAACTGGCCTGGGAATTGAACGTCGCGCGCGACGGCATCTTCGTGCTGGAGGATGGCGACATCCTCGAGATCGACGACAATGGCGCGGCAGTCGTTGACTCCATACCCGCCGGTCACATCTACCTCGACGGCCTCACCGCGATGGAGTCCGATTCCTCGGTCCTGCGCGAACGCAGGTCGTTGGCGCACGACGGCGTCGTGGTGGTTTGCGCCGGGATGAATCAGCGAGGCGAAATCATAGGGCCGGTGCAGGTGGCGGCCAGCGGTTTCATGGAGCAGCACGACCTGCCCGACGCTTTTCGTGGCCTCGCCGAATTGGTAGAAATGGAAATGGCCGGTATCCCCTTCGTGAATAATCAGGAGTCGGCCCGGGGAAAAATCCGCAAAGTTGCGCGCCAGTTCCTCCGCAGCAACCTCAACAAACGTCCTATGATAATCCCGGTAATCCTGGACACCTGACGGCAACCTGACTACCGCAACAACGCGACCCTCACTTTCAACGCCGCTGACACACAGCGGCGCTCTTGGTTAACCGCCATCCACGGTGTTCCCAACTGGAGGATCACTATGTCTGCCTTTGCGGTAACCGGCGATCATGGTCCCAACCTGTTCCGGTTGGCGATTGAGTTCACGATCCTTTCAATGGCGGCCGTGGTCGTGGCCGCGCTCGCCTGGTTCGTTCCCCCTCTCAAGGAGTGGTTGACTCAGACGCTGGCTTTCGGTTGGCTGCCCGCCGGGCTGTATGCCACGGCCGCCCTGTTGGTTTTACTCCATCGCCCCCTCAACCTGTTCACCGGATGGCGCTGGTGGCTGGCCGCAGCCTTGTTCGTGGGAATATTGATCGGCGCAGCCGGCTTCGTCCGCGGGGAAAGCGGCCCCTTGTATGCCTACGGTATGTCGGGAGCTTGGGGCTACGCCCTGACTGGCGGCAACCCCGTCGTCGCTATACTGGAACTCGTCGCAGCCGCGGCCATCATCGGGCTGCTGGTGATACCTCACTCCGTTCGTCTGTACTGGACGGCCGCCCGTTATGCCATTGCCGGCCTTTGGATTGCAGCGGTCGCTGTCGCCAGGGTTCTGGCAGTCGCCGGCCGCTTGTTCTTCGCCGCCATGGTCGCTGCTGCGCGAGGTACCGCCGCTCTCATCAACGCTCGCCGGGAAAGCGGGTCGGAGCCTAAGCAAAAAGCGCCCAAAAAACCAAAGCAACATAAACCGGAATCCTCAGAACCGGAAACCACCCCATCTCCGTTGCCCACTCCCAACTCCGGCAGCGGCTGGCAGTTGCCTCCCGTCGACATCCTTGCGCCGGCCGAAGCCCACCAGATGGACCAATCCGCCATATCGGGAATGTCCGACGACATCAAGGAGGCCCTGTCCGAGCACGGCGTATACGTCGATATCGAGGACGTGAAAGCCGGCCCCCGCGTCATCCGATTCGGCCTCGTGCCCGGCTACGTGCCGCAGAAGACTGGACGCGATGGTTCGCCAGCCAAGCAGCGCCCCAGCCGCGTCCGCGTTGGCGACATCACCAAGCAGCAGAAGGACCTCGCGCTGGCTCTCAAGAGCCCCTACATCCGCATCATCGAAACGCCCGAACCCGGCGAGGGTTTGGTCGGCCTCGAAGTCCCCAATCCGACGCCCGGCAAAGTGCTGATGCGGTCAATCATTGAGGGGCAGGATTTCGGAAAAATCGTCCAGAAAGGCGGGCTTGCCTTCGCGCTGGGCGAAGACGCCGGGGGAGCATCCCTGGTGCTGGACCTGGCCGCCATGCCGCACTTGCTCATCGCCGGCGCCACCGGATCCGGCAAGAGCGTGTGCATCAACTCCCTGGTGGCCTCTCTCTTGATGACCCGCCCACCCGACGAACTGCGCATGATCATGGTCGATCCCAAGCGCGTCGAACTCACGCCGTTTAATGGCATACCCCATCTCGTTATGCCCGTCATCGTAGAACCCGATGAGGTCCAGCCGGCCCTCCGTGGACTCATCAACGAGATGACCCGTCGCTACAAGATGATGGAAGACCTGGGCGTCCGCAACATCGCCGGCTATAACGCCAAATCACCCGAACCCATGTCGTTCCTCGTCCTGATCGTGGACGAACTGGCCGACCTGATGATGACCGGCGGCCTGGAAGTCGAGCAACAACTCGTCCGCTTGGCCCAATTGGGCCGCGCCGCCGGCATCCACATGGTGTTGGCGACTCAGCGCCCGTCCGTCAAGGTCGTCACCGGCCTGCTCAAGGCCAACGTGCCGGCCCGGGTGGCCTTCGCCGTCGCCTCCCAGGTGGACTCGCGTGTCATCCTGGACTCAGGCGGCGCAGAAGCCCTCATGGGCAAGGGCGACCTGCTGCTGCTCAACAACGATTTCCCCAAGGCTCGCCGCGGACAGGGCACCCTGGTTTACGACGACGAGATGGACCGCCTCATCGATTTCTGGCGGAACCAGAAAGGCCCGCCTTTGCCCAACATCGACCTCGCCGAGGAAGTCGATCCAGACGGCGCCGACCCCGGCGCGGGCGAATCAGGCGGCGAAAACGGTTTCGACGGCAACTATCTTGACCAGGCGCGCGACATCGCTCTGCGCAACCCTCGCGTCACGTCGGCCATGCTCGAGCGGCGGTTCAAAATCCGCAAATCGGTCGCCGACGAAATCATGGACGACTTGCGTGCAGAGGGCCTGGTCATCGGATAGTCGGCAGGGCCATTCGGTTATCAGCGTGGTTCAACGTAGCCCGCTCATCGTGCGGAACGTCCCCAGGTTCGCCTCTAGAGAATCCGCCTCCGGCGGGAGCTTCTCGAACCATGAGGGCGTCCTTCGACAAGCTCAGGACGTGCGGACAGGCGGGGAAGTAATGAAAGGCCCTGGATAGTAGCAGTGCCTTTCGATTCTCCAGGCAATCCCCTCTCTGCCCTTTCCCACTGCCAATGACACTTCCCCATTGCCTCCACCCTTCTCCCATCTTTACCATAGTAACTGGCGCCTAAAATCTGTCCCGCCGCCATCCCCCGAGCCGTCTCCATCCCCACATCCATACACCGAACTCCCCAACGCCGATCCCCCAAAACCACCAATATCACCCCCAAACCCGCCCAAACCGCCACCATTTACCCCCATATCACACATCCCAGCCCTACTCAAATGAACGGAAATAAGAGGATATGAGCGGGATTTCCCAAAAATCTCCACCATCCCACCCATATACCCAATCCTTTACATCCTGCTCATCCATGAAAAAACTCCTGCCCGAGGCAATCCCATGACCCTCTCCCAAATCCGCCGCCGCGTCGACGCCCTCAAGCGCCGGTTCGCCCGCGAACTCGCCATCATCAAGCTCCGCCGCATCGCCGAAGCCGTCGCTGACCATTGGGACCCCTCGGAACCTCCCAAACCCGCCGACGTCATCGAGCGTATCGCCAAAGCCGGCTTCCGCCTTCCCACCTTCATGAGACTCCGCCGCTACCTCGACGACACCATACGCCAGGGCGATGCCCCCGTGCCTGAGGAGATCGTCCTCAACCTGCTCCCCTGGGCCAGCAAAGATCGCTACCGCGCATTCCTCCGCTGGGACCTACCCGCACCTGCGCGCTAGCCGTGCCCTCAACCCGGTTTGCACCGATGATCCAAAGGCCCTAAAGTAGCAGGGCAATCGCGTCTTCAAAACAAACGATGCCGGAGCCTGTATTACATTCCGTTTGGTGATAATGACCACACACCTCGTTACCTGAAAGTCCCGGAAACCAGCCCATAACCCCAAAACTCCCAGATCAAAATATCCTGTCTATCCCGTTCATCCTGTTTATCCCTGTGAATTCACCGTCCGTTATTGCCAATTCCAATGGCGGCGCTGTCGCTCATTAAGACGCGATTGCCCTCTAGAGTAGGCCCACTCCCACGACGCGGCACCAACGGTGGTATGATGCTACGGCGTCTGGCGCCCTCGGAGCCGCAATGCTGATCGACCTGCACAACCACACCTACCCGAAATCCGACGACAGTTTCATGTCCCCCGACGAATTGGTCGATACGGCCCGGCTCGCGGGATTGGACGGCGTCTGCATCACCGAGCACGATGAATTTTGGTCGCACCACGACACTGCTGAACTCACCAAGCGCCACGGCATCCTGGTGCTACCCGGCGCCGAAATCAACACCGACGCCGGGCATATCCTCGTATTCGGCCTGCACCGCTACCGGTTCGGGATGCACAAACCCAGCTTCCTCCGGGCCGAAGCCGACAGCCTGGGCGCGGTCCTGATTGCCGCCCACCCTTACCGTCGACGATACCTAGAAGAACCGGCCAGCGATCCGGCGGTCCGCTCGGAGATGCTGGACCGGGCCGTCGCCGACCCGGATTTCAGGTTGTTCGACGCGGTCGAATCGTTCAACGGTCGCGGCTCACTCAACCAGAACCGGTTCGCCCACGATTTGACCCGGAGCCTAGTCCTGCCGAGTGTAGGAGGTAGCGACGCCCACCGGGTCAATCAGATCGGGACCGCAGCAACCAGATTCCAGCGACGCATCACCTCTCTGGAAGATCTGATCACTGAGATCCGCGCCGGCCGGATCGAACCCATCGAGTTGTCCACCGCCGCAACAGGACTGCCCATCGCCGCTACGTGAAATGCCTCCGCTCCTCGAAGTCCAGGACCTTCACGTCGAGTTTCGCGTGCCCAACGGCGCCGTGCACGCGATCAACGGTGTTTCCTTCTCCCAGGAGGAGGAGGAAATCCTCTGCATCGTCGGGGAAAGCGGAGCCGGCAAGAGCGCCCTCGCCCTCACGCTGATGGGTCTCCTGCCCGACAACGGCGCGATCAAGGGCGGAAAAATACTTTTTGACGGCGTCGACTTGCTCTCGTCCTCGGATGAGCACCTGCGTGAATTGCGCGGCAAGGCCATGTCCATGGTTTTCCAGGACGCCCAATCCGCCCTGAACCCTGTTCAGACCATTGGTGCCCAACTCACCGAGGTAATCATCACCCATTCGCAGCTCAACCGCCGCGCCGCGGGCCGGGTGTGCCAGGAAATGCTGCGCGAATTGGGAGTGCCTGACCCTCGCCGCATCATGGGAGAGTATCCCTTCACCCTCAGCGGAGGACAATGCCAGCGCGTCATGCTCGCCATGGCGATGGTCATGCGGCCCCGCCTGCTGATCGCCGACGAAGTTACCTCCAGCGTCGACGTCACCTTGCAGGCGGAGATACTGGAACGCCTCAAGGGGCTGAGCCGCGACTCCAAATCGGCGATCTTGCTGATAACCCACGACATGGGCGTCGTCGCCAATATGGCCCGCCGCGTCGGCGTTATGTACGCCGGCCATCTGGTCGAGTACGCGGATCTGCTGCCCTTATTCCAGCAGCCCCGTCATCCCTACACCTGGTCTCTGCTTCAGACCCTCCCGCGTCTGGACGCTGCCGGTCGACGCTTGCAGGCGCTTCGGGGCACCCCACCGGACCTCATCGACCTGTCCGAGGAGTGCCCATTTCTGCCCCGTTGCCCGAAAGCCATGAACCAGTGCCGCGTGGAGCCCACTCCTACCCTGCACAAACAATCCGCGGGACACTGGGCAGCCTGCTACAACCCGGTGACCTATTCGTAACCGGCTAAGCGGGCGCGGTTTGCCGCAAAGGTTCTATGGTTACGTCACCGCCTTCACGAAAATCTATGGCCAAGCGGCAGTTGTTGAGGAGCATATTTCCAATTAGAGGTTTATCGTCAGTCTCATGCACCGGCACGACGCGGGGTTGGCCAAACCAGGACACAGCCGCACCATAAATCCGTACACTAATCCTCCCGGCCGCCAGCCTGACCAGCCGTTCGTCCTGATAGGTCAAGCCAAGTTCTTGTACGATCTGGCTTGGCAGAGCCAACGCGCCTGTGAAAGCGGTATCGACAACTGCCGTTACCGTTGTAAATTCGAGATTCACTCCAGCGATTGCGACTTCAACTTCAGGTTCCCAGAAGGTAACCGGGCCATCCCCTCCTGTTTGCCTGACCATCCCTCTCATCACGACTTTACATCTCCACGGCAAGGTTACTCGGCAAAGTCGGCGGAAAATTCGTTTGTTTGCGACTTTCGCGCTTACGCGGCAAGGGTTTGATTGGGCCCACAAAGGAAGCTGTTACAGGGTAACCTACCCATTCCCCCCAGGTGTACGCATCCGGTCGGCGCTCGCGCAAGCGCGTGGTGACGGTAAAGTCGTCCTCTCCGGCGCCGCCTATCTCGTAATCACCGCTCTTCACGTCGATGACTACCATGTGTCCCCAGTAATGTTCTTCCATCTCGTCGCGAATCTTCTCGTACATGGCTTGACCTATGGCCATCGCCTCCCCTTCCTTGAATTCCATGGCGCCGACTCCTCGCGACCCAGAGCAAGTGTGATGCAAATATCGTAACACCATTGTGTACCCGGCTATCAGGCCCCCGCCAGGTCCGCCACCAGCAATTCCAGCGACACCTCCGGATCCAGCCGTCCCTGCTTGATCGCCAGGTCGCTTTCCAGGACGCGCCAGTACCTGAGCGAAATCTGCGGTAGTGTCATCCGGCGCGCTTGCCCCAGGGTCTTGCGCACTACGAAATCGGAATTCGCCCCCATGCGCCGCCCCAGGTCCGGTTGCACCACTCCCCGCTCCGTCAAATCCCGCGCCAGCGCAATCAGCCGCAACTGCCGCTCGATCATGGCGATGATGTACAGCGGCTCGCGCCCCTCTTCCATCAGTTGCGCCAGCAACCGTAGCGCGTCGCCCGGGCGCCCGTCCATGATCGCGTCCACCGCCGCGAAGATGTTGGCTTCCTGCGCGTACGGAACCAACGCGCGCACGTCCGGCTCCGTAATCTCCCGACCCGTCGCGTAGAGGGACAGTTTCTCCAGTTCCCGATCCAGCGTCCACAGGTCGTTGCCGATCATCTCCGTGATGGCCTGAATCGCCGGCGGTGTGATCGACCCGCTCCGGTCCTCAACGGATCGTTTCACCCATTGACTCAGCCCCTGGCCGGTGGGCGCGGCCTGCTTGTGGACCTGACAATGCTCGGCCAACGCTCTCAGCAGCGGATTGCTGTCGGCCACGTCGCCATCCACCAGCACCAGCAGCGTGGTGTCCGGCATCTGTGGCACCGCCTCGGCAAGTTGCATCCATCCCGTTCCCGACCCAGCCTGTCGTCGGGTTGTGCGGCCCCTGCCGCGCCGGCCTCCCCCGCCTTCCTCGGTTGCCAGAGCACCCTCGATCTCCACCAACCGCATCGCGTCCAGGAACGGAAGGGAGTTACAGGCCGCCAATGCCTCAGCCGGCTGCGTCTGCGCTGCCGCCATCCGGTGATGGTTGGAGTCCATCACCTCCGACGCCCCGGCATCCTGGATGACACGCCTGATTACACCCGCCACGAGGAAACTGTCCCCATAGACTACGTGGGCGGGCATGGTAGTTCGTCAGTGCAAATCGTTCGGACTCGAAGCGTGGACCCGCTAGTTCTCCACCAACTCCGTCAGCACGCCGAACACCGAACGCGGATGTACGAACCCGATGGTTCCCGACAGGCCGTGCCGCGGCTCGTTGTCAATCAGGGAAAGCCCGTTAGCGGAAAGGATTTTCAGCTTGCCGGCGATGTCGTCCACGTTCAGCGCCAGGTGATGCAGGCCCTCCCCCCGACGCTCGATGAACCGACCCACCGCAGACTCCGGCGAAAGGGGCTCCAGCAGCTCCAGGCGCGTCTCTCCGACTTCGATCAGGCACGCCCGGACACCCTGATCGTCCATTTCGACCACCTCAGCGTCCGGCGTACCAAAATTGGCCGCGAAAAAAGCCAGGGCGGATTGAATATCGTTTACCGCGATCCCAACGTGGTCAACGTAATTTACGGCGCAGACTTCGGTCATCGCTCAACCCCTTTGCAGGACGGTCCCTGCCACTAAACCGGGTATTGACCCAATACCTGCCGCGCGATGATCATCCGCTGCACTTCTGACGTCCCTTCGTAGATCGTGGTGACCCGGGCGTCCCGGAAGATGCGTTCGATGCGTGATTCCTTGAACACTCCGATCCCGCCGTGTATCTGCATCGCTTCGTACGCGGCGTGGTTGCACTGCTCAGATGCCAGCAGCTTGGCCATCGACGCCTCGTTGATGAACGGCAGGCCCGCGTCGCGCAGGCTTGCGGCGTGCATCGTCGCGATCCGCGCTGAGTGAACGCCGGTCGCGATGTCCGCCAGCTTGAACTGTATGGCCTGGTGTTGCGACAACTTGCGCCCGAACGTCTCCCGCAGTTGGGCGTACCGCACCGCTTCTTCCAGCGCCGCCTGCCCGATGCCCACGCACTGCGCGGCGATGGAAATTCGGCTGGAATCCAGGATATCCATTGCGTACCGGAAGCCCATACCCTCTTCGCCGATCAGGTTCTCCGCCGGAATCTCGGCGTCGTCGAACACGATCTCGCACGTGCTAGACGCGCGGATCCCCATCTTGTTGTGCTGCGGGTTGATCTGCATCCCCGGCGTGCCGGCCGGCACAATGAACGCGCACACCCCGCGGTACCCGATGGAGCGGTCCTGGTTGGCGAAAATCACCAGCGTCTCGGCCACCTCGGCGTTGGTGATGAACTGCTTGGACCCATTCAGCACCCAGATTCCGTTCCGTCGCGTGGCCGTAGTCTGCATCGCCGCCGCGTCCGACCCGCTGCCCGGCTCCGTCAGCGCCCACGCCGCGATGCCCTTGCCCGAGGCCAGTGACGGAACGTACTGCTGCTTCTGTTCCTCATTGCCGAACCGTGCGATGGTCTCCAGCCCCAACCCCAGGTGCGCCGCCAGCGTGACGCTCGCCGCAACATCGGCCCGCGCCATCTCCTCAATCACGATCGACGACTGCCGGAACCCGCCGCCGCTGCCGCCGTAAGCCGGATCGACCCCGATTCCGGCCAGGCCCAACTGCGCCATGCCGCGCCAGTTTTCGTGGGAAAACTCAGCCTTCTCGTCGAGTTCGGCGGCGCGCGGCATAACCTCCCGTTCGGCAAAATCCCGAACGAGGTTCTGCAGCATCTTTTCTTCTTCGGTCAACGTTAGGTCGGGCACAGGGTTCCTCCATGCGAATCTGTCATGTCAAATTGGGATTGTCCGGCAATGGTCAGAGTCTGAAACCTCTGAGACGAATCAAAGGAAGCTTATGGATGGTCTGGTTGTGGGGATCCACCTCCACGCCGGCCGATTCTAGGGCGGTTACTCCCAGAAGGGGCTCGGCGTTGGTATCGCCATATACGATGGTGCCCCCGACGATTTCATCCATAAACTCAATGTCGCCAGTGGTAACGTCCATCCTGATTCGACTCCCGTCGGCCAGGCCATAGGTGCGGTGTCCCTTTGGCGCGAGTCCGATGCTTTCCAGGTGCTGTCGGGGCACGAGACAGTCGATTGCTCCGGTGTCCACTAGGAATGGCCCTTCCCACACTCGGTCTGGTTCCGCCGGGTTTCTGATCTTCACGGTTATGCGGGTGATGCCCATTTGGCGGCCCTCCATGTTCCGATTGCAGTTTATCACAGGGCGTCTTCGGAGCATCTTGAGGACATCAGAACGTCTCGGCATCCTCGCCGAACCACTTCTTGATCAGATCGTTCAGCGTGCCGTCGTCTCTCATTGCGCCGATGGCCGCGTTCAGCCTGCTCTTCAGCTCGCCGTCGTTCTCACGCACCCCGATGCTGGCATATTGGAAGTCGAAAGCAACCTCCGGACCCACAAACACCAGGTCTCCGCCGCTGTCCTCCACGAAGGTCTGCAGGAAAATTTTGTCGGCGAACACGGCGTCCGCCTCTCCGTTCCTGACCGCATGGACGGGATCCTCACCCGGCAGGAAAATCACCCGCGTTATGCCGGCGTCGTCCAGGTAGTCCTGCTGAATTGTGTTGACCTGCACAGCCACTTTGCCTTTTATCGCGTCATCGCCCGCGCCGGCCAAGGCAACGCATGCCGACGGAGTGTTGGGCAGGTATGCCCGGGTAAAATCGATCTCCTCGTCCCTCTCTTTCGTCGCCGCTATTCCGGCCAGGATGGCATCATACTTGCCGGCTTGCAGATTGGGGATGATGCTCACCCAGTCGTTCTGCACCCACGCACACTCCACACCCATGCGGCGACAGAGTTCGTCTCCCAAGTCACGCTCGAACCCGTCGATTTCACCCCTTTCGTTGATGAAATTGGACGGTGGAAAGTCCGCCGAGGTGCCTATCCGAAGCGCCTTAGACGAATCCCAAGCCGCCGCAACCGTCGGTGCGGGCGCAACCGAACCGGACGTTCCCGAAGGTCTAAACTCCTCAGACCCCCCGCACGCTGCCAGCCCCGCCACCAGCAGAGAACACAGGACTACTAGCGAGCACAGCCGGCCTAGCATCCAGGGGACTCCCCGATCACAAACCAGCCGAAGGCTCGTACTCGCCGAATACCTGCCGCAGCACCTCGCATATCTCGCCCAGCGTGGCGTATTTCTCCACGCAGTCCATCATGAGCGGGATGGTGTTGGCCTCCTCCGACCGCGCCGCATCCGCCAGCCGCGCCAGGCTGATCTGCACGGCCATGTTGTCCCGCTCGCGCCGCAACTGTTTTAGCCGATCAACCTGTTCTGCAGCCGCCGCCGCATCCACCCGCAACAGGTCGGAAATCGGCGGCGTGTCGGTTACAAACTGGTTGACTCCGACGACGACCCGGTCACCGTCGTCCACGGAGCGTTGGTGGGAGAACGCGGCTTCGCCGATTTCCCTCACCTGGAATCCATCCTCGATCGCCGTCACCGCGCCGCCCATGCGGTCGATCTGCTCCAGGTATTCAATCACTCCCGCCTCCAAGCGGTCGGTGAGATTCTCCACATACCACGAACCCCCCAGGGGATCAACCACGTCGGCCGCGCCGCTCTCGTGCGCCAGGATTTGCTGGGTCCGCAGCGACAACTGTGCCGATTCCTCCGTCGGCAGGCTCAGCGCCTCGTCCCGCGAGTTCACGTGCAGAGACTGCGTACCTCCCAGCACGGCGGCCAACGCCTGCACCGTGCTGCGGATCACGTTGTTGTCCGGCTGCTGCGCCGTCAGCGTGACGCCCGCGGTCTGCGTGTGGAACCTCAGCATCATGGAGCGTGGATTCGTGGCCCCGAACCGGTCGCGCATGATCTTGGCCCACAGCCGCCGGGCCGCCCGGAACTTGGCGACCTCTTCAAACAGGTTGTTCTGCGCCACGAAGAAGAACGACAGGCGGGGCGCGAAATCATCAACCGGCAAACCGGCCGCCACGGCAGCCTCCACGTACGCGATCGCGTTGGCGAAGGTAAACGCTAGCTCCTGCGTCGCCGTCGCGCCGGCTTCACGCATGTGGTAACCGCTGATGCTGATGGTATTCCACCGGGGCACGTTCTCCGCGCAGTACTTGAAAACGTCCACCACCAACCGCATTGACGGTCGTGGCGGGTACGCGTACGTCCCCCGCGCAATGTATTCCTTGAGGATGTCATTCTGCAGCGTGCCGCTCAACTGGGCCGGCTCAACCCCCTGCTTCTTTCCCGCCGCAATGTACAGGCACAGCAACACCGCCGCCGTGGCGTTAATGGTCATCGATGTGCTGACCTTGTCCAGGGGAATCCCTTCAAACAAAGTCTCCATGTCGGCCAGCGAGCAGATCGGCACGCCCACTTTGCCTACTTCACCTTCGGCCAGCGGATGATCGCTGTCGTATCCGATCTGCGTCGGCAGGTCGAACGCCACGGAAAGCCCGGTCTGTCCGTTCTCCAGCAGGTACCGGTACCGTTCGTTGGTCGCCGCCGCCGTCGCGTAGCCAGCATACTGCCGCATCGTCCACACGCGGCCCCGGTACATGTTGGGCTGGACGCCGCGCGTGTACGGAAATTCCCCCGGGTACCCAATCGAATCGTGGTAATCCCCGGCGCCGTCGTCCTCGGGCGTATACACCGTATCCAGCCCCAGGCCCGAATCGGTCTCAAAGGCCTCTCTCCGCTCCCCAAACCGCTGGGTTACTCGGGAAAGCGTGGCATCCTGCCACTCCTGCTTGCTCGTCGACATACTGCCCAGCCCTCCGACCGGCCGCGGCCATTTGGAATCACGCGGCCATTCTATCACCCAACGTTCGCAGCGCCGGCCCACACCGAGTGCCGCACCGCTGCCAAGTTGTTGAACTCCCGATTTCCCAATGCTTTGTTACCCTCATCTTGCGCATGTCATCAGCCAATAACCGATTATCAGGCATAACATGTTTGTGGTATATTGCAGTTCCTTGTACCAGCCGATTAGCGGTTGCCACAATTTTTGCCAGACCAAACTGCGCTTGCCAGACTGTCCACGCCCACCATAAGGAGGAAACGATGCCGGAAATCACGTTACCGGACGATCTCCGCGAGGCGATCAGTGACGCCTTCAGCAGCGAGATACATCGTCAGATCGGGCGCGGCAACGTCGACGCTTTCCTCACCTGTGAAGACGGTCAATCTGGTTCCACTGTCTGCTTGATCGAGTTCAAGTCGAACGCCGGCGCAGAGGTAGCATACCGCGCCGAGATTCCCACTCCAGACAGCGTGGAATGGGTCGCCCTGCAGCCGGAGCCGTGGGTCAATCACGAGGCGATCAACGTGATCGGGTTGGACCGAGGTGAATTGGCCCTCAAACGACTGTCGAAGCTATCGCAAAACGCCCCTTGTTACCGTGTTGTGCTGACACCTCGCGGATCCCCTGCGGTGTACATGGCGTTGGAAGCCGTCGCCCACGACTCTGAACCCGTTCGGATGGACCGGGCAAATATTTTCACAAACAAGACATAGACGGAGCACCAAATATCAATACATCACCGAGCGCAGGCGCTCCCTAAACGCGCCCAATCTCAATAGATATCCAGATGGCTTCCGACGTATCACACCCACCCAAGCCTCGAAAAGAGATCAAAGAGGCCGACCAAAGATACCGCCGCAGCCAACGGCACTTGCTCGAAGAGTCCACACCGGGCGCAGCGTACAACTTGCCGGCCGGGGACCAGGCCATAGGGATAGTGGCTCAGGCCATGGAAGCTGAAGGCTTGCTGCAACGCATCCAAGACGGTCGCTTTGTTATAACCGCCAAGGGCCAGGCCCGAAGGAACGCACTCAGACGCTGGTCTTGGTACCAATGGATGTTGGAAAACGCGCCTTGGCTTGTCCCGACGGTTGTCGCACTCTGTTCGGTGATAGTCGCCCTGGCCACTGCGATCAACGATTAGAGCCCAGCTAGCTGCCGACCGGACAGTCCGAGTGGCGATTAACCATCTCGATCGGTGGTAAGAAAAAGACTTGGGGCACCCGCTGAGCGCCCCAAGTCCACTCCCCGTTCATTCAGCCTAGTCGCTGGTAAACGCGTAGTCCGTCGGGCGCATGATGCTGTGGCGCGATACGCGAACCAACGGCCCGTTCTCCTCGCTCGCCGCCCTGGCCCTGTTCCATTCCGGATCGGCCTGGAACGAGCGCCAGCTCTTTTCCCGGTCTCCCAGGCTGGGGTATCCCAGCATGTACACCAGCACGTTGTTCACGCCCACGTCCTCGGACCAGTAGCCAACGTTCTCGATGCCGTGCTTTTCGAACAGCCCGATGGTGTGGTTGGCAAAACGGTTGTGTACGTCGGGGAGCCGGCCCGGCATCGCCTCGTAGATGCGTAGCTCCTGCACGGCCGTAGTGACCTTTGGCTCGGGCGAGTAGGGGGTCAGCCGCAGGAAACGGTTGGTGACGGCATCGACCAACGGCCCGTTCGCCTCGGTTTGCTTGCGGACTTCCAGCCAGTCGGGATCGGTGCCGAACTTGGCCCACCGGCTCTCCCGGTCCGCCATGCTGTCAAACACGTTGATGTAGGTCAGCCGGTTGCTGCGCCCGATCTCGTCGGTCCAGAACCCAAGGTACTTGACCCCGTGCTTCCGGAACAGGGCACAGGTGTGGTTGGCGAATCGGCCGCTGATGTCGGGTAAGCGTCCGGCGACTGCGTCGTAGATACGGAGTTCGTAAAGCATCGCTTATCTCCTTATCGGGTGTGGGTCGGCGTGTTGCTGGCGGAACGGTTTCATGCGCAATTGGCATGGCGTATCCGCCGGCGGTAGTATAGCATCGGCCGCGCCGTGGCGTGCCTTCCTTGTGTGCCTCATATTGGCCGTTCGCCCAGACTGGAGGCGCTTTACACAATCTGAATATTTTTGGATTACGTATAGGATGTACCAACGTCATCCATTTCCGACCCTGACGGAGCATATTCCATTGAACCCAAAGCACACTAGCGACCGTCTGCCTCTCAACTCGCGCGCTCCCATGCGATTCGCCGTAGCCTTGGCAGCCGTCGCCCTGATTCTCGCCTTGGCTTGCGGTCAACAAGGAGAACCTGCGTCCGCGCCCGCGGTCGTCGATTTGACTCCCCCACCCCCCGTCAACACCGTCGCGCCTGCCTCACCCACTGAGCCCGTCTCTATCCAGGCTCAACCCCAGGAAGAGCAGCAAAACTCTTCCAGCGATTCGGACGCCACCGCTGATACCGGCTCCAATGCCCAACCGGCTCAGGATATCCCCGTCCAGGTGACCGCCGCGCAGATCGCCGCCGCCCACGACGACATCATGAGCAGCCTTTACGAACAGACGGTCCCCTCCGTGGTCGGTTTGCGCGTCATCCAGCCTGTGACCGTGGGCATCAACATGCCCCAGGGAATGCCCGACGACTTTTTCTCGCGCGCCAGCGGTTCCGGATTCGTTTGGGATGACGATGGACACGTGGTCACCAACTGGCACGTCGTCGAGGCTGCCGAGCGCATCGTGGTCGTCCTCAGCGACGGCACCTTGACCGACGCTGAAGTCATCGGCCGGGACCCCGACTCCGACCTTGCGGTGATCAAAATCGACGACGAGTCCGTCCGCCCGCCGCCCATTGCATTGGGAGACAGCGATACCATTAAACCCGGTCAACTCGCCGTCGCCATCGGCGATCCGTTCTCCCGTGGCTTCTCCATGACCTCCGGCGTCATCAGCGCCCTGGGCCGCACCATCAGTCCATCGGAAAGCAATTTCGCCATCCCCCGCGTGATCCAGCACGACGCAGCCACCAACCCGGGCAACTCCGGCGGCCCACTGCTAAATCGCAACGGCGAGTTGGTCGGCATTAACGCCCAGATCATCAGCCAAACCGGGGCCTTTTCCGGCGTGGGCCTGGCGATTCCCGTCAACCTCGCCAAGCTCGTCGTGCCCGCCCTGATCTCCGAGGGACACTACGAATACCCGTACATCGGTATTCGCGGCACGTCGCTTGGCCCCGACATTGCCACTGCCATGGGCCTGCCGCCAGAGACCAGGGGCGCGTTGATCCTGGCGGTTGGGACTGATAGCGCGGCCAGCCGCGGTGGGTTGAGGGCTTCGGATCGTTTGACGGTGATCGACGGGACCGAATTCCCCATCGGAGGCGACGTGATCATCGACATCGACGGCGCTGCCATCCGCAGCATGGACGACCTGCTGGCCTACGTGGTGGAGCACACCCGTCCCGGAGATACCGCAGTGTTTACCGTGCTGCGCGACGGGGGCGAGACCACCATCAATATCACCATGGACGCCCGCCCCAGGTAGCAACCGCCGACACGACACAAAAAGGCCGACGTTGCGCTTTCGCCGTCGGCTGAATTTTTGAGTGGCGCGCCTGGCAGGACTCGAACCCGCAACCCCTGGGTCCGAAGCCCAGTGCTCTGTCCATTGAGCTACAGGCGCGCGGTTTGGCGCGTCGCCCTGATTGAGTCGATCTCATTGGATGGTGGGGCGAGCAACGGGATTCGAACCCGTGATCTCCTGTGCCACAGACAGGCGCCTTCGACCACTTGGCTATGCTCGCCTCGTTTAGCCAACCGGCACATCGCCGCCGGCTCACGATCAAGGTTAGCACACCTACCCCACGCGCACAACATATGCTCCCGCCGTCTGGCGCATACTCGCACGCCCTCACGTTGAAACAATGTCTTGCGCTGGATACAATCAATCCGATTCCGGGCTCTCATCCGTATCGTCGCATAACATCCCTTTTGCCCGGGAGGAGATCATGATACTCAGCCATTTTCGTTTTTTGATTCTGCCAGCGATGCTCGCAATTTTGGTTCTCTCCATAGCCTGTGGCGGCGGCGCCCCTGACACTGCCGCGGCCCCATCCGCCTCCGAACCCACGCCAACCCTCCCGTCCCGCGCGGCAGCCGAACCCACCGCCACTCAGGAATCTGCGCCGGCCGCCGTCGCCACAGCCGCGCCCGCTCCCACCCGCGCAGCCGCTCCGGGACAGGCGTCTGCCTCCGGAGCCGTCCCCACCGTGGCTCCCCTCGCCGTGCCGTTGGCCGGCGAGAACTGCGCCCCCTCGGGCGACCTGACCTTCGACAACCGGCCACCCCAGGGCGGCACTCTGGTCAGGCTCTACACCGACCCGCCGACCATAGACCCGCACCTGGTCAGCGATGCCACTTCCAGCGTCATCACCAACGAGGTGTTCGGCGGATTGGTAACCCTGAACCTCCAATATCAACCGGTTCTCGACCTCGCGGAGAGTTGCTCCGTCAGTGATGACGGCCTCGTCTACACCTTCGTGCTGCGTGAAAACGCCAAATTCCAGGACGGCAGCCCGGTGACCGCCCACGACGTGAAGTGGTCCATCGAACGGGCCGCCGACCCCGACACCCTTTCCACCACCGCCGAGACCTACCTGGGCGACATCGTCGGCGTCAGTGACAAGCTGTGTTCCGAGGACGCCCAGGCCGCCGGCGATTGCACCATCGCCAATGAGGTCAGCGGCGTGCGGGTCATCGATGACCGCACCGTCGAGTTCACCCTGGACGCTCCTAAGGCCTACTTCCTCGCCAAGCTGTCCTACCCCACCGCCTACGTCCTGGATCAGGACCAAGTAACCGAGGATGGGTCCTGGCTCGACCAGCCCAACGGCACCGGCCCCTTCCGACTGGCGCGATATGACATCGGCGAACTGCTGATCCTCGAAAAGAACGAAAACTACCATCTCGGGCCACCCCACATCGACAGCGTCCACATGATCCTGAGCGGCGGCTCCGCCATGATCATGTACGAGAACGATGAGATCCACCTCACCGGCGTGGGCACCGACGACCTGCCGCGCCTGCTCGACCCCAACGACCCGTTGAATCCGGAACTCCACCGGTCCGCTCAGGACTTCTCGGTGTTCTACATCGGCCTCAATGTGGACCAGCCTCCCTTTGACGACCCCAAAGTCCGCCAGGCCATGAACTACGCCGTCGACCTGCAGAGCATCGCCGAAAACGTCCTGGATAACCGGGTCACTCCGGCCACCGGCGTCATCCCTCCCGGCTTCCCGTCCTACAGCGAAAACATCCGCAGTTACTCGTACAACCCCGACTTGGCGATGGAACTGTTGGCAAGTTCCACTTACGCCGATGCTCTCGCCAGCGGCGATTTCCCGCGCATCACCCTCACCATATCCGGCAGCTTCGGCGCCGCCATCCCAACCTACCTCGAGGTTATGCTCGAACAGTGGCGCGCCCTGGGCATCGAGATCGACATCCAGCAGACCGAGTGGGCCACCTTCCTGCAGGATGTGAACGACCGCAAGTACCAGATGTTCTCCCTGGGCTGGATCGCCGACTACCCCGATCCGGAGAACTTCCTCGACCTGCTGTTCCATAGTGAAAACCAGAACAACCACACCGCCTACAGCAACCCTGAGGTTGACCGCCTCCTGGAGGAAGCGCGCGTCGAACGCGACCGGGACCGCCGCTTCGAACTCTACAACCAGGTTGAGCAGATGGTCCTTGACGACGCCGCCTGGGTGTGGACCTGGTACCGCGGCGAAGGCTACGCTCTGATCAAGCCGGAGGTGTCCGACTACTACCTGCTCCAGATGAGCATTCCCAAGTACCGCTACATCTACTTCAACCAGTAGAATCACAGCCAATTGCGACGTAGGGGCGAATAATTATTCGCCCCTACCCCTATGCCGATACCAAGCAAGACCACTTTCCTATGGGCGCTTACGTAATCAAAAGGCTGATCTGGCTGCCGTTCCTGGTGCTTATCGTGACCCTGGTCACGTTCGCCCTGCTCCGCTTTGGCCCCGGCGATCCCGTGCAAATCTGGCTGGGACAGCACCAGAATGACCAGGTTCGCGAACGCATCCGTGCCAAGTTGGGCCTGGACGACCCCTTCGTCGTCCAATACGTTCGCTACATTGAGGGCGTGGTAACCCGGTTGGACTTCGGCGAAAGCTTTCAGTTTCGCGGAAAGTCAGTCCGGGAGGTGATCGGCACGCGCATCCTGGTCTCCATGCAACTCAACCTGGCCGCCGTCATCATCACCCTCGGAATCGGCATCCCCGTGGGGTTGTTGGCCGCCCTGAAGCAGGGAACCGGATGGGACAACGTGATTGTTGCCATCGCGTTGGCCTTTCAATCGCTCCCGGTTTTCATCACCGCGCCGGTGCTGCTGCTGGTTTTCGCCCTCCACCTGGACATCCTGCCCACCAGCGGATGGGACGGGTTTTTCTCGCCCAAGATCGTTATGCCGGCCGTCGTCATGGGGGTGCCCGGTATCGCCATCGTGGTCCGGCTCGTCCGCGCCAGCGTTCTGGACGTGGTCGGCCAGGACTACGTTCGCACCGCCCGGGCCAAGGGCCTGTCCGAAACCGCCGTCCGATACCGGCATATCCTGCGCAACGCCCTGATCCCGGTAACCACCAGCTTCGGCTTCATTCTGGCCGGCTTGGCCGGCGGCACTTTCATAGTGGAAATTTACTTTGGGATCCCCGGCGTGGGGAGGCTGTCCCTAGAGGCGTTGAACGCCCGGGATTACCCGGTCCTCATGGCCTTTGCCATCATCTCGACCACGTTGTTCGTGTTGGCGAACCTGATCGTGGACCTCCTGTACCCCTATCTGGACCCGCGCATCAGGTTGGGAGCCGGCCATGTTGCCTGACCGTTCCGGCCTGCCCACCCGGGAGCACGGCCACGCCCACACTCCGGGCGACGACGCGCAACTGTCCGATTGGTCCGATAACGAACTCGCGGCCGGCCAACTCCTCGAACTGGAGGACCGGCCCGTCCGGGGACACAGTTATTGGAGCCTGGCGTTACGCCGACTCGCCCGCAAGAAGCTTGCCATGCTCTGCCTGTCCATGATCGTGTTCATGTACGGCGGCGCCCTCCTGTCTCCGGTGATAACGCCTTACGACTTCCGCGCCATCGACCTCCAGAACACCCGGCAGGGCCCCTCATTGGCCCACCCGTTCGGCACCGACCGGCAGGGACGCGACATGCTCACCCGCGTCATATTCGGTCTCCGCACCACCGTGATCATCACCATCACCTCGCTGCTCGGTGGCACCCTGATCCTCGGCGTCGTTCTGGGGCTGATGAGCGGCTACATGGGGCGGTGGGTCGATTCCATCATCATGCGTACCGGCGAGGTGACGTCTTCCTTCCCCGAGATACTGCTCCTTTTGATTTTCGTGGCAGCGTTTAGACCTCGCTTGCTCATCTTTGTTCAGCGCATCGAGGACGCGACGGGCCTCGACTGGATCATTCGCCTCGGCGTCCTGGACTTCACGCTCATCTCAGTGGGATTGGCCATCTTCGGTTGGTTCGGCATGGCCCGATTGGTGCGCGGCCAGGTGCTGCAAGCCAGGGAGAGCCAGTACACCGAGGCCGCACTGGTAATGGGCGCGTCAACCGCCCATATCCTTCGGGTTCACATCCTGCGCAACATTCTCAGTCCACTCATCGTTTCCGTCTCCGCCGGTCTTGCCGGAGTCGCCGGAGCCGAGTTGGTGCTGAGCTGGATCGGCGTCGGGGTTTTCCCGCCGGTGCCGAGCCTGGGCCGCATGCTCTTCGAAAACGGTAGCCCTCAGGTGTTGATGAACCATCCGCACCTGATCCTGTTCCCCATCGGAGCCGTGACCCTCCTGTTCTTCTGCTTCAACATTCTCGGCGACGCCGTCAACGACGCCTTCAACCCCCGCACCCGTTGAGCTGACCGTTAATTGACACCGGCCCGGCAGCGTGATAGCGTCAAAGTTGTAGTGCTGAGGGAGGCGCATTATGGTTGCGACCTTGGATGAGAACATCGCCGCTTACGACCAAATGCGCGATTTCCTGGAAACCGAGCATTTCGGCAAGTGGGTAGTCTTTTATGGCGAGGAGCTGGCGGGGACCTACGATGACTTTCAGGACGCAGCTGCTGAGACGGTAAAACGTTTTGGGCGCGGCCCGTATCTCATAAGACAGGTCGGGCACCCACCATTACGATTGCCTGCCTCCATCCAATATCGGAGAATCTATGCCGACAACTAACTGTGGGTTCGGCAATCCCGACGAGTTGGAATTGTACGGGCCAACGATCGCAGTAGAGATCGGTTTCGATCCTCGCTATGAGATGAGCGCCGGCGGGCCACCCAGTCTGGCGTCAGACAGGTTGCCGGGTTTGATTGATACGGGAGCCGATGAAAGCTACATCGATGCCTCGCTCGCTTCAGCACTGAACCTTCCGGTTGCCGACCGCCAGGAACTTGTTGTCGCCAGCGGCGTTGTTGACACTGCCGTTCACCTTGCCCAAATCTACGTTCCCGACCTTGATGCCACCATTTACGGTCAATTTGCCAGCGTGAATTTGACTGAGGGCGAGCAGACCCATCACGCGCTTATCGGCAGAACCTTCCTGAGGCATTTTAACATGGCATACGATGGACGGACGGGCAGTGTCATTATCAGCAACGACTGACGCCGTAGTCTGGCAACCCTGGGGCGCAGACGCCTTCGCCGCTGCACAGCAACACGACCGTCCCATCCTCTTGTCCATCAACGCCGTGTGGTGCTACTGGTGCCATCAGATGGACGACGGCACCTATTCGGATCCCGAGGTGGCCCGTTTCCTCAACGAGCACTTCATTCCCGTCCGCGTGGACACCGACCATCGCCCCGACATCAACGCCCGCTACAACGTCGGCGGCTGGCCCACCACTTCGTTCCTCACGCCCCACGGCGGCTACATCGCCGGCGCCACTTACCTGCCCGCCGACCAGTTCCTAGCCATGCTCGACGAGGTACGGCGCGCCTATTCCGAACGCAAGCCGGGATTGTACGAGCAGGGCAACGACATCCAGCGCCAGCGCCGTGAGCACGCCGCCCGCGTCGCCGCCGGCCAGGAGCCCGATGCCGCTCTCGTTGATAGCATCACCCGCCGCGTCACCGGCGCCTACGACCCCGTCAACGGCGGATTCGGTGTCGCGCCCAAATTCCCGTCGACGCCCATGCTTCGGCTCCTGCTCCATCAATTCCGGACCACCGGCGAGCCCTTTTTCAAGGTCATGCTGGAAAAATCCCTGGATGCCCTGACCAACGGCTCTCTGCGAGACAAATTCGACGGCGGTTTCTTCCGTTTCGTAATGTCAGCCGATTGGTCGCAGCCTCAGCACGAAAAAATGGGCGAGGACAACATCGCCCTCGCCAACATCCTGATGGACGCCGGCATCGTGTTCCAACGCCCCGACTACTTGAGTCGCGCCGGCGAAACCGTCGACTACATCCTCTCCGACTTGCTGGATCCCGAAACCTTGGCGATCCACGGCAGCCAGGGCGCCCACTCCGATTACTTCTCCGAGCCGGCCAGTGTGCGCTCCGCCTTAGCCTCACCCCCGGTCGATCCATGCTCATACGCTCATCTGACGGCCCAAGCGATCTCAATGCTGTTCGCCGCCGCCTGGAAGCTGGGCCGGCCCGGACTCACCGACCTCGCCGTCCGCATGCTAGACAAACTGGCCGACTCTGCTATGGACGGCCAACTACCCCACATCTATCCTGAAAGTGCCTGCGCGGCCCAGATGGACGGCGACCTGCTGATGGATTGGTGCGCGCTATTCATAGCCGCCCTTGATGGTCACGACGCGGTTCCGGACGCCAGCGAACGCTATCGCCAGGCCGCGGATCACGCCGCCGCCGTCCTGGCGGACCGATTCCTCGATGCCCAGCGAGGCGGGTTCTTCGACATCGAAGACACTCCCGACCGTCCCGGTTACTTGCGCGTGCGCGAGAAACCGCTGGCGGAAAACGTAACCGCGGCCCTGGGCATGATGCGTCTCAGCCACATCACCTTCGAGGACCATCACCTCCACACCGCCCACCACACCCTCAGCGCCTACGTAGAGGCCAACCGCGACTACGGCGAACTCGCCGCCGACTATGCCGTCGCGGTGGACCGCTATATGAATCCGGTTGTCGAGGTAACCGTCGAGGGCCGTCCAGGCGCCCCCGACGCAGACGCCATGCTCGCCGCTGCCATGGCCCTTGACTCTCCGAACCTTATGATCAAGCTGGCAACCGTCGAAAACGGCGCAGCCCTCGCTCAGGCCCACGTCTGCCTCGATACGGTATGCTATCCGCCGGTATCCGATCCTTCCGCGCTGGCCGATGCCGTGGCCGGCGGCGGCATGGTAACGGAAAGCCCCTTCCAGAACGTCCTCGACCTTTTGGGCTGACCACAAACCAAACACCCTTCGATATCCCCGTCGTCACTATTCTCCGTGATTCCTGCTTCCGCAGGAATCCACACCTCGATAAAACAACATGCGCTGGCGCGAACCATTCCACTCGACGCCAAGGAGCTGATCCTCTGAAGACCCACGACTGCGGCGAACTGCGCGCCGCCCACGATGGTTCCACCACGACCCTTTCCGGCTGGGTCAGCCGCCGCCGCGACCACGGTGGCATTATCTTCATCGACCTCCGAGACCGCTCCGGTTTCGTCCAGGTGGTTCTCAATCCGGAGAACCTGTCGTCAGAAGACTACCAGACATCCGAACGCCTCCGGTCCGAGTGGTGCGTGCAGGTTACCGGAACCGTCCAACGCAGACCCGAGGGATCCGAGAATCCTACGCTACCCACGGGCGAGATCGAGGTGATGACCAACGCCATCACAGTGCTCAACCAGTCCCAGACTCCACCGTTCTATATCACCGACGACGTCGAGGCCGATGAGAGCCTCCGTCTGCGCTACCGCTATCTGGACCTGCGCCGGCCAGTCATGCAGGAAAACCTGCGACTTCGCCACCGCGTGGTCAAGTACATCCGCGACTATCTGGACGGCCACAACTTCCTCGAAATCGAGACACCCATCCTCATCAAGAGTACGCCCGAAGGCGCACGAGATTACCTTGTCCCCAGCCGCATGCAGCCGGGCAATTTCTACGCTCTCCCCCAGTCCCCTCAGCAGCTCAAGCAACTGCTGATGGTCAGCGGCGTCGAGCGTTACTTCCAGATCGCACGCTGTTTCCGCGACGAAGACCTCCGCGCCGACCGTCAGCCCGAATTCACCCAACTCGACCTCGAGATGAGTTTCGTCAGCGAACCCGACGTGCTCAACCTCATCGAGGGCCTGTACACCGGCCTCGTCCGCGAGTTGACGCCCCAGTTCAAACTCAAGACGCCATTCCCATACCTCACCTACGATGACGCCATGGCCCGCTACGGCAGCGACAAGCCCGACCTGCGCTACGGCCTTGAAATGGCCGACGTCAGCGACCTCGCCGCCGAAACCGAGTTCCGCGTCTTCCACGGCATCCTCGATCGCGGCGGCATCATCAAGGCAATGGCCGTGCCCGGTCAGGGCGGTCTCTCGGGCTCAGACATGCGCCGCATGGAGGAAACGGCCAAGGAGTTCGGCGCGGCCGGCATGAGCCACGTCCGCATCACCGGCGAAGGCCCATTGGAATCGATCACGGACGACGATGCCCTGCTGTCCCCCGGCCTGCGCATGCCCCCCGAATGGGTCATCAGGCTCGCCCAGCGCGCCGGCGCAAGCCGCGGCGACCTCATTCTGCTAATGGCCGGCCCTCCGAAACTCGCCAACCAGTGGCTCGCTTCCATGCGTACCTACCTGGCAGATCGCCTGGAGTTGGCTGATCCCAACACTCTGGCCTTCGCCTTCGTCACCGACTTCCCCATGTTCGATTGGGACGACGACGCCCAGCGTTGGGACTCGACCCACCATCCCTTCACCGCCCCCGCGCCCGGCTGCGAGGCCATGCTCGACGGCGACGATCTGGCCGCCATCCCGTCCCGCGCCTACGACCTCGTGTGCAACGGTTCCGAACTCGCCAGCGGAAGCATCCGCATCCACCAGCGCGAGATGCAGGAAAAGGTCTTCGCGATCCTCGGCTACACTCCCGATCAGGTCCAGGAACGGTTCGGCCACATTCTCGAAGCCTTCGACTACGGCGCGCCGCCCCACGGCGGCATCGCTCCCGGCATCGACCGCCTGGTGGCAATCCTCGCTGGCGCCGACTCCCTCCGCGAGGTCATCGCCTTCCCCAAGACCCAGAGTGGCTCCGACCTGCTGTTCGGCGCGCCCTCTCCGGTCGACCACGCCCAACTGCGCGACCTGTCTATCCGTATCGCCGAATAACCATCCCATCGCCGGCGGAGCCCCGTGCTACAATCCGAATGACAAGGCCGGAAGCATGGCATGACCACGACGCCTACCCACTCGGAAGCCCTTGACGCCGCCTACGCGCTCCTGGCCGAAGGCGAGCGTCAAATCGCCACCGGCCAATATCGGGAAGGCTCCGCCAACGTTTACCAGGCAGCGTTCACCGCGTTGCGCGCCGCCGCCAAAAGCCGCGGCTGGCCCTGCGAAACTTACGAAGACGCCCACAACGTGATCTACCAACTGGATGGGATAGAACCTCCACCGGAGTCTTCGGTCGAGGTCATCCAGCAGGCTAGGGGACGCATCGCTGACCCCATCCCCGTTTATTCACTCCTGTTCACTACTGTGTACTGTTTCAAACATCACGGTCGCACAGGATCCCCAGATGGGACTCCACCCACCACTTTCTGGGAGCCAGAGGACTACAACAAAAGCCTGCCGCTCGTCAAAAAATTTATCGATCTACTGGTGTCTGCGACACAAAATTTTACGGCACATGACCCGCGGTGAGCACTTGCAGTCGGCGGACGACTTCCTTGCCGCGATAGCGATGCTGGAGACAATGCCGCGCCATAGTCAAGCCGTGGCCGAAATGATTTGGGGCGCAACGGTGGCTGCTTTGAGTGCTGCTGACCCGGAGCACGCTGTCAGCCATCATTTTGCTCCCAATCAACAGTGGAGTTTCCGCCACGCCGCCCAGCGAATCGCCAACCCCAATTTGACGGAGTTAGAGATGGAACGGTGTCTGGACAACAACCAGAAGGTGCTGCACACTCACTTTTATCATGGAGATTTGGGTAGCCACGACTTCTTGAGGAGCAGGACGGATGGCATATCCTTCGTACTGAGGATCGTTTCCCTCGCCGAACAATCTCTACCATAAACAACGCCCCACGGAAGGAATGCCACATGACCCAGTTCAACTACGACGGCCTCTTCGCCGCGCACGCCCCCATCACCACCCGCGGCGCCAACCGGAACGCCAAGTACGACTTCGCTGTCGCCTACCCTGACCCCGACACTCTCCCGCTGGATGGCCTCGTGGATGCCCTGCGCGTCGCCCTGGAGCGCGAGGGCCGCGACCTGGCCTACTACCCCATGTCGGCCGGTTATCCACCGCTCCGTGAATTGGTCGCCGACAAGCTCCGCCGCGACCGCCAGATGGACGTTACCGCTGAGGACATCATCCTCACCTCCGGCTCCGGCGAAGCCATCAACATGCTCATCCAGGCCCTCACCGACCCGGGCGACGTGCTCCTCACCGAGGAGTACGTTTACCTCGGCACCATGCGTCAGATGCGCCTGTGGAGCGCGCAGGTCGTCGGCGTCAAATGCGACGATCAGGGCATCATCCCCGATTCCCTCGATGAGACCATCCGGGCCCAGCACGCCGCCGGCAAGAAGGTCAAGTTCCTCTATTCCATCCCCACCTTCCAGAACCCCTTGGGATGGACCATGACCCTGGAACGCCGCCAGCGCACCCTGGAGATCTGCCAGAGCCACGGCGTCCCGGTCCTGGAGGACGACTGTTACGTTGACCTCCGTTTTGAAGGCGAGGACGTTACATCGATGGCCAGCATGGACGACAGTGGCCAGGTCCTCTACGTCGGTTCCATGTCCAAGATCATCGCCCCCGGCGTCCGCATGGGATACATGGTCGCCCCCGAAGCCGTCCGCCAGCGCGCCCTGAGCTTCAAGTCGGGCGGAGTCAACCAGTTCGCCGCCCTCGCCATCGAGGAATATCTGCGCAACCACATGTACGGCCACATCGACGATGAGAACCAGGCCCTGCGCGTCAAGCGCGACGCTATGCTGGCCGCATTGGGCGAGCACTTCGGCAACCGCGCGGAATGGTCCAAGCCCGAGGGCGGTCTGTACGTCTGGCTCACCATGCCGGAGGGCACGGATCTGGCCGGACTCCAGGAGCAGTCATTCCAGGAAGGCGTCGGCTACTACAATGGCTCAATGTTCTCCCCCGAAGGCAACGGCCGCAACATGGCCCGCCTCTGCTTCGGCCACCCCACCGCCCAAACCGTCTCCGAAGGCATCGCCGAACTAGCCAACATCTTCGAGCGCCACGGCATCTTCAACGGCTAACAGCAACCTCTCCGACTACCAATACGTAGGGGCGGGTTTGAAACCCGCCCCTGATTCTTCCGGTCGTTGGCGATGACACGTTAGTCGTCGTCGCCGGTCACCATCGCCTCCGCCGGCTGGTGCCCGTTGGAGCGGATCGCGAACCGCTCCACCAGGTCGCCGATGCTCTGCCGGAATCCTGAGTACTCCAACTCGCCATATGGGAGCATGGCCGCTCCGGACCAGCCCTGCGAACGCATCGCGATGCCCTTCTCCTGGGCCAACTGGCGGGTGTAGTCCCACGCCGGGTTGTCGAAGAAGTCCGTCGACGACTCGGAGAACTTGCCCTCTCCGTTGATGCTGAACCCTACGCACGACACCAGCGGCAGGCAGTACATCCCCGTAACGGCGGTGTTGATCGGCACCGGCATCAACGGCATCACGTGCGAACCTCTAGCGTCCCCGCCGATGAAGTGCGCCTTGGTGTAGGGTGAAATCAGTTCTTCCGGCGCGGGGAAGATTCCCTGGTTGCGTACCACGGCCACCGGGTCGTCCTTGCCGGTGTAGCTGCCCGCGATGTTGTGCAGGCGCGTCGCCGAGACCGCCGCCGCCGTCTGCCCGCTGTAACGCGACACGATGCTTTCGACGCCGAACCGCTCGTTGTCCCTCAGCAGCACCGTGATCTTGTAGTAATCCTCCGGCGCGTTCAGTGAGATGATGCTGTCGCCGTCGGTGTTGTCCATGTCGATGATGTTGAAGGTGAAACCCTCGCCCAGGCGCGGCAGCATCAGGCCCGCGCAATACATTGGGTCGGCGAACCCAAGGAACATGGGCAGGTTGTACGCGCCCGGTCCACACTTGTCGGCGGCCAGCACGAAGAAAGACTCCGCAGGCCGGAGCGGGTTCGTCTTGATGGGATCGTGGTCGAAAGTGATTTCCGCCACCGCCGGCCCGGCTCCGCGGATATTCCCCGATGGAGCATCCACCAGCAGGTCCTGACCGGCACCATAGAGCCCGTATTGCCTCGCGATCTCCGTCGCCTCCAGGAACGAGTTCCATGCGAATTGGTGTACTGCGTCGTCGTTGTCGCCCCTCGTATGCGTGGTCGTGATACAGATGTCGTCGCCCGTATGCCCAACGTAGGCGTCGATCAGCAGCCCGTCCTTGATGGCCCGATCCGCGGCGGCCCGTACGGAATCCATCATTCTGTCCGATGGTTTGGTGTGCCCGCCTATCGAACCCACGTCCGCCTTCAACACGGAAATCGTCAGATCCATCAGAAATCTCCCTCTCGTCGCACCGATTTTTAGTGCCTGAAACGATGCGCTTCAATACTGTTTTAGTGGATTTTGGTAAACTGTACGATAGCATCGCCAGTTTGCCACTGTCAATTTGTCCAAACTTGGCGCGATACCGTGTCGGCAGTTGGTTTGCCGCTGTTGGCGCAATCCGGTTATAATGGACTACGCACCAACGAATAACGGGTAAATATGGATGTAATTTTACAAGTCCTGTCGGTCTTGTTCGTTGTCTTGTGGACCGCACGGCTGGCCTCAAGAAAGCGTCGCAACATGCTGCTTTGGGCCGGAGCCGCCGCGCTCCCTGCCATCGCGGTCTATCTGATTGACGCCCTTCCGGACGCTGTGACCATCTTGTGCATGGCACCCATGGTGGCTTTAGTGTTCATGCCCAGCCGACAACCTGTCGGCGAGGAAGGCGAAACCGATCCCAACGTCTACTGTCCCCGCTGCCAACACGCCCACGAGCCCGGCCCCAACTTCTGCACCAACTGCGGGTGGGAACTCAGCCGCCCCTACGCCACCGGCGACGCCACGCCGGAAACGGCGCCAACGCAGGAACCCGTCATGGCCTCTACCACCGAAGACGCTCCTGAGGCCGCCGCGGGCACGGAACAGCCTACTCCCACAGTTAACGTTGACCCCGTGTTGGCTGCCGAGCAACAGACTGCCGAAGTGGCAATGGCGGCCGCTCAAGCTCCATCGCCCGAGCCTGAACCGGGGCCGGCTTTCACAGCAGTCCCCAACAAGATCACCCGCCCCCTGACTGCATCAGCCATGACCGAAGCGGGCCTGGCGCTGTTCAACCAGGGCCGCGTCCGCGAGGCCGTCGACCAGTTTACCAAGGCCATCGCCCTCGATCCCCGCTACCGCGACGCGTGGGCCAACCGCGCCAAGGCTTACCACGAACTCGGACTCAGCGAAAAGGCCGCCGCCGACCAGGCCCAGCTCGAAGCCATCTGACCGTACAGATCTAGTCCCCTCTCCCTTGACGGGCGGAACGTCCGCCTTTGGCGGGAGAAGGTCAGGGTGCGGAACGTCCGCCTTTGGCGGGAGGGTACTTTCCTTCACACTGCCATGATGTGATACCCGGCGTCCACCGGCAGCACCGTCCCCGTAACTCCCGTCGATAGATCGCTGGACAGGAACAGCGCCGTTTTCGCCACCTCGTCCGCCGTAATGTTCCGCTGCAACGGAGCGCGCTCGGCGTGGGTGCGTTTCATATCCAGGAACCCGCTGATCCCCCGCGCCGCCAGCGTGTCAATCGGACCCGCCGATATCGCGTTCACCCGAATGCCGTCGCCGCCGTACTCGTGTGCCAACTGCCGCACTTCGTGCTCCAGCGCAGCCTTGGCGGTTCCCATCACGTTGTAACCCGGGTACACCCGGCTCGACGCGTGAAACGTCATCGCGATGACGCTCCCGCCGTCCGTCATCAACGGCGCGGCATGCCTCACCATCGGCAGCAACGTGAACGCGCTGATCTCCAGCGCCAGCCGAAACCCGTCCCTACCCGTATCCGCCAGCCGTCCGGAGAGGTCCTCCCGGTTCGCGAACGCGATGCTGTGCACCAGCACCGACAGATGGCCCATTTGGGATTGCAGATCCGAAAATACCGCTTCAATCTGCCCGTCCTCGGACGCGTCGCAGGGTAGGATCACCGCGTCGTCCAGCGTATCCGCCAGACGCGCCACCCGGTCCTTGAGCCTGTCGTTCTGGTACGTCAGGGCTATCCGGGCCCCGCTCTCGGCCAGCGTCCGCGCAATCGCCCACGCGATGCTCCGGTCGTTGGCCACTCCAAATACGACCGCATTGCGGCCCGTCAAATCTATGGGATACACAAGCCTACCTCAAAATTCGCTTATCAAAGCCCACTCTCCCACAGGGGGAGAGGGCTAGGGTGCGGTACGTCCGCCTCTGGCGGGAGGGGTATGGCCCAGGATCAGAAGCACAATCCATCCCGTTCATCCTGTCCATCCATGAAAATGTAACCCGTCTACCGCCCGAAATCCGGCGCAACCTGCTCCAGGAACGTCTGCATCTGCTCTTCCTGCCGGTAGGATGCAAACCTCACCACGATCTGGTCCGCGCCCGCCTCGCTGTAGGCATGGATTCGTTCCCGCACCCGCTCCGAGCCCCCGAACGGACCCCAACGGTCGCCCCAGATATTTGCCCCGTAGTATCCCAGCAGCCAGTCCGCCGCCTCCGCCTCTGCCCGGCTCACGTCCTCGTCCATGTTGACGGTCATGTACATCACGGACGACATTCGCTCAGGGTCTCGGCCGTACTCCGCGCAGTAGCCGTCCACGGTCTCGTTCAACTCCACGAACTCGTCGGGCGTCGCCGAAATCGAGATGATCCCGTCGGCCAAACGTGCCGCCCGTCGCGCCTGTCGTTCCCGCTGCGCTCCTTGACCGTCTCCTCGGCCGTGCCAGTGCACTCCCAGGTACACCGGAACCCCCTGATCCTGCACCGGCGTCGGCTGCATCACCACGTCGTCCAACTCGAAATGCCGCCCGGCAAAGCTGAAAGGTTCCTGTTGACCCAGGCCCTTAATCACCTGAAGCATCTCTTCCAGCCGCGGCGCACGCGTGCGCTGATTCACCTGCGCATTGCGCCATTCCGCCTGCTGCATCGCGTTGAAAGCTCCGCCTACGCCAACGCCCAACTGCAATCTCCCGCCTGAAATCAGATCCACCGTTCCCACCATCTGCGCCAGCAGCACCGGATGCCGCAGGGCCATCAGCATCACCGCCGTGCCCAGCCTCACCCGCGACGTCCGTGCGGCAATCGCCGCCAGCGTCGTCATCGCCTCCAGCCGCGGCTTGGCGGTCAAACTGTCGCCCACCCAAACCGAATCCAACCCGGCCTCTTCCGCCCACGTCGCCAGCCTCAACACCGATTCAGCGTCGGTCGGCTTGTCATCCTCCAGCAGCAATCCCCGCGTGGGCAGCAGGCAGCCCAGCCGTACCGACCCTGACTTGGTAGCGTTCGCGCTCACAGTTGCAACGGCCTCCGGTTGATATCGCCCGGCTTGCGTCCCATCAACCGCTCCAGCAAACCCGGCTCCATGTGCTCGTATTCGTCAAGGTCCGACCCGTCGTCCAGGTCAAACCCCATGCCTCCGCTGTAGTAGAACGCCACCGACACGCCCATGCGCGCCGCCGTGCCCACGTGCTTGCGGAAACTGTTGCTCCCCAACTCCGGCCTGAAGTACGGGATCAGGTCGTGGGGAACCAGGATCGCGTTGGTACCCCCGTCCCGCCTCGCCGGCGACAGCGTGATGTTGTGCTGGTGCTGCGCGCTGCGGATCAGTTGGTGAATGTCCGCCGGCTTGATGAACGGCAGATCCCCGGGCAGGTACAGCGCCGACACTTCTCGCAACCGCGCGCTCTCAAACGACTTGGTGATGGTGTCGTTCAGGTTCCGGCCCAGGTCTTCGATCCACGTCGCGCCCAGCGTCCGGGACATGTTCCGTACCCGGTCGTCGCCGCCGACCACCCAGAAGGGATCGACGTCCGCCCCTCGGACCGCCAGCAACACGCGCCGCAGCATGCCCATCGTCAGATCCGCCCGGTCCTGCGGCCCCATGATGCGCTCCAGCCTGGTCTTGCACTGGGACAGCGGCTTCATCGGCACTATCGGTAGCACCGACGGGTTCGTTTCGTTTCCCGATTCCGTCAACATCCTGGGCACTCCACCGGTTCTAGGCTCCCTCTCCCCCGGCGGGAGAGGGCTGGGGTGAGGGGACGTTCTGCAAAATCCAACGCGCCAACGCTATCTTGTCATCGTCTGTCTGCATTATTGTATCCGTAACCGCCGCCCGCATTCCCACCGACTCTATCGCATCGGCCAGCCCCACGTCCTGCGTATCCACCACCAGCACGTCGCACAGGCCCCGGTACTCCCGGGCCACTCCTACCGCGGAGACTTCCGCGCCCAGTTCTCCCATGATCTTGCCCGCCGGCCCGCGCACCGCGTCGCCGCCAACTATCGGACTCACCGCCATTCGACAGCCCGAGTGACCCGCAATCGCATCCCGCACGCCCGGTATCGCCAAAATCGGCGCGACGCTCAGGTGCGGATTCGACGGACAGAACACGATCAAATCGGCAGACCCCAGCGCCTCCGCAAACCCAGGCGACGGCTTGGCGTCTTCCGCGCCCACGTATCGAATTGAGCGCACCGTTGGGCCTGCTCGGTTCTTGACGAAATATTCCTGCATCGACAGCGTGCCCGCGTCCGTCTCCAGCACCGTCCGCACCGGGTAGTCGCTCATGGGAACTATCGGATGCTCGATGCCCAGCCGTCCCGTCAACTCCGTCGTCACTTCCGACAGCGTCATCCCCCGCCGCAGCAACTCCGTTCGCCGTATGTGCATAGCGAAGTCCCGGTCGCCCAGGTTGAACCACGTATCGGATCCCAACCGGTTCAGCACGGCCAGCGTCTCAAAGGAATCGCCGGCCACGCCCCATCCCGTCTCCTGGTTGTACCACCCCGACAGCGTATAGGTCATGGTATCCAGATCCGGCGACACGTGCAGCCCGTGAAACTCCTCGTCGTCCCCGGTGTTCACCACGATCGTCAGCCGGTTCGGCGGCAAAATCCTCGCCAGGCCCAACGCCAGCTTGGCCCCGCCGACGCCGCCGGCCAGCGCCAGCACCTTGCCGCCCGCAAGTTCGCTCATGGGTTAGCTCGAGCTTTCCGCCGCCGCCCGCTCCCGTTCGTGCCTGGGATGCTCGAAGCGATAGCCTTCCATCTGCACCAACTGGTTATACGACCCGAAAATCTCCTCCACGTTGTCGCCCACCATGTCCAGGGGATCAAGCACTTCGTCCGTCCCGCCGAAAATCCGCCGCAACCCGTACGTGGTGTACCGCTCCGCCGGCGTCCGGCCCGCCTCCCGGATCATCCCCCGGAACTCGCCGGGACGCATCAACTGCCCGTGCATCGCACCGGCTGACGTCGAGATGCTCTCGTTGATCAGCGTACCGCCCAGGTCGTTGACGCCCGCCGTCAGCAGTAACTGCGACATCCGGCTGCCTTCCTTGACCCACGACGCCTGGATGTTGGGGATCCAGTTGTTCAGCATGATCCGCGCGATGGCATGCACCTTGATCACGTCCATGCCCGTCGGCCCCGAGCGCACTCCCTCCACCGTCTGCTTGAAGTACATCGGCGCTTCCGACGCCACGAAACTCAGCGGCACGAACTCCGTGAACCCGCTCGTGCTCTGCTGAATGTCACGCAGCAGCGCGATGTGCCGCACGATCTGCGCGTTGGTCTCCCGGTGCCCGAACATCACCGTCGATGTCGTCGGTATCCCCAGGTCGTGCGCGTTGGTGATCACCTCGATCCACTGATCCACCGTGATGCGGCCCGGCGAAATGATGTCTCGCAACTCCTGGTCCAGCACCTCAGCCGAGGTCCCTGGCAGGCTGCCCACTCCGGCGTCCTTCAAGCCTTGCAAGTACTCCCGGATGCTGCACCGCGACCGGATCGACCCGTACAGCACTTCCTCCGGCGAGAAGCCGTGGATGTGCATGTCCGGCAACTCTTCCTTGATCGCCTCGCACAGCCGGATGTACAGGTCGCCTTCCATCTGCGGCGGCAACCCGGCCTGGATGCACACCTCCGTCGCCCCGTAGTCCTGCGCTTCCTTCGCCCGTCGGATGATCTCGCTCACCGGCAGGAAGTAGCCTTCCTCCTCACGAAAGTCCCGGCTGAACGCGCAGAACCCGCAGCGCTTGATGCACACGTTGGTGAAGTTCACGTTCCGGTTCACCACGTACGTGACCAGGTCGCCCACCGCTCGCCGGCGCAGTTCGTCCGCCGTCATGGTCATCGCCATGAACTCCGTCCCGGCCGTCTCAAAAAGCAGGTCGGCGTCCTCCACCGTGATGTCTTCGCCCGCCAACGCCCGGTTCAGCACGTCGGCAACATCCGACCGCACGCCGGCCATCAGCGCAGCCAGCGTCGTCGGTGTTTCCTTGTCAATCGCGGACCCCTTATCAATCATCCCGGGCATAGCGTTGTATTCCCCCTTTCACGTATCCATCTTCGTCCGTCAAGCGGAGCAGTTTCTCTTTCAATGTCGTTGGCAACGGCCAGTCCGACCCGTTGGCAAAATACTCCGGGTAAACCGGCAGCCTGGGTCTCAGTTCGTATCCGGCGGCCTCCGTGCGCCGTCGCAACTCTGCTAACTGCGGCCACGGAGCCTCCGGATTCACGTAGTCAATCGTCAACGGCGACACGCCGCCCCAGTCGTTGATGCCGGCGCCGATGTACCGCTCGTAGTCCTCGCTCAGGTTGGGCGGCACCTGTAGGTTCGCCCGCTCACCCAGTATCACCCGCGCCACCGCCGTCGTCCACATCAGTTCGTCGCCCGACGCATCCGGCACGTCCGCCATCGGCGTATCCGACTTGGCCCTGAAATTCTGCACAATCACTTCCTGGATGTGCCCGAACCGTCGGTGCAGTTCCCGTATCGCCAGCAGCGACTCCACCCGTTCAGTGCGCGTCTCCCCGATGCCAATCAAAATGCCCGTCGTAAACGGGATCCCCAATTCGCCGGCCAACTCCATCGTCCGCAACCGCACCCGTGGCCGCTTGCTCGGCGCAAACTCGTGCGGCCCGCCGGCCTCGTACAGCCGCGGGCTCGAACTCTCCAGCATTATCCCCACCGACGGATTCGTAGGCTGCAGCGCCTCCAGCTCCCGCCGGCTCATCGTCCCCGGATTCCCGTGCGGCAGCAGGTCGGTCTCGTCGAACACCCGCCGGCACATTTCCGACAGGTAGCTCAGCGTCGTGCGATGCCCATGCGCTTCAAGCCACTCGCCGGCTTCCGAGTACCGCTGCTCCGGCCTCTCACCCAGCGTGAACAGCGCTTCCGTGCAGCCCAGCCGTTCGCCCGCTTTCGCCACCGACATCACCGCATCCCCCGACAGGAACAACTCATCCGCTTCATCAGGCGATTGCCGGAACGTGCAGTAGCCGCAGAAGTCCCGGCACAACCGCGTCAACGGGATGAACACCTTGGGCGAAAACGTAATGACCCTGCCCCGTCCTCGATCCCTCAATTCCGACGCCACGCCGCACAACTCATCCATCCCCGAGCCGTAGATCCCCACCAGTTCCAGGGCCGCAGCGTCCGACAACTCCCCGCCGTGCAGCAAACGCATCAGTTGCGGCAGCCGGCGGCCAACGTGGGGAATGGAAATAGCGGAGGTCAATGAACAGCCCCTGGAAGAAAACACAAACTCGAAACATTGTATGCACGCGCCCAGCAACATTCAAGATACTCAACTCACCGTGCGTTGATGCGTTCGGCGTTATGTCAATCTATGCCCCGAATCAGCACCGCCTATATGCCTATTCGCATGAACGTTATGTCAATCAACCATGCCCTCGAATCAGCCTCCCAAAATCCGCTTGACAACATCCCGCTCACCGTGTTGCGCGATGCTGGTAAGATAGTCCGAAACCGTCCCGGAGATTCCCTTGACCACCACCGGCCCCATTCGCGACCGCGTCGCCCTGCTTTTCGCCGACGCCCGGCAGATCCAGGCCCAGGCCATCGAACGCCTCGAGGCCGGCGACATCCGCGACGCCGCCGAGAAATCGTGGTGCGCCACCAAACGCGCCACCGATGCCCTGATTCTTACCCTCACCGAAGCGGAACCTGAAACCACCGCGGCAACGTCGGACGGCCTGGACAATCTCGCCCGCCTCCGGCCCGCTACCCGATCACTTCAGGGCCGGTACTATAGCCGCCACAGCCAACTGCACGGCGCCTGTTTCTACGACGGCCGCTGCAACCAGGAAACCGAACGACGCATCCGGGAAACCTCAACCTATATCAACGACGCCGAATTTCTGGCCGCGCCCCGCGACACATAAGCGGTAGTCGGCTCGCTCGCAGCCTTCGCAACTGTTCAGATTTAGGGACGTTATCTGACGCCTACACCGTCGTACCCGTCAGATTCAAGGAGCCTGTCTGACACCTATAGCGTCATACCGGCGAAAGTCGCAGATGCGCCTCAGGCGCGTCGGTATCCACGAGCCTTTACCCTGCTCAACTTTGCCGATGCATGGACTTTCTGGATTCCTGCTTTCGCAGGAATGACGGTCTTGCGACAACCATACCCGCCACTCTGAACAGTCGCATCGCATTCCGTGCATCCCGTCCATCCATGACCAACCTACCCTAACCGCCCCCGAACAACTGCGCCTGCCTTCCGTCCTCATTCCCGCCGGCCCACGGCCACCCCATGTACTCGTACGCCAACCGCGTCGCCATCCGACCCCGCGGCGTCCGCTCCAGGAACCCCTGCTGCAGCAGGAACGGCTCCAGCACCTCCATCACCGTAGCCGCGTCCTCGCTCATCGACGCCGCCAGCGTGTCCAGACCCACCGGCCCGCCGTTGAACTTGTGGATGATGTTGGTCAGCAGCCGGTGGTCCGTTTCATCCAAACCCCGCGAGTCAACCCCAAGCCGATCCAGCGATTCCCGCGCCACCGGCCCGGTGATCCTGTTGTCCGCCTTCACCAGCGCGTAGTCCCGCGCCCGCCGCAGCAACCGGTTCGCGATCCTCGGCGTCCCCCTCGACCGCGTGGCAACCTCGCCGATCCCCTCGTCGTCCGCCTCGATCCCCAGGATCCGCGACGACCTGCTCACCACCGTCGCCATGTCCTCATCCGAGTAGTAGTCCAGGCGGAACACCGACCCGAACCGGTCCCGCAGCGGCGCGCTCACCAGCGAGTATCGCGTCGTCGCGCCCACCAGCGTGAACGGGTTGATCCGCAGGTTGATGCTCCGCGCCGACAGCCCCTTGCCCACCACCCAAGACAGGAAAAAGTCCTCCATCGCCGAGTACATCACCTCTTCCACCGCTCGGTTCAGCCGGTGAATCTCGTCGATGAACAGCACGTCGTTGGGCTGCAAACCCGTGAGGATCGAAGCAATGTCGCTCGCCCGCTCGATGGCCGGCCCGGCCGTAACCTTGATCGTCGTGCCCATCTCGTTGGCGATGATGTTCGCCAGCGTCGTCTTCCCCAGCCCCGGCGGCCCATAGATCACCACGTGGTCCAGCGGCTCGCCCCGCAGCTTGGCCGCCTGCATCGCAATGCTCAGGTTCTCCTTAACCTGCGGCTGCCCGACAAAATCGCCCAACCGCGCCGGCCGCAGGCGCGTCTCCTGCTCCCGCTCTTCCCCCTGCGCGTCCGCCGAAACCGTCCGCTCACCCGCGCTGGCCCCTTCGTCCGTAGCCGCCTCGTTCGCTCTTTTTACCGTAGCCATAACGGCCCCATGATACCCGAAATCCATTCCACTTACCCAACATGAGCCCACCATTCCAAAAATCCTGTCCATCCCGTCCATCCATGCGGAAAAACCCCCGTGCTATACTCTGCCCATCCTATACTGGTCGAACAGTCAAATGACTATCAGCACCACCGTACTCCAGGGTTCCGACCTCCGCCAGGCCATGCTCGGCGCGGCCTCCTACATGGAACTCTACCGCGACGCCGCCAACGCCTTGAACGTTTTCCCCGTGCCCGACGGCGACACCGGCACCAACATGCTCCTCACCCTCCGCGCCGGCATCGACCAGATGAACAAGGACGCCGACAAAGACGCTGCCTGGGAGGTCGCCGAGTCCATCGCCACCGGCGCATTCTGGGGCGCGCGCGGCAACAGCGGCGTCATCCTCTCCCAACTGCTGCGCGGTTTTGCCGACGGCGTCGCCGGTTCCGACACCATCGAGACCTCCGACGCCGTCGCCGCGTTTCGTTCAGCCACCGACTCCGCATACGGCGCGGTCAGCCAGCCACGCGAGGGCACCATGCTCTCCGTCATCCGCGGCGCATCCGACGCCACGCTCCGCGCCAACGACGCCGGCGAACGCGACGTCGTCGCACTCTGGCAGATCGCCTACGACGGCGCAATTGAAGCCTTGGCGATCACCCCCGAGCAACTCCCCGTCCTCAAGGAAGCCGGCGTCGTCGATTCCGGCGGCCTCGGCGTCGTCGCGATCATCGGCGGCGCTCTCCGCCACCTCCAGGGCGACATGGGCCCGGCCCATGACCTTGGCCTCCGCAGCATGGGCAACCTCATCGACCCCACGCAGACCGCATCCGTGTCCATCGACGCCGACTTCCTCGACACCCACGAGGACTCCGAGTTCGGCTACTGCACCCAGTTCGTGATCCACGGGCACGACCTCAGCATCGATGTCCTCCGCACCGGCCTCGACGCCATCGCCGAGTCCACCGTCATCATCGGCGGCGGTTCCGCCGTTCGCGTCCACGTCCACACCGAAGACCCCGGCGCCGCCCTCAGTTTTGGCATTGGCTACGGCGATCTGGACGAAGTCAAGATCGACAACATGAGCCTCCAGAACCGGGACTGGACCACCGGCCACCGCGAGCGCTCAAGGCCCACCGAAATCCGGGCCGGCGTGTCCGTGGTCGCCGTCGCCTCCGGACCCGGCATCGCCGCCCTGTTCCAGGACGCCGGCTGCGCCGCCATCGTCCCCGGCGGCCAGACCCTCAACCCCAGCGCCAGCGAGATCATCGACGCCGCGCTGTCCGCCGGCACCACGGATGTCATAGTCCTGCCCAATAACTCCAACGTCATCCTTACCGCCGGACAGGCCGCCGAAGCCGACACCGAAGGCATACGGCTCCACGTCGTCAACACTCGCTCCATGCCCCAGGGCACCGCCGCCATGCTCGGCTTCAACCCCGAGGTATCCGTCACCGACAATCTCTCCAGCATGGATCAGGCCGCCACCTCCATCGAAACCCTGGAGGTAACCCAGGCCGTTCGCGATTCCATCGTCGATGGACAGCAAGTTCAGGAAGGGGAGTTCATGGCGATCCTCGACGGCAGCCTGGTAGCCCTCGCCGCCGACGCCGAAACCGCCGCCCTGGATGGTCTGTCCCATTCCTCGGTTGACGAAGACAGCATCATCACCCTCTATTGGGGCGAAGCCGTCAACGAGGAACGCGCCACCCAATTACAGGAAGCCTTGGAATCAGCCCATGATGGCGCCGAAGTCGACCTATACGCCGGCGGACAGCCCCACTATCCCTACCTGGTATCCGTCGAATAGTTGCCGCTCACCCATCCATAACTCATCACAGGAGCGTTCAACATGGCAGTCAAAATCGTTACCGACAGCACCTGCGACATCTCCCGAGAGAACGTAGAAAAGTTCGGCATCACCGTCGTCCCGGCCTACGTCCTGTTCGGCGAGGAACAGTTCCGGCAGGGCGTCGACATCAATCCCACCCAGTTCTACCAGCGTCTCCAATCCTCCGCTCAGCTCCCCAGCACCTCGCAGCCCACCCCCGGCGACTTTACCGGGGCCCTGGAACCACTGATCTCCGCAGGCGATCAGGTCATCTGCATCACCGTCCCACGTCAACTCAGCGGCACCTACAACTCAGCGGTCCAGGCCGCCTCCCAGTTCGATGACGGCGCGGTCACCATCATCGACGCCCAGACCGCCTCCGTTGGCCACATGCTCCAGGTCATCGCCGCCGCCGAGGACGCCTCTGCGCCCGACGCAACCGTCGAGTCCGTCGCCGCTGCCGCCAACCGGCGCGCCGCTGCCGGATTCGGTCTCGCAATGGTCGACACCCTGGAATATCTCCAGAAGGGCGGCCGCATCGGCAAGGCCCAGGCTTTCATGGGATCCATCCTCAAGGTAAAGCCCATCCTCAGCGTCGCCAACGGCGAGGTCCTTCCCGTCGACCGACCCCGCAATCTCCGCCGCGGCCTGCAACGCCTGGAGGAACTGGTGCGCGAACACGCCGGCTCCGTCTCCAAGCTGGGCGTCGCCTACACCACCGACGCCGCGCCCGCTGAGGAAATGCGCAACCGCCTCTCCGACCTCGCCGACCCCGACAACACCTACACGGTCCAGATCGGTTCCGCCATCGGCACCCACGTCGGCCCCGGCGCAATCGCCGTCTCCACACTCCCCTAATCCCGTCGCATCCCAACGACGCGGGGCAATCCCATCAATGTAAGGGCGAATAATCATTCGCCCTTATTCCGTCCTCGATAGGGGCGCGGCGTGCCCTGTTTCTGACAATCCAGGGCAATCGCGTCTTCAATATAGTCGATACCGGTGCTTGGATTGTATTCCGATGGGTGACAATAACCACACGCTTCGGCGCCTGAGGGCCCCCGAGACCAGCCCATAATCCCAACACTCCCGGATCAAAATATCCCGTCCATCCCGTTCATCCTGGGAACCTGTCCGCCT
>DAOUJD010000051.1:0-8183 GCA_034423115.1 Dehalococcoidia bacterium | reverse complement strand
GTCCAGGGCAATCGCGTCTTAATGAGCGACAGCACCGCCATTGGAATTGGCAGTAACGGACGGTGAATTCACAGGGATCCGCCAAAGGCGGACAGGTTCCCAGGATGAACGGGATGGACAGGATATTTTGACTTGGGAGTTTTGGGGTTATGGGCTGGTTTCGGGGACTTTGAGGCAACGAGGTGTGTGGTCATTATCACCAAACGGAATGTAATGCAGGCACCGGAATCGTTTGTTTTGACGACACGATTGCCTTGGGTCACCGTCACCATAACTCTCTCCCGCCGAAGGCGGACGTGCCGCTCGTCAAGGGAGAGGGAATCTTATCTGAGGACCGGTCATCCGCCCGTCGAGGGAGAGAGCATTTTACGGGGGTGCATCCTTCGACGGGCTCAGGATGAGCGGCGATTGATCAGGATGATGGGCGATTGATCAGGATGAGCGGCGATTGGCTAGAGGGACCAGTTGTCGGGGAGTTCGGGGGTTGGGAGGGGGCGGATCATGACCTCGACCATGGCGGACTGGCCCTCCTCGGTGGCTCGGATGGCGCGGCGGAAGGCGTCCTGGAGTTCGTCGGGGTTCTCGACACGCTGGGAGTAGCAGCCAAGGCCGTCGGCGACAATGCTGAAGTTTCCGCCGAGGACGGCCACCTCGGGGGGAGTGCCGTTGGGGTCCTCCATGCCCATCATGCCGCCGCCGGTGCCGCCGTTGTTGATGACGACGGTGAGGATGGGCAGGCCCATGCGTCCGGCGGTTTCCAGATCCATGCCGGTCATGCCGAAGGAGGCGTCGCCGAGGACGTGGACGACGAGATGGTCGGGGCGGCCGAGCTTGGTGCCGATGGCTGCGCCGACGGACCAACCCATGGCAGCCATGCCACCCATGGCGACGAAGTTGCGCGGCTGGGTGGTCATCCAGAAGGGGACGACGTAGCCGCGGCTGCCACCGGCATCGTGCAGGGCGATGGTGCGGTCGGGGTCGATGACCTGCTGGAGTTCGTGGACGACGCGGTAGCCGTTGGTGGGCATTTCGGTATCGGTGAACCGTGGCATCCACTCGGCGTGGGATTTCTCGTGGCAGGCGCGGATCTCATCGACGACTTCCTGCTTGATGCCGCCCCCGTTGGGGCCGATGCGGGCGCGGACGGCGTTGATGATGGCGCGGAGGGCCAACTTGGCGTCGGCGAGCATGGGAAGCTCGACCTGGTAGGTCTTGTTGAGGTCGGCCTGGTCGGCGTTGATGTGGATGATGCTGACGCCCTCGGGGATGGGGCGGCCGTCGGTGCCGTTGGGCTGGCGGAACGAGTTGCCGACGGCAAGGACAACGTCGGCCTTGCGGTTTATGTGAAGCGCGGCTCCAGAGGCGTAGCGGGCGCGGGGATAGACGCCGCCGCCGAGGGAGAGGGGGTGATTTTCGGGGAAGATGCCCTTGCCCATGATGGTGGTGGCGACGGGCATGGAGAGCATTTCGGCGAGTTCCATGACCTCATCGGCGGCGCCGGCGGACATAGCGCCGCCACCGGCGTTGAGCACGGGGAAACTGGCGTTGACCAGCATGTCGGCGGCGCGCTGGACCTCGTCGTCGGCGGGGCCGGACTTACCGGGGGTGCCGACCGGGGTATAGGCCATCACTGCGTCATCGGCCTCGGCGGTGAGGACGTCCTGGGGCATTTCGAGGACGACGGGGCCCGGAGAGCCGGAGCGCAGGGCGGTGAAGGCGCGGCGCATGACCTGGGGGATGTCCTGGACGCGGGTGAAGGTGCCGCGCCACTTGCAGAGGCCATCGAAAATGCTGGGGGAGACCTCCTGCTGCCACTCCTGGCCCAAGTTGCGCAGGGGGTGCTGGCCCATGAGGAGCAGGACGGGGACGTTGTCGGCGTAGCAGCCGGCGATGCCGGTGAGGCAGTTGGTGGCGCCGGGTCCGGTGCCGGTCATGGCGACGCCGACCTCACCGGTGGCGCGGGCGTAGCCGTCGGCGATTTCGACGCCGAGGCGTTCGTGTCGGGCGGCGAAGGGGCGGATGCTGGAGGCGCGAAGGGGACCCCAGAGGGGGTTGAGTCCACCGCCGGCGAATCCGGATATGTAGCGTATTCCTTCCTGTTCGAGGGCTTTGACGACGGCTTCGGCTCCACGCATGGCGACACCTCGCTTTGTGCTGAGTAGGGCGGGAGGGAGCGGTGGCCTACGTTGGGTAACGCCGCTCCTTCAATTGATGCCGGGATGATAGGCCAGCGTGGAGACGGGGTCAACCGGGGAGTCCGGTTTTACATGGATATACAGGATAAACGGGATGAGACGGATTGGTTTTGGAATGCGGATTCCGGGCAAGGCTCATTTTTCGATTCACCTTTGGGAACCTATGTTGGCTGGGGATGGTGGTTCGACAGGCTCCCGCCTTAGGCGGATTCTCCAGAGGCGAACCTGGGGGCGTTCCGCACCGTGAGCGGATTTCCATTTTTATGAGGCGGCAAGGCACGGGGGACGGGACAGGCTGAAGATGAAGGAACCGGCGTTGGTTGGGTCGCGGCTGATGCGGCAGCAGTCGGGGCAGTCCAGGGGGTGATCGGCGTATTGGGAGTCCAAGGGCTGGCCGGTGATTCGGCGCAGCTCTCCCAGGGTGGTGATGGATGGCGGGGGCGGCAAGGGTTGGTTCTGGATTTCAGCGAGGGTGCGCTGGAGGTCAGGCGGGTTTGGATTGGCGTTGATGGCGGCATTGAGGTCATCGGCGAGGCGGTTGACGCGCCGATGGAGCCGAGTCAGCACGAGGAGGGCGGAACGCCGGTCGATGGAATCGAGCAAATCGGGCGTGAAAGAGTACACCTGGGCGAAGGTTATGAGGTGCCCTGGCGGCAAGGCGAGATCGTGAACGATGCAGCGGAGGGCGGTGGTAAGGCGACGTTTGGTATAGGCACGGAAATGCCAGTGCCTGGCAGCAGCGGTGACGGCGTGGCTGGCGGAGCGGCGGATAGCGATGGATGCGGGCCCGGTTTTACCGAGGGCCAGGTTGACGCGGGCACGGTGGAGATAGCGGAGGCTGTTGAATTGGTGGTTTTCGACGGTTCTGATGGCGGTTTCTCCTCAATGTTGACAGGAATACACAGGATTTACAGGATTATCTGTTGGCCGGATGGTGTGGGCACTCATCCTTCGACCCGCCACAGGCGGACCTACGGCAGCTCAGGATGAGCGGGCATTGATGGTCCCCGGGGTACAGTGAGCGCCGAACAGCGCGGCCGGTCAGCCACAAGGCTCTGCGCGCCGAACAAGGTCGATTATTCGGGCGCAGGCGGCGGTCTGCCGTAGGGCTTTGTGGTCAGTTTCCGCGGCGGGGGCGAATGATTATTCGCCCCTAAATCCGGCGATGGTCGGTGTGGCGTTTAGGTTGGCTTTCTCATTTGTCCTTCGACAGGCTCCCGCCAGAGGCGGGCGTTCCGCAGGATGAACGGTTGATGTTTGGAGGATGATTGGCTTTCTCGTTTGTCCTTCGACAGGCTCAGGACGAGCGGTTGATGTTTGGCGAGAGGCAGGATAGCGCTTCGTTGTCAGCGTACGGCCGGGTTGGTTACGCAACTATTTTGCCTACTTTTTCGTGTACTCGGCGCGCTGAGTGCGCGCCTGCGCGCGGGCTCGGACAGTCCCGGGGACACCAGTGGGGCGAATGCCGGTGAGGAGTCAGGTCTTTGAGCGGCGGTTGCCACCTGGGCCGGTTGCGATTTTAGTACTGACGGGGTTGGCCGTCGAAGCGAAATCCTGCCTTTTTGGAGATTGGATTGAAACTGGTGTTTGCCTAGACTGCTGTAGGATATACGTTCTGATATGGGGTTGTCAAGGGGGCTATTCAGTCATGGATGGACAGGATGAAAGGGATAGGTGGGCGATGGCCGGGACCATCTCGTTACTAACAACAACGCCCATCGTGTGATGGGCGCGGGACATTCCGGTGATTTGAGCGGTCGTGCGTGGTTCAGGTGGACTTGGCGGAGAGGATTATGTTGACCAACGACTCGATGTCGGGCACGTAGCCGTCCAGGTCTTCCTGTTCCATCCAGTCGTTGTAAAAATTGGAGGGACAAGACTGGGCGACACCGAAGGTGGCGCGGACGAAGGGGTTTTCGAGTTGGTCCGCCAGTTGGAACACGGCATGGCGACGCTGGGCGTACTTGCCGTGCGGCATTTGGTGGCTGGCTCAGTAGGCTTTGAGGGCCTGGCCGGCGGCGCCCCAGAGCTTCTCGGAGCCTTGGTCCAAGGCTCCGTCGGCTATCTCCCGCTTGGCGTCGTCCAGGAGTTGGAGGGCCAGGCGCGTGTGCTTATCGGTTTGGGATGCGGGGGTGGTTAGGATCAGACCTCATCGAAGGACAGTTGCAATATTGGATCGCGTGAGAAACCCGTCACGGTGAAACGCGGGCGGCTGGAACCTACCTTACGTGTGTGGACAGTAATTTGCTGGTCAAGATTCAAGATTGAGTTGATGTTGACCTCTTCCACGACCGACGGTTCAACCCGTGCTGTGACGATTTCGCCCACCTCATCGCCCAAATAATCAGCTTCCGCTGCTGTGATGCGGAATTGGGCACGAGGCCGGTATGGGAAGAAACCCAAGAATTGGACTGAGATTGTCGTATCGTCTTCTCTAATGTTGTCGGCGTTTAACCGATTTTCGCTACGTCTCACTTGGGCGGCATCTGCGAAATCGAATGCTTCACCATCATGAAACAGCGTAAAAGCGGCACCTCCGTCCGCCACTTTCTTCAAGAATTGTTGCACGGCTGAAAGTGCACGCCGATCGGTATCTGATATCGCTTCGGACAATTCTTCGTCAGTACCGACGCTCGCGGACAAAATAGTCCTCACCCTGCTTATGGCTACCTCGACCGGGGTTGGAGTTTCGTCGAATGCTAATTGGGGGGATGCCTCTTCAATTTGAAAACCGAACGACCCATACGCGACGCCAGTGATTGCCAGCCGAAACTGCTCGGCGTTAGGTACTCGACCAGCCGGAGCTATTGCGGTGGTCATGCTCGCCCCGACGACGGTAACGGCATTTGCGAACTCTTTAGCGGCATCGGTGCCGAATTCCATTAGTATGCCCCTGCCATCTAACACTGGGGCACCTTTGAAGGTTAACCGTGCAGTTCGCAGCCGCGGGGACATCCCCTCATAATCGGATAGTTGTTCTTCAACCTGTTGCAATCGAGCGCCCAAACTCATTCTACTGATAACGTCGGATTCCGAGATGTTCTCCATCAGTCGATTCAGCGACGCACGTTCCGCTAGTAGGAAGCGATAGTCGTGGATGTTCACGGTTCACCTCCTGTGGTGTCAAGTTGTTCGAGGATACGTCGGACGTTACTATCCTCTGTCCCTGCCAAATCTATCTCAAGAAAGCCTTTCCAAATCCCATTGCGATTGTGGGACCATAGACTATACCAATAGATCGTTTGTCTTACTATATCATCAGGAGCGTTCGGGTTTAAGGGAGCAAAATATGCATCGGTTTGGTATTTGGCTTTGGCGATTTGCGGACTCAAAAGATCTTGGTGCGATTGCCACAACGACTCTATAGTCGCTCCAGGCGGGATGTGGAAAAAGGTGACTAAATCGATGTCATTAGGGGAGCGATTAGCGGTGGCCTCTGTTTGTTCCACGAAGCTGCCGTTGATCCATTGGAAGCCGCGCGACAAACCAGCTCCGTGGAGTTCGGCTCTTAAATCAAGCAACCCGGTGAGCAAATTCCTTCTAGCCTCGGTGAACCCAAAGCGCACCACCAAATCGGCTAGAGAAACTGTATAAGGCGATCTAGTAGGCGATGTGGGTTCATTCGGGTCATTGGCTGGCAACACCCCGTTAGGGGTCCAATCCGGTATCTGGTTGGGTTGAACGGTCATGGGCGGCGATTCTGACGTTGAGATGCGGGCGCTGTCATGAAGATGCTGAAACGGTTCGCCTAGCAATTGGGCTTTGGATTCGCAGAATAACAGCGATGTCAAACATTCCGAAGTGAGGATGAGAGCGGCGCTTTCTCAATGAAAAGTTGGTTGATTGTTGGTGGGGGTGTGGGTATTATCGCCCGGAGTTTGTGGACGGGTTTTTCGCCCTTTCGTCCGGGGGCGGATGTGCTGCAGGGTGATGGTTCGACAGGCTCACCATGAGCGGGCGGGTTTCAAACCCGCCCCTACGCGATAAGGAGCACGAGCAGGCGGGCATGGGTGATGGTTCGACAGGCTCACCATGAGCGGGCGGGCGACGGCCCCGTGCCTACACGAAAACAGGAGAGTTGTTATGCCGCAGGCACATGAGTTGATCGTGCAGTTTTTGGAGGAGGCGGGGATTGACGCCGTGTTTGGGATTCCGGGCGGCGGGACGGGACAGATATTCACGAATTTGGTGGGGAAGGAGCCGGCGATCAACACGTACCTGGCGCGGCACGAGCAGACGGCGGCGATCATGGCCGACGCATACGCGAGGGCGACGGGCAAGCCGGCGGTGATCATGGGGCAGGGGCTGTTCATGGGGTCCAACGCGTCGTTCGGGATCATGGAGGCGATGCTGAGCAGCAGCCCGATGGTGGTGCTGACGGACACGTCGGACGGCGGCGTGGGTCAGCATCCGGCGAACCAGTCGGGCGCGGGCGAGTACGGGAGCATCGACCTGCACAACATCTTCCGGTCGATGACGAAGTACACGACGCTGGCGACGTCGCCCAAGGAGGCGGCGCTGGGGGCGCAGTTGGCGATCAAGCACGCGACCAGCGGACGGCCGGGTCCGACGTGTCTGCTGATGCGGTCGGCGTCGATCGAGGGCGAGGTTGACCTGGAGACGCCGCCGTTCATCCACGACACGGGGGGGTACCTGAACACGGCCAAACCTCAGGCGGCGCCGGCGGACATCGAGCGTGCGGTGGAGATACTGTCGCAGTCGCGGCGTCCGGTGATCGTGGCGGGCAATGGGGTCCACATGGCGCGGGCGCACGGGCTGCTGGAGCAGTTGGCCGAGCAGTGGAACGCGCCGGTGGCGACCAGCTACAAGGGGAAGTCGGCGATTGCCGAGACGCATCCGCTGTCTGTGGGGATGGTGGGCATCTACGGGCAGGCGGCGGCGAACCAGGTGGTGGGCGACGCGGATACGGTGATCGTGGTGGGGGCCAAGCTGAGCCCGCAGGACACGGTGCGGGAGCGGCCGACGGTGTTCAATCCCAAGGGCCAACGGATCATCCAGATTGACATTGACGACCGGAACGCCGGCTGGACGTTCCCGGTGGAGCTGGGGTTGATCGGCGACGCCGGCAGCATCCTGGGTCAGTTGGTGGAGGCGTCGGCGGAGGCGTCGGCGGGCACGGCGGGTCAGCGAGCGGATTGGGCGGGAACGCTGTCGGGTCGTAAGGCGGAGGCCGGGTTCTACGAGGACGCGGGTCTGCACACCGACTCGTCGCCGGTGCTGCCGCAGCGTTTGGTGCGGGTTTTGCAGGAGACGATGCCGTCGGACACGGTGTACGCGCTGGACGCGGGGAACAACCGGACGTGGATGGCGCACCTGTTCCAGTCGCAGCAGGCGCACACGTTCTTCTGCCCCGGCGGGACGGCGGGCATGGGCTGGGGACTGCCGGCGTCGGTGGGATTGCAGGTTGCGTACCCGGGGCGGCAGGTGGTGTCGGTGACGGGGGACGGCGGGTACATGATGACGGTGAACGCGTTGTCGACGGCGATGCAGTACAACCTGCCGATCATCTGCGTGGTGTTCAACGACGGCGCGCTGGGGATGGTGCGGCATCACCAGGCTCCGGGGCAGTACATCGCGTCGGAGTTCGCGGTGACGGACAACTCGGCGGTGGCGCGCGGGTTCGGGTGCTTCGGAGTGCAGGTCGCGGACTCGCGGGACCTGGCGGGCGCCTTGCAGGATGCGCGGGCGTCGGGTCTGCCGGCGGTGGTGGACGTGCTGATTGACCGGGGGCCGAGTCCGGACGACTGGCGGGCGGATTTGCGGACGGCGGGGGAGACGTAGGGGGTTTGTTTTTACATGGATGCATCCGCCAGAGGCGGACCTGCGGCAGGATGGACGGGATATTGGATTGGATGGGGCGAATGATTATTCGCCCCTTGTATATTGGTGAGAACCATCAGGCGATCAGGCGCGGCAGACCGTTTCGCCCCCGGGTTCTACAAACCGAATCGTAGCTGGGTCGCCGCG
>DAOUJD010000050.1:0-11029 GCA_034423115.1 Dehalococcoidia bacterium | reverse complement strand
GAAGAATGATGCTCCTATAGATGTCAAGCTGGGCAGTTGACTGACCCGATTGATCTGGGCAGTGCTGGGAAGACCTCCCGAGCAACGTAGCGTTTGAGGCAACGAATGACCTCATTCTTGCTCATTCCTTCGCTGGTGCGCCGGAGCATATAGGTCCTGGTCCTGGGATCGTGGCGAAGCCTGACGCAAACGATGCGATAGAGGGCCGCATTAGCCTGGCGGTCGCCGCCGCGATTGAGTCGATGCCGGTTTGTCTTGCCGGAGGACGCAGGTATGGGGTTCACCCCACACAAGGATGCGAAGGCTGCCTCAGAATGAAGGCGTTCAGGGTTGCTCCCAGCGGCGGTCAGGAGAGCCGCCGCGGTGTCGGGCCCTACGCCAAAGATATTGACCAGCGCCGGTGCCGCCGCCCGAGTAAGGCACTTCAGGTGGGCCTCCAGGTCGTGGATCTCCGTGCTGAGTTGACGGTAGCGGCAGGCCAGCGAGCGAAGAGCGTACTTGGCCGCCGCTTTGGGGCCGTCCATGCTACCAGGGCGGAATCTGGCGCACCGCGTAGCGAGAGCGTTGGCGGCGAGCCCATCAAGGGATTCACGAAGCTCGGCCGGGGCTGTGAGGATAAGGGCTTTCATCTGGTTGATGGCCTGGGTGCGGGCTTTCATCGCCGAGTCCTTGGTACTCTTGAGCATGCGGATCATTTCAACTTCTCCCTGGCCCGACTTGGGAGTAGCGTCGGCTACACCGGCGAGCACCGCCCGTGCCGCCGTTTCCGCATCGGTGGGATCGCTCTTCCCCTTACGACGGCGCACCGACCGGTCAGGACGATTGACCTCGACGACGGTATGACCCCGACCAGTTAAGAAGCGGGCAACCCCAGCGCCGTAGGAACCGGTGCCTTCGATCCCGAACGCCCGGACCCGTCCCAAGTTCCGGGACCAGCGTTCGAGCTCGGCATAGCCGTACGTAGTCGCCAGTGCGCGATGTTCACCCAAGCGTACGCCTAGCCGGTCAATGGCCACCGCCACATGCTGGTCTTGGTGAGTATCAACTCCGATGACCACCTCAACAACGCCATTGCCTTCGCGACCAACGGCCTCTGTCATCTCTACCTCCTGAAAGATGGCGTGCCGGCCAGGTGAGCGGACAAAACTGCGACGGGGCTTGAAGCCAGGCTCCTATAAGGTCACTGCTCGCCAGGACCGTCGACGCGGTCTGGGCCACCTCGACGCCGGGCCGACAGATCATTCTGAAGGCATTTTCGCCAGTTACCGAAAGGGTCAGGTCCGAGCCGAGATGACCTGGCATATCATCGCAGTTACCATACCGTTATCAAATAGGAGTTGACTGTGATGACAAGATGCAAATAGTATGCTTCTGTCTGGGACAGACCGGTCCGTTGATCAAGATACTTATGCCCACCCATCTAGCGATAGCTTAGCCGGATACGCTTACCGTAACAGCAGTGTGATTTTAGTGGGCGATGTGTTGACCGTTTCCGCCTTAGCGCCGCCAACGGCCAAAGGCCGGCGCGCACCCTTGCTGGCAGCTTTGTTAGCGGGGGTAGTTGCCATGCTGGTCGTGTTTCAACCTGGCGCGGCCCCCGTGTCAGCTGGCGCGATGTCGGGAAATGCCGGGCTTATCGGAGCAACTCCAGAGCAGGCCAAGGGTGATTACGACGCAGATCATGACGGCCTGCTTGAAATCCGCCACCCGGTCCAGCTCAACGCCGTCCCATGGGATTTGGACGGCGACGGTGTCTCTGAAACGATTCTGGAGGCCCCCGGGTATGCCGACGCTTTCACCCGCAATCCTGAGGAGGATTTCAACGATCTTCCGCACACCAGCGCAGAAGGGATCTGGTCGAATGGCGTGACCATGTGGGTGGCGGACAACAACGACGACAAGCTGTACGCCTATGACATAGCTACCAAAGGCAGGGTACGGGACAAGGACTTCGACACTCTCAAAGCGGCTGGCAACGTTTATTTGGAAGGCATCTGGTCCGACGGCGCCACTATGTGGGTCGCCGATGATGGCGCCAAACTGTACGCCTATGATGTGCCCACCAAGGCTCATGTACCCGGCGAGGATTTCAATACGCTCAGCGCGGCCGGCAATAATGGACCAAAAGGTATTTGGTCCGACGGAACCACCATGTGGGTCCGGGAAGACGCTGATCGCAAGATATACGCCTACCGTATGCCGCCTCCGTCAGCTCCATACGCCACACCGTCCCTATCCGTCCCTCAGCTACTTTGGAGCGACGCTCACACCGGAAAGATACAAATGGCAAAACTGGACGGTTCTGACGTGCGAGACCTGGTTACGCCAGCCGACGGACTGGTCCATCCAGCGGGAATCGTCCTGGACGTGTCTGCAAGGAAAATGTACTGGATCGATTGGGGTTCCGACAAAATCCAGCGCGCTAATCTGGACGGTTCCGGCATTGAGGACTTGGTCACTACCGGACTGGACACTCCGGACACGTTGGCTTTGGATTTACAGGCCGGCAAAATGTATTGGACGGACGCTGGCACCGACAAAATCCAGCGGGCCAACCTAGACGGCTCAGACGTGGAAGATCGGGTGACCTCAGGTTTGATGAGGCCTGATGGGTTGGCCTTGGACCCGTCAGCGGGGAAGATGTACTGGACCGACCACGAAACCAGCAAGATCCAACGAGGAAATCTGGACGGTTCCGCCGTGGAATATCTGGTCACCTCGGCTCAGGGACTGATCAAGCCAGATACCTTGGGATTGGACGTGTCAGCCGGGAAGATGTACTGGACCGACCACGGAACCGATAAAATCCAGCGTGCCAACCTGGACGGCTCGGAAGTGGAAGACCTGGTGATTTCAGGGTTGGTCATCCCCGATTACATCACCCTGGATGTGTCAGCCGGGAAGATGTACTGGACCGACCATGGAACCGACAAAATCCAGCGCTCAAACCTCGACGGTTCCAGCGTGGAAGACGTGGTCACGGCGGGTTTGCTCCAACCCAGCGGTGTAGCGATTATGCCTGCTCCGTCAGCCCCATCCCTTACCTCCGCTACGCGGCCCCTATCAGAATGGACCCTGATGGGCGACGCCGAGCGTAACGATTCAGGAAGCGTCGTTTTGACGCCCGCGGAACCAGCCCAGATCGGGTTTATGTTCCATCCGTATCCGATAAATTCACAGCAGTTCGATATCGCGTTCTCGTTTGAGATCGGAGACGGCACAGGAGCCGATGGACTGGCGTTAGTCGTAACGCCGGACTTTCCTAATGCGGCAGATGTGACATCGCGCAGATGGTATGGGGGCCATTTAGGAAGTCTGTACTTTAAGGGGGCTGTCGCCGTCGCCTTTGATACCTGGCAGAACAGTGGATTGGACAGTTCAGACAACCATGTTGAACTAGATCTTATGGATGGTGCGCTTCCAGAAACGTTAGCCGCCGCAGACCTTCCGCAGAGATTGGAAGACAGCGGCGTATTCGATGCCGAGGTGGCATTCGACCACGGCAGGGTCGAAGTTCATCTGTCCAACCTGCATCTGGGGATGGAGAGGACGCTGGTACTGTCGCATACCATTCCCGATTTCGTTCCTTTTGAAGCGCACGTCGGGTTCCTCGCCACCACGGGCGGCGCCACCAACCGGCACGTCATTCACCGTGCCGATCTGCGGGTACCGGTCTCTTCCGGGGGGCATGAGGATTACGACGCCGACGGCGATGGCTTGATCGAAGTGTCCAACCTGGAGCAACTGAACGCCATTCGTTGGAACGTGGACGGCGACGGCATGGTGGAGAACGCCGGCTACGCTCAGGCGTTCCCCGACGCCGCTGCCGATATGGGCTGTCCCGACGCTGGGTGCTCTGGTTACGAGTTGATCACCGACCTGGACTTCGACACCAACGGCAACGGCCAGGCCGACCCCGCCGACGCCTACTGGAACGACGGCGCCGGCTGGGAGCCTATCGGCAGTGGTTCTCACCAATTCAACACCACCTTCGACGGCGGCGGCCGGACCATCTCGAACTTGTACATCAACCGGCCGAGCACGGATGGGATTGGTTTATTTGGGGCAACCGGGGCCAGCACCGTCATTCAGCGGCTAGGATTAGTAAACGCAAATATCGGCGGAAACTCTAAAGTTGGCGCGTTGATAGGGTCTAACGAGGGCGGCAACATCCGTAACAATTACGTTACTGGCAGTATCACGGGCCGAGGTGTTTCAAACGCCTTCGGATATGATTCGGGTGCCACCGGAGGTTTGGTTGGCCTGAACAAAGGCACAATCACCGCTAGCTGGACCGCTACCACCGTGCTCGCCGATAAAGAAGGCGGGGGATTGGTGGGGTCTAACTTTCGCGGCACCGTAACCCGTAGCTATGCCACCGGTGGTGTAACTGTTGCTGATAGGAACGCCGGCGGTTTGGTCGGAGAACAATCATTCGGCACAATCACCGATAGCTACTCTACCGGCAGCGTAATCAGTAATAACACCGCTGGTGGTGCCGGCGGTTTGGTGGGAGGAAATTACGGTAGCGGCAGTAGCATTGCCAACAGCTATTCTACCGGCACCGTGACCGGCGATCGTCACGTTGGCGGCTTGGTCGGGTATAACGGAAGTGGTGTTAGCGCAATTCTCGGAACGTTCTCGGGTGCCGGCGCCGTCACCGCTAGCTATTGGGATACTGAAACGTCCGGCCTCCCTTACAGTGCAGCCGGAATCGGCAAAACTACCGCCGAGTTGCAGGAGCCTACTGGTTACACTGGAATCTATGCTGGCTGGAACGTTGACATCGATAACGCCGACGGGGATGCCGACCATACCACCGGCGGCGACAACCCTTGGGATTTCGGCACGTCGAGCCAGTACCCGATGTTGCGCAACGTCGGGCCTTCCTCGCCGTCTCCGAAAACGCCCACCGTCCTCCTGGCCGCTCCTCAGCTCTTCTGGGTGGACGAAGAGGCGCAGAAAGTCCAGCGCACCGGCACAGGCGACGACCCGGATGTCACCGAACTGCCTACGCCAAAGCAGGGCCTGGATACGCCGGGCAGCATCGCCGTGGACCTGGCCGGCGGCAAGGTGTACTGGACCGACGACGGGGCGAGCACAAGCCGTGCCGACGGGGCAATCTGGCGCGCCAACTTGGACGGCTCTGCAGTTGAAATGATAAAGGGCGGATTGAAAGACCCGGTGGGTATCGTTCTGGATCTGGACGCCGGCTATGTGTATTGGGCCGACCGGTACCAGGGCGCCATTTATCGCAGTGCGGAGAAAATCAATCAAGACAGAATGCAAGTTACAGCCATAACCCTGGTCGATGGCCTGAACAAGCCCTACCAGATCGCCCTGGACACCGCCCAGGGTCACATGTACTGGACGGAACGGGGCGAGGACACCAGCAAAATCCGACGCGCCGCCCTCAACGGCGACGACGTGACCGACCTCAATGATTTCGGATGGGTAACGCCGCAAAACCCCTTCGGCCTGGCCCTGGACCCGGCGGCCGGCAGAATGTACTGGACGGAACGCCGCGACGAAGGCGACGTGGTCGCGGGCGCCGACCTGGACGGCCAAAACCGCCAAATCCTGGTCCGCTCGACGCCCTACTCGCTGAGCGGCATCACCCTGGACCCGGCCAACGGCAAGATTTACTGGACCGACGAGACGACGGGCTCCATCTGGCGGGCCGACCCGGCGGCGGACAGCGTCAGCGACACGGTGGAAGAGATGGTCACCGGCCTCAAGGCGCCGGAAGGCTTGGCCATCGCCCGCAGCCCCGACGCGGGCGCCCTGCGGGCCCTGTACGAGGCCATCGATGGCGACGACTGGCGCAATAACGACGGCTGGCTCAGCGACGCGCCCATCGGCGAGTGGCACGGCGTCACCGCCGATGACAACGGGCGGGTTGTCAGCCTCAAACTCATCGACAACCGACTGCGCGGGGTGTTGCCGCCGGAGCTGGGCAACTTAAGCAATCTGAAAACCCTGAACCTGTCGCAAAATCGGTTGATGGGTTCGATCCCGTTTCAGTTGAGCAGCTTTGACGACCTTGCCGGATGCGAGACCCTCTGGCCTGGAGGGCCAGGTCAAGATGTCCTTGATATTTTGAAGGATTACACGGGCAGATTGAACGATCTGGAAGAGCTGGACCTGAGCGAAAACAGGCTGAGCGGCGTTATATCGCGAACGCTGTGCAGCTTGGCTAACCTTCAATCTCTGGATCTCGGCGGCAATCAGCTGAGCGGGGCGTTACCCGGAGACTTGGGGGACCTCGAAAACCTTCAATCGTTGGACCTCGGCGGCAATCAGCTGAGCGGCACGATACCGGAGGACTTGGGCCAACTCGAGAACCTGGAAGCGCTGATCCTCGGCAACAACAACCTGGCGGGGCCTGTACCAGCGGATTTAGCCCGTCTCCCCAACTTGGAGACGCTGACTCTCCGGGGCAACCGTCTGGACGGGGAGATACCTGATTTGAGAGCTCTCTCCGACACGTTGCGGTGGCTGAACCTTGAATACAACGAGCTGGATGGAGAGATACCGGCGTGGTTGGGCGACTTCATCGAGTTGCGCGGGCTGGGCCTGGGTCATAACCGGCTGCGGGGAACGATACCCGCAGAGTTGGGCAAGCTCACCAACTTGCGAGTGCTGTATCTCGATGACCAAGATTATTTCAGAGGACGCGAAGAAGAGGCTTACACACCCGATGGGGACAAAATATTCGAGAGCGACTGGTCCTATTTGCACGGAGAGATACCACCGCAGTTGGGCAATCTGGGGAACTTGGAAGTGCTGAACCTCAGCCAGAATCGACTGACCGGGCAGATACCACATCAACTGGGTGACCTCTCAAACCTACGAGTGCTGTACCTCTATGACAACGACTTGAGCGAGTCAATACCGCGACAGTTGGGGCAGCTCTCCAACCTGGAAATGCTGAATCTCAGCCAGAACCAACTAACCGGGACAATAACGGCGTCTTTGGGCGACGTCACCAACCTGCGAGGGTTGTACCTTTATGACAACGACTTGAGCGGGTCGATACCGTTTCAATTGGGCAAACTCTCCGAACTGGAAGCGCTGACCGTCAGCCGCAACCAGTTGACCGGGGGCATCCCGGCCGAGTTGGGCGATCTCACCAAGCTGACCAGGCTGTACCTTTATGGCAACGAACTGAGCGGGTCGATACCACGGCAGTTGGGCAATCTCACCAACCTGGAAATGCTGAGCCTCAGCCAAAACCAGTTGACCGGGGAGGTCCCTGCAGAGTTGGGCAATCTCATCAACCTGACCAAGCTCTATCTTTATAAAAACAACGACTTGAGTGGGTTGATACCGGAGTCTGTGACCGGCCTACCTAATCTGATCGTACTGAACATCGAGGATACTCAGTTATCAGTCGTACCGCCTCAAAACGTGGCGGGGATCCAGCAGGACCGTGAGGCGCTGGTCGCTTTGTATGACGCTGCCGGCGCCCGTTGGACCAACAAAGACAAATGGGGCAGCGACGAACCCATCTCGGAGTGGCAAGGGGTGACGGTCGCTGCTGAGTCTGACCCGAATCGCCCCGGCCGTACTGGCCGTGTTATCAAACTGGATTTGCAGGATAAAATGTCGCAGGAAGACATATACAATTGGATCGCAACAATTCCAGATAACGCAGGCGATCCGAGTGCCTCCCTGTTCTGGTTGGAATCTCTGGAACTCCACATAGTCACCGAGGCAAGCGATGGCGACGTCGATGACCTGATAAAAAGATTGACCTTCATATCCCCACAATCGAAAGTCACGGTTGATGCCACGACTTACTCAGAGACAGGAAACGGGGCTTTTATACAGGCTGGAAAATTCACGGTTGAGGCAATCAATGTAGCATCACCCGCGGTCAAAGCCCCCATAGCAGGATACACGTCGGGAGCCAGAATAATCAGATTGGTGGGAGGAGGAACAGGAAGAGTCGCTGAATTTGTGCTTAAGGTAGCGGACAGTCCTGCCGGCAAACTCGGAAGCAAATTGAACCTAGCTGGCACTATCATCACGAGTTCCCTGGACACAGAGCTGATCAATTGTGTCGGTGTGGAATTCATTCTACACACCGGTATTGTAGAGAGAGGTGTGGGACAGACAATTGACTACAAGAAGTGTAGATCTGCCATCGATAACTTCCTTACCGATGCAATTTCATCGTTGGCCTTCGGGATTAACTTCTGGGAAAGCGGCGCTGACATTTTAACTCAGGTGGCCCGTTGGATCTGGGAGTAGTATGGCGTCACAACCAACGAAGCTGGCGTCGTCATCGGGCTTGACCTCAGCCACTACAACCTTGGGGGGTACATCCCTGAGAATTTGCTGGTCGACCTGCCCGGCTTGAAATGGCTGAACATCAGAGGCAATTTGCTCAATGAGGGATGCACATCACCCGAGCGGGGATTGACCACCGCCACGGGCAATGCTGCCGCCGCCAGCGCCGCCGCCAAGGGCACTTCCAACCCACTGGTCGCCTCGAGCAACACCGTGGTCGGTTTCAGGTCCCCCAACTGGGAGACCAACTCCTCAATACCAGCCGCATCGTAGGACGCCTGCCAGACCCGCTCGCCCGGCCGAACCGCGATGTCGATGTTGGCTTTGGCAACGTCAATGCCCACGCAGGTCCCGACTTCCGTCATCTCTACCTCCGGTGAAGGGTTGGCCCTTACTGGCAAGATGCGGGCTTGGTTAGCACCGGCAACAGTTCGGGCTCTCTTCAGGCATGAGCGCGGCGACCCTCGCTATTTTTCGGCCTCCGACGACCACGTCGGGTGTCGGTAAATCGCCTAATGGACGAACGCGGCGGTTCCGCACTGTTGAAGGGACCGGAAGCGAACCGCGTTTAGCGCAACGCCTTTCCACCTCCTACCTGATACCACCGAGACGACCACCCAATGAACGCGCTGTTGCGGCTGGCGAGTAGGCGACTCCGCATCACCAATCGCGGCGCGGCGCCTTACTTCCCTGGTTTCGGCGTCGTCCCCGCGGTGGGCGACCTGAAATTGCCCGGTGATAAAGAATACCGGCCGGCAAGGATAAGTTCCTGGCGAGAGCGCCCGCGCCGAGAGTGCCCAAGCTCGTTTTCGGGAGCTGTAATCGGAGTCGCGTCGCCTTCGCGGAAACTAACCCAAACCGACCAGGGTTCGCTAGGAATGCGCGGCCTCCCACCGTCCTATCCCCCGCCCACGGGCAGCCCTGTCCATGCCGCGGCAAACGCAGGGTCGATGTAGTACATCTGCATCGGTTGATTGGCCACCACCGGACGCGGGTAATCCCCTCCCTGCTTCTGCCGGAAACGGCGCAGGGCGTGGCCGATCCCGATCAGGACCGACCGCAACTCCGTCGGCTCCAACTCGGCCCGACGGCACAGCACACTCCGGTGGATCCCGGTCTCTCCTGCGGTATTTGCATGCCGCAGGACTCGCCTCGCTCTCCCGTCCAAACCCGTCAGGAAGTCGGCGGCAAGAACCTCCGTCCATTGATTGGACGCGGCTTGTCCAGGTAACGTTGCGACTGGCAGCTTCCCGTCTTGCTCTGATTCCGCGCTGCCGTGCTTTGGCGTCTCCGAGGTCCGGCCGGCGGCGTCACCCCTCGGGCGGTGGCCATTGCGCCCAAGCTTCCGCAGTACCTGGATCACCTCGTCGACGGTACCTTCAATCTCTAGGTTCATCTCCGCCATGCCTTATCCCTTCCGATTCTCGCTGCCGTCTCACGGTATTGGGACGCAGCGAACCCGGTTCGTACGGCGTTCATCATCTTCGCATGACCGCAGTTGTCGCCTCGACCTCTTCCACCGTCTTCATATTGACCGTGCACACCCGCAGCAGCAGGTCAATCACCTGTTCCTTGTGATCGGCGAACCGGTACCTCCTGGGATGGGTGGACGCGCTCATCGGACGTACGACAACGCTTTCACGATGCCGGCGAGGACCAGGGCACAACCTCCGAGCGTGACACAAAACGCGAACGTCAGGAGCGGCAACGGGAACCCCACACCCGGGGCCAATCGCATGAACAGCAACGCCACGGCTGCAACGAGCAAAAAGCCTGCCGACAACCATGCGCAACGCTTAGCGAGTAGAACCACGATCAAGTCTGCCTGTGGTGCGGTGAGACAGACCCAAAACCAACCGTTTAGCGGGCTCCGGCCTATCCCAGATCATGGGCTGGATAGTTACGGTCATCGTTGTTGTCCTCCTTGCGACCTACGGCGGCGCAGCCTGCCCATGTCCATTATCCCCCCAGCAAACCACCCGCCAGTCCGTCCGCACCCCGCAAGCGTGCCAAGTACCAGCGCTAACGGACCGGAACGCACCTTTAGGCGGAATGGTTTCCCCGCCCGCGTTTTCCTCTCCCCAGCACGCAAGCCGCCCATCTGTTTGCACTCCACAGGTGTAAGGGTTACCGCCGGCGCTGACGGATATAAACGTGCCTTCCGGTGGCGTGGCTTCTCCGCTGTGGTTATCGCCCCAACAATCTACGGTGCCGTCCGTTCTCAATCCACAAGTATGGTTGCTACCCGCACTGACAGATTGGAAGATGCCCTCAGGCGGCATGGCCTCGCTTTGTTGATCGCGTCCGCTCCAACAATCTACCGTGCCATCCGCACGAACTCCGCAGGCATGACCACCGCCGATGCTGATGGATTTGAAAGTGCCTTCGGGAGGGGTAAGTGTGTTACCCCAGCATACGATGGAACCGTCTGCTCTCAATCCGCAGCTTCCAATGGAGCCAGTATCAACTGACGAGAAAGATCCGCGCGGAGGGAAAGATTCGCCATCCTCATTTCTACCCCAACAGGCGACTGTGCCATCCGTCCGCAACCCGCAAGTGTGGCCAAAATTATTTCTGGCGCTAACAGATAAGAATGAACCTTCCGGTGGTGTCGCTTTGCTTGTCACCGCCGATATTAAAATGTGCAAAATCGCCGAAGTGGAGTTGACCCACCCGATGGCAATGGCATCATCCGCCGACACACTGCGGAGGTGCTTCAGACAAAGTGCTAAAG
>DAOUJD010000049.1:0-15223 GCA_034423115.1 Dehalococcoidia bacterium | reverse complement strand
CTCACTGCGTGCATGCGCAAACTGCTGACCATTCTCAACGCCATGGTCAAGAGCGGCCAGCGCTGGAACCCGACCACTGTCACCCCTTGACAGCCAAGACAGTTGCTTTCGATGGTCGGTGTAAACCGGGTTGAGGGCACGGCTAGCGCGCCGGGGCCGGTAGGTCCCAGCGGAGGAATGCGCTGTAGCGGGTCCTTGCTGGCCCAGGGGAGCAGGTTGAGGACTATTGATTCAGGCTCAGGGACGTCGCCCTGGCGTATGGTGTCGTCCAGGTAGCGGCGGAGTCTCATGAAGGTGGGTAGGCGGAAGCCGGCTTTGGCGACGCGCGCGATGACGTCGGCGGGTTCAGGAGGTTGGTCGGGATTCCAGTCGTCGGAGACGGATTCGGCGATGCGGCGGAGCCTGATGATGGCGAGTTCGGGAGCGAACCGGCGCTTGAGGGCGTCGACGCGGCGGCGGATTTGGGAAAGAGTCATGGGATTGCCTCGGACGGGAGTTTTTTGCATGGATAAAAGGGATAAACGGGATGGAACCGCCAGAGGCGGATCTGCGGCAGGATTGGGTGTGAGGTCGGGATAGCGGCAATTTTGGCGAAATGCCGCTCATTTCCGCTCATTTCCGTTTATTTGAGTAGGGCGTTGGGGTGGGTTGTGGGGGCAAATGGAGGTGGCGAGGGCGGATTTGGGGGCGAAATTGGTGGTTTTGGCGGGCCGATGAGAGGATTTGGGGTAACGGCGTTGGGGAGTTCGGTGTCTGGATGTGGGTATCGGGATGGCTGGCGGAATGGCGGCGGGACAGATTTGAAGGGCCAGTCACTATGGTAAAAATGGGTGAAGGGCGGAGGGAAGGGGGGAGTGTCATTGGCAGTGGGAAAAGGCAGAGAGGTGATTTCCTAGAGAATTGAAAGGTCCTGCTTGGACGGCGGGGAGTTTGACACCGTTCCGGGGCGCACTTAAACTTTCGGCAATTCCCCATTAGCCGGCCGTTTTCCGGCGCTGCGAGTTGCCCGTGCCCATCTCTGTCGATGAACGATGCCTCCGCCTGACCGGCGACGACGAAACTTCCGGAACGCTGCTGGGGATGCGTTGCATGGATTGCGGGGTCGTTGTTTTCGGGCCCGCCACGTTTTGCCAGTCCTGCACGTCGCCTCGGTTGGAGGAGATCGAACTGGGCACGGACGGCGTTTTGTACAGCTACACCATCGTCAGAGTGCCCCCGCCCGGTTGGCCGGGTCCGGTTCCATACGTGCTCGGCGAGGTTGAATTGCCGGAGGGACCGCACGTACTGGCCGAGGTGATCGAATGCGCGTACGACAGGTTAAGAGTCGGGATGGCCGTAACGCTGGCGTTGCGACCGGTATCTATGCCCGCGGTTCCCGATTCTGAGCGAGTGGTGTACAAGTGGCGGCCTGCGAGATAGATGCCCATTGAAAGGAGGACGGTGATGACCCAGTTTCGGCCGGGCCGAGATGTTTACGTGGTCGGAGTGGGTTTGCACGCCTTCGGCCGTTTTCCGGAGCAGAGCCTGTCTGATCTGGCGCGGGACGCCGTGGTTGACGCGCTCAGGGATTCGGGGATCCCATGGACGGCGATTCCCGTGGCGTATTTCGGGCACGTGTATTACCACGGAATGTCCGTAGGCGAGACCACGCTGGCGCAGTTGGGACTGACCGGCGTTCCCATCATCAACGTGGAAAACGCCTGCTCCAGTGGGTCCACCGCTTTCTGGCAGGCGTATTGGGGCATCACCTCGGGGGTGTTCGATCTGGCGTTGGCGTTCGGCGCGGAGAAGGTTCCGGGTGGACCGGTGACGGTTACGGCCGAGAACAGCCCGGCACGCTACATCGGCGGCGACCACATGATGGCGGGCTACGCGCTGCGCATGACCCGCTACATGGAAGAGACGGGCGCGCCGCCCTCTGCGCTGGCGCAGGTGTCGGTCAAGGCGCGGCAGAACGCCTCCATGAATCCATACGCCCACCGCAAGGACACCTATTCGGTGGAGGACGTGCTGAACTCGCGGCTGATCGCAGATCCGTTGACGCTCTACCAATGCTGTCCCACCAGCGAAGGGGGAGCGGCGGCGGTGCTGTGCGCCGGGGATACGCTGGATTCCTACGGTGTTGACCGGAGCCGCGCCATCCGTATCGCGGCGGCGGCGCTGACCTCCGGGAACTACAACGGAAGGGGCAGCGACCATTCAGCGTTCAGCCCGTACCGCACGGAGCCGGCGGCGCTGCAAGCTTACGAGATGGCCGGCATCGGGCCGGAAGACGTTGATATCGTTCAAGTCCATGACGCGGCGACCATAGGCGAATTGCAGCAGATTGAAGCACTACAGTTGTTCCCTTACGGCGAGTCCTGGCAGGCCACGGTGGAGGGTCGCACCGCGTTGACCGGCGATATTCCGGTGAATACGGATGGCGGGCTGCTGGCTATGGGGCACCCCTTCGGCGCATCCGGGATTCGCATGGTGCACGAGACGGTGACGCAGCTGCGGGGCGAAGCAGGACCCCGACAAGTGGAGAATCCCCGAGTTGGGGTTGCTCAGTGCTCGGGCGCGGGCGACGTCACAACGGTTCACATCCTCACGCGGTAGGCTGCGAGTCGGCGCCGGAATGGCCAACTACTTGATAATGGCCGCGATGAAAGGCCGGTTCATGTCGGAGATGGGCAACCTGTACGACAATTTCCAGATGCTGGGTTACGTGGAGGGCGCGTCGCCGTTTGATGCGGTGGCGGCGTTTTTTGACCAGCCCAAGTTTCCCATCGTGTGGGCCGACGTGGAATACATGTGGGCCGAACGGTTGGCCGATGACCCGTCCACAGGCCATCACGGGGAATACGAAAAGGTGTACATAGCGACGCTGAGAGAGCGTTGGGAAGGAAGTTCGCGCAACTGAAAAGGGGCGGATTCGCATCCGCCCCTAACGATTTCTTGGGCAGTAGTTAGACCGTGGCGGCTTTGTTCCGCAGACGGGAGAACTCGGTCCGGAATCCTTCCGCCAGAGCCCGGCGGTCGGTGCCGTGCAGGACGAAACGGGCGCCCTGTTCGATCCAGTACTCGGATAGTTCGGGAGTTTGGTGGTGCACCAGGGTGGGTATGCCGCGAGCTTCGCACTTGTCGATGATGCCCTTGACGGTGGTCTTGTAGATCTCCTGGCCGTAGTCGTCGGGTACACCCAGGGAGATGCTCATGTCGTTGGGGCCGACGAAAATCGCGTCGATGAGGGGAACGTCGAGGATGGCGTCCAGATTATCGACGGCGGCCTGGCTCTCAATGCCGATGATGCAGATGTTATTGCGGTTTCGGGCCTCCAGGTAGTCGCGGCTGGAGTCGCTGGGGAATCCGCCTGACTCCAACGCTGCTTCGGCTGCCGCGCCCTTGAGGGGGCGGAACTTGGCGGCTTTGACGACTTCTCGCACCTGATCCACGGTTTCGCAGTAGGGGGCCAGGATGCCCTGGGCGCCGGCGTCGATGGCCATAGTTACGTAATGGGAATCGGGGATGGGGATGCGAACGATGGGAACTACGCTGATGGTGCCGAACATGGTGAGGTAGTCCCCAAGTTCGCCGCGACTGCGGGGGCTGTGCTCAGTGTCGATGATGACGTAGTCCAGGCCCACGTCGTCGAGGATGGGTATCCACCGGGGGCTCCGGTTGATGCTGATCATTGTGCCGAAGATGCGGCCACCTTGTTTGAGAGTGTTTTTCAGATCCGCGCCGCTCATAGAGATTGACTCTCCTTGTTGTCAATATAGGGATGGTCCGCCGGTCTCCGGCGGTCGGGCGAGTATAGCACGGAGCGTGGCTGATTTCGGGTTCAACCGATGTCGTAATCGTTATGTTACACTTGCGTTGGAAATTGCAGTCAAAGCGCAATATTTCGGAGCGAATCCAAAGGAAACAGTTTGCCTGACCGGTACCGATATATCAGCGAGCAAGGGGAATGGGACGACGTCGCTGCGGAGTTGGCACACTCGCCACGGCTGGCGTTGGACACGGAACGGAATGGTCGCTACGCGTACCGGGAACGTATCTGCCTGATACAGATATCAGACGGCAAACAGACCTTACTGCTGGATCCGCTGGCCGTGGACGATCTGACGGCGTTGGGGCGAATCCTCAGTGATGATTCGGTGGTTAAGGCGCTGCACGGGTCCGAAGAGGACATCCGGTTCTTCGATCGGGATTTCGGCTTCACGGTCAGAAACCTGTTCGACACTGGTATGGCGGCCCGGTTCCTGGGTGTCGGCAGACCCAACCTGGGCGCGGTGCTGGAGGAATTCTGCGGCGTCGCGATCCCCAAAGACCGCAAGATGCAGATGTCGCATTGGGGACTGAGGCCCCTCCCGAGGGCGGCCCTAGACTACGCAGCCAGCGACGTGCATCACCTGTTGACGCTGGTGGACGAGCTTGATTACCAGTTGGCGAAAACCGGGCGGCAAGAATGGGTGCGCGAAGAGTGCGACCGAATCAGCGCGCTCAGGTTTCCGCCCGAGGAGCCGCTGGATACCGCTTTCCGCCGAGTGAAAGGCTGGGATTCGCTCAACCCGCGCCAGATGGCAGTGTTGCGAGAACTGTATGCGTTTCGCGACGGCAAAGCGTGCGCGTGGGATCTGCCGATGCACCAGGTGTCCAGCAACGACGACCTGCTGACACTGGCGCAAAGCGACGGACTATTGCCCCTGGGAGTAGGTGGCATGCTGGCAGCCCGCTGTTCCGGGGAACTCGAGGATACCATCCAGCGGGCGATGGACGGTCCGGAGGCTCCCAAGCCGGATCGGGTGGAACCGCCACCGGATCACTGGTCGCCGGCGCGCCGGGAACGGTTGAAGGAACTGAAGCGATGGCGTGGCATGATCTCGAACGAACTCGGTATCGCGGTCAGCCACGTCTGGCCCACGCCGAGCCTGGAACGGATCGCGCTCCGGCCGGAGCTCACGGAACGGGAACTGGCCGGAGGTGAGGGAGACGTCCGACGTTGGCAGACGGCCGAGTTCGGAGACGAACTGGTTTCCCTGGTGACTGACTGGGAAGTGGCTGAATTCCGTTAGCGCTCGAACATCAGGCGCCGAACGTCATCAACTCTTCGCAGAAACGCGCGGTGTTTACCAAATCCGGGATGACGACGTACTCGTCGATGGTGTGCATCAGGTTCGTGGCCATCCCCACGACCACGCTCTCGATGCCGTTGAGCCGGAATACGTTGCCGTCAGTACCGCCGCCAGAGGGCTGGATGTTCGGCTGCAACCCCATGTCGCGCATGACGCGCGTCACCAACTGGGCCGTGGCCTCGTTGGGGTCAAGACGGTACATCTGGAACATCATTTCCAGGTTCTCGGTGATCTCGGCATCGGTGTAACGGGCGCGGATGGCGTTTACGGAGTTGAGCAACTGTATGCGCAGGAGTTCCAGAGACTCCATGTTCATGCTGCGGAATTCACCGGTGATGGATGCCTCGGACGGGACCGCGTTGCGCACCGTTCCCCCGGTGATGGTCGCCACGTTGAACGTGGTCTCCTGATCGATGCGTCCCTGTGGAAGTTGCGCGATCAGGTCGCTGGCGATTTTGATGGCGGACAGGCCCTTTTCAGGCTCAACGCCGGCGTGGGCGCCGCGGCCGCGCACGTTGATGTCGAACGCCATATAGGTGGGACTGGCTCCGGTGATGGTGTTGACCGGGCCGTTGCCATCGAACACCACGGCCTCCGTGCCGCGTATCATGGAGAAGTCTAGGTTGGAGGCGCCCACGAGTCCGATCTCCTCCCCACGGGTGAAAATCACCTCTAGGGGACGCCGGGGCCGACCGTCCTCTTTGACTGACTCCAAGGCCTCCAGGATCGCCGCCACGCCGGCCTTGCAGTCGCCGCCAAGGATCGTGTTGCCATCCGACGTGATGCGATCTCCCACCACCTGGGGCTTGATGCTGCGGCCCGGGTCCACCGTGTCCATATGGGCGGACAGGATCAGGGGCCGGTCGCCGTCCTCGCGGGCGATCACGTTACCGTGGTCGTCGCGGCCAACGTGGAACCCCAACTTGCTGAGCCGTTCCGAGACGTGCAGCGCAACATCCCATTCCTCACCGGACGGACTGTCAATTCGCACCAAATCGCTGAAATCATTGACCATTCGTTCCTGGTTGGGCATGGGACACCTCAAAGATGGCGGCAGGGGATACTGGTTGCCTATTATAACGTAGGTTATTAGAATCAACATTTGCTACGAGCAGGTTATGGGAATACGCACAGCCAACACTTCCGACGCGCCGACCATCGCGCGGTTCAACGCCGCCATGGCGTTGGAATCGGAATCTATCGAACTGGACATGGGCGTGCTGACTGCCGGCGTACAGGCGGCGCTTTCAGACCCGGGCAAAGCGTTCTATCTGATCTCGGAAACGGACGGCGTGCCCGTGGGCCAGTTGATGGTGACTTTTGAGTGGAGCGATTGGCGAAACGGATGGATCTGGTGGATCCAATCGGTGTACGTGGAGCCGGAGCACCGACGGAAGGGCGTTTATAGCGGCCTGTACCAAAGGTTGCAGGAATTGGCTGCAGAACGGGGCGACGTTCGCGGGATACGGCTCTACGTGATGCGCGAAAACAACACCGCCAAACGTACCTATGAATCACTCGGAATGCACCACTCCGAATACGACCTATACGAAACCGAATTGGGTCCCGTGTAGAACCAGAAAATCGCGATGGCTGGAGATTTACCCACAGAATTTCACTATACGGCTCGGGGACAACTGGCGCTGAGGGCGGGCCAGTTGGGCGCGGCGATTCAGGATTTCAACAGCGCGCTGGAATTGAACGACGAGTTCGCGCCAGCCTACTATTATCGCGGTCTGGCCTATCGGAATGGCGGCGACCTGAACCGGGCGGTGGCGGACTACACGCGGGCGATCGTAGCTGACCCGGACTATCCGGTGCCGTACTATGCGCGGGGCGTTGTGCGCCGGCACCTGGGCTACTATGAGGATGCCATCAGCGACTACACCTCGGCCATTGAGTTGGAGCCGGACGACGCCGACTACTACTACGCCCGGGGCGTCGCCAGAATATCGTTGAGCAGATACCAGGACGCGATCGAGGATTTCCAATCCTGCATCCGCATCAACCCGGATCACGCCAACGCTCACTACAATCTTGGCATCGCTCACCGAGACCTCGGCGACCGGGACACGGCATTGACGTTTTACAACCGGGCCATCGAACTGCGACCTACCGAGCCGGACTACCTCTACGCTCGCGGCAACCTTTACAGCGACCGACGCGATTACGTCGCTGCCATTGCAGACTATGACGCGGCGATCGCCGTGGTTCCAACGTTTGCCAACGCGCTGTACAACCGTGGTATCGCGCGCCGCAACCAAGGCGATCCCACAGCAGCCATCGGGGATTTCGACACGGCGCAGGCGTGCGGGATGGACACCGCTACGCTGTATCACAACCGAGGGGTCGCGCACGCGGATCTGGGCGACCACCAGACAGCCATGGCGCAGTACCGGGAGGCCATCGAGCGGGATGACAAGCTGGCGGGAGTGTGGCTGTCGGTGGGGAACTCCCGCTGCGCTCTCGGAGATTTCGGTGGCGGCGTAGAAGCCTTCGACAAGGCGTTGGAATTGAACCCGAGGCTGGCTGAGGCATATCGCGGGCGAGGCTTGGCGAGGCGGGAGTTGGGCGACGAGGAAACGGCGGCGGCAGACCTGTTGGAGTACACACGGCTGACAACGGCGCGCAACGATGGCTAGTCCGAAATTTCACGGCGTGGCGGCAGGCGAGCAGTTGGGCAACCTGGAATACTTGATCGACGACTCCGTGGTATTGGAGTATCAGGGGTTGGTTGGCGAGTCGTCCTTCTACGCGAACCTGATTGCGGACGACTGTGTTGCCATGGCGGGAGCCAAATTCGGCGACCTGGGTTTGAGTGTGGTTTGGCGCAGATTCGATTTTCTACGGCCCCCGGTTCCCGGTCGTAGGATACAGGCCGGAGCGTGGCTCAAGGAAATAAGAGGCAACGAGGAAAACCCGTGGCTAAGGATTTCGGCTTTCGCTGTGGATGAGATAGGAACGGAGATCCTTAGGTCGGAAACGGCGCTTACAACGATTCGCCCCAAAGCCGAGGTCGCGCTCGCCTTATCCGGCGGTATTCTCCAGTCTGCTGATTCAGCAGAACATGGTTTTGAGGGACGAGTGGGAGAAACGCTGTCCCTTGGCAGGTGGGTGGTTCCGGATAAAGAGACTTTTGCGCCGTACAGAAAGCTGCGAGCCGAACTTGCCGGTCAAGTCCATCAGGGCGAACATACCGGAACCACGCAACTCCTGGCGGGCTGGCTAGAGGGTCGGATCGGGCGGATTTTCGGAGATGATTTCCGGTGGGGTGGCCGGCTTTCGTTGGCGTACCACGCCGCTATTGCGCCAGGGAACGCGCTCACGGCGGACGCGGTGGTCATCGAGCAGGACCGTGATCACAGCGGGGTTTCTACGGTCAGGCTGTACGTGGGCGCATGGGGCCAATGTAACGAACGAATCGCGTCAGGCTATGCGTCCGTTAGCATACCCAGCCCGCGATTGTACTAACATCCCGAGCGCCACCAACCGACATCAATTATCACCGTTCCGCGAGGAGAACTATGCAACAACATCCGCCGCCTTCCGAAGCGATCCCCGAGAACTGGCAAACCGCGTTGGCCATCGTGGCGCATCCCGACGATCTGGAGTACGGAGGCGCCAGCGCCGTGGCGAAGTGGACGAGCCAGGGAAAGCGGGTGGTGTACGTGATGGTGAGCAAGGGGGAGGCGGGCATCGACGGAATGGATCCCAAGGTAGTTGGCCCGTTGCGGATGCAGGAGGAGATCAACAGCGCCAAGGTGGTGGGCGTGGATACCGTCGAGTTTTTGGGCTACCCCGACGGGGTGATAGAGTACAGCGCCGGGTTGCGCCGGGACATCAGCCGAGCGATTCGGCGGCACCGGCCGGATGTACTGCTGACCATCAATCACCACCAGCAGTTTTTCAGCGGCCACCTGAACATGGCGGATCACCGATGGGTTGGGCTGGCAGTTTTTGACGCCGCGCGCGACGCCGGCAACCGGTGGATATTTCCGGAGTTGCTGGACGAGGGGCTGGAACCCTGGAACGCAGTCAGATTTGTCGCTGTGTTTGGCTCGACGATTCCGACGCACGTGGTTGACGTTTCGGATCATTGGGAGACCGGGTTGAATTCCCTGCGCGAGCACAAGGTGTACCTGGAGAACCTGGGCGATGTCGGCAACAGCGCGTTTGACTTTCTCACTGCCCATGCCAGGGAGGCCGGCGCAGCTATCGGGCGCCAATACGGCGCGTACGCCGAGTTGGTGCTTATCAACGAGTCGTTTTAGGGGGAAGTGGGATGCCAGGATTCAGCGAGACGCTCCGGGAAGAGGCGCAGCCCATTTGGGAAGCAATCTTCCGTCATCCATTTTTGCGCGAAATCAAAAATGGAACCCTGCCGTTGGAGACTTTTCAATATTATCTAGGTCAGGACTACCACTACCTTGAGGGGTTTGGGCGCGCGGTATCCATGGCGCTGGCAAAGGCACCGGATTCGGAGCTGCTGCAACAGTTGGCTCACCGGGTGATGACCCCGGTCGAACGGCCTTTGCATCATCGTCTGATCGAAGCGGCGGGATTGTCCATGTCCGATGTGGAAGACGCGACACGCTCGCCGACCAATACGGCCTATGTCAACCACATGTTGACGATCGCGGCGCACCACGGTTTAGGTCCGACGGCTGCGGCGCTGCTTCCGTGTCCGTGGACGTACCATCTGCTGAAGGACGAGGTTGGGCAGTCGGAGCATCCGCTTTACGGCCAGTGGACCCATTTCTATGTTGAGGGGTTTTTGCAGTCCAGCGTGGACGCCTGGTGTGGATTTGTGGACGAGATGGCGGATCGCGTGGGCGACCAGGAACGGGAAGCCATGCGCTACGCGTTCATGGTCAGCAGCCGGTACGAGTACATGTTCTGGGATGCGGCTTATCGAAGGGAAGAATGGCCGGTGTAGATCCTGAACTCAAAGGAGTTATCAAATGCCATTTGCATCGATCAACGGAATCGACCTGTTCTACGAAAGCCACGGGTCTGGCCCAGCCATCGTGTTCGCCCACGGTCGCGGCGGGAACCACCTGAGTTGGTGGCGACAAGTACCTGAGTTCTCGGCCAACCACCGCTGCGTGACGTTCGACCAAAGGGGTTGGGGACTGTCGGAAGGTCCCGCCGAACCGCCAGTTCCGGCAACAGTAACCGCGGACCTGGTCGGCCTGCTGGACTCCCTGGGAATTGACCGAGCCGTACTGGTGGCGCAATCGATGGGCGGAGTGCCATCGCTGGGCGTCGCGCTGCGCCATCCGGAACGCGTGGCAGGTCTCGTGCTGGCAGACACCACGGGCGGCGTCGGCGACGAGTCGGTAATATCCCTGCTGAAGGACGTGCATCCTCCGGAGGACCCGTTCCGGCGGGCGTTGAGCGATTCGTTCATCGACGAACAGCCGGCATTGACGTTCCTGTTTGGGTCCATCAGCCGGATCAACCAGCCGATGCCGGTTACCGTGGTATCGGGTTTGTTCCAGAACCCGGACGGGCCGCGGGCTGCCGACTTGGCCGCCATGCAGGTTCCAACGATGTTGGTGGTGGGTGTGGAGGACAAGATATTCCCGGTGCACGTTATCGAGGCGGTTCACCGCCTGATCCCGGGCAGCAGGCTGGAGGTGGTGCCGGGCGCGGCACATTCAACCCATTACGAACAGGCTGAGGTATTCAACAGCCTGTTGAGCGATTTTATGGCATCCCTCAAAGTGGATGTCGCAGCCGCGGCTGACGACTGACGCTGCTAACCATACCTGCCACAAAAATGAGGGAGCGGGTCATTCACCCGCTCCCTTTTGGTCGCAGTGACCGGGGATTTAGAAAGGCAAGTGCTCTGCGATGTCGTTTTCCGTGCGGAACGGGCCCCACTCGCGAGGGATGTTCAGCAGGCGGTCTTCTAGGTCGTCCACGCTGTTCTGGCCGCAGTAGGCCATGGCGCGGTTGAACTCCTCGCGGAGCAACTCGAGCATGTGGTGAACGCCCTCGGCGCCGTTGACGGCCAAGCCCCAGTAGAGCGGACGTCCCACGGCGACCGCGGTGGCTCCCAGGGCGAGCGCCTTGAGAACATCGCTGCCCCGACGCACGCCGGAGTCGACGTACACCTCGGCCTTGCCACCGGAGGCGGCCACGATTTCCGGTACCATCTCGATGCTGGACATGGTGCTGTCCAACTGGCGACCACCATGGGTCGAGACGAGGATGCCGTTGACACCGTGGTCAACCGCCATCTTTGCGTCTTCGGCGACGCGTACGCCTTTGAGCACCAAAGGTAGATCGGTAAGGCCGCGGAGCCACTCAATCTCGGCCCACGTCAGAGGCGCGGATTGGGGCATCTCCCAATTCGGGGACTCATCGGTGCCGCTGACCTCGGACAGGCGATCCTGCTGCTCACGGAAGTTGCCCAGTTCGCCAGGGCGCTGGTAGCGGTTGCGCAAGTCCCGTTCCTTGGGACTCGGCGCGGGGGTGTCGATGGTCAATACGATGGCGCGGAAGCCCGCGGCTTCCGCTCGCTTGACGAGGTTTTCGGTGAGGTCGTAGCCACGGTGATAAAGCTGGAACCAGATGGGGCCGGTGGCGGCGTCCGCTATTTCTTCCAGGCTACAGTTGGATGATGTGCTGCACATCATCAGGGTGTTGGACATGCCAGCGCCGCGAACGGTAGCGCATTCCGCATCCGGGTGAGCGTTTCCGTGCCCGCCGGTGGGAGCGATCATCACCGGGAAGCTGATGTCCTGTCCCAACACTGTGGTGGCGATCTTCCGTTCGGTGGTGTCTCGCATGAACCGGGGCCGCAGGGTCAAAGCTTCGAAGGCGGAACGGTTGCGGGCAGTGGTGATCTCGTCCATCGAACCGGCTTCGATGAACTCCCAGTTGTTGTGGGGGAGGATTTGTTTGGCGCGGGCCTCGTAGTCGTAAAGGTTAATGGGATCCAGTCGCATCTGGCCTCTCCTTTAGTTTGTTTTGCATCAAGATTCCGACGTACTAGGGGTCAAGTTCAAGCGTACGATGGCGTCAGCAACATCGGGGAGCATTTTATAGTCGTCGCTGGATTGGTCAAAGGACATGGGATGTGGGAGTGAGACGTTGTGCACATTGCGAATGCGTCTCACAGAATGACCCACGGACGACATCTGTCCGGACAGTTGACGTTCCGTCAAACCCATGGTGTCCAGCAAAGACTGTCGTGACATCACGTATCCGTTGCTGTGCGCCACCTGATGGTACACCTGCTGCGCGTTTGGGGCCAAGTAGCGCCAGAAAGTACGTACATGATCAATAGTCCATCTACCTTCCGGCGCCTGAGTTTGAGCGGGAGTGGACGTGGTTGAGCCGGATGATACTTCTACTGTTGTTTCACTGGAATCATCATCAATATCTTCGCCCGTCGGTGTGACAATAGCGGACTCTCCTACAGCCAATTTTCGAATAGCGGCGATCACTTCTTCGGCGTCGCCCTCTATTGTTAGTGCGACCTTTACCATGTTGGAGCCTCTCAGATTTTAATAATAATTGAGTTTAGCACATCAATATCAATGGTCAATATCTTGACATATGATAATAGGGAAAGTAGCCGAACGAGTAAGGGGCGGGTTTAGCCCGCCCCCGTTGAATTCGCTGCCGATTTCGACTTTGCGCTGAATAGACGAAATCCGTCTTTAACCCTCGTCCTGGGGTCCGAAGGGCACGATGCCCGGAATCCACCACTTTTCCCAGGTTTCGTCAATTCTCTCCTGGAAGAACTTGAGGTCCTCCTCGGTAAGGTGGGCAAAGCGGCCCTGCCGTTGCAGGTATTCGGTTACCGGCTTGCGCTGCCTGATTCCGCGGGCTATCGCGCGCGAAGGGCCATTGAGGATCAACTCGCCGTCCACAATCTCGTATTGAACCCAGATCCCGGTCTCGACAGCCAGCATGCCAAGCTCATGGGAGTACTTGGGGTCGTAGTCCCAGCCCTTGGGGCACGGGTCGATGCTGTGGATGAACGTGGGGCCGCCGATGGTCAAGGCCCGGCGGATCTTGTTGGTAAAGTCGGGCCCGTAGGAGCCGCAGGCCGTAGCAACGTATCGGACGTCGGGATGGCCGGCGGCGAGCATGGGAACGGTGTTCTTCTTCCACCGGCGATTCATGATGCGATGAACCTTGCCCGGAGGGGAGAACGTTGAGTTTGCGCCCCACGGGCTGGAACCGGACACCTGGATGTCGGTGTTGGCGTAGGACTCGTTGTCGTAACACAGGATGAGCAGGTTGTACTCATCGTGTTGCAACGCGGCGGAAATGGCCGAAAGACCCATGTCCACGCCGCCGCCGTCGCCGCAGAACGCGATGACGTTGATCGGCTCTTCCTGCATCTTGCCCTTGCGCATCAACGAGGCCAAGCCGGCAGCCGTGCCGGTGGCGGCAGAGCCGCTGGAACCCAATTGGGTGTGCATCCACGGCACGACCCACGGGGTGCTGTAGTAGGTGGTGTTGGCCACGTACATGCAGCCGGTGCTGCCGACCACGATGGTACGGGGACCGGCGGCCTTGATCATCAGGCGCATCACGAGGGCGGATTCGCAGCCCTGACAGGTGCGGTGGCCGGAGGTGAAGCCCTCGAACACCGGGATTTGCTTGACTCCCCTAACCTGGGGGAGGTCTTGGGTCATGGTAGTCATAGCGGCACTCCTATTCGCGGACACCAATCCAGGTGTTTTCTTCCTTGACATGTCCGGCGTCGATTGAGTCCTGGACCATGGAGGTCATCTCTTGGACATCGCGGACCAGGACTTCGCGGCCACCGAGGCCGGCGATGAAGCTTTGCATCAGCGGGCGGTTGTCCAGGGTGTAAAGGGCGGAACGGATCTCGTTGAACAGCACGCCACCGTATGATGGCGAGCCGTATGAATAGTCGCGGTCAATGACGCCGACGGCCTTGCAGTGGCTGAGGGCCTCACGGATCTCGTCGGTGGCGAAGGGGCGGAAGAACTTGACGCGCACGAACCCGACCTTCATACCCTGCTCCCGCATGCGCCGCACGGCGACGCGGACGGGCATGGCGAGCGTGCCCATGCCGACCAGGACGATTTCAGCGTCCTCGGTCATGTACTCTTCGATGAACGGGCTGGGGTCGCCGCGACCGAAGAGCTGTTTGAACTCCTCGTAGGCTTCCTTGATGACGTCACTGGTGCGGCGCATGGCGTCGTCGGTCTGGCGACGGATTTCCATCAGCCAGTCCTCATTGACCTGCGGCGCAACGGTGATGGGATTATCGGGATGGAGCTGCAGGCGTCCCCGGTCGTACTGGGGCAGGAACTGATCGACCTGTTCCTGCGTGGGTACGTTGACGATGGCCTGGGAGTGGGTGAGGAAGGAGCCGTCGCAGGAGATGGCGGCGGGCAGGAAGACGCGGGGGTCTTCCGCGACGCGCCAGGCCAGGAGCGCGGTATCCAGCGCCTCCTGAGCAGTGCCCACCCAGTAGAGCATCCAGCCCAGGTCTCGCACGGCCATGGCGTCGTTGTGCTCAACGCCGAAGGCTCCGGGGTCGTCCAGGGCGCGGTTGCCCACCATGGCGACCACGGGAAGGCGCAGGCCGGCCGTCACGGTTATCGCCTCGAAGGCGTAGAACCAACCCACACCGCTGGAGCCGCAGAAGGTGCGGGCCCCGACGGCGGAAGCGTGTTTGACGATCTCGAACTGGGAGTGCTCGCTTTCGGCGACGATGAAGTCGCAGTCGAAAGCGCCATCGGCCTTGAGCTTGGACACGTACTGCATGACCGTGTCGTAGGGCCGAATGGGATAGGCGGTGATAACGTCGACGTCCGCGAGGGAGCATGCGATGGCGATGGCCTCGCTACCGCTGATGAGCTCCTCGCGCTCGGTCTGGTGAAGGGTTGCGGTGGCCATCAGTCATCGTCTCCGGTAAGGGCGACTTCGGATTCGGATTCAGCTTCGTACTTGCCGGGGCTGTGATAGCCGTGACTACGTTCGGTGTCAGCGTCGTGGGCTTTCTGCACCTCGATAAGCTGGGTCATCCACTTCTGGTAGCCGTCCTTGTCGCGGGTCCAGTGTTCCCACTGGCTGTTGTTGTCGTTGAACTCGGCCTCGTTGACCAT
>DAOUJD010000048.1:0-18866 GCA_034423115.1 Dehalococcoidia bacterium | reverse complement strand
CTCACTGCGTGCATGCGCAAACTGCTGACCATTCTCAACGCCATGGTCAAGAGCGGCCAGCGCTGGAACCCGACCACTGTCACCCCTTGACAGCCAAGACAGTTGCTTTCGATTCTCCGGGAAATCCCCTCTCTGCCCTTTCCCTCTGACAGTGACACTTCCCCCTTTCCTCCACCCTTCACCCATCTTTACCATAGTAACTGGCTCCTCAAATCTGTCCCGCCGCCATCCCGCGAGTCATCCCAACCCCCACATCCAAACACCGAACTCTCCAACATCGCTCACCCAAACCCTCCCAAACGCCCGCCAAAACCGTGCATATCGCCCCCAAAACCGCCCGTGTCGCCACCATTTACCCCCATGTCCCACCCCAACGCCCTACTCAAATGAACAGAAATGAGCGGAAATGAGCGGGATTTCCAAAAAACCGCCGTCATCTCATCACAATACCCAATCCCATTTATCCCCTTTATCCATGTAAATACCCCCCGCCGAGGTAATCCATGACCCTTTCCCAAATCCGCCGCCGCATCAACGTCCTCAAGCGCAGGTTCGCCACCGAACTCGCCATCATCAAGCTCCGACGCATCGCCGAAGCCGTCGCTGACCACTGGGATCCCGACCAACCTCCCGAACCCGCCGAAGTCATCGAGCGCTTCGTCAAAGCCGGCTGCCGTCTCCCCACCTTCGGTAACCTTCGCCACTGCCTGGACCGTGCCCGACGCCAGAGGGACGTCCCTCACCCTGAAGACATCGTCATCAGCCTCCTTCCCTGGATTGACGGCGACCGCTACCACAAATTCCTCCGCTGGGACCTTCCCGCACCTGCGCGCTAGCCATGCCTCAACCCGGTTTACACCCATAATCGGAAGGCCCCGCAAATCACCTCCGCCCGGTGATCCATTCCCATTCTTGGAAATGACAAAAATATCCAAAAATTCGTCCAGGATGTCTGGCGCGCCTTTCGGCTGCCATGTTTAACATTTACCCCACTGTTCCCAGTCTGTTCGAGACTACGAAACAGCCTAATATTTCAGTGGGAGCGGGCCCATGAATAACATTTTTTCGCGCTATAGCGACCGACGAAAATTAGCGACCATCCTGGCTGGCGTTTTGCTGTTCGGCACATTGCTGGCCTCTGTCGCTGCCGGACCGGACGAACCGAAGGCATCCAACGTCAACGACGATTGGGAGATCTTCGAGGGGCACGCGTACGCTGAGAACCGTGCCGCTCCGTCTGGAGTTGCGTTGGTCGCCTGCCTTGGTGGTTGTGAGGACGGCTTCCAGACCGAGCCCGTGATGACCGGGAGAGACGGAATCTACCAGCTCAAAGTGGAACCCGGTCAATCGCGCCCCGCCGGCAGGATGGTCACGTTCTGGTTGCTGAATGACACCGAACGCATAGAAGCCGACCAGGACGTCTTGTTCCGTGGCGAGGGCGAAACTCGCGTGTTGGACTTGAACTTTATCGACCTGCCCGCCGCCATGGCATCTAATGCGTCCCGACCGACCACTGAATCCACAGACGCTGGCGCAGGCGCCGCCGCGGGCGCCGAGACCAGCGTGGACCCGGGTACTGCCCCCGGTGCCGATACGGGCTCAGGCTCCGGATCAGCATCTAATCCCGAATCTGCCACGGGCGCGGTCACCGTCGATTTGACCGTCCCGTCGGCCAGCGATCTCGGGTTGGTGCCGTCGGATTCCCCACAGGCGTACGCCAACTCTGTAAGAGTCGGGGGGATGCCCCTGCTGCCTGGGTTCGTGATTGTCCTCGGTCTGCTCATGGCGATGATCGGCGTGTCGCTGCTGATCTATCGACGGCGTTTATCTTGGCAATGACCGGTGCAGCCGGAACCTGAAAGGGGCGGGTCCGAGGCCCGCCCTTCGCTTTAGAATCCATGCCGCGTGGTACACTGGCCCAACCAAATAGCTAATTCTGGTTGCGGAGGCGCACTGACATGGAAATTGCTGCAAAGGTAGCGTTGGTTAGACGGCTCTCGGGCGACATTCACCGCCGTCTCTCGGCATCGCCGCCCGCCGCCCTCAGTGGTCCCACCGCATGCTCCGAATGGGACGTTGGCGCCGTCGCCGCCCACTTGGCCGGCGGAGCCATCCGCCAGCGCGACGCCATGCTCCGTGGCCGCGATGGCCAGGGCGGCCCGCCTCCAGGGGAGGAAACTCGACCATCCGCGGACCAGGTGCAGCAGTCCAACGCCACCAGCAACGTCCAGACCCGTGACGAAATGGGTGACGCGTTGCTGGACAATTTCGATCAGAACTACAGCGAACTCGATGAATTGCTGCAAGGTTGGAGCGACTGGTCCATCGGATGCTGGCATCGGCGGCGCGGTACCATCTCGGCCGAAAGTTACGTCGACCTCCGCATCCAGGAGTTGGTAATCCACGATTGGGACATCCGGTCCGGTGGGGCTGGAACCGGCGAACTCGACGACGAGGGAGCGGTGGCGCTCCTCCCTGCCTCCGAGATGTGGTACCAGCTTTGTTTCCGACCCAGCGCTCCGCTTACCTCGCCGGTGGCGTACCGCTTTGATATCGGCGGCGACGGGGGCGCTACCCTCCAGCACGACGTGGTGGTGACCGGCGACGCTTACGAGGTAACCGAATGCGCGCCCGACCGCCGGCCGGATCTCACCGTCCGGGCCGACGCCGGAACCTACCTGCTCTGCCTCTACAATCGGGTCGATTGGAACGTCGCCAAGCGTGCGGGCAGGATCAGCGTGTCCCAGGCTCCCGACACTATCGCCCACGTTGCTTTGCGCAACTTGGGGCGTTGGTTCGGCGGCTTGTAGGTCGATACCTCCGCGCAACGCGCGATTTCGATAAGCACTGGAGTCCCATGGTTTCTTACGACGAAACGGCGATCAAGGCCGAAGTAATTGTCATTGGTACGCTGGCACGGGGACTGCACCGGTTCCTTGAAGGTCTGTCCGAAGATCAGCTGGCGACACAGTCCGCTTGCGATGCCTGGACCATCCGCGATGTGGCCGGCCATCTCACCAATCGAGCGGAACGTCAAATCGCCAGCATGACCCGGGGGCGCACCGGCGACTCTGCTCCCCCGGCCGGTTTCAGTGCCCCGACCGATAACATGGCAATGTCCGCCGCCAACGCTGACGCCGACATCGAATATTCTCGCTCGTTGGGCGACGCCCTCGTCCCCACGTTTGCGGACAACTACCGTCAGCTTCACCGGTTACTCGACAGTTTCAGCGGCGACGACTGGCGGTGCAATTGCTGGCATCCTCGGCGCGGCACCATGACCGCCCGTGAGTACGTCAGCCAGCGCATCCAGGAACTGGCTGTCCACGACTGGGACATCCGCAGCGGGCTGGACCCCAATGCGACCCTGCATCCAGCCGCGATCCCCGTGTTGTTGGGTATGTCGGCCAACTGGCTGCGGGCTGCCTACAATCCCGGTGATCAACCGCCTTCTGGCGATGTGCGTTTTCGTTTCAACCTCTCTGATGCCGACGCCATGGACGTGTTGGTGACCCCCGAACGGGCGCGCGCCGGTGTTGGCCTCCACGAGGGCGATGCGGATATCACGGTAGATTGCGACGCCAATACGTACCTGCTCCTCGCCTACGGCCGGCTCGATCTGGCAGGCGCAATGCAATCCGGGCGGATTCGCACGTCCGGCGATGGGGAACTGCTGGATAAATTCGTCGGTTGGATGGTGGGTTTCTAGTCCCATTAAAGGTAGGTGCATCATGGCAACGTCCATCGATATCCACAGCACCATTGGTCACACTCTCGATTCCCAGACCGCCAACTATCCGGACAGAGAGGTGCTGGTACACGTTGCGTCCGGCGAGCGGTTCACATATCTGGAGTTCCAGGCCGAGGTGGATCGCATTGCCCGCGGCCTCATGTGTCTGGGCATCGCCAAGGGCCAGCACGTCGGCATCTGGGCGACGAACTACACCGAGTGGCTGTTGACCCAGTACGCCACCGCCAAAATCGGCGCCGTGCTCGTCACCGTGAACCCGGCCTACCGTACCCACGAACTTGCCTACCTCATCGAGCAGGCTCAACTGAACGCACTGGTGATCATCGGACGGTTTCGTACCTCCGACTACGTCGGTATGGTGGATGAACTGGTCCCTGAACTGCGCGACTCGAACCCAGGTGAGCTGTCCAGTTCGCAATTTCCGCACCTGCGCCACGTGGTGTTCATTCCGCCTCAGGATGATCCGGACGCTCAGACGCCGCCCGGTATGTGGCGTTGGGCTGACCTCGCGACACGGTCCGAACGGGTCAGCGCGGAGGAATTGCGTGCACGGCAGTCGGAATGTCGTCCCGACGATGTGATAAACATCCAATACACCTCCGGCACCACCGGCAACCCCAAGGGCGCGCAACTGACTCACCATAACCTGCTCGCCAACGCTCTGCACGTCGGCGACTGCATGGAGATGACCGAAGCCGACCGGCTGTGCATCCCCGTGCCTTTCTACCACTGTTTCGGATGCGTCATGGGCAGCTTGGCGTGTGTCACCCACGGCTCCACCATGGTCATCCCGTCCGAGTACTTTGACCCGCTGCAGACCTTGCGCGCGCTGGAACAGGAACGCTGTACCGCCGTCCACGGCGTCCCCACCATGTTCATCGCCCAGTTGGGCCACGCCGATTTCACCCAGTTCGATTTGAGCACCCTCCGCACCGGAATCATGGCCGGATCCCCCTGCCCCATCGAGGTTATGCTGGAGGTGATCGACCGGATGGGCGCGTCGCGCATCACCATCGCCTACGGCCAAACCGAGGCGTCGCCGGTGGTCACCCAGACCCTCGCCGACGATAGCATCGAGCGACGCGTGTCCACCGTTGGCAAAGTGCTGCCCGGCGTTGAGGTGCGGTTGATCGATCCGGAAACCAACCACGAGGTGGGCCCGGGGGAGCAGGGCGAACTCCAGACCCGCAGCACAATGGTAATGAAGGGATATTTCAACATGCCCGGAGCCACCGCCGACGCAATCGATGACGACGGATGGCTGCATACCGGCGATCTCGCCACGGTTGACGAGGACGGGTACTACAAGATCACCGGCCGTTTGAAGGACATGATCATCCGGGGCGGCGAGAACATCTACCCCCGGGAAATCGAAGAATTCCTCTACACCCACCCGGATATCGCCGACGTGCAGGTCATCGGCGTACCCGACGAACGGTTCGGCGAAGAGGTGATGGCGTGGGTGATGTTGCGAGCCGGTGCCGACGCCTCCACGGAGGACATCCGCGATTTCTGCCGCGGAAAAATCGCCCACTATAAGGTCCCGCGCTACGTGAAGTTCGCCGACGAGTTCCCAATGACCGTAACCGGCAAGATTCAGAAGTTCCGTATGCGCGAGATGGCAGTGGAGGAACTCGGTCTGCAGACCGCCGCCGGTATCCAAACCGCCTGACCGAACGATTGGTACCGGCGCTAACCCCCGACTCGCCGTGCCACCAGCAACCCGGCCTCTCGGGTTACCCTCATTGCAAAGTCGTAGCGGTCCACTTCCAGCGCCAGCCCCACGTCCCGGGGATGGAACTGCGGTTGCGCGTCGTCGAAGAACTTCTGAGTTGCGCCTCCTGACATGATCAGCTTGCGCAGCGCCTCCGGGTCCGGGTTTCTCCCTTGGAGGCGATTGCGGAGATACATCCCGCAGTGCTCGTCTTCGTCCGACCGGTTCACGCCCTGGTCGCCCATTGCGAGGATGGTCACCCGTTCCGGTAATGGTTCCTCGGCCAACAACGCCCGCGTTGTCGCACCGGCCACAACAAACGAGGTGACGTAGATCGGATCGCAACCCGCAGCGCCCGCGGCCGCGGTTCCCACCGTTCCGGCCCGCGTCGATTGCACGACGTTCTTGCCGGCGAAATCCACCGATGACGCCTCGAAAGGAGAGTTGCCGTGGTCGAAACCCTCTGGCCGCCGTCCGTCCACCTCGCCCATCAGGATGTCGGCGATCCCAGGATTCCGTTGGCGTATGTCCAGCGCTTCCTCGACCTCCGCCACCAGCGTTATCCGTTCAGCTCCGCGGTCGAATGCAATCGCCGCCGTTGTGAACGCTCGGAAAACGTCGATGACCAGTGCGGCTCCACGTGCTTCGTTGGCGTCTCGCGTCAAGCTGCCGATACGTATTTCCATTTAATTGCTTTGTCTCCTGTCAATCAACGACAACTGACACATCTGATGCCTCTCACTCGATGGGAGAGGGTTAGGGTGCGGAACGTCCGCCTATGGCGGGAGGGTGACCCCTTTCGCCGACATATCTCCTTACCCTACCTTCACCAATTTCTGTAGGCTGCGTATCTCTTGAGGCGGATTCAGATGCTGACCGGTGTGCGTCCAGGAAACCTCGCCCACGTAGATGTTCCCGGTCGAGTCCAGGCAGACCCCGTGCGGCGCGATGAAATGCCCGGGCTCCAGGCTTTCCGGCCCGTCTCCAACCCGCGCCAGCAGCTTGCCATCGGTGTCGTACACGCTCACTCGCGGCCCTAGCCCTCGGCCCTGATCGTTGGCGCCGATTGCCGCGCCCAACTCTCCGATGTACACCAACTCCGCTTCTTGGTCGATGTAAAGCCCACACGGGCGGGCCATGTTCACCCACTGGTCCAGGAAGTGGCCGTCGGAGTTGAACACCTGCACCCGATGGTTCTCACGGTCCGCAAGATAGACCCGGCCGTCGCTGCTGGTGCAGATGTTGTGCGCAATGTTGAACTGGCCCGGTCCGTTGCCCGATTCGCCCCATGAGAACAACAGGCGTCCGTCCGGACTGTACTTGTGGATACGCGCGTTTCCATAACCGTCCGACACGAAGAAATCGCCGTTCCGCGGATCGATGGCGACATGCGTGCATCGGTTGAATGGGTCTCCGGACATGAACTCCGCCGGGTGCCCACTGGTGCCCAGCGTTAGCAGTACGTCGCCGTTGAGCGTGCACTTGCGCACGGTATGGTCGCCGTCGTCGGTGCAAAACATCGTATCGTCTGGGGACATCGTGATCCCGTGCGCTCGGGGGAATACACCTTCCCCCCACGACTGGATGAAGTTCCCGTCCTTGTCGAACACGATCATCGGATGCTCGCCCCGGTTAAACGCGTAAACATTGTCCTCGGCATCGCAACCGACCGCCGCGACTTCCTTGAACGTAAAGCCGTCCGGCAGTTGTCCCCAGCCCTCTTTTACCTCGTAAACAAACTGGCCTTCGCCGATAGTAACCATCGTTTTCCCTCCGGATGATTACGCGCAAGCGTAGATTGCGTCCGATTGTAGCGCATTTCCGATGGCACGAAACCGCCCATACGAATGTCTGCAATCGCGGATTCGCTCTGCCAAAGGCCTATAAACTCCGTCGCCCTTCCGGTGCTAAAATGCCCCAAGGCGACAAGCCTCTTCCAATTCCAATCGGGTTCAAAGGAGCATCCGTCATGGCAGACCCCCGCCGCGATTTCGTCAAGTACACGTTTTATAAGGTGCAGCCCGAGTGGCGTCGCCTCCCCGCCGGCGAGCGGGATGTCGCCAAGGACGAGTTCGCCGCAATTGCAGCGGAGCATGCCGACCGGGTTGCCCTCAACACCTACACGCTGGTGGGTGCGCGCGGGGACGTCGATTTCATGCTGTGGGGCGTTTGTTCCGAGTTGGAACCCATCAATGAATTGTCGGCCCAGCTCAACCAGACCCGCCTCGGCGGATACCTAGACACCCCCCATTCATACTTGGCCATGACGCGCCGCTCACCCTACATCGACGACCATCGGCATGAAGGCCAGGACGGTACCGGAGACGCAGCGTCCATGCGTATCGTCGGCCGCCGCTACCTGTTCATGTATCCCTTCTGGAAGACCCACGATTGGTACCAACTTCCCAAGGAAGACCGCCAGGAGCTGATGAATGAGCACTTCGTCATCGGCCACAAGTACCCGCAGGTCAAAATCTCCACCGCCTACTCCTTTGGCCTCGACGATCCCGAATTCGTGCTCGGCTTCGAGACTGACGAACCGGGTAAGTTCCTCGACTTGGTCATGGAGTTGCGTGAATCCAAGGCCCGTCCCTACACTTTGAAAGACACCCCGATCTTTTCCTGCATCAACCGCCCCCTGCGTGATTGCCTCGACGACGCAGCATAGCCGCTTGGAATACCGGCTCATCCCGGGCCAAAGAGGATCAGCGTAATGACAACTGCCGTAACGAGTAATAGTGTCTCGGATGAGACTTCCGACGAATTCGGATTGCCGACTCCCCTGCGCGTCAATGTGCGGCCAATTATGGAGTTCGTGGCCGGTAAAGTCTCAGACGACGAAATCGATCAGTGGTTCGTGGAAATGTCCCGGGAAAACGAAGGACGAGGTTTTTATTTGGAACTGACTTCACACGGGGAATTGGTGATCAATCCGATGGTGAACATGGACGGTGGGTTTGCTGAAGCGGAATCGATTACTGATTTGTTGATTTGGGCCCGGGACATTGGAGGTGGCCGGGTCCCCAGCTCTCGGGCGATTGTCAGGTTGCCAGACGGGACTCGGGTCGAACCAGATTTCTCTTGGTTGTCTCCTGATCAGATGACCGCTTTACCACCTATTTCGGCTAGCCGCCCGATAACCGTTTGCCCAGTGTTCGTGGGAGAAATCTTGTCCCGTACCGACAGCATTCAGGCGCTGCAACGGAAGATGGAACACTACATCTCAAACGGCGCATTGATGGCGTGGCTCATTGATCCCTATGCTCGGCGGGTTTATGTGTATCTCCCGGATGCTGAACCGGTGGAACTGCTCGATCCGGAGGTAGTCTCTGGTGAGCCGGTGTTGTTGGGGTTTGTATTCGAGATTCGCCGGCGCATTTTTGATATGTACCGGGACTCCGAACACTAACCAACAGGTAGTTTTCGATCTAAAAACGCCCCGGTGCAGCCCGGGGCGCTTTCGTGTTCCGCGCATTTTGGCTGCATTACCGCAGTGCCAGCATCCGTTCCAACGCCACCACCGATTCTTGCTGCTCCTGATCCGGCACGGTGATCCGGTTCACCACCTTGCCGGCCACCAGGCTCTCGAGAGTCCACAGCAGGTAGGCCGGATGTATGCGGTACATCGTCGAACACGGGCAACTCACCGGATCCAGGCAGAACACCGTCTTGTCCGGGTTGTTCATCGCCAACCGGTTCACCAGGCTGATTTCCGTGCCGACCGCCCAAACCGAACCTGCCGGAGCTTCGTTGATCGTCTTGCGGATGAACTCGGTAGATCCGTTCAGATCTGCGGCATCCACCGTCTCCATGGGACACTCCGGATGAACGAGCACGGTAACGTCCGGGTAGCGCTCTCGTGCCGCCTCAATTTGCCTGGTCGTGAACCGCGTGTGTACGGAACAGTGCCCTTGCCAAAGCACCATCTTGGCCTTTCGCAGTTGCTCAGGCGAATTGCCTCCCATCGCCTTGAACGGGTTCCACACCACCATCTCATCCAACGGAACGCCCAACTTCAACGCGGTGTTGCGGCCCAGGTGTTGGTCCGGCAGGAACAATACTCGGTCCGCCTCCCCAAATGCCCACTCCAGTACAGCTGTGGCGTTGGACGATGTGCATACCGCCCCGCCGTTCCGTCCGCACAACGCCTTGATCGCCGCCACCGAGTTCATGTACGTAACTGGCAGGATGCCGCCGTGATCGCCCAGCACGTCCTGCAGGTCGTCCCAGCCATCCTCCACGTCCTGAATCGGGGCCATGTCGGCCATGGAACACCCTGCGGTGATGTTGGGCAGGATGACCTGCTGGTGATCTCCCGACAGGATGCACGCTGTCTCCGCCATGAAGTGCACGCCGCAGAAAACGATGAAATCCGCCTCTGGACGGGAAGCTGCTTCCTGGCTCAACAGGAACGAATCACCCTGGAAGTCGGCGTACTTGATGATCTCTTCCCGCTGGTAGTGGTGACCCAGCACCGTAACGGATTCGCCCAGCGCTCTTCGAGCCACGCCGATCCGCTCGTCCAATTCCGCTGGCGAGCAGGCGAGGTATTCGCCCGGAATCTTCTGCCAGCGCACGTTGATCGCCAACTCCTCCGCCAGCGATTTGGCGGGTAGTTCATCCTCGGGTCGGCAGAAGGCGGCGTGTTCTATTTCGGTCAGGGGAATCGTAGGTTGCCTGGTTTGCGTAACCATAGTAGCCACCTCCTCATATGCTCAATGCCGGCTCAGGCCGTGACGCCGGCGAGCGACCATGGCCCGGTGCGATTAATTCGTACGTTCACCAGCTTTCCGGTCAGGTCAGGTTCAGTTTCTTGATGGCCTGTTCCGCAGTCATCGAAATAGACCAACTTGTTCCCACGGGTTCGGCCAGTCCAGCTTCCCCGCTTGCGGTTCTCCGCCAACACTTCGACCGTCTCGTCAGAGTAGGCCGAGTTCAAATCCGTCAGGATTCCTTCCTGCAACGTTTCCAGACCCTTCAAGCGCCGCTGCTTTTCATCCTGCGTAATGTCGTCATCCATAGTCCGTGCTGCGATGGTACCGGGCCGCGTGGAATACGCCGCACCGTGCACTTTGTCGAATCGTAAATCCTCAACCAACCGCAGGGTGTTTTCGTACTGCTCCTCGGTCTCTCCCGGGAACCCTACGATGATGTCCGTGCTGACGGTAACGTCGGGTATGGTGTCCCGGATCTCGCTGATGATGTCCCGGTATTCCGCCGTGGTGTACGGCCGGCGCATCCGCTGCAGCACCTCATCGTCTCCCGACTGCACCGGCAGGTTGATGTGTTCGCACACCTTGGGCAAATCGGCCACCGATTTGATGATCCGGCTGCTCATGTAGGACGGGTGCGACGTCAAAAAGCGTATTCGGTCCAGACCCTCAACGTCATTCAACCGCTTTAAAAGATCCGCCAGGTCATGCCCATCGTCCCGGTCATGCCCGTACGCATCCACTGTCTGTCCCAACACCGTGACCTCGCGTACACCCCTCGCGGCCAGCAACTCCACCTCATGCGCAATGTCGTCCATCGATCGACTAACCTGCCGGCCCCGACGGTACGGGATGATGCAAAAAGTGCACATCAAATCGCACCCGTGGATGATCGGCACGTACGTCGCCACGTCTGGCTGCTGTGGAGCAAGGGACCCGATGCAGCCCTGCCAGTCCAATCCCAGCCGTTCACCCACCAAATCCAGCAGCGGTTCAAACTGCTGCGGCCGCAGGAACAGGTCCACGTGCGGGAACCGTTTTTGCAACTCTTCAGTCCGTGGCCCCACCATGCATCCGGTTAGCGCTAGCACCGCGTCAGGCCGCTTTTTCCGCAACGGCTGCGTGAGATTCAGCGTGCCGGTGACCTTGTCCTCTGCGGATTGCCGGACCACGCACGAATTGAGCACCACCACGTCTGCGTCGTTAGGTCGCGCGGTGGCGGTTAGTCCCAATTGCTTTAACGCCGACCCCAGTCGCTCGGAGTCGGCGGTATTCATCTGGCACCCGATCGTCCAGATGTGATAAGTCTGCATCCGCTTCGTTTCCCGTCTAACGGTTATCCTTTTCTCTCGTTACATCCGGGGAATGGCGGAGGGAGTGGGATTCGAACCCACGATCCCGGTTTCCCAGGATAAGCGCTTAGCAGGCGCCCGCACTAGACCACTATGCGATCCCTCCCAACCCCTGCTGGGTAACGCTGATTATAGCGTATTGTGAATCCAGTTACAAACCAATTTCGCCGCAGCGGTAGTTCGGATTCGTCAAGTATTCGTCCATCCAAAGCCCGATCCCGGCCCTGCTTCGAAACCCAAGAATTCTTTTCCTTAGAACGCGTTTGTCGAACCGCCACCTCACGCGTACGCGCTTTGCGCAACCTGTCACTGCGAGCGCCCACGGCCCCCAATTCGGGTAGCACAGTCGTTCCTGTCTGTGCCAAAGCGCCCCAATCTTTTGCGATTCAACTGCCTTTTGGGGCATAAAGAGCTCCCACCATCCCCCATAATCACCCATCTCCCACCAAAAAACTCCAGTTCAGACACCCCCGACCGGCGACACTACCTCCTTGCTCTAACCCTTCCTCCACACGTACCATATTACCCAGCGGCCCAATTCCAACCCACCACCCAAGCCCGCGATGCCGACCCAATGCCGACTTCCAAACACTGCGAACCGCGCTCCCCCAAACCCGCCCACCTGCCCGCCAATACCACTAAAACCGCCGCCAAAACCCTTCCCTCGGCCCCCAATTCAGCCGCACGACCCGCCCGCTCTACTGGAGTGAGCGGAGATGAGGGGAAATGAGCGGGAAATCGACCTTTCCGTCCTTTCACCACGCGATTACCAACCGGGTACGCGTGAGGAAACACCACCGCTTGCGCGCTTCCCTCTAAACGCTATAATGGTATTCCCACGTGGGCCTGTAGCTCAGGCGGTTAGAGCGCAGTCCTGATAAGACTGAGGTCGTTGGTTCGAGTCCATCCAGGCCCACCACCCGCGAAGGTGGATTTCTAGGGCTCCGAAATGGAGCCCTTACGTATCTCTTGTTTGATGAAAGTCGAAACCTGCGTTGGACAAGACGCCTACCGAGGGATTCGTGCTTGTGTTTCTAAGTTCTACGGTGTTCACCGCGCCTCCTACGGATGTGTGGAACTGCAAGACGACAATTCTGTCAGCAGAAAAACTTTGCCGGACAACTTGCCCGCGGAAGTATGCAAGGAACTGGCAGGGACAGTTCAGGAGCAGTTCAAGCGCGGCTACTGGACACCGGGTTTCAAAAAAAAGAAATGTAACCGACCATGAAGACACGGCACTTTGAACCGGCCGGAGCCACGGCGATTAATTCCACGCGCTGACCAAATCGATCAACGGCGCAAATTTCCCACCATTCGGATCGTGTCGGATAGTCGATTCCATTATGCTCGATTGAGTCGTCCGATTGCCCATGGGATGCCCCGTAGCGCATCTTCCCCCAATCCGCTATAGTCAGCGCGATTCTAACCGTGTTGGGAGCGCTAATCTGATGCACGAATTGCGGTCCATAACCCCCGACGAGTTCGAGCGTTGGATGCGCGTGGAGTCCAGGGCGCACGGCAACCGCTTCAACCACGACCCAGAGGAACTGCGACCCCATTTCGACCTGGACCGCTCCATCGCTGTGTTTGAAGACGGCCAGATTATCGGCGGAACGCACTCCCATCTGCTGGAGATGTCGGTTCCCGGCGGCGTCGCCACCGTCGCCGGCGTGTCCAACGTCGAGGTGCAGCCGACCCACACGCGCCGCGGCATTATGACCAGCATGATGCGCCACCAGATCGACGGGATCCACGACCGGGAAGAGCCATTGGCCGCATTGTTCGCCACTGAAAGCGCCATCTACGGCCGGTTCGGGTTCGGCGTCGGTTCCGTCCACGAATTCTGGACCATCGACAAGCACCACACCGCATACGCCCAACGCTATGAGAGCCCGGGAAGCGTCACTTTCGTGGACCCGGCGGACATCGGCAGCATGCTACCCGACGTGTTCCGGCGGAGCACGCTCGGCCGGCCTGCCGTGTTCCAGCGCGCTCTCCACCATTGGGACCGCGACTCTCGGGATCCTATCCACTCCCAAGGCGGACCCGGCGGCGTGTTCTATGCCGCCTATGTCCAGGACGGCCGCATCGACGGCTACGTCAACTACCGTACCCAGCGGCCCGCTGTGATCGTCAACGAACTGATGGCGACCACGCCCGAAGCCAGCGCCGCCCTGTGGCGGTTTTGCTTTGACCTCGATCTCCACGAGCGCACCGAGGCCATCAAGCGCCCGGTGGACGATCCGCTGCCTTGGCTGCTGGCTGACCCCCGCCGGCTTCAGCGGTCCACCCGCGACGGCCTGTGGGTCCGGATCGTTGACGTGGCTGCCGCGTTGCAACTGCGTCAATACCTGTCCAACGACCGCTTGACCCTGCAGATCAACGACGACTTCTGCCCTTGGAACAACCGCTGCTTCGAGCTAGATGGTTCCCTTGAGGGCGCGACCTGCCGGCCTTCCGCAGGTTCTCCCGATTTGAGTATCAGCGTGGCGGGATTGGCGTCCGCTTACCTCGGCGCCGCCTCCTTCACGACGTTGGCCCGGGCGCAGCTTGTTGAGGAACATACGCCGGGGGCGTCGCTCCGAGCCGACCGGATGTTTGCGGTCCAACTCAAGCCGTGGACGCCATACAACTTCTGAATTCGCCACCCGGCCGACCACTTAGGGGCGAATGAAAATTCGCCCTTTTCGTTTGCTAATTTCCCGACGATTCGTGGCTCAGCATCCAGTTGATGCCGAACTTGTCGGTGCACATCCCGAAGTACGCTCCCCAGAACATGTCCGCTGGCTGCATCGCCACGTTGCCGCTCTCAGACAAGGCCGCGAACAACCGGTCCGTTTCCTCCCGACTGTCTGCCGAGATGCTGATCGAGTAATTGTTGCCCACGTTGGGCGGCGGACCGAACGCCGACGTCGAGTCGCTGCCCATCAGCACCGAATCACCGATCTGGAGTGAAACGTGCATGATCAGGTCTTTCTCATTGTCGGGTACCGGAGGCATATCGGTTGGCCCGTCCGCAAAGGTCACGATCCAAGTGAATTCCCCGCCAAACACCAAGCGATAAAACTCGAAAGCCTCGCGGCAGTTGTCTCCAAAGTGCAGGTACGTGTTCAGTTGCATCAATCACTCCGAGTTTTTGCAAGGTTCTGTGGGCTTCGATTGAAAGCGCTGGAATCATTATATCCGTGCAAGAGTGCGTTGACGGTCGGATTCTACTGACCATCGACACGGGATAGACACAACGCTTTCCCTCCCAGCATTTGTGCCCGGACCCGCTGATTCAATAGATTCGCTTGAGACCTACGCGCCGCGCTAGTTCACGGCAGCGTGGGAATACGTGCTCGGAGGCTTCACGCCGTGAAAAATGGAATATTGGGAGATCAACGATCTCCCGCCATCATCGCCTCCCCAGATCAGCAACGAGTACACGCCGTCTCCGTGCCGTCTCAGGATTTCACCGATGTCCGCCGTTACCGCAAACTCGACCCCTTTAGCCGTCCATCTCGACGCGGTGATCCACGGCACTGTGATCGTCTGTGGTTGCGTCGATTGGCTCGCGGCATACGTTTGGCGCCAGGCTTGGTGCGCCTCGGTAGGTGAACGCGGCGCCGGCGTTCCTGGTGCAACGTCATTCGGATCGGGGCAAGGATCGTATGTCGTAGTGAACTCGTTGGTGGTCCAACGGTACCCTCCAGTCAAGGGCTCCCTTAATCCGGCGACTCGCTCTCGGTTGTCGTAGCAGTAGGTACGGGAGAGCTGTCCTCGCGTTAACGTCTTGGGCGGAGGATCAAAGTGAATTTGTACCCCCGAATCTCCGGGATGACCGAACCGAATACCGTTTTTTGTATTCCCTGAGAATGAAAGAACGCCCCTTTCAATGGTGGGCAAGCGATCATACGTTACATAACCACCTTCAAAGTGCTGATACATCGCGGTGTTGTACCGGTCCCACGCCAAGCCGATGTTCACCAACTTGTGCTGTGGATCCAGAATGTTCCGACGATGTCCGGGACTGCTCATCCAGCTGGTCATCGCTTCCCTGATCTCTTCCTGAATCCCGCTGTTGGCCTGGTATCCCTCCGACGCTTTTATGCAGTAGTCCAGACCCGAACCATTCTCACCGTTGGACTGGTAACCGCCGGCCAGGCTGTACCGCATGTATGGTTTTAATCCATCAACGCCCCAATGGCTGGAAGTGCAATTTTGCAATGAGGAATCCGCATGCAGTTGGGCCGCGATGTTGTCCCCCAACTTCACGGCGCGGACTCCTGCTTTCAGGCGTTCGGAGTTGATTACTGATGCGTGAATAATGGTCTAAAGATAGGATTGGGTATGTGGGATAATCAGCCTCATGGATATTGGGAGCGATGGGAAGCCTACCGATTGGAAGGAAGCCCGGCGGCTACGGGCCTGGGAGTTGGTCCAGCAGGGCTGGAAACAGCAGGATGTGGCCGCGGCCCTGGGCGTCACCGGAGGCGCGGTGAGCCAGTGGGTCAGCAAGGCCCGTGAGGGAAGCATTTCCGCTTTGCGCCACCGCAAGCCACCCGGCGGGCCGTCCAAGTTGAGCGATGAGCAGCGGGGCCAACTCCCTGAGTTGCTGGGCCGGGGGCCTGCGGCCTACGGGTTCTACGGTGAGGTTTGGACTCGGCGGCGGGTGGCCCAGGTCATCGAGCAGGAATTCGGCGTGTCATACGACCCTTCCCAAGTGGGACGTATTCTGAAGGGCTGCGGCTTCAGCCTGCAGAAACCGGCCCTGCGGGCCACCCAGCGGGATGAGGACGCAATCCGGGACTGGCGGGATCGTCGCTTCCCCCAACTCAAAAAAGGCCCTAGCCGAAGGAAGGACCATTCTGTGGGCTGACGAATCGGGGTTCTATCTGCTGCCCGTCCGCCGAAGGCGGACTGCGCACCTGGGCGCCGGTGGCCCAGACCCCGGTAATCCGGCGCAAACTGAGCTACGACCATCTGAGCGCCATCAGCGCCATCAGTATGACCGGAGACCTTTACCTGGCGGTGCAAGACCACTCGTACAAGGGCAATGACGTCATTGAGTTCCTGAAACAACTGCTCGCTGAGATACCGGGTCCGCCTGTGGCGGACTGGTGATTTGGGACGGCGCGCCCATCCATCGTAGCCGAGCGGTCCGGGAGTATCTGGCCCAAGGGGCGGCGCGACGCATCCAACTGGAACAGTTGCCCGGGTATGCGCCGGAGTTGAACCCGGACGAAGGGGTCTGGCGTTACCTGAAACGGGTGGAATTGAAGAACGTGGTTTGCGCTGACCTGGCAGAGTTGACCAGCCAGTTCTGGGCGGCGGTAGCGCGGCTGTTCGCCAAGTCTGATGTGCTCCGTTCCTGCATCAGCGAAGTGGGTTATGTTTAGTGGTTCGCTCACGCATCAGTAGTTCGAGCATATAGCGCTTTGCATCAACATGCTTCAGATGGGGCGATCCGGCGCCTCCCTCGTCGGGTGTCGCGGTGGGTCTGGGTGTTACCGCCGCGATCACCGTCGGAGCCAGGGTGGCTACAGGAGTCGGTCGGGCCCGCACCAACGTTTCTGCTTCCGACTCACCCGGGAATACGCCACCACAATGTTCCTCCACCAAAGCCCGAACGTCTGCGACCGTCTGTCTGCCGTCAGCAATCGCCGATTCGGCCGCGCGTGCTCTGAAATCTCGGTCGTCCCCGGAATACTGGTCCCCACAACTGGCGAAAGCGTCGACCACGATCTTCCGCGCGGTTAGAGCTTCCACGGGTGGTTCAGTTGTTGGAGCGGGGCGCGAGGACGGGGATGCGGTAACTATCTCGGTTGGCGTCACCGGGACGGTAGGCTCCACCGTCGGGTGGGTTGTCGCGGTGGGCACTATGTCTTGGGCCGGCGTCGCAGGACTCGGTTCGCCCAACCGGTGCGGAACCTCAGCGACGACCACGTCCAACGTCAGGGGTGCCTGACCGAGATACCACATCGCTCCATAGACAGTCACAGCGCCAATTAAGGCCGCGATAATGGCGACCAGCGCCATTTTGCCCATGAGTTATACGATTACTCCTCATCATCCGGGTGCGTGGTGATGAACCGCCCTGCCCGTGCCGGATCGATATGCGGCGCCCTGACTTCCACGCCGGACTGCTCTTCCTGCAGCCGCACCGTCACGCTGCTGTCTTGTTCCGCCCAGCCGCGGTTCATCGCTTGCATCGCGATCTGTTCGGCCAGCGTGGACATGGGCATTGGCACGTCGTACTCCCGCGCCAGTTCCGTCGCCAGCGAAATGTCCTTGAACGCCAAGTTCAGCGCGAAGCTGGCCGGCTCAAACTCGCCCCGGAACATCGTCCGCACCAACCCTTCGTGCAGCACCCTCATGCGACCCAGCGAACCGCGCCGAACGCATTCCCACAACGCTTCGGGTTCAACGCCCGCTTTGACACCCAGCGTCAAACCCTCGGCAATCGCTTGACGCACGCTGTGGCCGATCATGTTGTGCACCAACTTAGCCACGCTGCCCGCCCCGATCTCTCCGGCGTAGAACACCTTGTCGCCGAACGAGTCCAAGATCGGTTTGACCCGGTCGAAAACCTCTCGGTCTCCGCCTACCATCACCGCCAGGTTGCCCGACGCCGCGCCCGTTTTGCCCCCGCTCACCGGGGCGTCCAGCACGTGGCATCCCTTGGCCCGGAACTTTGGCTCGATCTCCCGTATCAGCGTCGGTCGGCTCGATGACAGGTCGATGTACACGCTGCCAGACTTGATTCCTTCTAGGACTCCAGCCGTCCCGGTCGACACCGCTTCTACCTCGTACGGTCCGGGAAGCGACGTGAAGGTTACGTCGCTCGCCTCCGCGACTTCCGCCGGGGTGTTTGCCAGCCGCGCCCCGCCCTCTAGCAGGGACAACGCCGCCTCCTCGCGCAGGTCGTACACTATCATCGGGTAGCCGGCCCTCTGTATATTCGCCGACATCCCGCCGCCCATGTTGCCCAAGCCAATGAATCCTACGGTTTCCATAAACTACACGTGCTCCAATCGATGTTCCCGCTCTCGCGGATGGCGTCTGCAAGTATAACCACCGCGCTTGAGCGTGTCATAAAACCTCCGTCCTGTATGGCAGTCGACAGACCCCTCTACATGTCTGGACACTGGTGCACGAGCGGTCAATCACATACGCTTTCACGCCCCTGGGAGGTTTCAATTTAGGTTACAGCAAAGTGTCTGCCATCGTCATCGGTGCCACGGTTACGTCCCGTCAAGTGGTGGGAAAGTCGTCATCCTTGTTGATGTTGTTCAGGCAGCTGCCTCAAGGATGTTGCTGGATGGCAGCGTCTCGGCGTCGAGACCATCGGTGAA
>DAOUJD010000047.1:0-10963 GCA_034423115.1 Dehalococcoidia bacterium | reverse complement strand
GAGCGCCTGGCCGATTCCGCGCTGGACCGCTACCGCTTCAGCCACATTCGCAACCCGCGCCGGGCCAAAGCCGGCAAAAACGTCACCCAGATGCACTACGCCCGGCAGGGGATTGTCACCCCGGAGATGGAATTTATCGCCATCCGCGAGAACATGCGCCGGGAGGAGTACATCGGCACCGGCCTGATGGGTTCCAAGAAGGCCATGAATTTCGGCGCCAACCTGCCCGAAGTAGTCACTCCGGAGTTCGTCCGCGATGAGGTGGCCGCCGGCCGCGCCATCATCCCCTCCAACATCAACCACCCCGAATCGGAGCCCATGATCATCGGCCGCAACTTCCTGGTCAAGATCAACGCCAACATCGGCAACTCCGCCGTCACCTCCAGCATCGAGGAAGAGGTCGAGAAGATGACCTGGTCCACCCGCTGGGGCGGCGATACCATTATGGACCTCTCCACCGGCCGCAACATCCACGAGACCCGCGAGTGGATCATCCGCAACAGCCCGGTTCCCGTGGGCAGCGTCCCCATCTACCAGGCCCTGGAGAAGGTCGACGGCAAGGCCGAGGACCTGACGTGGGAGATAATCCGCGACACGCTCATCGAACAGGCCGAGCAGGGCGTCGACTACTTCACCATCCACGCCGGCGTCCGCCTCCAATACGTGCCCCTAACCGCCAACCGCGTCACCGGCATCGTCTCGCGCGGCGGCTCCATCATGGCCAAGTGGTGCCTTTCCCACCACCGCGAGAGCTTCCTGTACGAGCATTTCGCGGATATCTGCGAGATCATGAAGCAGTACGACGTGGCCTTCTCCCTGGGCGACGGCCTGCGTCCCGGCTCCATCGCCGACGCCAACGACGAGGCTCAGTTCGGCGAGCTGGAAACCCTGGGCGAACTCACCAAGATTGCCTGGGAGCACGATGTCCAGGTCATGATCGAGGGCCCCGGCCACGTCCCCATGCACCTTATCAAGGAGAACATGGACAAGCAGTTGCAGGACTGCTACGAGGCGCCCTTCTATACACTCGGGCCGTTGGTCACCGACATAGCCCCCGGCTACGACCACTTCACCTCCGGTATTGGCGCCGCCATGATCGGCTGGTTCGGCACCGCCATGCTGTGCTATGTCACCCCCAAGGAACACCTGGGCCTGCCCAACCGAGACGACGTCAAGGAAGGCATCATCACCTACAAGATTGCCGCCCACGCCGCCGACCTCGCCAAGGGACATCCGGCGGCCGCCATCCGCGACAACGCCCTGTCCAAGGCTCGCTTCGAGTTCCGCTGGGAGGACCAGTTCAACCTGGGTCTCGATCCCGAAAGAGCCCGAGATTACCACGACGAGACCCTGCCCAAGGAGGCCCAGAAGGTCGCCCACTTCTGCTCCATGTGCGGCCCGCACTTCTGCTCCATGAAGATCACCCAGGACGTGCGCGACTACGCCAAGAGCAAGGGCATGGGCGACACCGCCGCCGCGCTCCTGCTCGGGATGCAGGAAAAGTCCGAGGAGTTCAAGGCCTCTGGCAGCGAGGTGTACCTGGACGTCTAGCTGCCAACCTGCTTTTCTCCGGACGGTACATTGTAGGGGCGACGTCCGCCTATGGCGGATCGCCCCTACGTTCCCAACATCCTTTTCGCGCTCTGGTATCCCCGAACGCCCGAAATCACCCCCGACCCTCGCTCAGCATCAGTTCGACCACATCCCCCAGCCGCACGGAGCCTAAAACCGTGTCGGTCTCTTGGTCCATCACCGGGATGGCTGACAGCCCGTGCTCCGTCATCCGCTGCAGCACGTCCTCGGCCGGTTCGTCGGGAAAAGCAACCGGAGTCTCCTTCCGCACTATGTCGCCCAGCATCGCGCTGGGCCATTCGCTTTTCGGCAGATAACGGAATGCCCCCATCGACACGATGCCGGCCAGCGACTCTCCATCGACTACCACGTAGTCGTACTGCTGGGGCACAGCCCAGCGTTCCGTGAACTCCCGCACGGAAACCGAAACGTTCGGCAGCCGGCGCGTCGTGTCCAGTATGTCTTCCACCGTCACGTCGTCCAGCGCGAAAAGCACGGTGCCGCTGGGCAGGTTTCGGAGGCTTGTTGCCGGATCCACTCCCCGACTGGCCTTGCTCACCGCAAAGCTGATGGCCTGTGGCATGAACAATATGTAGCCGAACATCACCAACACCAGGAACGAGAATACCGACTCGTGTATGGTCCCCGATTCCCGGAGCACCAGCAGCAGCGCGATCTCGGCCACCCCCTTGCCCATCAGGCCCGATGCAACGGCGTAGGGCACCGTCAGCCGCGACACGTAGGCCCCGATGAATGCGCCGATAAAGTTGCCGAACAGCGGAATCAAAGCCAGCGCCAGCATCGTCCACACCGGCAACCCCACGAACGAGAACGTGAAGTGCAATCCCGCCGAGGCGAAAAACAGCGGCACGAACAGGCCCTCCGCCGTGCTCCGCAACCCGGGCATGATCTCCCGCCTCACCTGGTACGGCAGCCCCGCCAGCGACGCGCCGAAAAGCAGCGCCCCCAGCGTCCCGTGCAGCCCGAATAACTCGGCGGCGTCCACCATCAGGAACAGGACCCCCAGCAATAGACCCAGCGAAAGCTGCGGCACCTGTATCATCCGTTGGAGCAGCGCCACCATCGGCGGCAGCACCCGCGACGACAACACCCAAGATACTGCCGTGAACCCTACGACCTTGCCCACCAGGATCAGTATCCCCGTAACCGACACTTGGTGGACGTGTTCGCCAATACTGAAACCGATCAGCAACAGGGTGATCAACTCCGATATCACCACAACCGTGAATATCTGCAAACCAATCGGTTCTCGCAGCCTGCCTTCGTCCGACAGCACTTTGGCTACTATCCCCAGGCTGGTCATGGACAGGATACCGGCAAGCGCCAGCGCCTCCGTCAGCTCCAGGTCGATCCCGAAATCATAGACGGCCCCGGTGGTCACCACCATCGAAATTCCCAGGGAGAACAGCACGGACAGCATCGCCGCCAGAAAGTAATGTCCTCGAAGCGACTGCACAAAGCTGGAGATGTCAATCTCGTCCAGCCCGATCAGGAAGAAGAAGATGAACACTCCCAGGGTCAGCAGCAGCTCAATATGCCCCGTCACCTCCACGTGCCACACCCCTGCCGATTGCAGCGCCGGCCCCAGCAGGATGCCCACCGCCGCGTAGGCAATGATGGCGTTCAGCCGCAGCCTCCGGAACAGCCCCTCCGCCAGCTTGGCTGCAATGATCAGCACTCCCAGCGACAACAGGGATTGTTTGATCGCGCCCGACGTGCCGGCGACGCTGCCGAACCACTCAATCGCCGGCAGCCAAAGTCCTTCCAGCGCCATTGTGCGTTTCTCCGGTTATGCCGATTGCGTTGGTATTCAAAAATTTAGGATGGTTTATTTTCTTGTATCGTGGGCGCCGATGGTATTGGGCATTGCCACCAGTTGGCAAATCGCCCCGCGCGCCAGTCCGGGTAGTTTGGACCCACCCTTCGCCGCCGCGGGGTTATCCGCGCTCTTCACTCCTATATTCCCGCCTGCACTGGAAAGCGATGCGCCGGGAAACTCCCGGCGCAAATACCTGCCTGTAGCCTCACAGCGCAGCGTTCCCCGTTTACGCCGCGATGGGAATGCAGTCGCCCATCGCCGCACGGTTTAGGAATCCGACGCTGTCGGCGAACACCGGGTGCCGCTCAATTGCGGGTCCCATTCCGGTAGCGTTGCAATTTAGGTGGTTTCTCACTGTAGGGGCGAATAATTATTCGCCCCTACTCCCCCCGCCTGCGGCGTTTACCGAATTCAAACCACCTAAAACGGAACCCTACCTCCCATTCCCTTGACCCTGCAAAATCGCCGTGTCCACCCAAACCCGCGCCCACTCAGCAAAGCTGCATCGCGCTCCGCAGAAGCGCGGATCCGTACATCCCCAGGAAAGCCAGCAGCAGGCCAATCGCTATGCCCCCGGCCATCCCCGCTGCAACGTATCTCCCCATCGCGAATCCTCCAATCAAAACTTGGCCCGGCGACCCGATGTTGAATGCCGCGTGTCGGTGCCGAGCCACCCGGCAAGATCTATCAAAGACGGCTCACGCCCACCTTGTAATGACGTTGGAACACATCCGAAATTTGATCGTCTCGAAAGAGTGCTTCTCTAACCGCTCACCGCCGCGATCGCCTCTGCCCGCGATGGCCTGATGTCAACCAGCTGCGCTATCCCGCTGGTGTCGAATACGTTCTGCACCTCGTTGGACAGGGAACACAGGGCCAGCCGGGCGTCCTGCCTTTGCAGCCTCCGCAGCATCTGGATGATCACGCGCAGCCCCGCGCTGCTGATGTACGTCAAACCGGACATATCAATTACCACCGCCCGCTCGGAGGCCTCGATCGCTGCGTCCAACTCGTCGTGGAATATCTGGGCATTCGCCAGGTCAAGCCGGTCCTCGGCTCTGATCACCAGCGCCCCGCTGTCTCTGCCTGTTTCGATCACCATGATGTCGTCCCCGCATCCTTGTCGCGTGCCTGCCCTAAACTTCAAACGGCCGGCCTCATGCCGAAGGGTGCCGCCACCCCGATTGTGGCGACCCAGCGTACCGCTACGCCAAGAGCAATGGAAGCGGATTTACGTAACTTTGCGGTGTTGGTCCCGTGCCATGATCACCATCGCGCTATCGTTTTAGGCTCACCCAGCGCTCCCATCAGCCATCATCCATCGCGCCATTTGACATATGCGATAATGGAATAACAACTATTCAACATCACGTAATAGGCCCTCATCGTCAATCCGCCGTGCCATTGCAGTAACAGCGAGGTGCGACATGATGGAACGAGCAACCACAGCGCAACTCCGCTACCTGGAGCGGCTGCTCGCCAGTGCTGATACTACGTGGCCCATGGTTCGGCGGCGCTGGGCCGGAGCCCCGGCCCGTTTCGATGACCTGGACCGGCGGCAGGCCGGCTCCCTAATCGCCACTCTGCGCCGTTACGGCCACCTGCCGGCCAACCACGCCCTCAACGGCGAGCCGCCCCTGCGACAGGACGCCGGGTTCTGAGCGGCGCCTCGTCGCCATTCCCGCGAGCGGGTTCCGTTTACTTTTGAGTGGTAGCCCTTTCGGGCTGTTTTACGTCCCTGCCGTTGATGCTGCATTCGTACCTGGACATAACGGTGTAGACGCCTGCCCGTGCGCCGTTTACTTGTCTCTTCCAGTTTCCGCTCGTCGGGGCGCAGGGAAGAACGATATTCGGCGGCCATGGCCGCACGCGCCGCGTCAATTGACGGACCTTTGGCTTTACGGCACGGTGCGGGGAGATAACTCTAGGAGCTGTTCACGAACTGCCGTGCAGCGTACAGCCACGCAGATAACGGCGGCGAGGGAATCTCCGTCATGCGATCTGTTGAGCAATAAGACCTTGTACCAACTGCAACAATGGTTGAAAGTCGCCATTGTCTGCTCCCTGCAAGGCCAGAACGTATTGGGAGCGCACAGGTTCTTGGCGCAGGACTTCTGGGAGTATGGGAGTGCCTGGCAGTAGTCCACCTGATTTCACACATAGGATGTAATAGCAGACCGCCCTTGCAGTGCGCCCATTGCCGTTGACGAACGGATGGATGTAGTTGAGGCGCCATAATGCCCAAGATGCCAAAACCGGGGCTGCAATCCTTTCCCAATTTCGGTTCACTCCGTTGATAAAATCCTCCATCAATGGCGCAACGCGGTAGTGCTCTGGAGGCGAATGATTGCCGACTATAACCGGATGGGAGCGATATTGCCCTGCTTGGTCATGCAGGCCTACTATGGCGTGGAAGTTTAGTGATTTGATGAGCGATTCCGACAGCCAAGTTTTGCTGCTACTGATAGCAGCCTGAATCATTGATGACAGGAATCCGTAGTGTCGGGCGTTGTTTTCGGTTGCCACTTGTTGGTAGATGGCATGGCTTTCGCCACCAGGGAGTTCAGAGAAGTTCATTTTCTATCCGTAGTGGCTTTCGAGGAGTTTGCGCACATCCTCACGGGTCATGGTGGAATCGTGCGGAAGCATCCCCATAACAAAGGAGAGCCGTTGTTCCCTTATCTCATCGATCGACAGGATTTGTTTGGCCGCGTTGACCATGTGTGCTTCAAGTTCTTTCGCCTCGGGGGCATTTTGGCCGGCTTCAATGAGGTCTGACAGGCTCACACTGCGGTTGGGGACGCTTTCGGTTGCCATTGTTGTCTCCTTAGAATGTGTGATGATAACCCCGCCGAAAGTCATCGGCGGGGTTATCACATTGAAATTGTACCCGGTGTCCCTATGATATGGAACATCGGTCAGTATCATTTACCGTCGTTATCAGGGAGTTGTTCGACAGCCCTTTGTGCAGAAATCAGTCGGCCAGACTCGCCCAACAGGACTGCCACGCACAAGTAAACGGAACCCGCCTGCGACGTCCGACCCGTCGCTATGCCGGTTGCGCCGCGGCCCCGCCAAACTCCGGCGAGTTGGCTGCATCGACCCTCTGCTCCATCATCGCGGGCGACGGCGTTTCCATCTGCCGTACCACCAGCACCGGTACATCTGAATGCCGCACCACCCGGTCGGTCACGCTGCCCAGCATCAGCCGGTTTATGCCGCTGCGTCCGTGGGTCGTCATCACCACTATCGCCCTCTCAGAGGCGGCCGTGTCTGCTATCGCATCGGCCACGTTCTGGGATTCCACTGGCAGCGTAACCACGTCGTTGACGAACCCGAATTCTCCCGTCAACCTCCGCGCCGACCGCTCCAGCGAACCCTTCGCCTCATCCAGTTCCGTCTGTATCAACTCCTCCACCGGCGCCCAATCTGAATCCGGCGCTCCGGCGGCCCCTCCTGATTCCCCACCCAGGTATTCGCGATAGGCGGCCGCGTCAGAGTTCACGCGCATCAGGACGATGCGTGTTTTCAGGGCGGTGGCCATCGTGGCGGCATGCTCCAGCGACAACTCCGACAGTGTCGATCCATCCAGCGGTACCAGGACCGCCTGCGGCTCCGTTTGCTCCGACGGATTGGCGGCCGCTCCCCGGACCAGCAGCATCGGATTCGGGATTGCGTGCAGCACCTTGTCGGCCACGCTGCCCAGCGCCCAGCGGGCGATCCCACCCCGGCCGTGCGTAGACATCACCACCAGCGCGTCCGGATCGTCCGCGACCCAATCCACGATGGCCTGCACCGGACCGCCCGGCAGCGTCGTTGCGGTTGCGGTGAACCCCATTTCTCGCAGGCTCGTCCGCACCCGCGACAGGTAATCGTCCGTCCGCGACCAGGCCTGGTCCAGCATGCGCTGCATCGCCGCTACGGCCAGGTGATCGTGCAACGCCGGGGGCAGCACGTCGAAGGCTTCCACCAGTTCAATGGGTATCGAAAGCGCCCCCGCCACCATCCTGGCATACGGCAGCGACCTCTCCGACAACTCAGACCCGTCCAGCGGCACCACTACTTTGGAATACATATCGAACCGATCTCACCCCGTTATTGAAATCCCGTCTTGCGATTGGGCCCCGCTATGTTACCACCGCGGTTTGCTCGGCCATGCTCCCTCGCGAAAACGGTTTCATGTGATAGGGTACCGAGCCGAACCGCATATCAATCCAGGAGGTCGTAGATGGGAACCTATGGCGGCAGCCGGCAGTGGGGCGCGCTGATTGTCGTCGTGTTGTTGGGATTGCCCAGCATCGGTTTGCTGTTTTCCGGCTTGCAACTTCACCCTATGGTCGCGGCCGCGGTCTATGGCTCCGGTATCCTGGCCGGCGCTTTCCTGTTTTCATGGGCCGCCGAGGTCGCCGAGTTGGACATTTCGGCGTCCCTCGCCATCGCCATCCTGGCCCTGCTCACCGTGCTTCCTGAATACGCCATCGAGGCCGTGCTGGCCTGGGACGCCGGCGCCTCATTCGACCCTGCCACCCGCGCCGTTACCGACGAAACCGAGCGTGTCGCCGCCAACGTCAACGGAGCCAATCGGATGCTCGTCGGTGTGGGCTGGCCCGTGGTGATCCTGGTCTCGTGGGCGGTACACCGCCGAGTCCTCGATTTGCGCGGCCATATTGGCCCCGAAATGACTTTCCTCACCGTCGCCACGGTGGTCACCTTCCCCCTGTTCTTCCTCATGCAGATCCATTTCCTCATCGCCGCCGCCCTGATCGCGCTCTACCTGGCGTATCTGTGGGTCAGTTCCAGGAGGGAAGGCGGAGATACCGAACTGGCCGGCGTTGCCGCCGCGGTGGGTTACCTGCCCGTCGCCTGGCGTCGCACCACGGTGATCCTGCTGTTCCTCTACGCCGCCGCGGTCATCGGCGTGGCAGCCGACCCATTCGTGGGTGGCCTGGTGGAAACTGGTATCCAGTTGGGCGTTGACGAGTTCGTACTGATCCAGTGGCTGGCGCCCCTGGCGTCCGAGACCCCTGAGGTAGTTGTCGCCGTGCTCTTCGCCACCCGGTCCAATCCCGCTGCCGGCCTCACCGTTCTGATTGCTTCCGGCGTCAACAAGTTCACCCTGCTCGTGGGCAGCATGGTCGGCATCTTCAGCCTGTCCGCCGGCGGACTGCTGTCCTTCCCATTGAACGATCGCCAGGCCGCCGAATTCCTGCTCACCACGGCGTTTTCGTTGTTCGGACTGCTCCTCATCGCCCGCCGTACGGTCGATTGGAAAACCGGAGCGTTGTTGTTGACAACCTTTGTCGCCCACCTGTTCTTTCCCCAGGCCCAGCATCGCCTCTGGTTCGCGTACGGATTCTTCGGCCTGTCCGGCATCACCGTTGCGCTCGATTGGCGTCGCCTCAAATACCTGGTGAAAGAGGATCAACCCAACACCGACGCCCAATCGAGTTAGGTCCCGTGAGACCAACTACTGATGCGTGAGCGATTCGCTAAAATACTCAGTCATTCCGGCGCAAATCGAAGATGTCCGCCATAGGCGGATGCCGGAATCCAGAGTTCGCTGCTACCAAGACGTTCTGGATTCCCGCGAAAGCGGGAATGACGGTGGTGTACCGAGGTTTAGTTATCAATACACGCATCAGTAGATCGTCCTCAGCACGGTTGACGCCCGCCATCTCCGAGACGCCAAAAAGGGTGCGACGACCGCTCGCCGCACCCCGAAAATCCAGTCGTTTACGATTGGCCTAGTAGTGCCGCAACTCCACCACGTTGTTGTCCGGATCATAGATGTACAGCGAGATGCCGTCGCCGTGCGAACCCCAGCGTTTGCCCGGCCCTGCCTGAATCTCCACGCCCAGATCCTCAAACCGCGCCTTCAACTCGTCCATGTCGGTGTAGTCAATCACCATGCAGAAATGGTCCTGGTTGCGGGGGCCATCCTGATCCATCGAATAATTGTCGGACGCGAAGAAGTCGATGATCGTGTCCGCGTTCAGCCGCGCCGACGGGAAACGCACCTCGCCGGCCCGCCACTGCTCAACCCGCTCCGGCTGCATTCCCAACACTTCGGTGTAGAACCGCAAAGACTGTTCAACGTCCCGCGTCCGCAGCACAATGTGGTCCATCTCCGTGATGTTGACCAGGGGCTTCGTCAATCGCTCAAATTGGGTTACGGTAGCCATGTAGTTCCTCCCGTGTCGTCGTGCTCTCCGGTTGCCTCGTGTCTCCGCATTATATGGCCGCGCCAATGCCGTTGTCATCAGCGCCGGTCCTGCACACAGGGCAATCGCATTTGGAATTTACAGACTCGTCACTCCGGCGAAAGCCGGAGTCCAGAGGCCGCAGGATGAAGACAACGGTTGCAAAACAGCCGACTTCAGGCACTGGATACCGGCATCCGCCTATGGCGGATCCGCCACGGGCGGACGACTTTCGCCGGTATGACGGTAGCCGGTAGTGCTGGACCAAAGAGCCGAAGGTCGAAAAGCGATTGCCCTGGCCCTGCACAGAACTTTGCGATTATTGCTCGGCGGCAAGCCAATCCGCTCATCCTGCGGAACGCCCCCAGGTTCGCCTCTGGAACCTCCGCCTCTGGCGAAAGCTTGTAGAGGGATGAGCGTACGGTGGTTGGTGAATCGTTCTGGCGTTTCTCGTTGGCCGCGGTTCGGGATAAGCGAAAGGTCCAATGACACTTCCCCCTTGCCCCTGATCTCCGCCCATCCTTACCATTTGATTATCCAGAAACTATCCAACCGCCCGGATCCAACCCGTTGTCTACCCCATGCCCGTCCATTCGATTATCCACACGCACCGATGTAGTCCGCTCATGGTGCGGAACGCCCCCAGGTTCGCCTCTGGAGAATCCGCCTCCGGCGGGAGCCTGCCGCAGGCCCTTGGGTCCGCCCTTGGCGGTTCCGCCTCTGGCGGTTCGAACCACGAGCGGACGGTTCGCTTGCCAATATCCCGGATGGTATTTGCTGCTCGGGTGATCAGATAACCGAATGACCCTGCACCCCATACCAGTCCAATGCCCAACGCCAAACGCCGCTCCCCCAAATCTGCCCCAAATCCTCCCATCAGCCCGCCAAAACCATCAATATCGCCCCCAAACCCGCCCAATCCGCCACCATTTACCCCCATATCACAATCCCAGCCCTACTCAAATGAGCGGAAATGAGAGGGTTTTCGCCAAAATCGCTGCCATCCCATCCCAATCCCCCATCCTGCCGCAGGTCCGCCTCTGGCGGTTCCATCCCGTTTATCCCCTTTATCCATGTAAATACTCTCCCGTCAGAGGTAATCCATGACCCTGTCCCAAATCCGCCGCCGCATCAACGTCCTCAAGCGCAGGTTCGCCCTCGAACTCACCATCATCAAGCTCCGACGCATCGCCGAAGCCGTCGCCGGCGACTGGAATCCCGATCAACCTCCCGAACCCGCCGAAGTCATCGAGCGCTTCGTCAAAGCCGGCTGCCGCCTCCCCACCTTCGGTAACCTTCGCCACTGCCTGGACCGTGCCCGACGCCAGGGGGACGTCCCTCACCCTGAAGA